>NZ_POZX01000001.1:0-1042 GCF_002912895.1 Campylobacter concisus
CTACTTCTAACAAGTATATTTTTAATAGCTTGCTCAGCTAATCAAGCAAACAAAAAGATAAGTAACTCTGAACTAGAAAACTTAGCTAAACAATATGGTGGAGTATATATATTTGATGAGAAATTTGAGAAAGAGATAGAAATTAAAGAAAAGTTAAGAAGAGAAGCAGAACTAAAAATAATAAATGCTTCTACGACTGATGCTGAAATGAGAAAGAATTTAAAAGGCTTTGATGAGAAATATCCTCAAACCCTCTCAAATGGTAAAAGATACTACACTCGCTGGATATATTATGAAAACCAAACTGGTAAGAAAGCCAAAACTTCTGAAGTCTATATAAATAAAATAATTGAGTTTATAGGTTTAGAAAATTTTAACAAAGAAAAACCATATTTAGATTTAGGAAAATTATATGTAGATGATAATGGAGAAATAGTTCCTATAAGCATAGATGTTTATTATGAAACATATAGCACTAAATATGGCTTATTTGGAGATGAAGGAATGGGAATAAGCTTTAGTAAAAAAAGTATAGTTCCAGTAAGCGGTGGAAACAAATTCATTCTAACAAACAACAAATTCATAAAAGCAAACAAGGACAAGTAAGTGCAAACTAAAAAATCAAATAAAGAGCTAATAAATTGCTTTAAAGACTATATTGATATAGCTGATGCAAGTTATGCAATGCTTCATAATGTATTTGAGAATGAAAGAAATGGACTTGATGAGCTTTATGATAAATAAAATAAGCTATGAAAATACCCGAAATAAATTTTTATCTGCATAATAAATTTTAATAAACCCCAAACAGCACATAATAAATTAATAATATTATAAATACAATAACAATAAAATATCCAAACTAAAATTTCAAACATAAAAGGATAATCAATGAAATTTCTAGCTATAACACTCTTACTTCTAACAAGTATATTTTTAATAGCTTGCTCAGCTAATCAAGCAAACAAAAAGATAAGTAACTCTGAACTAGAAAACTTAGCTAAACAATATGGTGGAGTATATATATTTGATGAGAAATTTG
>NZ_POZX01000002.1:0-61835 GCF_002912895.1 Campylobacter concisus
TGAGCTGGAATTATATATGAGCAATACTTAAAGATAGTTGAAATAATTAGGGAATTTTAGAAAAATTTGTTTGTCACTTTTAAATTTTAAGTTATGTATTTTTATTATAGGTTTAAGGGTTTAGTTTATATATGCGTATCCACTTCTTTTTTCTATATTTATAGAGGCTACATTGTTATTTTTATCTGTTAAAATTATCTTGCAATCACCTTTTAATAGTCTTGAATAAGGCCTTTTTGCTCCTTTATTGCCAGTAACACTTACCACTCTCATGGGCCTACCTAATTCGTCAAAATCAATGGTTTGCATTTTACCTTTTCCGCAACTACCGACAAATTTAACTGATTTTATGCCATATTTTTTTTCAATATTTAAATCTATATTAATTTTATTACAATAGGATTGAGGAATGCCTCTCCAGCCCGCACTTAAAAATTTATTTGGCTTTTGCGTATCGATGGTAACCTCTTCTTTGGAATTTAAGTTACCACTAAATTTATTACCACTACCTCTTTTATCATAAAAAATACTATATTTCCAAGATTTAGCCCCAGGCTCATCTACAGAGCACTCTTGCAAACTAGTGTCATTAATAGCTATCCCCCATCTCATTTTAAACCAAAATTTTTCATTTTCCGAATGAACAAATTTATCATCTTGCATGGCAAGGTGTTGGGCGTATCTTATATGCGTTAGCATCTGTGTAGCTGCCTCCCTGGCTCCGTTTATTTCTAGCCTTGGTATGATCATTGCTGCAAGTATGCCAACGGCAATGATTACAAAGATAAGCTCTATAACAGTAAAACCC
Source organism: Campylobacter concisus (assembly GCF_002912895.1). GTDB lineage: Bacteria > Campylobacterota > Campylobacteria > Campylobacterales > Campylobacteraceae > Campylobacter_A > Campylobacter_A concisus_G. The sequence continues at coordinate 809 of NZ_POZX01000002.1, forward strand.
TTGTTTTTATGCATCTACCTGCCTCTTACATCAAAATTTGCAATTACTTTTCCCATTTTTTCTATGCAAAATTTTGATTTTCCATCTAGATCGGCGTTTACTAATAAATTTTTAGACTCATCTCTTACATCTATACCATAAAATTTAAGTCTTAATGCAAGCTTTTTATTATCAGTGTATAAATCCTTAATTTCTACTTCTTTTAATTTAGCAGCAAGCTCTTTTACAACATCAAATTTATAGACAAAATGCTTTGTTGGGTTATCTAAAAATAGGTAAAAAATTTGATTAAATACGATCATAGACCAGTTTAAGGCTAAAAAAAGCATCACTAAGGTCGTGCAAATTTTATAGCCTTTTCTAAATTTTGGCAATCTTACACGATACGAATTAAAAAAAACTCTTACCATAAGTGGCGTTGCGATCACGCAAAACGGTAAAAACTGCTCAAGCTCCAGTCTTTGGCGCACAGAGACCATCATACAAAAGCAAAATGAGCAAATTGCAATAAACCATAAGAGATCCTTCTTTTCCTTAACCCAAATTCTATAAATCGTATAGACAAAAAATATAAAAATAAATGGCGAGAAAACAGCGGCAAAGATACCAAAAGTATCGATAAAGTGCCCACTTGGCCTACCATTTGTATCAAAACCAAAAAAGTAAAGTGTTAGCAAAAACAAAATAGCACTTAGCCAAGCAAGTGGCGGCTTCCTTTTATAAAGTGAAAATATAAAAAATCCTACGTAAAATATCAAAAAATCGCCATCTATAAAAAAAGAAAGACAAAAAAATGCTACAAATAAAATTTTATTTTTAATATGGAAAAAGTATATACATAGGAGCGCCAGCATAACGCAAAGCCCAGCATTATTGACGATAAGGGCTGAAGCTAGCGTACCAGGAAGTAAGATAAAAAGCAATACTGCAATAAGTCTGTCAAACTCCAATTTAATGTAAAATTTGCTTATCTTATACATTAAAACGACGCTTATGACATGAAAAGCGATCATTACATATCTTAGAGCAATATCTGTTTGACCAAAAATTTGAACGCTTAAGTTTAAAACATGACAAAGAAAATTTTGTTTGTTAAAAAAAATTTCAGCTTCGCTATAACTTATACTAAGAGAATTTGCCGTATAAAGTAAAAATATGCAATCGATCAAACATATTAAAAATACGCTAAAGGCGACGTGATGTCCAACAAATTCTCTAAATTTATCTAGCAAAAATTTTCCTTAAATATGTATATCCCAAAAAAACTCAATCCAATCGTGAGCCTCTTTTACCTTAAATTCTGGCAAAAGCAGAGCCTTCTCTTTGTAAAAGACGGTCGCTATTTTGATATCTAAATTTGGATAACGCTTAAGCAGCTCTCTTTTTATCTCGACCATACTCTCACCACTATCGATGATATCATCGACGAGCAAAATTTTAGTGTATTTGCTAAGATCTGGTACGTTAAAGATATTAATCGTATCAAGCTTGTTTGTATCTTCATAGTGGATAGAATTTAGGGTAAATAAATTTCTATTTTCAAGCGCAACGGCTAGCGAGTGGCCAAGCGTTAGACCGCCTCTTGCCACAGCTAGTATCACCTCTGGATCAAATTCATCTTTTATCTGTTTTGCCATCTTTTTAGTATCAACAGCAAATTCATCATAGCTATAAAATATCATCTTTCTTCCTTATCAATGCACTAAAAATACGATAAAACTAATGAGCGCTAGCACAACTACACCTAAATTTATATCGCTAAATTCTCTCTTTATGAGCTTAACTATGACGTATGACATAAAGCCAAATGCAAGGCCGTTTGTGATCGAGTAAGTAAGCGGGATGAGCACAACTATGAAAAATGTTGCAACCGCAATAGCTGGATCTTTAAAATTTATACTAGCAAGCTCAGCAAACATAAGCACGCCGACCATTACGAGGATCGGATAGATGGCATTGCCAGGGATAGCTTTAAAAAGTGGCAACATAAATAGTGTAAGTATGAATAAAAGTCCGCAAAATACAGCCGTTAGACCAGTCCTGCCACCTTCTTCTACGCCGCTTGCGCTCTCTACAAACGATGTGGTCGTACTTACACCTACAAGCGAGCCAGCTGCAGTAGCAACGGCATCAGCTTCAAGAGTTTTTTCAAGTTTTACGACGCCATCTTTTTTGTTTTCATCAAAAATTCCAGCCCTTGTACCAACGCCAGCTAGAGTACCTATCGAGTCAAAAAGATCGGTCACAAAAAATGTGATAATAACTGGTAGCAAGGCTAAGCTAAAGGCACCTTTTATGTCAAGCTCTAAAAATATCGGTGAGATAGAGGCTGGAGTTGAGAAAATTTCTGTTGGATGAGGAGCGATGCCAAGCACCCAAGCGATCACTGAAGTGACAAGCACAGCTAGGATAAACGCGCCCTTTATCTTCCACGCCCAAAAGCAAATAACTAAAAATAGTCCTAAAACGCCAAGAAGTACGTTTGTATCTTTGAAATTTCCTATACCAACCAAAACTGCGTCGCTATTTACGATAAAGCCCATTTGTTGAAACGCCACAAAGCTGATAAAGGTACCTATGCCAGCACTTATCGCTCTTCTTAGGTCAAGTGGGATGGATCTAATTATCCACATTCTAAAATTTGTAAAAGACAAGACGACAAATATCACGCCGCTTAGAAAAACAACGCCAAGAGCCGTTTGCCAAGGTACTTTCATACCGATGCAAAGACCAAATGTAAAATAAGCGTTAAGCCCCATGCCAACGCTCATCGCAACTGGCGTGTTCGCCCAAAGACCATTTAATACCGTAGAAAAGATGGTAATTAGCGCAGTTGCCGTAATTAGTGCCTCATAAGGCATACCAGTTTTGCTCATAATGATCGCATTTACCGGCACGATATACATCATTGCCAAAAATGTCGTAAGTCCTGCTCCAAATTCCTGCTTCACACTCGTTTTGTTTTGTGCTAAGTCAAAAAATTTCACCCCAAGCTCCTTTAGTAAATTTTAAGTTCGTTATATAAGCTATCACGCTCAACCGGCGTAAAACCAGATGTCTTTATGAGATCGCAAAATGTCTTTAATGTAACGCCATTTGCGCTATTTGCGCCAGCTGCACTTTGGATGCTCTCTTTTTCTATCGTGCCATCAAGATCATCAGCACCAAATTCCTGAGCTATCATCGCTAAATTTAGCGTCGAAGTAGCCCAGTAAGCTTTGATATGTGGGACATTATCAAGCACAAGACGTGAGATCGCCATAGTCTTTAAAATTTCAGCCGATCCTAGAAATTTAACATCTTTTAAGTAGTTATTTTCTCTTTGATAGACAAGCGGGATAAACGCGTTAAATCCGCCAGTTTTGTCCTGCAAGTCTCTGATCCTTAGCATGTGATCGATCCTATTTTCACGGCTTTCTATGTGGCCAAAAAGCATTGTTGCGTTGCTTTGTCTGCCTTTATCGTGCCACATTTTGTGGATCTTTAGCCAGTTCTCGCTACTTACTTTGCCTTTGCAAATTTTAGCCCTGACCTCTTCGTCAAAAATTTCAGCCCCACCACCTGGCATGCTATCGACGCCGTATTCAAGCATCTTTTCTATCACCTCATCGTAGCTTAAGCCGTAATGCCTTGACAAAAAGTCGATCTCAGCTGCCGTCATCGCTTTTACATGAAGCTCTGGATGAGCTGCCTTTATCTTTTTAAAAATCTCTAAATACCACTGCCAGCCACTTTTTGCGTTGTGAGCTGATACGATGTGTATCTCTTTTACGCCATGACTCACGCTCTCATCAACAATCTTTAAAATTTCTTCGTGGCTCATTAAGTATGGATTTGGATTTTTTCTGTGAGCTGAAAATGCGCAAAATTTACAGATATCAGCACAGATATTTGTTGGATTGATATGGCGATTTACATTAAAAAAGACCTTGTTGCCATGCAGCTTTCTGCGTTTTTTGTCGGCAAATTTAGCCAAGGTAAAAAGATCAAGCTCATAAAGCGAAAAAGCCTCTTGTTTGCTTAATCTCTCGCCACTTTCTAGTTTTTGTAATAGATTCATTATTTGTATCGTCCTAAAGCTGAACTTAAGGCTTTATTATAGGCAAATAAAGCTTTGTTTTTGCAAAAATTATGTAACATTTGCCAAGATATTTTTAACAATGGAAACATTAAATGCTGGCTGATAAAAGTACCAAATATAGCGACAATTATTTAAAAATCAAAGAGAAATTTCTTGATTTTAAGGCAAATTTACCAAAACATTTTCAAAAAAATCAGGGTAGAAATTTTGCAAATTTTTTAGCCAAAGAATATGATGATTTTATAAAATCTTATTTAAATGAAACTATGCGAGAATTTTTTGATGAGTTTGTGCCACAAAATGACAGCTTTGCCTTTAGTGTTTTAGCTACTGGAAAATACGCCCAAACCTTACTTAGCACAAATAGTGAGCTTGAAATTTTACTAGTTTATAAAAATTTAAAAGGCTACAACATAAAGAATTTCTTAAAAGAATTTAGCGAAATTTTAAGTAGCTCTGGAATAAATTTTTATATAAAAAGTGTTGAGTTAGATGAAATTTTTATAAATTACAAAGACGATCTCAAATTTAAAAGCGAAACATCGCAAGTCCGATATATCTGTGGTTCAAAAAGTCTCTACCGTCTAGTAAAAAGCGAGATCGTAAAATTAAAAGAATTTGATAAAAAAGCCTTTTTAAACTACCATTTAAAGGCATTTTTGCCGTTTTCTAGCATCAGCTACTTAGCCCAAGAGCCAAATTTAAAAAGTGGCTTTGGCGGGATCGATGAAATTTATCACCTAAACTGTATACTAAACTGCCTAGATAGCGATATTTCAGTTAGATCACAAGCCCTAAAAGTGATGAATGAAAAAGAGATCGCTAGCTTTAACCTAAATGTAGACTTTTTACTAAGCCTACTAACTACCTTAAATTTAACGCAAAATTCTGATACTTTTAGCGCTTCAAGTGTTGAGATCACGACAAATTTTATGCAAACAAAGTCTAAAAAACTTCAAGACAATGAAAGCGTTATCAGCCAAAAAATGCTAAGCTCGATGAATAATGTCGCTATTTATTCGAGGTTTATCGTCGCTTCTCTTTGCAGGCCATTTTTTAAAAGTGAGCTAAATTTTGATCAGAGAAAATTTGCAAGGCTAAAAAATGGCTTTTACGAGATAAATGGCGTTATTTACGTGCCGCTTCATAAAAAGCCAGCTCTCATTGAAAATCTAATAACCGAGCTTTTAGAGCTAAAAGATGTGGATTATAAATTTGATATAAGCGCGATCTTTTACATCAAGCGAGCCATTATCACAAAAAGTGGCTTAGAGCGTGCTATAAGCGAGTTTAAAAAGATATTTTTAAGAAAAAATTCCTACGCTATTTTAAAGTCATTGCTCGATGCACAAATGATACAAATTTTAATAAAACCAATGGAGCACATCAGCCAGCTAGCTCAGTACGACGGCTATCACGAATTTACAGTCGATGAACATAGCATCTTAAGCGTAAAATTTCTTGAAAATATAAAAGATAAATTTATAAAAAATCTCTATACCGAGCTTTGCTTGGAGGGCAAGACGATGCTAAAGATCGTGACTTTAATGCACGACGTTGGCAAGGGGCTTGGCAAAGATCACGCAAATATCGGCGCTAATATCTTTAGAGCTTACGCAAACAAGCTAAATTTAAGCCAAAAAGCCGTAAATATCGGCGTCATCTTGATAAAATACCACACGCTAATGAGCAACGTCTCAAACAGAGAGGACATTTATTCACAACGCGTTATATTTGCTTTTATCTCAAAGCTTGGCGACAAGCAGGTTTTAAAACTACTTTACATCCTTAGCTACTGCGTGATAAACGCCACAAATGAGAGGCTCTATAATGCCTACACAGCAAAGCTTTTAAGAGAGCTTTATGAAATTTCTCTTAGTGCATTTAGCGATGAAAATTTACTAGACGAAGCGACAAGGCGCGTAAAAAAAGAGCAGTCTATAAAACGAAATAGCGAGTTTTTGGCACTTGAACCAAGCTTGCAAGAGAAAATTTTTAAAATCACATCAAATCTTGTCTTTATAAAATATAGTGCGAGTGAGATCATAAATTTAAGCAAGGCTGCAGATAGCTTAGATACGACAGAAATTTTTATAAACAACTCTAAAAATTTAAGCATTCAAATTTATACAAAAAAGAGCCTAAATTTAAGCGCCCTGCTCTATGAATTTGCCAAATTTGACCTAGCATATATGGAAATTTTTGAGCTATTTGAGAAAAAATTTTATATCAGGCTTGATTTTAACCAAAATGTTAAAAAAGAGGAGCTTGAAATTACTAAAAATTTAGCTCTAAAATCCCTAAATAGCGAGGTTTTAAAAGAGCCTTTGAAACCAAACATTAACAAAGATGAGATAAACTTCGAGCTAAATCACTCAAAAGATTACGCCAAACTTAGCATCAACGCAAAAGATCAGCGTGGGCTAATGGCTTATGTGATGAGTGTTTTTGATAGGCTTCATTTTCAAGTCACGAGTGCCAGAATCCAAACGGTCAAAAATAGAACGAGAAATCTCTTTTTGATCGAGAAAAATGAGCGACTTGAGAGCAAAGGCGAAGAGATATTAAATTTATTAATAAGCGAGTAAAACATGTGTGGAATCGTAGGATACATCGGAGATAAAGAGAAAAAAGAGGTCATTTTAAGCGGTCTAAAAGAGCTTGAGTATCGTGGATACGACAGCGCTGGCATGGCTGTGATGAGTGATGGCAAGATCGACTTCTTTAAAGCGGTCGGCAAGCTTGAAAATTTAGCCCTAAAGACAAAGGACTTTACATCAACTGGCTTTGGCGTGGCGATAGGTCACACACGCTGGGCGACGCATGGCAAACCAACTGAGATAAACGCTCACCCGCACCTTGGCGAGCACTCATTTGTCGTTCACAATGGCATCATCGAAAACTACAAAGAGCTTAAAGATGAGCTTGAAGCAAAGGGCGTTAAATTTGTCAGCCAAACCGATACTGAGGTGATCGTGCACCTTTTTGAAGAAATTTTAAAAGAGAAAAAAGACCCATTTAAAGCTTATGAGGCAACTATCGCAAAGCTTAGAGGCGCTTATGCGACGCTACTTATCACCAAAACTGCACCTGATAAGATATTTTTTGCAAAAGATGCCGCTCCTATGGCAATAGGAAAGAGTAATGAAAAAGAGCTATATTTTGCCTCATCTGACGCTCCACTTATCGGCAATGCAACAGAGGTGGCATATCTTGATGACAATAATTACGGCTACGTGAGCTTGGACGAGATTGCCGTTTTTAAACACGGCAAAAAGGCAAGCATAACATTTAATGCCTTGCCAAAAGACAAAAGCTATGCCCAAAAAGAGGGCTATACATTTTTCATGGAGAAAGAAATTTACGAGCAAGGTGCAGTCGTATCTGAAACCATCATGGGCAGGGTTAAAAACCACAAAGTCACCCTTGAAAATTTAGACGATGAATATCTAAAAAATATCGATGATGTTGTGCTTTGTGCGTGTGGGACTAGCTACCATGCAGCGCTAACCGCAAGCTATCTTTTTGAAAGACTTGCTAAAGTTAGAACAAAGGTCGAAGTGGCAAGTGAATTTAGATACAGAAAGCCTTATCTAAACAAAAACTCGCTCTTCATCGTCATCTCACAAAGTGGCGAGACAGCCGATACTCTTGAGGCACTTAGGATAGCAAAAGAGGCTGGGCTTAGAACGCTTGCTATTTGTAATGTTGATAACTCATCTATCGTTAGACTAGCTGACAATACTCTTCTAACTCGTGCTGGCATCGAAAAAGGTGTGGCAAGCACAAAGGCCTTTGCAACGCAGATCATCGTACTTTGGATGCTTGTGCTTCAAATGGCGGCAGCAAAAGAATCTATCAGCAAAAAAGAGCTTGATCACGAGATCAAAACACTTCTTCACATTCCACAAATTTTAAATATCAATAACTCTCTTCAAGAGAAGCTTCACCGCCTAAGCAAGCACTATTTGCACGGTCATGGCTTCTTCTTCATCGGTAGAGACATCTTCTATCCGCTAGCACTTGAAGGTGCGCTAAAGCTTAAAGAAATTTCATATCTTCACGCCGAGGGCTATCCATCAGGTGAGATGAAGCACGGCCCTATCGCACTTGCAGATGAGAAGCTATTTACGATCGCTTTAATGCCTCAAAATTTACTTTATGAAAAGACAAAGAGCAATGTAGAAGAGCTTGCCGCAAGAGATGCCTACATCCTGGCGATAAGCCCACTTGAGTTTGAGCTAAGCGATGACTACGTAAAAACAAGCGTTCAAGATCACTATATGAGCGAATTTTTCGAGATGATGCTAGTGCTTCAGCTACTTGCACTTGAAATTTCTGTTAGACTTGGCAACAATGTCGATATGCCAAGAAATCTTGCAAAAAGCGTAACTGTCGAATAACTCGTGTGGCTGGCATCTTGCTGGCTACTTAAATTTTTATAAAAGTAGTTTTGCATTATGCTACTAAACATAAATCTTATATTAATATTTTTATAATATTTGCTTATATATAATATTAAAAAACCAACTTAAATATTAAGGATAAAAATGAAGTTAAGTTCATCTTTACTAAGCGTGGGCCTTGGAGTTTTACTTTTAAGCGGTTGTGCGACTGGCAATAGCAACGGTGTAACTGGCAGTGCTGCTGGAAGCAATAACAATAATGCTAACACAAAAATAGAAAAATGCAGTAGCACTCTTGGAACACTTGCGTTTTATGAAGACCAAAATTCTGATTGGTATTCATATTTAACACACAACTACAAGCTCACATCAACTATTCCGGTTTTGCGTCTTCTTGCACAACAAACTGGTTGTTTTGTTATAGTTGAACGTGGCGCTATGATGGATAATATGATGCAAGAGCGTGCACTTGATAGATCAGGCGAACTACGTAGCAGTTCTGGTTTTGGCAAAGGTAAAATGGTAGCAGCTGATTATACTATTCGCCCTGAAATTTTCTTTAGTAACGAAGATACGGGAGGTACAGGTGCTCTTGTTGAAGCACTTTTTGGTAGTGTAGCAGGTGCTATAGCTGGTGGTTTTTCAACAAAAGAGACACAAACCACATTGGTTCTTATAGAAAATCGTTCAGGTGTTCAATTAGCGGCAGCTATTGGCTCAGCTTCTAGCACTGACTTCTTTGGCATGGGCGGCAGTGCTGGCGCTTCTCTTGGCGCGGGACTTGGCGTATATTCAAGAACACCTGAGGGAAAAACACTTGTAAATGCTTTTCTTGATTCGATGAATCAATTAGTTATTGCCCTAAAAGATTACAAAGCACAAACCGTAAAAGGTGGTCTTGGAAAAGGCGGAAGTCTAAAAGTAGGAGAATAACATGAAATTTTTAGCCATTTTATTTTGTTCATTGACTTTTTTGTTTGCTATGAGTTATGAAAAAAAAGTTGAAGCTAGGCTTTGTGGTCTTATAAATCAAAGAGAAATGGCTAAATTTTATGGCGACATAAGAAGTATTGATAGCTTTGATAAAAAAATAGAAAGCTATAAATTTCGTAATGGAATAGAAAAATTCGATGAGGATAGTTGCCGTACAAATGGCTACTATCCTGTTGATCCAAACTATGCGCCATATCCTCCTGAATACCGTCCATACTATCAAAATAGATATGATAGATTCCAGCGTGATTTTCGTGGAAGCTACTATAACGATGACGACTACGATGATGGTTTTGATCGTGGTTATAGGCGTGGTTACAAGGATGCTAGAAGAGATTATAGGTTAGGTAGATAACTTATCTAGCCTTAACCCTGGCTTAATTCTAATAAAAACGATTTTTACAAATAACAAATCAAAAGCAATATATATATATATCAAATTTTGCTGCTATAAATAAGTTCCATACGTTGAGCAAAAAATATAAAATACTACTCTTACTTTTAGAAAAATAATGTAAAACTAGTTGACATGACAGTATCCTAATTGCATAAAATTTTCTTTCTATAAAGGAACAATGGATATCCTTACAAATAAGCTAGAGCAAGATCACAAAAATTTAAAACAAGCGAGATCTGCAAAAACGATCTTTTAAAGGCACAAATCAGTGTTCTAGAAGATTAGATTATCTACTCATCGAGAAAGGCTCAATGGTATAAGTATTCACTCACCTATAAAAAAGATGTTAGACAAAAATTTTGACTGGCGAGCTGGCACTCATGCAACTAGACATAGCTATAATCTAGTCTCGCGTTTGCTTGATATAAATTTAAGCAAATCCCTATGAGCCTTGAAGGAGACCACATGGTTGGTACAATAATACCTTATTCGAATATAGTTATGGTAAAACTTGCAAGATAAAAAGAGCTAATTTTAGAGATAATGACATACAGATTATCTCAGACTTGCTAAAAACACACAAATCCACTATAAAGCCTTGCCAGTAGAGGTATAGAAGATGAGATGAGAACTTTTAAAATTTTATCAACAAAAGCCTTGAAAACGTATATCTAAAAAGTTTTATTGCACATCTTTAGTTTTTGATTATCCATCCATTATGATGATGGTAATGGATGCATGACAAGGGCTTTGGCACACTACTTTTTAAGAGAAGATGGTATTAAGCCATTTTCTATCTCTAGCATTATTTAAGCAAATAGAAAAATTATTATGAAATTTTAGAGCAGATAACAAAGCTTGGAAATAATTTAAATTTTGATTTCATAGAGTGGATAATGTAGCACACCTACAAGCGGTAAATAGCGCTATAAACAAGCTATAAGCTTACTAAAAATATAAAATTTCTATTGTAATTTAAGAGTCAAAGCCATTAAAATTTATCTTTACCCAGTATCGTTGCCAGCTTTTCTTTAATTCTATCATCAAATTCACTAACGCTTATGACACCCCTACTTTCGCACATCTTGGCATCATTAACATCGCAGTAGTCACTAAGTGCATTTTTGTATCCGCCCCTTATGCAAGCCTCTCTGTCTTCCAAAAATCCAGCCCCACCAAGGATGAGTACACCAAGGTCAAAACCTATCTTAAATTTTGCACTCGCTGAGCTTTTAACCCAGCTTAAAAATATCTCATCGTATCTTAATCCAAGTGCTCCAACGCCATCTGGCACGACTAAGATATCCACACCATAAAGGCTCTCAGCGTAAATTTCTGGATGAAGCCTGACGCCAAATTCATCGATTATCTCAGGCTTTAGGGCGTAGGTCTTGATACTAAAATCCTCAAATTTATGTAAAAAATCATAAATTTTAGCAAAGCTTAATAGATTTAGCTTGTCAAACATCAAAATGCCAACTTTCATGCTAGCTCCTTTTAGTGAAGTGCCTCATTTAGCTTGATCGCCCTTTTGCTCGCACTTGCAGTGATCTGGCCTGTTTGGCTATTTTGTCTAAAATGAAGTCCGTTTAGCCCGCCAAGCTCAAGTGCTTTGTAAATTTCAGCTTCAAATTTAAACTCTGGATTTAGCTTAGCTAACTTTTCGCGCTCGCTAGCTGATATATAGACCTTTGTGCCCTCAAGCACCGCTATGCCAGCATCCACGATGCAGTTATCGCCAAGAGGCACGCCCGTAACTGAGTTTGCCCCAAGCAAGCAGTGTTTGCCAATGCTTACAGGGTTACCGTTTGTGCCACTTAGCACGCCAAGTATACTTGCCCCTCCGCCTACGTCACTGCCCTCGCCAACTACGACAGAGCTGCTGACCCTGCCTTCAACCATCACGCCACCAGTCGTGCCTGCGTTAAAGTTGATATAGGCAGCACCTGGCATAACGACTGTGCCAGGATACACGGCAGCACCCATGCGAACCTTGGCTGAGTCTAAAATTCTCGTATTATCAGCTGGGATGATGTGGCTTAAAAATCTTGGGAATTTATCGACGCTAACGATCGCTGGATATTCGCCAAACATCTTTAGAGAAATTTCATTTTCTCTTAGCCATTCAAGCTCAATTGGCGTATTTTGGCTAGTCCATACAACATTTGGCAACACACCAAAAGCTCCATCAAGCACGATCGTTCTAGGTGCGACTTTGCCAAGCGATATCAAGTAAAGCTTGAGATATACGGCCTCTACACTAAGTGGTTTTGCATCATCAAACAAAAACACAAGTTTAAATTTATTCTCATTTAGTTCAAGATCGTCATCAAATGCCATTTTTACGGCATGTAAATTTTGTACATTTTTATGAGAGCTTATCTCTTTTTCAAAGACACTAAAGAGCTTGCTAGCTTTTTTCACCACTTTTGGCGTAAGATCAGCTATAAATTCAGAGCCATTAAAATCAACTTTAACATCACATTTTTGCAAAGCATAAATATAAGCAGCCGCGCTTAAAAAGCTCTCTTTGTAATTTACAACAGCAAAAGTCGCTTGCAAAATTTTATCTGTATTTTTTTGTCCACGATCGATCCTAGCGATACCAAAAGCAAGCGGATCTTTGTAGCCATCTTTTTTTCTAAATTCTTCAAAAAATTCCTTAAATTCATTTGCATCTTTAAACTCTTTAGACATCTATTCTCCTTTAAATTTTTTCTTAGTCTAGCCAAAAATGGCTAAAAATTTTATGATTTTAAGTCCATTAAAATTTTTAGATATTTTTATATTTTTAATAATGATTAATCTTATCATAAAGTAAATTGCAATAAGATTTTGCAAATTTAAAGAAGGGGTTTAAATGTCAAATTTAGTAACAAAACCTAGATTTGCTCTGGCTGCGTTAATCGGCCTTATCGCTGGTGTTGTCTCAGCCTTTGTCAAATGGGGAGCGGAATTCCCACTTCCTCCAAGAAGTCCGATGGATATGTTTAACGCTGCTTGCGGGCCAGAGAGTGCCATTAGAGCAGCCGATGCGATCGATTGCTCTAGAAATTTCTTAAATCCGCCTTATGTATTTTTAAGGGATTATTTGGGCGTAGCCGATCCAAATGCCGCCATTTACGAGTTTGCAGGGCATGCGTTTAACTACGTAATGATGACGCATATATTATTTTCGATCGTTTTTGCGGTTGCTTATTGTATTTTGGCTGAGAAATTTCCAAAGATTACAATATGGCAAGGCTTACTAGTTGGCATTATCGTAAATATCGCTGTTCACGTGATCACACTACCTATTTTGGGGCTTACTCCGCCACTTTGGACACTCCCTTGGTACGAACATGTATCTGAATTTGTCGGTCACATGATATGGTTCTGGTCGATAGAGATTATCCGTCACGACCTAAGAGCTAGGATCACAAAAGAAAAAGATCCAAGTGATTATTGCTGCTGCAACGCATAAATGCAAATTTTTGCTGTTTTGGGCTAGAAAACCTAAAACAGCAACTAAATTTATCTCACCATTTAAAAGCAAAATTTATCCGCGATTAGCACTCCTGGCTAAGCTCTAAATTTTCTAAACGAAGTGGCTTTTCACCTTCAAAAATCACCCCAATACCAAAAGGCTCGCAAATATCAAGCGCACCATCGGCAAACCTCATCAGCCACTGCTTATCATGCGCATAAAAGGTGCATTGAGGCGAGCTAAACGGCAGATCGCAAACTGGCACTTCAAGCGCTCTAAGCTCATCCTTGTTCAAAAGGCATTTTTGCTTAAGCTTCTCTCGCAAAAACGTAAGTGCGTCTTTTATGTACCGGTCGATACCCTGAGCGATACTCTGCGCAAGCAAAATCGTCTCATTATCCACGTCTGCCCCATCTGTGCTAACAAGGCAAAATGGCACCTGATCAAAGATTTTACTTTTTAGCCACGTCTCCGCATACCAGATAAAGCCATCATCTGTTGCAACTTTTTCAAGTTCGCCAAATTTTAAAGTCATTTTTTATTCTCATTTTTTGTAGTTTTGCTACTCCTATGAAAAGAGCCAAATTTAAGCAGATTTGTAGTGAGCTAAAATTTATCATCTAAAATAGAAATAGCTTGTAAATTTGCCCTTTTAGCATAAAGTAAAAGCTAAATTTACAAGCAAATTTTCAGTTTTTCTCGCTATTTAAAAGCAAAATTTCTCATCAGTGCCATTTTGCTTGCGCATAGCTTTAAAGTTAGCAAGATTATCTTTATCTAAAAAGTAATCTTTCTCTTTTTTATTGCGCGCTTCTAGCTTTTCTATGCTTTTTGCAAGTGCTGCTTTTCTATCTTCGTGAGGCGAGCTAAATTCTGGCGAAAACATCGCTTCATAGGCATTTTTCTTAGTCCATTCAAGCGCTTTATCAGCGATCTCTTGTTGCTTTTTGATATCGCAAAATGCATAAGGATTGACCACGTCGCCAACAAGCTTCATAAACGCCCCTATCGCAGCCACCACATCAGTAAATTTCTCGCCCTCCATGTCTATAATGCCTCTTAGCAAGATCACGCGGTTTTTTGCCACATAAAACCAAAATACCGCATCATCGCGAAGTCCAAGATCATAAGCGCGAGCTGAGAGAACAAAAAGAGTTATCGGAGAGACCATTTGTGGGGCGTCTTGCACGATCTTTTCAGCCTTTTTGAAGTCCTCTTCTTTGCCACTTTTTAAAAGCTCATCTATCTTGTCATAGACCTTAACGTACTCCACCTTGCCAGCATTTGCTGAGTAGTAAGGCGTGACGTAGATGTCGATACTTCTTACTTTGCCATCGTTTGCAAAGCCACATACCGCTCCAAAAAGTAGTGCCGTAAGCAGTGATAAAATTTTCATTTTAGCTCCTTGGTTTAAAATTTTTATTATTTCAACTAAAAGCAGTTGAAAAGATTAGGATAAATTTAAGAAAAAGTCCGCAAATTTAAAGCGGACTTTGAAGATTAGTTTTTAAAACTATGAATTGGAGCTGGAATTTGTCCGCCACGAGCGATGAAGTCGGCGCTTGAAGCCTTATTTATCTTCATCACAGGCGCTCTTCCCAAAAGGCCTCCAAACTCGATCATATCACCCTCACGTCCAAGAGGTATAATACGAACGGCCGTTGTTTTTTGATTTATCACGCCGATAGCCGCCTCATCAGCGATCATAGCAGCTATGCTCTCGCTTGGAGTATCCGCAGGTATGGCGATCATATCAAGTCCTACCGAGCATATCGCTGTCATAGCTTCAAGCTTTTCTAAATTTAGTGATCCCGCGCGCACCGCAGCTATCATGCCCTCATCTTCTGAGACCGGGATAAATGCGCCGCTTAAGCCGCCAACTTGATTGCACGCCATGACGCCACCTTTTTTGACCGCGTCATTTAGCAAAGCAAGTGCCGCAGTCGTGCCATGCGTACCAACAGCCTCAAGCCCCATCTCCTCAAGCACGCGAGCTACCGAGTCTCCAACGGCTGGTGTTGGAGCAAGAGAGAGATCGACGATACCAAATTTAACCCCAAGGCGCTCGCTCGCCATTTGACCAACTAA
Organism: Campylobacter concisus; assembly: GCF_002912895.1. GTDB lineage: Bacteria > Campylobacterota > Campylobacteria > Campylobacterales > Campylobacteraceae > Campylobacter_A > Campylobacter_A concisus_G. The sequence goes on from NZ_POZX01000002.1 coordinate 16,240, forward strand.
CTGACCGATACGAGTAATCTTAAATGCCGTCTTTTTCACAGTCTCAGCTACCACGTCAAAGCTCTCTCCACGTACCTTTTCAAGGGCTCTTTTTACCACGCCAGGGCCAGAAACGCCAACATTTATCACCACATCAGCCTCGCCCACGCCGTGAAATGCCCCAGCCATGAAAGGATTATCCTCGACTGCGTTTGCAAAAACGACAAGCTTCGCGCACCCCATCTCCGAAGCTGCTGCTGTCTCTTTTATGATGCGTCCCATATCACGCACCGCACTCATATTTATGCCAGTTTTCGTTGAGCCGACATTGACACTTGCGCATACTTTTGAAGTCTGGGAAAGTGCTTGCGGGATAGAATTTATCAAAATTTCATCGCCCTTTTGATATCCCTTTTGAACTAAAGCTGAAAAACCACCTATAAAATCAATACCAACCTCAATAGCCGCTCTATCAAGCGTCTTTGCGATCATTACGTAGTCTTTTGCGTCCGTTGCGGCGCCGATTATCGAGATAGGCGTCACACTCACTCTTTTATTGACGATTGGTATGCCTAGCTCAGCAGAAATTTCGTTGCCCACTTTGACTAGGTCTTTGGCTTTAGTGGTGATTTTTACGTAAATTTTGTCGCAAGCTTTGTTGATGTCAGGATCGATGCAGTCAAGCAAACTAATGCCCATCGTGATCGTTCTGATGTCAAAATTTTGCTCTTCGATCATCGAGATCGTTTCGGTTACGTTTTTGATGTCCATTGTTTTTCCTTAGATTGTATGCATCGCATCAAAGATAGCGGAACTTTGGATATTTATCTTTACTTTTAGGCTCTCTCCAAGTTTATTAAGCTCTTCTCTTAGGACCGTAAAATCCTTATTTTCATTACTTGAAACCACCGCCATCATCGTAAAAAACTCATCTAAAATAGTCTGTGAGATATCATCTATGTTTAGTCCTAGCTCGCTAAGCTTTGCTGAGACGCCAGCAACGATGCCGACTCTATCTTTTCCGACTACGGTTACGATCGCTTTCATGTTTTCTCCTATTAAATTTTAAATGATTGTATTTTGGCTCCAAAATTTAAACTAAGCATTAAGCAAAGCTAAATTTTGGTAGCCAAATTCAAACTGGCAAATTTTAAAATTTGCTCTAAATTTTATCTTTTGTAAATTTTACTTCGAGCAAGCACTCTTGCCGTCATTTACTGGCTGGATCGCTGAGTTATCAGCTCCGCCATCACTATTTATATTCTCTATCACTTCCCAAAGTCTAGCAGCCGCACTCTCGTAGCGTTTTGCAGTGACTGAGTTTGGCTCGTAAAAGCTAACTGGCTTACCATTATCGCCGCCCACGCGAACAGCTGGCTCGATAGGGATTTCAGCCAAAATTTGCGTGTTGTAAGCCTTTGCTACCTCTTCAGTCGTGCCTTTGCCAAAGATGTCGTACTCTTTGCCATTATCTGGGCAGATGAAACCACTCATATTTTCGATGACGCCAGCGATTGGGATGTGAAGCTTCTCAAACATATCAAGCGCACGTTTGCTATCGTCAAGCGCTACCACTTGTGGCGTTGTGACGCAGACACCTGCCGTTACCGGCACGCTTTGAGCTAGAGTTAGCTGCGCGTCGCCCGTTCCTGGAGGCATGTCTAGAAACAATACATCAAGCTCGCTCCAAAGCACGTCTTTTAGCAGCTGCTCGATCGCTTTCATTATCATCGAGCCACGCCAGATGAGGCTCATGCCCTCTTCCATCAAAACGCCCATACTCATCATCTCAACTCCGTGGCTAAGTATCGGTTTTAGCTTGTTACCAACGACTTGTGGCTGAGTATTTACTTCGCCAAGCATTCTTGGGATATTTGGTCCGTAGATGTCAGCGTCTAAGATGCCCACTTTTTTGCCTAGTTTTGCCATTGAGATGGCTAAATTTAGCGTTGTGGTTGATTTACCAACGCCGCCTTTGCCAGAGCTTACCATTACGAAATTTTTAACTTGTGGCGCGATATTTTTGCCACTTTGAGTGTTACTTTTCTCCTCAGGTATCTTTGGCTGGATCAAATTTAGCACGTACTCATTTGAGCCCATGACACGTTTGATGTCTGTTTTTAGCTCATTTGCCACATCAGGATTTGAGCTAACGATCTCGACTTCGATTAAGATTTTCTCGCCGATTTCTACGTTTTTTACAAAGCCAAAGCTAACTATATCCTTCTCAAATCCCGGATATATGACGCCTTTTAGTCTATTTAAGACCTCTTCTTTATTTAACATTTTTCTCCTTTTTCTAGATCTTTTGAAATTTTATATGCACAAAATTTTGGTCCGCACATCGAACAAAAATGAGCGCTCTTAAACGCATCTTCTGGCAAGCTTTCATCGTGAAGTTCTCTGGCCTTTTTTGGATCAAAGCTTAGCTCAAACTGCTTGTTCCAGTCAAATGCATATCTAGCATCACTCATCTCGTGATCCTTTTCTATAGCTCCCGCCTTGCCAAGTGCGACGTCTGCGGCATGAGCTGCTATCTTGTGAGCTACGATGCCCTCTCTTACGTCATTTTCGTTTGGCAAGCCAAGGTGCTCTTTTTGTGTCACGTAGCAAAGCATGCTAGCGCCGTGATATGCTGCCATTGTGCCACCGATCGCCGAGGTGATATGATCGTATCCTGCACCTATGTCTGAGACAAGCGGCCCAAGCACGTAAAATGGGGCGTCATGGCAGAGCTCTTGTTCGATTTTCATATTATACTCAATTTGATTTAATGGCACATGACCAGGGCCCTCGATCATTACTTGCACATCTTTTTGCCACGCACGAAGCGTAAGCTCTCCAAGCACCTTTAGCTCACTAAGCTGTGCCTCGTCTGTCGCATCAAAAAGGCAGCCTGGGCGAAGTCCGTCGCCAAGCGAGAGCGAGACATCATATTTAGCGCAAATTTCTAAAATTTCATCAAAAATTTCATAAAATGGATTTTGCTTATTTAGCTTTGACATGTAGCTTGCGCTTAAACTGCCACCGCGGCTTACTATGCCCATTTTTCGCTTTTTGACAAGCGGCAAAAACTCGCGCAAAAATCCAGCGTGTATCGTAAAGTAACTAACCCCTTGCTTCGCTTGCTTTTCAAGTATCTCTAAAATGAGCTTATTTGTGATATTTGTAACCTCTTTTGCCTCTTTTAAAATTTCATACATAGGCACTGTGCCAACTGGCACGCTTGAATGCTCAATGATTGCACTTCTAATAGCGTCCAAATCGCCGTCCGTACTTAGATCCATAACCGTATCAGCGCCAAATTCTAAGCAAATTTCAAGCTTTCTAAGCTCAGCGCAAATGTCACTGCTTAAGCTTGAGTTGCCGATATTTGCATTGACCTTTGTCTTTAGCTTCCGCCCTATGCCCATTGGCTTTAAATTTTTATGATTTATATTTGCTGGTATGATGATGCTACCTTTTGCAACCTCATCCATCACTAAATTTTCACTAAGCCCTTCGATCCTTGCCACATAGCTCATCTCTTGCGTTATCTCGCCGCGCCTAGCATAATACATCTGCGTCTTATCTCTCATATAAGGCCTTTTTTTGATTTTTAAAAGCCTCATTTTAGTCCTTTTTTGATTTAAACTAACTAAATAAGCTTTTAAAAATTTACTTTTTTAAAAAGAAATTTTGAAGTTTTGAGATGTATAATTCTGTAACAATTTTCAAAGGAGTTATCTTGCTTGATATATCACTTATAATGCTTGGAGCAGGAAATTCTAGCCGTTTTGAGCTACCAGTAAAGAAGCAATGGCTTCGAATAGGAAGTGATCCACTTTGGCTATTTGCCACTAAAAATTTGAGTAACTTTTACACATTTAAAGAGATCATTGTCGTTAGCAAAGAGTGCAAATATATGTCAAAATTTGCTCCAAATTATAAATTTGTTGATGGCGGCGAAACCAGGCAAGATAGCCTAAAAAACGCGCTTGAGCTAGTAAATAGCGAATTTGTCCTAGTTAGCGACATTGCTCGCCCTTGTATCTCAAGTGAGCTTTTTCACAAAATTATAGAGGCAGCAAGTCAGGCTGATTGTGTAGTTCCGGCGCTAAAGATCGCAGACACTGCTTATCTTGGCGAAAATGTGGTTGATAGAGATAAAGTGAAGCTTATCCAAACACCACAACTCTCCCGTACAGCACTTCTTAAAAAAGCTCTTAGCAGCGGTGAAATTTATACAGATGATAGCTCAGCTATGAGAGCCATTGGCGCAAGCGTTTGGCAAATTTTAGGCGATGAGATGGCAAGAAAGATCACTTATAAAGAGGATCTTGCTAAAATTTCTGCTTTAAAAGAGCCCGAAAATGAATTCTTTGTTGGAAATGGCTTTGACGTGCATGAGTTTGAAAAGGGTCGTCCTTTGATTCTTTGTGGCGAGAAGATCGACTATGAGTTTGGACTAAAAGCACACAGTGACGGCGACGTGGCGCTTCATGCACTGACTGACGCCATTTTAGGAGCTGCTGGACTTGGCGATATAGGCGAGCTTTTTCCTGATACGGACGCTAAATTTAAAGATATTAGCTCTATTTACTTGCTTGAGGAAGCTTACAAAAGGGTGCAAAGCGTGGGCTTTGTGCTAACAAACGCTGATATTACGATAATGGCGCAAAAGCCAAAACTTTCAAAGCTAAAATCAAAAATGGAGGCAAACATCGCTCAGGCTCTAAATTTAAGCCGCAGCCGCATAAATGTAAAGGCGACGACGACTGAGGGGCTTGGCTTTATCGGTAGATGCGAAGGTATCGCTGTCATGGCAAGTGCTAGCCTTAAATTTTACAACTGGACACAAATATGAAAATTTTAATAGTAGAAAATGAAATTTACCTAGCTGGCTCGATGGCTAGTAAACTAGCTGACTTTGGCTACGACTGCGAGATCGCTAAAAGCGTAAAAGAGGCATTGAAGTTTGAAAATTTTGATGTAGTGTTACTTTCTACCACACTTCCAGGGCAGGATTTTTACCCTGTTATCGAAAAATTTAAAAACTCTATCATCATCTTACTAATCGCTTATATCAACAGCGACACTGTGCTAAAACCGATTCAGGCAGGTGCGGTTGATTACATCCAAAAGCCATTTATGATAGAAGAGCTGGTTAGAAAGATAAAGCACTTTGAGGAATTTAGAAATTTCAAAAATGAGATCAAGAACTACGAAAGCTACGTAAATTACGCTTTAAAAGAGTATGAAATTTCTAGTTTTGAGGCAAAAAAGATAAAATTTCCACTGCTTTTAAAATCGAGCAAAAGCGGATACAGCGATAAATTTATATTTAACTACGTAAAAGCTTGCAAATTACCATTTTTATTTTTAGGCAAAGCCTGTTTATCTGAGCTTGAAAAGGCACTAGCCAAAAATGGTGATGAGCTAATCTATATAACAAATTTAGAGGAGCTAAAACAAGAAGAAAAAGAGAAAATTTTAGAAATTTGTAAAAAGAAAAAGGTCGCGATCTCAACTAGCGATTTTGCACAAAAAGCACCATTTGACGAGCTTGAACTTTCAGGTCGCGATAAAAATTTCAATATCGATGAGATCGTTACGATCGATGAATATATAAAGTACATAATCGTTAATTATCAAGATAAATTCCCTGATACAGAACTTAGCAAAAAGCTTGGAATTTCTAGAAAATCACTTTGGGAAAAGAGAAAGAAATATGACGTCAGCAAGAAAAAATAGTGAAATTTCTATAAATACCGAAGTTTTTGGTGCTTTGGAGTTAATAAAAAATAAAATTCTCTCAGATTACGACTCACTTATGGATGATGAACAGATAAAAGAGGTGGGCAAAAAGGGCTATTTTAATGGCGAGCCGATGCCGTATTCTTTTGGATTTGCTCCATTTGGCGAGCTAAATCAAAATATTGCTAGCAAGCTTACTTCTGGACAAAAGGTAAATCTAAGTCTTGATGGTAAGATCGTTGGACACATCAATGTTGCCAAGGTCTTTAAATTTGACGAGAACATGAGAGCTAAAAATATATTTTTAGCAAATGAAGCTAGCAATGATAAAGAGCTAAATTTGGGCAAATACGGTATTAGCGGTAAATTTGAGCTTTATGATGAAAGTATGCAAATAAGCAAAAATGCACTAAACGATCTAATAAAAGAAGATGGCGCTAAAAAGATAACGGCGGTCTTTTTAACGGCTGATCCATTTAATAGAGCTCACGAGCGCCTTGTTAGAATGACTATCGATAAGGCTGATTTAGTAATCATTTTTTTAATACGAACACGCGAAGAAAAACACGTTGATTACGAGATTAGAAAGCAAGTGCTAGATTATTTTATACAAAATTATTTGCCGATAAAAAAAGTCTTTGTCTTTGCTCTAAAAAATACGACTCTTTTTAGCTCACATGCAAACCCAACACTTGAGTGCATCGCTGCTTCAAGATTTGGGGCAAATAAGCTAGTCATCGGACAAAACCACTCAGGGATTGGAATGTTTTTTGATCACAATGAAGCTCATACGATTCTTGATATTTATAAAAACGACCTAAATTTAGAGATAATCGTGCTGCCAGAGCTAGTTTATTGCAATAAATGCAAGACACTAGTTAGCACCAAAAGTTGCCCGCATGGACAACATCACCAGATCAAGTACCATCCAGATGTTATAAAAGAGCTGCTGTTTAACGGTATCATGCCTCCAGCTATTCTCGTGCGACCAGAAATTTCTGCAATAGTTTTAAGCAAACTCTTTACAAATCGTTTCAAAGACGTACAAAAGCTTTGTGATGATCTTTTCGTAAATTCAGGACTACTTGAAAACAAGACTGATCGCGATTTTTACGAAGAGCTTATGAAACTTTATCAAACGTCATCACTCACTTAAGGAAATTTATGCAAAAACTATTTTTAACATTTTTTGGTTTTGGACTTTTGCCAAAAGCACCTGGCACTTGGGGCTCTATAGCTGGTGCAGTGGTAGCTTATTTTGTACTTTATTTTTTATCTTCAACCACACTTTTATTAGCTAGCATTTTGCTGTTTTTGGTAAGCATTAGTGTTATAGATGATTTTGAAAAAAAGGTAAATTCTCACGATGAAAGTTTTATCGTTATAGACGAAGTTGCTGGAGTTTGGCTTGCTATTGCCATTAGCGGAGCTACTATCTCTCAACTCGTACTCTCGCTTGTGTTTTTTAGAGTGCTTGATATCAAAAAGCCTTCGATAATAGGTAGGATCGACCGCAATGTAAAAGGTGGCCTTGGCGTAATGGGCGATGATATGGTAGCTGGTTTTTTTGCTGGAATAATTAGCGCAATAATATACGGGGCTGCTATAAAATTTGGCATAACTTTGCCGTAAAAATATAGATTTTTGGCAAAGTTATATAGGCTTAAATATCTTTTATATAAATTTTAAGCAAGTCCTAGCTCATTTAAAACAGAACTTAGATTAACCGAGTTACTATTCTTACTATTAAGATTTTTTTGCTTCTCTAGTAGAGCCTGATTGGCAAGTGCTACATTTAGCTCTTTGCGGTAATCGCTCAAAATTTTATCCATTATTTTAAGTAGCTCATTTTTTTGATCCTGTGTTTTTGCGGGATCATCTATGCCTAGAAGTTCAGTTAGCTCCTTTTTCTTTTGGGCTATTTTCTCTTCTATTTTGTTAGAATTTAGCTCACTTATAAAACCAACTGCACCGATTTCAGTAAGCCTTTTTTTAAACTGTTCAACTTTATCTGAAATTTTTGCATCGCTTGCGATCTTATCCATAGCAAGGCTTAAAATTTCATCAAAACTATTTTTTTTATCCTTAGTTTTGCTTGAGCCTGATTGCAATAAATAATCGATTATGTCGTTATTTTGTACTTTCATATATCTCCTTTTTACTGTATTGAGATATATTTTATAAGCAAGATTTATTCCTAAAAGTTAATCTCTTTGGCTGTTTTTGCTTTTTGTAAGATAAAACTAGCAAACTCATCACTAAAATTTGGGCACCAAACAACCTTGTAGAAGCTAAAATTTAGCTTTTTTGCGATCTTTGCATACTCAATAACTAGCTCAAAAATGGTCTCAGAGTTATCTATACAAAAAGAGAGTGGATAGATAAGAGCCTTTTTACTCTTGCACTTTGCCAAAATTTCATTTAGTGAGGGCTCTAGCCATTTTACAGGTCCAAGACGCGACTGGTATGCTAAATTTATCTCCTTGAAGTTTAATCCACTATCTTTTATCATTTTACTTAAAATTTGCACATGCTCATTTATATGTTTTTCGTAGACATCGCCTTTATCGATAATTTTTTGAGGTAACGAATGAGCCGAAAAGATAAGCTCCGCATCGCTTACATCTATATTATTTATAGCTTCACTTATATGCGAGATTATGATTTTATTATAAATTTCATCATCATAAAATGGTCCGCAAAGCAAAATTTTAGCCTTTACCTCTAGCTCATCTTTTGCTTTTTTAAAATCATCTAAACTCGAAGTTATTGTAGTTTGCGAATGATGAGGATAAAGTGGCAAAAGCACTATCTCATCAAAATTTTCGTATTTTTTAAGCACATCTTTTGTAAAAGGCGAAGTATAGTTCATCGCAAAATCAATCGCACTAAACTCATTTTGTAAGCTTGAAATTTTATCGCAAAGCTTAGCTGTAAGCTCGCAAATAGGCGATTTGCCGCCTATTTGTTCGTAGTTATGCTTAGCCGTTTTTAGTCTACCTTTTGTGATCATAAAAGCTACAAATTTTCTTAAAAATTTATTCTTTATACCCAAAATATAAGGGTCGTTAAACATATTTTTTAGAAAAATTTCTACATCAGCAAGGCTATTTGCCCCACCCATATTTAAAAGCAAAAGTGCCTTTTTCTTCAAAACAACTCCTTAATTTTTATAGCATCGTCAATACTTGAAAGTTCGATGTTTTCGCCGCTTTGACAAAGGTCATAAAAGGCATCGTATTGGGCTTTTATTTCATTGTTTAAGGGATCGGTTTTTAAATTCATCTGACCATTTTCATTAACTCTATGAAGCTTATAATCAATAAGATCGCCAAAATAAACACCTTCTTTGGCATTTACTTCTATTTTGAAACGTTCTAATGAACCACAAAACGAATCGGTAATATTTACTAAAATTTGATTTTTCATTTTAATGTTAATTCCAACATTATCGCATATTTTGGTATTGGTTTTATTTGCCTGAGTATAAAAGAAATTGCAAACTTCGCTACCTACTAAATTTTTAGCAAGATCTATATCGCAAAGCGAAAGCTCGTTTATAATATTTCCCTCACAAAGTGGTTTAAAATGTGCGATTGAGATACTGTAAATTTCTTCTTCTTTTAAAAGCGCCTTTTTTAGCGAAATAATAGTTGGATTAAAACGTTCATCAACACCAGTACAAACTCTTACTTTATTTACAACTGAGGCATATTTAATCTCTTTTAATTCACTTACGCTTTTAAATATAGGCCTTGAAATCAATATATTTTGACAATATTTTGCACACTGACAAAATGCCTCTACAATCTCGTGTTGTGGCAAACAAAGTACAATGGCTTGTGGCTGAGCTACTTCTATAAATTTCTTAAACTCATCAAAAAACGGAGCTCTGCAAGTATCATCTCTATTTTCTTTATCAAAAACTCCACAAACTTCAAATTTGTCAGAACGCCTCAGCTCCATATAGTGCCGCTTGCCAGCTAGATTGTATCCAACAATGCCAATTTTGAGTTTCACTAAAGACCTTTTAGTTATAAATTTTTAGGCTATTTTAGTTGCAAGTCGCTTTTAAACAAATAAATTTATAAAATATATTAAGCAAAAATTAATTTTGTATTTTTTTATAAATTTACAAACGATTTTTAGCTAAAATCGAGCAAAATTTAAAACTAACGAGGATAAAAATGCAAAATTTAGATATAAGAAAGGCATATCTTGATTTTTTTAAATCAAAAGGTCACGAAGTAGTAGCTTCTGCACCACTCGTACCAAACGATGCAACACTACTTTTCACAAACGCTGGTATGGTGCCATTTAAGAGCATTTTCACAGGTGAAGTGCCACGCCCAACACCACCTATCCGCACTAGCTGTCAGACCTGCATAAGAGCTGGAGGCAAGCACAACGACCTTGATAACGTCGGCTACACAGCGCGCCACCATACATTTTTTGAGATGCTTGGCAACTTTAGCTTTGGCGAATACTTCAAAAAAGAGGCGATTGCTTACGCTTGGGAATTTGTCACAGAAGTGCTAAAACTACCAAAAGATAAGCTTTATGTAACCGTTCATGAAAGCGACGATGAGGCGTTTGAAATTTGGAGCACTCACATCGCAAAAGAGAGAATTTACCGCTTTGGCGACCATGATAACTTCTGGCAAATGGGCGATACTGGACCATGCGGCCCTTGCAGTGAAATTTTTTACGATCAAGGCGCTGAGCACTTTAACACGCCAGAAGATTACATGGGTGGCGATGGAGATAGATTTTTAGAGATCTGGAACCTTGTTTTCATGCAGTATGAAAGAAGCGCGGATGGCAAACTAAGCCCACTACCAAAGCCAAGCATCGATACTGGCATGGGACTTGAGCGCGTTACAGCTATCTTGCAAGGTAAATTTAGCAACTACGACAGCACACTTTTTATGCCGCTTATAAACGAAGTGGCAAAGCTTTGCGGCAAGCCATACGTCTATGAAAGTGGCGCTAGCTACCGCGTCATAAGCGACCACATCCGCTCAGTCACATTTTTGCTAGCTCAAGGCACGACGTTTGACAAAGAAGGCCGTGGCTACGTGCTTCGCCGTATCTTACGCCGCGCGATCCGCCATGGATACTTACTAGGCATAAAAGAGCCATTTATGTATAAGCTTGTCGATAAAGTTTGCGAGCTTATGGGCGGACACTACACCTATCTAAACGATAAAAAAGCGGCTGTAAAAGAGCAGATAAAGCTTGAAGAAGAGAGATTTTTGGCGACAATCGCGAGTGGTTTAGAGCTATTTGAGAGTGAGCTTAAAAATACAAAAGAAATTTTTAGCGGAGAGGCTGCGTTTAAGCTTTATGACACATTTGGCTTCCCACTTGACCTAACAGCTGATATGCTTAGAGAAAAAGGCTTAAAAGTCGATGAGGCAAGGTTTGATGAGCTTATGAGCGAGCAAAAAGCACGTGCAAAAGCTGCTTGGAAAGGCAGTGGCGACAAGAGTGCGAAGGGCGATTTTAAAGAGCTACTTGAGAATTTTGGCGAGAATAAATTTATAGGCTACGAAGAGCTTAAGAGTAAAAGTAAAATTTTAGCCCTGCTTGATGAAGAATTTAAAAATGTAGATAGCTTAGATGCTGGCAAAGAGGGCTGGGTGATGTTTGATGTCACTCCATTTTACGCTCAAAGCGGTGGTCAGTGCGGCGATAGCGGCAAGATAATTGGTAAAGCAAATGTGCTTGATACGCAAAAATTCCACGGACTAAATTTATCTTTAGTAAAAACTAATGCGGCGCTAAAAGTTGGTGATGAAGCAGAGCTTGAAGTTGGCAGTGATAGAGCCCAGATCGCACGTCATCACAGCGCCACACACTTACTTCACGCGGCCCTTAGAAACGTGCTTGGCACGCATATCGCTCAAGCTGGCTCAAGTGTAGAAGCAGATAGGCTAAGGTTCGACTTCTCTCATCCAAAAGCACTTACTAGCGAAGAAATTTCAAAGGTCGAAAATTTGGTAAATGAGTGGATACTAAATGGTGCTAACTCAAAAACAGAACTTATGAAACTTGAAGATGCTAAAAATAGTGGAGCTATCGCACTATTTAACGAAAAATATGCCGACAAAGTAAGAGTTGTGAGCTTTGGCGACGTCAGCAAAGAGCTTTGCGGTGGCACACACGTTAAAAATATAGATGAGATAGGATCATTTTTCATCACAAAAGAGAGCGGCGTAAGTGCTGGTGTTAGGCGCATAGAGGCTGTTTGCTCAAGGGCTGCGCTAAATTTAGCAAAATCATTTAGAGCTGAGCTTGATGAGCTAAAAGATGAGTTAAAGAGCACTGAGCCACTAAATGCGGTCAAAAAGCTAAAAAATGAACTAAGAGTTTTAAAAGATAAACTAAAAAATGCTAAAAATTCTCATGAGCTAGTCTATTTAGATATAAATAAAACCAAACTTTGCGTTACAAGCGTAGATGGTGGAGATATAAAAACCTTGATAGACGAGTTTAAAAATGAGCATGAAAGTGCTGCTATTTTGCTAATCCAAGCTGATGAGAGTGGTAAAATTTCTCTTGCAGCTGGAGTTAAAAACGCTCCTTTAAAGGCAGGTGCTTGGGTAAAATTTGCAGCACAAATTCTAGGCGGCAATGGCGGTGGTAAAGATGACTTTGCAACAGCTGGTGGCAAAAATGCATCAATGATAGAAGATGCGATAAAAGATTCACTTGGATACGCAAGGCAAGCCTTAGAAAAATGAGTCATTACGATATAGCTTTTATAAAATTTGACCAAGTAGTACTATTTTTGCATGTATGCTTTGTAGCTCTTTTTGTGGGGCTACAAGCCGGTCTTGTGCTTGTTGGAAGTTACTTTATAAAAAATAAATTTGAAGACAAGGAACGCTATCACATCTTACTTCACATTATAAGACGCTTTGGTATTGCGATTTTCATACTAATCCTTTGCGTGATAGCGACAAGCATAGTTATAATTTTTGGATTTTATGATGCAAATTTGACAAACCCTATGGCAAGTGCGATGGTAGCAACAAAATGCGCAATAGAACTATTTTTGCTATTAAATTTAAGCTATATATTTTATAGATACAAAAAGGCCTTAAAAGCACTAAGATCGCATGAAATGATCGAGCTAAATGAGAGTTTGATCGTTATAATTTATTACTTCACACCGCTAAATTTATTAGCTTCCCTAGCAGCTATTTATCTTGGCATAAGCTATAAGGTGTTTTTATGATAACACTTGCTTCAAGCTCACCAACAAGGGCAAATTTATTAAAAGATGCTGGCATAAATTTCATTCAAATTTCTTTCCAGTTTGACGAGAGCAAGATAGAAAAAAATGTAAAGCCTGAAATTTATGTCCAAAATGTTGTAAAAGCCAAAAAAGAGCAATTTTTAAAAGAAAATGTAGGTCTTAAAAATTTGCTCTTTGCAGATAGCTGTGTGGCGTGTGGAGATAAAATTTTAGGTAAAGCAAAAGACGAGAATGAGGCGCTTGCTATGCTAAATTTACAAAGTGGCAACGAATGTAGCGTCTATACGGCGATGATATTTTTAGGCGAATTTGAGCTTATAAACGTGAGCAAGACCACATATAAATTTGCTAAATTTAGCGAGCAAGATTTAAAAAGCTACCTAGAAAGTGGCGAGTGGCGAGGTAAGGCTGGAGCCATGACGATAGAAAATTTTAATAAAAAATACATCATCTCCCAACACGGCGAAACTAGCACGGCCATGGGACTAAATTTAAAAATATTAAAGGCATTTTTATGAAATATATCTTGGTATTTATCTTTATAGTTGCCATTTCGCTTGGTGGAGCATTTTTATATTTTTATTCGCAAGTTAGATTTGATGCTTACGTTATTATTGATTATAAACCAAAGCTTACAACGCAAATTTTTGATAGAAACAACGAACTCATCGCAAATATCTTTGAAGAAAATAGAATTTACGTAAAATATAACGACATCCCGCCGCGTGTCATCGAAGCACTTGTGGCTATCGAAGATACGAGCTACTTTGAGCACGGCGGCATAAACGTAGAAGCCATGGCAAGGGCTGCCATAAAAGATATTAAAGCTAGAAAACTAGTCGAGGGAGCTTCAACACTAACACAACAGCTCATTAAAAATTTGGCTCTAAGCCGTGAGAAGAAATTTACAAGAAAGATAAAAGAGATCGTGCTTGCTATGAAGCTTGAAAGCGAGCTTAGCAAAGAAGATATCATAGAAAGATACCTAAATCACGTCTATTTTGGACATGGCTACTACGGCATAAAAACAGCAGCTGAGGGATATTTTAGAAAAGAGCTAAATGAGCTAAGCATAAAAGAAGTTGCCATGCTAGTTGGCTTGCCAAAAGCTCCAAGCACTTATGATCCTACAAAGCACCTTGACCTATCACTTAGCCGTGCAAATAGAGTGCTTGAGAGAATGTATAACATCGGCTGGATAAATGAGGACGAGTACCGCAAGGGCGTGCTTGAAGAGCCAGCGGTCTTTGATGACACACTCACAAGAAATAAAGCCCCTTACGTGGTCGATGAGATCATAAAAGAGGCTTCAAAGAAATTTGACGATATAAAAACTGGCGGCTACAAGATACAAAGCACCGTCGATCTAAACGTGCAAAAGATCGCTCAAGACGCCCTAGTCTATGGCTACAATGAAATTTTAAAAAGAGATAAAAAGGCAAATCCAGAGATGCTAAATGGCGCTATCGTCGTCACTCATCCACAAAGCGGTCAAATTTTAGCTCTAATTGGCGGCATCGACTACGCAAAAAGTAGCTACAACAGAGCGACACAAAGCAAGCGCCAGCCAGGATCTAGCTTTAAGCCATTTATCTATCAAATAGCCCTTGATAGCGGCTACTCGGTCGTCTCTCAAGTAGCTGATATCGCTAGGACGTTTGACATGGGCAATGGCAAAGAATGGACGCCAAAAAACTATAGCGGTGGTTTTCAAGGCTACATCACGATAAAATCAGCCTTAACCCAGTCTCGCAACCTCGCAACCATAAATTTACTAAACGATCTTGGTCTTAGCTCAGTTCGCAAACAGCTTACAGATATGGGCTTTAACGACATCCCTGAAAATTTATCAATCGCACTTGGTAGCTTTGGAATTTCGCCACTTGACTTTGCGAAATTTTACTCGATGTTTCCAAACGATGGCGAAGTGGTCGAGCCTACGCTCATTAAGCATATAGAAAATAGCTTTGGCGCGTCGATGGACTATGAGCCTCAAAAGAAGCAAGTGCTAAAACCAGAACAAGCATTTTTGATGACGACACTTCTTCAAAATGTCGTAAATAACGGTACTGGACGCAACGCTAAAATAAACGGCATCCAAATAGCAGGCAAAACCGGCACAACAAACAATAACATCGATGCTTGGTTTTGTGGTTACTCGCCTGATATCGAAGCGATAATCTGGTACGGAAATGACGACAACGGCCCTATGAAAAAGATTGAGGGCGGTGGTAGAACAGCCGCACCTGTGTTTAAGAAATTTATGGAAGGCTACATTAAGCTTTATCCTACTTTAAGACGTGCATTTGAGCAGCCAGACGGTGTTTATAAAGGCTATTATGGTGGCAGTGACGAATACTACACAAACGACTCACCACTACCTCAAAATATACCGGCAAATGACATCATACAAGATCAAGAAAACGATGGATTATTATTTTAGGAAGATAATATGAAGATTAAAATTTTACTTTGTTTGGTAGTTGCAAGTATTGCATATGGCGCTAATCTAAATACGGCCAGCAAAA
This sequence comes from Campylobacter concisus, assembly GCF_002912895.1. Classification (GTDB taxonomy): domain Bacteria; phylum Campylobacterota; class Campylobacteria; order Campylobacterales; family Campylobacteraceae; genus Campylobacter_A; species Campylobacter_A concisus_G. The sequence continues at coordinate 31,747 of NZ_POZX01000002.1, forward strand.
ACGAGTTAATGGAGCTTGGGCTAAGCAAAGGCCAAGCGTTAAACATTATAAAATACAGAAAAGCCCATAAATTTAAAAGCATCGATGAACTTGAAAGAGTCCAAGGTATTGGTTTTAACGATATGCAAAAAGTTAAGGCAAAACTTAGCATAAAAGAGAACGCAAAAGTCAAAAAATCTGAAGTAAAAAACTCCAAAGACAAGAAAAAATAATCTTATTTTTTATTTAAATTTTCTAGCCATTTACACTTGAGTCCTATTATTATGACTTTTTATAAAGGCTGGTTAGAGATGCTAAATATTAATAAATTTAAAAGTATCAGTTTTCTAAAGTTTCTAACTTTATTTACTGCTTACATATTTTTTATAAATTATATATTTTTATACAAGGGCGTTTTTTCAGGCTTTCTACAAAATAATCAATTTTCTTTTTCTATATTCTTTTTTCTTATATTTGCAATTGTCTTTATCTTGGTTTTCGCTAGTATTTTTTGTATTTTATTTTTGCCTTTTTCACTAAAGCCAGTTGCGATTATTTTGATTTTAGCAAGTGGCATATCTGCTTACTTTATGCAAGCATATGGTGTTATTATAGATAAAGATATGTTATTAAACGTCCTACATACCGATACCAAAGAAGCTTTTAGTTACTTTAGTACAGGTTTAGTTTTTTGGATAATTTTTACAACCATCTTACCTTGCGTATATGTATTATTTGTAAAAATTAACTATGGTAGTTTCAAAAATGAGCTTAAATCAAGAGCAAAAATTATCTCATTTTCTATAGTTGCGATAGCTATCATATTTTCATTAACGTCTAAAATTTTTATACCATTTTTTAGAGAACACTCGAATTTAAGGACCGCATTACTCCCATACTATCCCATCTACTCAGCTATAAAACTAGTAAAATCGCTCACACAAAAACCACTACCTTTTACTTATGTAGCAGATGATGCGGCACTAGCTGATGATAAAAAGAAAATTTTAGTTTTGATAGTTGGCGAGACGCAAAGAAGTAGAAACTACTCACTAAATGGCTACACCAAAAATGATACGAATAAATTTACCAAACAAAAAGATGTAGTAAGTTTTACAAATTTCTACTCATGTGGAACAGCCACAGAAACTAGTGTGCCTTGCCTATTTTCGGACTTAAAGCGAGAAAATTTTAGTAACCGTGAAGTAAAAGCTCGTGAAAATTTAGTTGATATCATCAATAAACTTGGTATAAAAACATACTTTTTTGGCAACAATAGCGGCGGTTGCAAGGGCGTTTGTGACAATCTTGATCAAAACCATACTTCAGATCATCGAGCAGAAGGCTTTGACGAAGTGATATTTAATGAAGCAAAAAAGGTCATCGAAGATGCAAATTCCACTACCCTTATCGTACTACATCTGCAAGGCTCGCACGGCCCTATCTACTACAAAGGCTACCCAAGCAAATTTAAAGAATTTACCCCAACGTGCGACACTGCCGAGCTAAATAAATGCACACCAGATGAGATAGCAAATACCTACGACAACACTATTTTATATGAGGACTATCTACAAAGTGAGCTGATAAACGCCCTTGAAGCAAGAAAAGATGAATTTGAAGTCACTATGTTCTTTTTCTCAGATCACGGGGAGAGCCTAGGCGAAAATGGCATATATTTACATGGTCTGCCTTACTCCATCGCTCCAGATGAGCAAAAACATATCCCAGCCATCGTCTTTTCAAGCGATAGAGAACTTTTAAAAAGGCTAAAAATTAGAAAAGATGAGAGCCTTTCACATGATTTTATCTTTAGCTCAGTGCTTGGATATTTTGGGGTAAAAACTAAGGCTTATGAGCCAGAATTTGATATTTTTAGGTAGTAAATTTAAAGCCAGCCCAAGCAAGAGCCTGAAGCTGGCGTAAATTTAAAAGCTGATCTCTTTTATATCAGCTACTTTTAGTATCTCACTATAAATTTGACCGATGATTGCTATGCGATTGTTTCGCACTTTCTCGTTTTCAACATTTATCATAACTTTGTCAAAAAACTCATCTATTTGAGGTTTTAGAGCAAATAGAGCTTTTAGCCTTGGCTCATACGCTAGGCTCTTATCAACTGCTCTAAATGCGTCATTTAGGGATTTTTCAGCATCTATCTCAAAGAGACTCTCATCAACCTTGCTAAATTTATCATCTTTGATGATATTTGCAAGGCGCTTAAACGTTGAGAAATTCTCCCTAAAGCTTGTCTCGCTTGAAATTTTAGCAAGTGCCTCCATCATCTTTGTTAGCTCCAAGATATCCTTTTCGCCGCTTTTTATGCACGCTTTTACGATAGAAACATTTGCATCAAAAAAGGTGTAAAGCCTATCAAGGATGAAATTTATAAGCACTTCAACATCAAATTTCTTATAGTCTTTTGCGATATCTTCTAAAATTTCTTTTACGTTAAATTTCAAATTATGCGCCAAAACGATCTTTATCACGCCATTTGCCGCGCGTCTTAGAGCGTATGGGTCTTTCGTGCCGCTTGGTATTTTGCCGATGCTAAAGAGCCCCATTAGCGTATCAAGCTTATTTGAAAGCGCCACAACCGAACTAAAGACCTTGCTTGGGCACTGCGCCTCCTCGCCGTCTGGCAAATACTGCTCTTTTATGGCTAGAACGACGTCTTTATCCTCGTTTTTAGCCTTTGCATAGTAAGCGCCCATGATACCTTGAAGCTCGGTAAACTCATAAACCATCTGCGTTGTAAGATCAGCCTTGCTTAACATCACAGCTCGCTCAAGCTTGGCTCCATACTTGCCAGCTTCTTTTTTGAGTAGCTCGTCGTAGTTGCTAGCAAGTTTTTTGGCCACTTTTAGCTCTCTAAGCTCTTTTTCATAGATACTTCCAAGCTCTTTTAGGTAGGTTATATTTTTTAGTTTTTCTGGGCTAAATTCGTGCGCTAGGTCGCTTTGCCAAAAGAACATCGCATCACTTAGCCTTGCCCTTAGCACCTTTTCGTTGCCCTTGATGATGAGTGAGTAGTCTTTTGTGATGGCGTTACTTACGACTACAAAGCCATTTGCGAGCTTACCATCTTTAAAGACTGGGAAGTAGCGCTGATTTTCTTTCATAGAAGTGATGATGACCTCACTTGGCACCTCCAAAAATTCCTTTTCAAACGAGCCAAGAAGTGCTGTCGGATACTCGGTAATCGCCACAACTTCAGCTAACAAGTCTTTATCGATTTCGATCTTTAGCCCGCTTTTTTGGCTAATTTTTTCAAACTCATCAAGGATTATTTTTTCTCTCTCGCCTGCTTCAAGCACGACACCACGGCTCTTTGAGCCTTCAAAATACTCTTTTATATTTGAAATTTTTATCTTGTCATAGCTGATACTTCTATGTGGATAGGTTGAATCACCGCTCTCTACGCCAAATTTATTAAATTTTATGACCTCATCGCCAAGCAAACACAAAAACGATCTTATCGGGCGGATAAACTCAAACTCACCATTGCCCCAACGCATAGACTTGCCAAAGTTAAGACTCTTTAAAAACTCCTCAACCATCTCGCCCATTATCTTGGCAATCGGCTCGCCCTTTACCTCTTTTTCGTAGTAGAGCACCTCTTTGCCGTCTATCTCTTTAAATTTAAGCTCACTTTCATCTATGCCGCATTTATTTGCAAAGCTAAGTGCCGCCTTTGTAAAGACTCCGTCTTTTAGTGCCACTTGCTTTGGCGCACCGATAAAGCTAGCCACGCTGTCAGGCTGAGATTGTGGAAATTTCTCATGAAAAAAGACCAAACGACGCGGCGTATAATAAAATTTAAAAGGACTTACAAGATTATATTTTTCAAGCACAGCCTGCCATTTAGCATTGATATTTGGCAGCTCCCTTAAAAACGGTATCGCTGGAAGCTCCTCAACTCCAATTTCTAATAATAACTCTTTCATATTTCACTCTTTTTATTAAAATTTTCTCTTTTTTCTCTTACCATTTTTCTTGCCCTCTCCTTCTCCTGTGACTGCAAAATGACGCCTCTTATCATAAAAATAAGAAATAAAACGAACGCCGTAATCATAAAAATATCTAAAATTTGCACTCTCTACTCCACAACGATTTGGTTTTCTCTCTTGTAAATTTTAACTCTCGCATTTTCAAAACTATACTAGCCATCTTTTAGCTTTTTCTTACTATAAACCCTGATCTTACCGTATGGTGTATGCAGATAGCTCCTCTCTAGTCTGCCCGAAATTTCAGCAAAGACATCACCACTTCTAGCTTCGCTTAATTGCGATGAATCTAGTAAATTTTCGCTAATATCTTTTGTGCCATGCTCATTTATGATCTCATAAGAGCTGACTTCAAGCGCATCTTTATAAATTTTCATTCGCCTTACTAAAATATCTAGCTCTTCGCCTACAATAACACTATTTTTAGGATCATAGACATAAATTCCACGGTGATTTTTCGAGATAATAAAGCCATGCTTATCTTTTAGGACAACAACCGCTTTTTCAATCACGACTGGTACAGCTTCTGGATGATCAAAAAGCGTATCTACATCAGCCGTCTTATAGCTTTGTTCACTTGTTTTTTTATTGGCTTTGTTTTCATCTTTTTTAAAAATTTTACTCACAAAGCCTTTTTTCACTGAGCTTGATTCAGTTGAAATTTTAAACTTTAATGCAAAGTGGTCCGAGTAAAGGTCGCTCTTTGCAAAGCCTTTTTCATCGACTGCAAAGCTTGGTTTAAAGACTTCAAAACTACCACTAACATAGCTTAGATCGCCATTTTCCATAAAACTGGACGAAAGCAAAACATGATCGATCGCTCTTTTTTTACCGTGCACTGCGTGAGAATATCTATCTTTTGGCTCAAGCTCTTTATAAAGATCATAAAAATTTCTCGTTGCGATGATGTCGTTTAGGATAGACTTTTGTCCAAAGGGCGAGTTAAAATCACCCAAAATAATCACGTTTTTCTCTTTACCCAGAGCCGTTCTTAACGTTTTCTCAGCCTTTTTTTGCATATTTATGCCATTTTTATAAGTTGGAAAGTGATTTACAAATATGCTAAATTTCTTACCTTCTGTCTCAAAAATAACCCTTAAAATATTTCTTGTCTTTACATTTGGAACTTTAAAAATTTCACTGCCACTTGGCTGCAACTTTGAAATAAGCCCAAGCCCAACAGGCGAGTTTTTCTCCTTTGTAAAGCTTACAAATTTATACTCGCTATCACTTACTAGAGCTTTTAAAACCTGCTCATTTTCGATCTCTTGAAGTGCGATAATGTCTGTATTTAGTGCATTTATGACTTGTCTTGTTTTTTGTAGTTTTGAATCAGCCGCCTCGCAGTCCCACTTTGATACGCCTACTTTAAAATCAAGATATTCGCTACCATCATCTTTGCAATCAAATAAATTTTGCACATTATAAGTTGCGATGCTAATTTCACTCGAAAATGCCACTAAAATGGTAAAAACTAAAGCAAAGACTACTCTCAAATCTCACTCCTAAAGTAAAATTTATCGATATTTTGTCTGATCGCCTCATACGCGATGATACCAGCACTCATAGCTAGATTTAGACTTCTGCCCTCTTTCCCCATAGGTATGGTTATGGCGTTTTTAAAATTTATATCCATAAATTCTCTTGGCAGCCCGGTACTCTCTCCGCCAAAAAATATAAAATCTCCTGGCTTAAACCTAGCCTCGTAGTAAAGCCTATTTGTCTTTGTGGTAGCGAAGAAAAATCTATCCTTGTGGTTTAAGTTTGCTTCTAAAAATTCTTCCAAACTATCCCAAATTTTTGGATTTAAAATTTTCCAGTAGTCAAGCCCCGCTCGTCTAACAGCCTTTTCACTCAGGTCAAATACGGTAGGTTTGACGATATGCAGCTTTAAATTTGCATTAACACACATTCTGCCGATAGCTCCAGTATTTTGCGGTATCTGAGGATGAACTAAGACTATGTTAAACATAAGCTTTCTTTGCCTTAAAAAGTGTTATAAACTAGCCTATTTTAGCCAAAATGGGCTTTTAAGAGTTTTAAAGACTAATCTTTTCTAGGCTTACGCTCGCTTAGATATTTTGAAATTTCAAGCTCTTGCCTACGTTTTATCTCTTTTGCGATCTCTTCGTTTTTAAAACCAGCTGATAAAATTTCTGCCACATCGACTTTCGCGTCAAATTTTGCCTCATAAATTCCAAGCTTCTTGGCACGCTCTATCCGCTCTTTATTATAGGCTCCAAGCCATGATTTTATGGGCATGTTTAGGGCAATTTGCATTAGCTCTTTATCGCTTGGCATGTCCTTAAAATAAGGCTGCTTTAAGATAGAAAAATAGCTCTTTGGTAGACGCATTTTCTCTAAAATTTCTTTTGTGCCAAGCTCAAATTTGCCAAAAAATAGATACAAAAATAATCTCTCATCATCCACAAATTCTCTAGCACTCTTAAGATCACTTAAAAACCAATCATACCTAGAAATTTGCACGCCAAAAATTTCTTTAAAAAGTCCAAGCTCAAAAAGATAGTAAGCTCCTTTTTCTAGATACTTTGCGCGAAAAAATTTAATAAGCTCAGTATTTATCCTATCTCTGCTTAAAAACTCCAAACTAAGGCTTGTCATAAGGGCTAGCGTCTCATCAGCTATGCTAAAATCAAGCCTCGCGCTAAACTGCACGCCACGAAGTATCCTTAGCGGATCTTCTTTAAATTTTTCACTATCAATGTGCCTTAATGTCTTGTTTGCCAGATCTTGCTTTCCGCCGTAAAAGTCTAAAATTTCTCCGTTAAAAATATTCATCATCATGGCATTTATCGTGAAATCTCGCCTAAGACTCGCTATTTTGGGATTGTTAATATAGCTTATTGCAAAGTCTTTGTGCGAATTTCCAGTTTTGCTCTCGCTTCTTGGAAGCCCAATATCGTAGTTTTTGTATTTGTAGATAAAGTAGCTTTTACCAACACCACTAGCGCCTATGCTAGCCATTAGCTCATTAAATTTAGTAGGCTCAATGTCATAAACTTCGATATCATAATCGTAAATTTCTCGCCCTAAGAACGCATCTCTCACGCAGCCACCAACTAGATAGACACGTGAAGTAAATGGGGCAAATAGCGACCTAAAAAAGTCTAGCTCGCTATTTTTATAAATTTTATTCTTGATTTTTATCTCATTTTTTGAGCCATCTAATGGCTTATTTTGAGAGATTTTGGAGTCTATTTTCGATATTTGCAAGGGTAAATTCTAAAAATTTTGTCGTTAGTTCAAGCCTTGAAGCAAGATTTTGTTCACTAGTTTGTTTAAGCCCTTCAAAAAGCACTTCTATGCGTTCAGCAAGGTTTGCTAAGAAAATTTTCTCTTCGCTCACCTCTCTATTTTTTATTGGACTTACTGGTTCCTCTTTTACCTCAAATGCTTGCTCATTTTGTAAATTTGCCTCAACTTTTAGCTCGTTATTTAGCGCATTTTCATTATTCTCTATGGCCAAAAGCTCTTTTTTTAGATTCTCACGCTCGAGCTCTTCTTGCTTTTTACTTTGCAATGCTTCTATTTTCTCAAGCTCAGCGCTAACCTCACTGATTGCCATTCTAGCGATATCATCAAGCTTCATAATCTTATCAACCACCTTTTAAATTCATTTATCTCTTCATCACTTTTCATCGCTATAAAAAACTCTTTCATCTGCTCGTTTTTTATCGCTCGCTCTTTGCGAAGTCCGCTCAGGCGGTTTATCGCACTAAGGGCATCTTTGTTTGACGGATCTTGCTTTAAGATATTTTTATAAATTTCAAGTGCATCATCTTTTAGCCCCTGAGCTTCATAGATCAGTGCTTCAGTGATTGTGTTTTTCATTTTTTGATAAATCCTGCGATAACATCGCCTATCTCGCTAGTTGAGCAAATTTCAACCGCATTAAAAGCAGCGATATCTTTTGTTCTATAACCTTTTGCAAGTGCCTCTTTCACAGCATTTTCTATCGCATCTGCGGCTTCATTTTCACTAAATGCGTATCTTAGCATCATAGCTGCACTTAAAATTGTTGCGATCGGATTTGCTATGCCCTGCCCTGCAATGTCTGGAGCTGAGCCGTGTATCGGCTCGTAAATTCCCACTTTACCGCCCATGCTAGCGCTTGGCAAAAGTCCTATCGAGCCACAAACCATACTTGCTTCGTCGCTTAAGATGTCGCCGAATAAATTTTCAGTAAGTATGACGTCAAAATTTGCTGGAGCTCTTACTAGTTGCATAGCTGCGTTATCGACGTACATAAAGCTAAGCTCTACTTCAGGGTAATTTTTAGCCACTTCGCTAGTCACCTCACGCCAAAGCTGACTTGTCTCAAGCACATTTGCCTTATCGACCATGCAGACCTTTTTCTTACGAAGCATTGCTGTTTCAAAAGCGATCTTTGCAATGCGCTCTATCTCCATTTTAGAATAAACCATCGTATTAAACGCTCTATCTTCACCTTTTTCTCTAGGCTCGCCAAAATAAAGTCCGCCTGTTAGCTCACGAACCACGACAAAATCAACGCCTTTTAGAACTTCTGGCTTTAGAGTACTAGCATCCACAAGCTCATCAAAAACAATAGCTGGGCGTAAATTTGCATAAGCCTCTAGCTCTTTTCTAATCTTTAAAAGCCCACTCTCTGGTCTTAGGTGTCTTGGCAGGCTGTCCCATTTCTCGCCGCCGATCGCTCCAAAAAGCACAGCGTCGCTACTAAGCGCTGAGCTTAGAGTCTCATCTGGTAATGGCTCGCCAAAAACGTCGTAGGCTGCTCCGCCCATAAGCTTATAGTCGTACTCAAATTTTACACCAAACTCAGCACTTACGACATCTAGAATTTTTATCGCTTCGTCGATTATTTCAGGGCCTATCCCATCGCCTTTTATAACGCAAATTTTATACTTTTTCATGCTTTTATTCCATCTTTGCTTTTGCATACTCTATAAGTCCGCCAGCATTTAAAAGCTCTTGCATAAAAGGCGGTATAGGGCTAAATTTATACTCTTTGCCACTGGTTGAATTTACGATCACGCCGTTATCAACATCTATTTTTAGCTTATCACCAGCGTTTATCTCATCTGTTTCTTTTATCTCAAGTATCAAAAGTCCTGTGTTAAAGCTGTTTCTATAAAATATTCTCGCGTAGCTTTTAGCTATTACAGCACCAATGCCAGCAGCTTTAAGCGCCATAGGAGCGTGCTCACGAGAGCTACCACAGCCAAAATTTTCGCCTGCTACAATGATATCGCCTTTATCTATTTTGGTACTGAAGTTAGGATCAGCATCTTCCATAATATGCTTTGCCAAAATGTTTTCGTCGGAGGTGTTTAAATATCTAGCAGCGATGATGATATCAGTATCGATATTATCGCCAAATTTCCAAACCTTGCCTTCTTTCATCTTTAACCTTTTGTTATGTAAATTTGAGCTGATTTTAGCCAAAAGTAACTAAATAATTCATCAAATCGCAAATAAAGTCTGCGATTTAAACGGCTAAAGGGCAAGGTAAAGGGCGCTAAACGCCCCTTTTATCTTTTTAAATTTAAAGAACACCTACCTAAGAATTTACACGCTGGGCAAAATCCGGTAACACCGACAATGATTGGAATTAGGCCGATTAACGCCCAGTAGCTCTCATAAAAATACCAAACTGCCACCATAAAAACTAGCCCCAGAATGACCCTAATAATTCTACTTTTGGTGCTTACCATATTTTTACCTTTTCTTAAAAATTTTATAAAGTGGGCAGTAGCCGTAATATCCCGTTAAAAGCGGAATTAGCCCGACCGTCCACAACCAACAGTCGCAAATAAATCCGAAAATAAAAAACCAAATCGCCGCTATAATCAAACGTATAGTTTTATCTAAAACGCTCATTTTATCTCCTTTAAGCTAAAGCTTTTAGCATTCCGTTCATAACCATAGGTTTAAATCCGTAAATTTTAACCAGCCAACTCATATAGCTCTCTCTGGTAGCGCCGAAGCACTCTAACGTCGGAGCCGTTCCCTCCCAGTCGAACTCTACCATTATAGCCTTGCCGTATTTGGTGATAAAAGGGCAAGCCGTATATCCGGTAAATTTCTCGCTAGGTTCTCGTCCTTTTATCGTATCGGCTAAATTTTTAGCTAAGATCGGATACATTTTCCTAACACTAGCCCCCGTTTTGCCGGCCGCAAATCCGCAAATATCACCGATACCGAATATATTTTTAAATTTTGTACTTTGCAGGCTGTATTTATCGACGGCTAAAAAATTTAGCTTGTCGCCCTCTTTAGTTAGGCCGGCGCGAGCTAAAATTTCGCTTCCTTTTTGCTTAGGCGGCAAGTGAAGCCAGTCGTATTTTACGTCGATTAGCTCGGACGCGATTTTATCTTCGCCGCTTTGCCTGTATGCCGTCCAAAACTCGAAAGTAGCGGTATTTGAGCTTTTATCGACGGCTACGATTTGATGACGGAGATTAAAATTTATCTTTCTTTTTATCATTATTTGAGTCATCGCCGCGGCATAAGTCGGATCGCCGAAAAGCTTACCGCCGCCGACGTAAAGATTAACGCTGCCTTTATCGCGGTTGCTGGCCAACCTCAGCCTATCTTCGCTCATGCAAGTTACTTTTTTATTAGCGCCGCTGCATTTCATCGGGGTTTTTTGATCGCAAAATACAGCCGCGCCGCCGTTTTGAGAGAATTTTTTCATCAGCCCGTTGCTCTTTACGGCGCCTTGTAGAGTATAGACGGAGGATATGTTGCCGCTCGTATCGTTAATATCCTCTAAGCTTAGCCCCTTAACGGCTTCAAAGTCGTATTCCACGCCGCTTGCTACGATTAGATAATCATATCCCAGCTCGCTCCCGTCATCTAAGACGAGTAGATTGGCTTCGGGCTTTATTTCCGATACGTTTTTGCGTATCCACTCGGCTCCTTGCGGGATATAATCCGCTTTTTCGTAAACGACGTCGTTAGCTTCGTAAATTCCAACGGCGATTAGCGTAAAGCCCGGCTGGTAGTAAAATTTCTCGTCTTTATCCACGAGAATTACCTTGGCGTTAGGCATATCTCTTCTAAGTTTAGCCGCCAACGCGATACCGCTAAGTCCCGCGCCCATTATGACGATTTTAGAATTTATATCGTCGTTTTCGCCGCCCGTTACCGAGCAACCGCTCATACTCGCGGCTAGTCCCGCGGCCCCCATTAGCTTTAAAGCGTCTCTTCTTTGCAGTCCTTTCATAAATTCTCCTTTAAAACGAGTTTATGAAATGCTACCTAAAAAAGGCCGCCCTATCCGTAACAATGTTACCTTAAAACGAGAATTTTAAGAAACTAGCCTTATTTCGCCGCGGCTTTGCGTTATTTGCCCGCTTCTCTCAAGCTCTTTAAGCACCCTAGATACCGCTTCTCTAGCACTTCCTAGATGATTCGCCAGCTCTTCGTGAGTTATTTTTATAAAATTTTCGTTTAGATTTTCGATGCTTTGAGATAAAAAATTCATAATCCGCGCCGAAAGCGGCGAAAACAAAGCTTGCTCCATAACGTTTATGGTTCTAGCAAACCGATCGGCTATGATTTTTAGAGTAAAATTTAAAATACTCGGATATTTTTCTTTAAGAGGCTTGTAAATTCGCGCCGGAATAACGATGATCTCGCTATCTTGCTCGATTTCGACGCTTACTTTATTTTCTAGCGAATTTATAGAACACGTATCGCACAGCACGCAACTCTCGTCTTTAGTTAGCCTAAATATCGTTATTTCCTTTGCGTTAGACGATACGAATGCCCTTAAAACGCCTTTTAGTATAAGGATAAATCCAAAGCAATCGTTTCCGGAGTAAAATATATCGCCCTTTTTTACGGTTTTTAGATACGCGTTAGCAAAGATCGCATTTAGATCCTCGCTTGCTAGATCGAAATTATTCGTAAATCTCTCGCGCAAAATTTCTTTTAACTCTTCGCTTAGCATTTTGTCCTTTCGTGACTTCGTTACACAAATTTAGCCTTATTATAGGTAATATTGCATAAAAATTTAATACGAAAAGAAAAACAATGCACGACATTAAGAAAAACGACTCGCAAAGCAAAATAAAATCGCTTCCGATTATGCTTTTTGCCGGTACTATGGGGCTTGGAGGGCTTAGCGCGGCTTATAAGAAATTAAGCGAGATATTTGATTTACCGGGCGAGATATTCTCGGCGCTTAGAGCGCTAGACTGCACGGTATTTTGCCTACTTTCGGCGTTTTACCTCTTTAAGCTTTTAAAATTTAAAGAAGAGGTAAAGGCCGAATTTTCGCACCCTATAAGGATAAATTTTTTCGGCGGATTCATCATCTCGCTTTTTCTTTTAGCTCTAGCCTACAAAGACGCGCCGCGACTATACTACTCGCTTTTTTACGCGGCTTTAGGCTTGCAAACGATTTTTACGCTTTACGTAATTTCTTTTTGGATCGACGAAAAATTCGATATCGCGACGCTAAATCCGGCATGGTTTATCCCCGTAGTGGGCAACTTGCTAATCCCGATCATAGCCGAAAAATCTCAAGCGATCTGGTATTATTTTAGTTTGGGGCTATTTTTCTGGATTATTTTATTCGCCGTTATATTTTACAGATTAGTCTTTTGCGATAAGTTAGCCGACAAATTCGTCCCGACGCTAGTCATTACGCTAGCGCCGCCGGCTATGGCATTTTTGGGATACGTAAAGCTAACCGAGCGATTCGATGCTTTTGCGGCGATACTGCTTAATATAAACGTGTTTTTCGCGGCGCTTATACTTTTTTCGTATAAAAGATTTATTAAACTCAAATTCGCCCTATCGTGGTGGGCTTTTACCTTCCCGACGGCCGCTAGCTCCATAGCGTTTTTAAAAGCTTACGAAATTACGCAAAGCGATTTTTACTTAGTTTTAGGCGTCGGCGCTTTTACGGCTCTAGTCGCTTCGATTTTGATAGTCGGGTTTTTAACGGTTAAATCTATAATAAACGGCGAAATTTTTTCGGAAAAATAGCCTTAGCTCAAAAATTTACTTTAGTAGTATTCGTAGCTGATTTCTAGCTTTTTATATAGGCCGATTTCCGTTATGTCGCCGTTTTCGTAGTATTTGTCCGCTGGCTTAAATTTGACCGAGGTTTTATGCGTCAAATTTCCCCGCTCATCCCTGCTTATATCCTTAAACTGCAAGATTTGCCAGATTTTTGCCTCAGAGCCGAAGTAATTTACCGACGTATACTCCATCTCGTCGCCGTTTGCGGCGTAGTAATAAACCCATTTTGAGCCCGGGGCTTGCGTGATTTTTTCGTATTCGCCGTTTGGCTTGCGCTCGAAGCTTATCTCTATACCGTGGCGCGGCTCCATATTATTTTCTATCCGCGTTAAAACGCCCTTTTCGTCGTAGACGTAGCTATCGTCCGTCACTAGCGTCCCGCCCGAATACGCCGCCCGAGCGATCATTTTGCCGTCCTTGCCGTAAGTGGTTTTCTCCGTGCACGGGTAAAATCTATCCTCCACATGCTGCTCTTTGGCCGTCGCGACTAAATTTTCGCCGTCAAATTCGTATTCGTAGAGATAAACGGCGCTATCTTGATACTTTTTGCGCACTAGCCCGTCTTTGCCGTACTCAAACAAAACCGAGCCGTTCGATACGCCGTTTATATGCTCGGTTTCTTGCACTATATAGCCGTTTTCGTTAAACTCCGTCCGCTTTACGCGCGTATTTTCTAGCGTCCCGGAGCCGTCCATTGAGTATTCGTACTCCGTAGCCGTCATGCTTTTTACCTCGCCTTTTAGCTCTCTTTTGCTCCAGTCGTTTTGCGGTAAAACGGCCGAGTTTAGATAACAAACCGCCAATGCCGCCGCTAAAATAGCCTTTAAAATTTTCATTTTTATCCTTTTTCAAATCACGCAAAGCCTAGATTAGTTTAGGCTAAAAAGCGGCAATACCAGTAAAATTCTATCTTTTACGAGTTTAAATCCGCGCTTGAAACCGACTTAAATTTTTAAGCAAGCCTGAGGCAATTTTCATTTCCTTGCGGTTTATTAACTTAAACCTAAGCTTCATTTGCCTTTTTAAAAATTTCTCTCATCTCTTCTTCGCTAAGCGGCTCAACCAGTATATTTGCGGCGTCTATGAAGCGATATTTTTCTTTTGGCAAATTTGCCATAAAAGCGCCATATTCGCATTCGCCGAGCACGTGCGCGTCCCTATCGTATACGCCGACTACTAGCGTAAGTATCCAGCGCGAGACCTTGCGCTCTCCTAGAACTTCTTGCGCCTGCCACGACGGAGAGGGAGCGTAAGGCAAGATAGTCGGTAAATTTTCGCTAAGCGTATATGCGCCAAAAATTTCGTTGCCGTCTTTATCTTCGTATAAATTCTCTCTTGCGCTATAAGCGTCAAGATATTGCACCCGCCTCATCATCTCATCGAATTTAGCCGCAGGGCTAGCGCTTGCAAAAATTTCATCTATCATAACCGCATCAAACGCCACGTCGCGCTCCAGGCCAGAGATATAAAGCGTTTGATTTTTCTCTTTTGCGTCCTTTAGAGCTTCAAGTCCCCACATTATGTCGGCTTCATAATCAAATTTTAAAATTTGCTCGCTATCGTAAATTTCTTCATTGTCGCACTCTATTTTCGAGCCGGTTTTGGCTGAAATTTTAGAAAGAAACAAAATCGCCGTCTGCCAGTCGCCAACGCCGCTTGGAGTACAGACTCGAACGATATATTTGCCGTCTTCGTAGCTTAGCTCAAAGCCACGAGCGCTCTTTTGCCATACGCCAGCGATCATCACGTTTTCGTTTAGCGAAAGCTCGCTCGGCTCGTCGTTTTGGCTATTAAAAAAGCAAAATCCGTCTATAAACTCTGAAATTTCACGCTCGCTTAGCGCCTTTTCATATCCGCCGAAAAGCTTCTTTTTATTTCTTACCTTAAATGTTACGCTCATAAATTCTCTTTCGCCTACTCTAAAATGTCATCACTTGATCGCACTGCCTAACCCACTCGGACAAGATATCCATGCTGCCTTTCACTTCAGCCTCGAAATAAGGCTCTCCCGCATGCAAACCGCACCTCGTTTGGCAGCTACCGCAAACCTTTAACATATCGCCGCTAGCGTAAAGCTCCTTTAACATCGCTACTAGATCTACGTCGTAGTCTTCCGGCTTTTTGGTGCTATTTCGCGCAAGATCGATCGCGTCGTTCATTAGAAAAATTCTAACCTCTTCGCCTTTTTCTTTTAGCGTTTTAGCTAGCCTTAATGCGTTGTAAGCATTATCGGTACCGTTGTATGGTTGATTTGTAAGTATAAATAGAAATTTTTTCATCTTTTTCTCCTTTTGCCAAAAATGTAGCGCAAACCGAGCAAATTTTAGCCAAGCTATATAAAAAGAGGCTAAATTTATCTAAAAAGTAAAAGTACGCCGATCGTGCAGACGATAATGGCGGTGCAAATTTCAAGCAGCCTTAGGTGCGTTTGTAAAAATTTCTTTAGCATAGCTCCGCCAAGCGCATAGATATTTAGCAAGCAAAACTCGATGAAAACGAGTGTTGCCGTGATCGCGCACATACGAGTTAGGCTAAAGGGATCTTCTTTATCCAAAAATGTAGGCAGTAAAGCCGAGAAAAATATCCATGCCTTTGGATTTGTGATGCAAACAATGAGGCCGTTTATAAACATCTGCTTTTTGCTTGGTAAATTTGAGACGTTTGTTATGCTAAGCTCGCCATTGCCAAAAAGAAGCATCGCGCCAAGATAGAGCATATAAAGGCCTGCGATGATGTTTAATGCCTTAAATGCGTACTCAAAATGATGAAGCATCACGCCTACGCCAAGCATACAGCAAAATGCCACGAAAGCAAGCGAAAGAAGCTGCCAGGTCATCATAATAAGCGAGTGCTTATAACCAAAGCCCATACCGATACTCATCGCATAGGTCATGTTGATGCCTGGCATTAGCGAGATAGGAGCAAGCGTGGCGAAAAAGAGTAAGAAGTCCATAAAAAGCCTTGAAATTTAGCTAACAAATATAAAAATTTAAGCTATAGATCAGATCCAGCGATCAAATTTATAGCTTAAATTTAAAAGGCGGACTAAGCCGCCTCTTTTTTAGTGAGTTAAGAAATACTCTTGAATTTTGGCTTTGTCGCTTGTTTTTGTAAGTGCAAGCATCAAAAGCACTCTAGCTTTTTGCGCGTTTAGATTATCGCTTGTTAAAAAGCCGTATTTTGCGTCGTCTACTTCGCCGTTCATGGTCGTCTCGCCACTTCCTACACGTGAGTCGCGAACTACCACTACGCCAGCTTTTGAAGCCTCGCCAAGTGCGTCAAGTACGCTAAAGTAAGGGTTGCCGTTGCCAAGACCAGCGCTGATGATGCCTTTTGCGCCGTTTTTAACAGCTATTTTTACAAAGTCAGGATTGTCATTTGCGTGAGAGTAGATGATATCAACTCTAGGAAGTTCTTTTACGCCCTCTAGGTCAAATGCTGATTTTGCCGTGTGTTTTCTGATCGGATTCATATAGTATTTTACGTTGCCATAAAAGACTGTGCCGATTTTGCCGCTGTTTGGTGATTTAAATGTATCAACGCCTGTTGTGTTGGTTTTGGTTACCTCTCTACCGGCGTGAATTTCATCATTCATAGTAACCACAACGCCCTTGCCTACACTATCTTTGCTAATAGCTACATTTACAGCGTTAAATAAATTTAGTGGGCCATCTGCACTTAGTGAGCCACTATTTCTCATTGCACCTACAAGCACGACTGGCTTGTCGCTTTTAACGACTAAATTTAGAAAGTACGCCGTCTCTTCCATAGTATCTGTGCCGTGAGTAACGACGATACCATCAGCTTTGCCGCTATTTAGAAGCTCGTTGATTCTATTTGCAAGCTTTAGCCAAACTTCGTTGTTCATATCCTGTGAGCCGATATTTGAAATTTGCTCACCTTTTATGGTAGCGATCTTGTTGATATCTGGCACGGCTGCGATCAGTTTATCGACCGTAACAGTTCCAGAAGTATAGCTCGCATCAAGCGATCCTGATCCACTTCCCGCTATCGTTCCACCAGTAGCTAGTATGTAGATGGTTGGCTTTGCAACCGCTAAAGTAGCACCTAAAATCATGAGTAACACCGCCTTAAAGATTAAACGCATTTTAGCTCCTTTGCATTAAAATTTACAAAGTCATTATAATGCCATTTATTTAAAAAAATTATTAACTTATAAATTTTATATTTATTTAAAAAATTCTTATCAAAAGCATATAAATTCCAGTTGAGACAACTATGCTAAGAAGGGCGTTTTTAAACTTTAAATGCACCAAAACAGCTGTCAAAACCGCCACTATCTCGCTTAAGCCGTAAGGAAACTCACTAAATTTAGTATCTTTTAGCCCGTAGCAGACCAGAACGACCATTATCATCATACCCATGTGCTTTTCAATGGCGTCTAAATAAGGGTTTGACTTATAGTTTCTTAACGCATAAAACGGCGTCGCTCTCGTTATAAAAGTAGCTAGAGCGCTTAAAAGCACCGCCACAAAAAGCACCATCTCACTTGAGCTTACACTTATCAAATTTTATCCTTAAACAAAAGCAAAAATACAAAACAAAGCGCCATCGAGCCAACAAGCACAAATTTAGCTGGAAATAGGCTCACTCCAAGCACGCCAAAAAAGACCGCCGCAAAGAGCACGCGGTAATTTTTATCATTTTTAAACATCTCGATGACGACTACTGTAAAAAGCGCTGTTAAGCTAAACTCAAGCCCTCTTGTATCGGCCTTGATAAAGTCACCAAGTATAGAACCAAGTAGCGTTCCAGCCACCCAGTATGACCAAGATAGGATATTTAGCCAAGTAAAGACAAAGCTTCGCTCACTAGCCTCTTTTAGCCCTAAATTTTTAAATATCGCAAAGGTCTCATCTGTTAGCAAAGCGATGTTTAAGAGCCTAAATTTGATCCCGCTATACTCTTTTAAAAGTGAAATTCCATAAAAAGTGTGGCGCAAATTTACAAGGTAGCTCACGATAAAGACCTCAACATAGCTCGTGCCGACGCTAAAGAGCGAAAGCATCATAAACTGCGCTGCTCCGCCATATCCAAGCATACTAAGCGCCACAGCGATAAATGCGCTAATGCCCATGCTTTTAGCCAAAATGCCAAAGGCGATGCCAAGAGGGAAAAAACCCATAAAGATAGGAATGGATAGTTTAAAAACGTAGTTAAATGTCAAATTTTTACCTTCATAAGAAGCCGAAATATTAGCAAAAATTTAAAAATAAGAGTAAAAATAGAGTTAAATTTTATAAAATGATAAAAATTTATGGAGCCAAAAGATGAAAAAGGTAATTCTAATTTTATTTTGTATTCTATTTTCTTGGGGTAAAAATTTAGATACCACCAAGCTTGAAAATGAATGTGCTTTAAACAACATAGAAAGCTGCACAGATCTTATATATATCTACCTTGACAAAAATGAGCGTGATAAAATGGCAGCTATGGCAAACAAGGCCTGCAAGCTAGGCAATCCACATAGCTGTATATTTTTGGGAAATATACATCTACAAAAAGACACTCTAGCGCAAGAGAAAGAAGAAGGGCTTAGGCTTTATAATAAGGCTTGCGAACTAAAAAATGCATTTGCTTGCTATACTCTTGCACTCATCTATGAAACTGGAGATGCTGGTATGTTGCAAGATAAAAATAGAGCAAAAAACTACTGCAAAAAAGCCTGTGAGCTTGATTTGGAAGAAGCATGCAGTATGCTTAAAAATTTTTAATTAAGCAAAAGATGCTTTTGTTCTTGCTCTTAAAAGTAGAAATTTTAGACGAGATGTGCCAAATTTTAGTTTCGCCCAAATTAATGAGTCTATTTTATCGAGTCCTTGCCTTTTGGCGTTTTATTTAAAAAGTAAAATACCTCAAGCGTAAAAGAAAGCAGTATAAGCCCAACGATAGCTAGAGTCGCGTTCATACTACCTACCTTTTAAGTCCATTTACTATTTCAAGCATCGAATCACTCGTAGTTATCGCCTTTGAGTTTGCCTCGTATGCGCGCTGGCCAGTGATAAGATCGGTCATCTCTTCAACCAACTGAACGTTACTCATCTCAACAAACCCTTGTCTGATCGTACCAAGTCCGTCAAGTCCTGCAACGCCTACCACCACGTTACCGCTAGCGCTTGTTTCTAGATAGTTGTTATCACCCATTGAGTGAAGGCCGGCTGGGTTTATGAAATTTGCTAGCTCGATCTGACCTATTTGAGCCATCTCTCTCTCGCCTGCTTGGAGCACTGATACGGTGCCATC
This sequence comes from Campylobacter concisus, assembly GCF_002912895.1. Taxonomy (GTDB): domain Bacteria; phylum Campylobacterota; class Campylobacteria; order Campylobacterales; family Campylobacteraceae; genus Campylobacter_A; species Campylobacter_A concisus_G. Next base: position 51,036 of record NZ_POZX01000002.1, read on the forward strand.
TGTGCCTATAGAAATTTGCGTCGCATTCGCAGGCACGGTAATCTGAGGGATTAGCTGATAGCCATCGCTATTTACGATAGTACCATTTGCGTCAAGTTTAAAAGCACCATTTCTAGTATAGGCTGTCGTGCCATCAGGCAGCTGAATCTGAAAAAAGCCGTTGCCAGCTATTACCATATCTAGATTGTTGCTAGTCTCTTTAAAATAGCCCTGAGAAAAAATTTTATTTATCGCCGTTGGACGCACACCAAGACCCACCTCGATACCAGTTGGACTTGTAGTAGTCTGACTTGTAGCCGTACCTGCGTACTCCATGACTTGATACATAAGATCAGCAAATTCAGCCCTATTTTTCTTGTATCCATAAGTATTTACGTTTGCAATGTTGTGTGAGGTTACGTCTATCTGCGTCTGCTGTGCTATCATGCCAGTAGCCGCAGTGTAAAGTGATCTCATCATAGTTTTATCCTTTTATTAAGCTTTTAGGGCTAGTTTTTGAACAGCATCTTGGTTAAGATCGTTCATGTGGCTTGTCATAACCTTTTGATACATATCAACTAGGCGTTGGGTTTCTATTAGACCGACCATTTCTAAAACTGGGTTTACATTTGACATCTGGGCATATCCTTGCATCACGCTATCAGCCTCGTCAAGTTCCGTGATGTCGTCAAAATTTCTACTCTCAAAGAGATTATCTCCAACCTTTTTTAGATCTCTTATCTCTCTTGGCTGAGCTATAAAAAATTTAGAAAATTGATTGTTATTTGAGTATAAATTTCCATTTTTATCAGCAGTTAGCACCTCACCTTGTGGCACTTGGATACCTCTTTGGCCAGGATTTTGTGCCTCGTAGCCACTTGGCAGCACCTTATAGCCCTCTTTTGTGACGATATATCCGTCGCCATCAAGACTAAAAGAGCCATTTTTGCTAAGTTTTACGCCATTTGGAGTATCGACTAAGAAAAATGCGTCATCTCTTTTTATCGCAAAATCAAGCGTGTTTGAGCTGTATTTAAAGCCACCAGCGCTAAAGTCGGTGTACTCTTCGCTCACTTGTGGCACGCGATCAAGCGTTCTATTTAAAAATTTAGCTCCATCTTTTGTGTGATTTTTAAGTGGGAGCTCATCTTGTGTCTCTTTAAAAATTCTTGCAAAGTCACCGATAACCACATCGTTTCGCTTGTAGCCGATCGTATTTACATTTGCAAGGTTGTTTGAGATCACATTTAGTCTGTTAAACTGCGTTACCATGCCAGCAGTGGCTTGATAATAACCATTTTGCATAAATTTTCCTAATCAAAATTTGATTGTTTAGAATTTACTAAGCAATCATCGTTCCAACTTTGTTTTTATACACATTTACAAAATTTGGGTATAATCCACTTTCTTTTAAACAATACTTAAATCACAATTAGACGATTCGAAAGGAAATTTATGAGCGTCGCAAAAGACTCTTTTTCTCAGATAGAAGAGCTTTTCGCTGAAAATGCAAAAGGCTTTTTGACATACGAAAAATTAGTAAAATTATTAGACAAAGCTCCGACTGCTACGATAGTAAAAAAGATAGAACAACTAGCAAAAACAAATAAAGTCCAGCTCATCACATCTGCTGAGGCTGCAAAGCTTAGAAATTTAGCTGATGCTAAAAAACGTCAAGAAAATGCTCAAAAAAGTGATCAAGATATCGACGAGGATCTCGATCTTTCAGGCGAAAGTGACCTTTTAGAGTGGTCAAGATCTGATAGTCCTGTCAGGATGTATCTAAGAGAGATGGGTCAGATCGCGCTTCTTACAAAAGATGAGGAAGTTGAGATCAGCAAAAGGATTGAGCTTGGCGAAGATATCATTATCGATGCATTTTGTTCAGTGCCATTTTTGATTGATTTCATACTTGACTATAAAGAGCCACTCATCAACAGAGAACGCCGTGTAAAAGAGCTTTTTAAGAGCTTTGAAGACGAGAGTGAAAACGAAGAAAATGAAGATAGCGAAGACGATATAGACGAGGAAGATGAAGAGAACGAAGAGAACGAAACTCCTAAAAAATCAGCTAAAAACGATAAACGCGCCGAAAAAGTTATAGAGAGCTTTAAGGCCCTCGAAAAAGCTAAAAAAGAGTGGCTAAAGACTGCAAACAAACAAGATAAAGTTGAGAGCGAAGACACAGCATCAAAGATGACGCTTGCATTTAAAAAGAAAATTTTAAAAGAGAAGCTGATGGACCTTGGTCCAACAAGTAAGCTAATCAGTGAGATCGTAAAATCAATGGAGACAGCTCTTAAAAGCGATGATGAATTTGATAGAGAGCTAAAACGCTTGGAGTACCGCTTGCCGATGTTTAGCGACGAACTTAAGAAAAATCACAAAAGTATCTTAAAAGATATCATAAAGCTTAGCAAAGAAGAGATCGCAGCTCGTGTGCCAGAAGCTACAATGGTCTCAACTTATGTCGAGATCAAAAAGCTATTTACTACAAAAGAGGCAAGCAAGCAAGGTTTTGATCTTGAGCCAACAAGGCTAAAAGAAATTTTAGAGCAGATCAAACGTGGAAAGAAAATTTCTGATGAGGCAAAAGCTAGAATGGCTAAGTCAAACCTCCGTCTAGTTGTAAGTATCGCGAAACGCTATACAAACAGGGGTTTGCCATTTTTGGATCTCATCCAAGAGGGCAATATAGGTCTTATGAAAGCGGTTGATAAATTTGAATATAGAAAAGGCTATAAATTTTCAACCTACGCCACATGGTGGATCCGCCAAGCTATCTCGCGTGCGATCGCCGATCAGGCAAGGACGATTAGGATACCTATCCACATGATAGAGACGATAAATCGTATCAACAAAATAAACCGCAAATACCTCCAAGAAGAGGGAAAAGAGCCTGATGTAAGCGTTATCGCAAAAGAGGTTGGGCTAAGCGTTGATAAGGTAAAACAAGTCATCAAGATCACAAAAGAGCCTATCAGCCTCGAAGCTCCGATCGCAAACGAAGAAGACGGTAAATTTGGAGATTTTGTTGAGGACAAAAGCTCACTTTCTCCGATAGAGCAAATTTTAAAAAGTGACCTTAGAGAGCAAATTGACGATGTGCTTTCGCAGCTAAATGAGCGTGAAAAAGCGGTTATTTCGATGAGATTTGGTTTGCTTGAAGATGAGAGCGACCGCACACTTGAAGAGATCGGAAAGGCCCTAAATGTCACTCGTGAGCGTGTCCGCCAGATAGAAAGCTCAGCCATCAAAAAACTAAAACACCCAAAAGTTGGTAGAAAACTTAAAAACTACATTGAGGGCTAAAAGCCCTTTTCTTTTGGATATTTTCCTTAAGACTTTCTCTTTAGCTTTATAAAATTTAAAAATTTTTTAGCAACAAATTTCACTAACAATCTACATTGATTTTATTATTGAAAGGCTGGATTCAGCCCTCATTTAACCATTAGACCAACTTAAAAATACAAAAACTTAATATTTTTTAAAGAATAAGATTAGATAAAAAGAATTTACCGGCGCAAGACCGGTAAAAATTTATTCGGCTAGAAGTTTATCTAGTTTTGCAGCCAAACTCGTAGTATCATGAGCTTTGGCTAAGCTCGCAGCATGTAGCTTTAAATTTGCTTGTAAATTTTCTTCCAAGCTCTTTGCGATGTCGCTGCTGTCAAGATTTTCTACACTATTAGCATTTGCCACACTTCTTGCTGCTAGAGCATTCATACCCCTAAATACAGTATTTTGTGTTGATCCGATCTCTGAACGAAGTGAATTTATATTTTTTAAAATTTCATCTGCATTTGAGCCGTCATCTTTTACATTTAGAAGCGCATTTGTACCTAAATTTATATTTTTTGTACTCTCGCCTGTGAAAAATCCAAGCTCAGCATCAAATACGTTTTTGCCGTTAAATTTAGCTTCTTTTACGCTATCATTCATAGTATTTCTTAGTGCGTTGATTTCGCCCTTTATGCCTTTTTGTTCATTTGCTGAGAGAGTAGGATTTGTAAGCTTACTTGAAAGCTCGCCTATTCTATCCGTACTTTTACTTAAATTTAAAAGCGTTGAATCAGCGATTTGAAGCATTCCAATCATGTCGTTTGCATTTGCCAAACCTTCGTTCAAGACATTTGTTTGCGAAAGCAAACTCTCTGCGATTTGCAAATTTGCACCTGAAGCTTTGATCTCGCTGTTTGCAGATATAGCATTTAGCGCTTTCTTTTCGCTATTTTTTGCTTGATCTAAATAATAGTTTCCTGAAGCCTGGTTTGCAGTATAAGTTCCTAACTTCATAACAACTCCTTTTTAATAATTCGCTATGGATTCTACTATAAATTATATAAAAAGTTGCAAAATCTCTATAAAATCCATTTTTCTTTACTCTTCTAGCCTCACTGCGACTGATTTTTTATGAGCAGTTAGCCCCTCAGCTTCAGCTAGCTGCATGCATGATTTGCCAAGATGCATGATACCCTTTCTACTCACTGAAATGATCGAACTTCGCTTCATAAAATTTTCAACTCCAAGCGGTGAATAAAATCTCGCACTTCCGCCAGTTGGCAATGTGTGGTTTGGTCCAGCGATATAATCTCCCATCGCTTCAGGCGTAAAGTGTCCAAAAAATATAGCGCCCGCATGAGTCACATCATCGATATAACTTAAAGCATCATTTGTAGCGATCTCTAGATGCTCAACAGCAAGCTCATTCATGAGAGCAAAACACTCCTTCATATCTTTTGCAACAATGATTGCGGCTTTATTTCTTATACTTGCGCCTGCAATCGCTTCACGTTTTAGTGTCTTTAGCTCATCTTCGATGTGTCTTTGCACCGCTCTTGCAAAAGCCTCTACCGGTGTTATCAAAAAGGCACTTGCTATCTCATCGTGCTCGGCTTGAGAGAGCATATCAATAGCTATATGGCGAGGATCAGCGCTATCATCAGCGATCACGCCTATCTCACTTGGACCAGCGATCATATCGATATTTACGTCGCCATAAACTAGCTTTTTAGCAGTCGCCACGTAGATATTACCAGGTCCTGTGATGACATCGACCTTTGGTACGGTTGCAGTTCCGTACGCCATTGCTGCAATAGCACTTGCGCCTCCTACTTTAAAGGCTGTTTTTATGCCACAAAGGTGCATCGCAGCAAGAAGCAGAGGATTTACCTTACCATTTGGTGCTGGAGTACAAACCACAATCTCTTTTACGCCAGCCACGATAGCAGGCACAGCGTTCATAAGAAGTGAGCTAGGATATGCCGCCTTACCGCCTGGGATATAAAGGCCAGCGCGATCAACCGGAGTGTATTTAGCACCTAGCAAGATGTCGTGCTCGTCCTTGTAAGTCCAGTCGCTTGGTTTTGTGCGCTCATGATAGCTTTTTATCCTGTCGTGGGCTAAATTTAGAGCCACTCTTAGGGCGTTATCTAGCGAGTTGTAGGCCGATTCCATCTCTTTTACGTCAATTATTATGTCGTTTTTGCCAGTGACACTAAATTTATCAAATTTGGTTATCTGCGTAAAAAGCGCGCTATTGCCATCTTTTCTTATCTCGTCTATTATGCCCGCAACCACTGGCGTCACGGCACTCATGTCGTTGTCACTTCGTCTAACAAGCTGCGAAAATTTACTCTCAAAGTCAGCGTCGCTGCTGTGTAAAAACTTCATTTATGATCCTTTATTTTTAGTTTTCTCTCGTATCTTTGTTTTTGTGTAATGTTACCCAAAATTCCGCCTTGGTGGATATATAAAATTTCGCTCCCAAATTTGTCTAAATTTGCAAAAAGCGTCATAAAGCCCACTGGGTCATAGATAAGCTCAAATTCAACACCACTTTTGCACACTTCAAGCCAAATTTCATAAAGCTCAGGGTATAAATTTCCAAAATGATACTTCTTTGGCGGATTTAAAATTTGCACTTTGCTATCTTTATCTAACTCACAAATTTGCTTTTTTAGATAGTCACTATCCCCTACGCAAGGTGCTGTAAAAACCCTAAGATCGGTGTGCTTTGCTAGGTAGCATGCGCTTGTGCCTGTGCCTGAGGGCAAGAATATATCAGGCCTTATGCCACTTTTTTTGCTCCACTCATTGATCTCATTTGCTTGCGTGATGAAGCCAAGCTCGGCCTCGCTTTGTGCTACGCCCTCGTTTATAAAGAGCGCGTTTTGGCTCTTTGCTAGCTCTCTAGCAAATTTCTCACGCTCCTCTTTTACAAAAATTTCCATGCCATTTTCAAGTGCAAATTTGAAATTTCCAACTGGATCTTGCTCTAAATTTGAGCTTAGATGAGAGACGACGTAGTAGAATTTAAGCCCTTTTAGCTTGGCAAAAAGACTTAGGCTATACATCGCGTTTGACTGGCTTGAGCCGTGAGATACGATGGCTTTGATGCCGCTAAGATCGGCCTTTAAAAAATGCTCTAGCTTTCTTGCTTTGTTGCCGTTAAACTCGCCTAGCAGATCATCTCTTAAAAGCCAAAATTCTCGCCCTCTTATGCGAATTTTATCAATCACCCTTAAACTCCAAAAATTTCTCTATCTCGTTGATAGCCTCTTTGTTTGAGAGTGAAAATTTAATCTCTATACGTCTTGAAGCGTCCTTGTCCTCGGCTCCGTCTTTAAAAACCAGCTCATTATAGCTTCGTCCGCTTGCAACAAGCAGCTTTCTAAGTCGAGTATCGTCACTAAATGAATTTATAAATTCCATCACTGCATAAGCTCTTTTTTGTGAAAGCTCTAGGTTATAAATATAGCTTCCATCGCTGTCCGTAAAGCCTTCGATTATAATTTGATCAATGTTTGATGCAATATCTTTATCATTTAAAAGCACGTCAAAATATTTACTAAGCGTAGCCTTTAGCTCCTCTTTGACCTCTTCTTTTAGGACCGCACTGCCTTTATCAAAAAGTACTGAGGAGCTAAGCTTTAACGCGCCTGAGTTTGGATCGATCTCGATGCTAGATCCTAGCCTATCTTTTAGAGCTGAGATCACTTTTACTCTGATGCCAGTTAAATTTTTAACTCTATCGCGAGTGACGTTTAAGTCCCTTAAAAGCTCGTCATATCTAGCTTCTCTTTGGCTCATCTGCTCGAGCAAAAAGGCGATCTTGGCTAAATTTTTCTCACTGCTTTCATTTGCGTCACTAAGCGCTCTATCTTTTGATGAAATTTCATCATTTAGCACGATCATCTTTTGATTTAGATCAAAAATGCTGGCATTTAGCTCTTTTATGCTCGCATTTGCGTCCTTGTTTTGCTCTATAAGCTGGGCCAGTTTTTCTTTTAGGGCATCTATTTGGATGACAAAAATTTCATTTGATTTTTTTAAATTTATGTTTTCGTCACTTATCTTTGAAAGCTCGCTTTTTAGGGCGTCATTTAGCTCTTCGAGTGTAAAATTCTTGCCCTGGGCGTCTTTTAAATTTGCTAAGGCTGCGATGATGGCTTGCTCTTTATTTTCAAGGGTGTTTTGAGTTAGGACGTATTTTACGACGACAGCGCCGATTAGCAGCATAAAAACAAAGAGCAGACCCGCCATCAAGTCTGCGTACGAAACCCAAAAGCTCGATTGATCCTCGTTATTTTTGTTTATTTTCATTGCACTAGATTTTCGATTTTTTCTATTACAGAATTTGCTTCTTTATCGATCTCGTCTATATTCTTTTTAAGCTCGGCTATGAGGCTCTCGCGCTCTTTTTCACGCTCCAAGCTCCTACCCTCTTGCTCATATGCCGCCTTAAATATCGTCGCACTCTCCACAAGTGAAGCTCTAAATGCCTTTAGTGCGTCGTTTTGCTCTTTCATCAAAGAAAGAGAAAATTCTCTTAAAACCTTGTCAAAACTCTTTATAGTCTGCTCAAATTTAAGCTGGCTCTCTTTTGTGGCATTTAAATTTCTGCTAAAAATTTCACCAAGCTTTGCATGCTCGGTTAAAATTTTGACCTCCATATCTTTGAAAGCATTAGAAAACGCGCTTACTGCCTTTAACATATCAGAGTGGATTTTTACAAATTCATCTTGTTTTAGGCTAGCTTCATTTAGCATTTTAAGGTTCGCGCTAAGCTCGGCCTTGCTTTGATTGATGATATTTTTCTCAACCTCGCAAAGCTCTTTTAGTCTGTCAAATTTTTCATTTACCTGATCATTTAAATTTCTTAAAAATTTATCGTCAAGCACCATTTTAAAGGTATCATGACTATCTTTGAAGTAGCCAACAGAGGCTTTCATAAAATTTGCATTTAGTTCATTTTCCTGCCAGAAAAACTCACGGCTTAGCTCTTTTTGCTCGCTGTAAAATTTCTCAAATTTACTAACGCCTATCTTTTCAAAAAACATCCACCAAAGTGCTAAAAATATACCATAGATCGATACATAAAACGCCGTAGCCACACCGTTTAGCAGTATAGCGATCTCTTTTTCAAGTCCATTTGCAGTACTTGAGCTAAAGCTTGGCATGGAGATAGCGATACTGATAAATGTGCCCAAAATTCCAAGCATAGGAAAGACTGCTTGACCGATATTTGCCAGGTTGTCATTTCTAAAATTTCTTGTGTAACTCTCAAAAAAATCTTCAAATTTAGCGTTTGCCTTTTTGACGCTTGAAATTTCAAAAAGGTGAGCGATGATAAATTCTTTTAGTCCTATCTTGTAGTCTTTGGCATTTGCTAAGAAATTTGAGTAAGCTACCAAGGCGCTATGGCGTGAAAAGATAAAAGCGACAAAGAGTATAACGCCCATCATCACGATGGTGTGAAGCTTCATCTGAAAATTTATAACGCCAAGATAGGCTAGTATTGCCAAGATGTAGATGGCTAAAGGGATAAAGATAACTTTAAAAAAGACAAAGAAAGAGTGAGCTTGGCGCTCTTTTGGCACGCTTAGCTCACTAAAATCATTTTGATTTTGCATAGGATTAGTTCCTATTTAGGCAGTTTAAGTCGCTAAAAGCAGTCTGAAGACGCTTAACCATGCTCTCCTCGCCACTTCTTAGCCATTTCCTTGGGTCGTAGTATTTTTTATTTGGTTTATCGTCGCCCTCTGGGTTGCCGATCTGACCTTGCAAGTATGCTCTATTTTTAGCCTCATACTCGCGTACACCGTCCCAAAATGCCCACTGCGTATCAGTGTCAATGTTCATCTTGATAACGCCGTAGCTTACAGCATTTTTGATATCTTTTAGCTCACTGCCACTACCGCCATGAAATACAAAATTTACTGGCTTGTCGCTTTTTGTATTAAATTTCTTAGCAACATAGGCTTGTGAGTTTTTAAGAATTTCTGGTCTTAGCACGACATTGCCAGGTTTATAGACACCATGAACGTTGCCAAAACTAGCTGCGATGCTAAATTTATCGCTTATCTTACTTAGTCTTTCATAAGCAAGCGCGACATCCTCTGGCTGAGTGTAAAGAAGTGCGTTATCAACGCTTGTGTTATCTACGCCGTCTTCTTCGCCTCCAGTGACGCCTAGCTCGATTTCTAAGCTGATGCCAAGCTCGCTAAGCTCTTTTAGATACTTCTCGCACGTGCTTAAATTTTCGTTGATATTCTCTTCACTAAGATCAAGCATGTGAGAGCTAAAAAGTGGCACGCCGTGAGTTTTTTTATACTCATGACTTGCTTTTACTAGCTCATCTATCCAAGGCAAAAGCTTTCTAGCAGCGTGGTCAGTGTGTAAAATGACTGGCACGCCATAAGCCTTGGCAAGCAAATGAACATGCTTTGCTCCAGCGATCGCGCCAAGAACGGCTGCATTTTCGCAGGCTTTACCAGCGTAAAAACCTGCACCGCCATTACTAAACTGAACGATAACAGGCGAGTTAGCAACCTTTGCCGCTTCTAAAACAGCATTTACTGAGTCGCTGCCTACGACATTTACAGCAGGTATTGCAAAACCTTGCTCTTTGGCATAAGCATAAAGTTTTGTTACATCATCTCCGCTTAAAACACCAGGTTTTACGATATCTAAAACGCCCATTTTATCCTCCAAATTTTATTTGTATTCTATCTTTGCTTTTTGGCGTAGAGCTTCACTTTTTTGTCTAACAGCAGCTTGGAATTTCTCCATTTTAACAGCTTGCTCGATCTCCGCTTTTGCTTGTTCAAAGCTTACAGTGCCAGCAGCTTTACCATCCTCTTTTAAGATAACATGGTAGCCAAACTGAGTTTTAACTGGTTTAGTTGAAACTGTACCATTAGCCATTGAAAATGCTGCGTCTGCAAAAGGTTTTACCATTTGGCTTTGACCAAACCAGCCAAGCGCGCCACCATGTGCTGCTGAGCCTTTGTCGATTGATTTTTGGCTTGCTAGCTCTGCAAATTTCTTTGTTAGCGCCTCACCTTTTAAATTTTTAAGTTGAGCGATGATGTCGTTTGCTGTTTTTTCATCTTCAACTAGGATATGCCTTGCTTTTGCTTGAGCTGGCTCGTTCATACTTGCTTTGTTTTTATTGTAAAAATCTTTTAGTTCGTTATCACTTACTTTTATGCCATCAAAAAGCTTTCTCATATAAAGCTCAACCGCAATGCCTTCTTGTGCTGCTTTTACGGCTTTGATGTACTCTACATCTTTTTCGATACCGCTTGACTTAGCATCTTTTAAAAGAAGTTTTCTATTTATTAGATCGTCGATTATACGTTTTTTCTCATTTGGTTGAAGCTTGCTAGCGTCAAATCCTGGCATAGCTGCTGATAAAAGGCTTGAAATATCGCTATCGCTTATAGCATCACCATCAACTGTTGCAACTACTGCTGCATTTAGAGTAACAGCTGCTGCTAAACTTAAAACTGCTGGAAACAAAAATTTTTTCATATA
>NZ_POZX01000003.1:0-1734 GCF_002912895.1 Campylobacter concisus
TCCAAGATGCGATCGAAAAAGAGCTATTTAATAGCGGGTATTTCGACGTTTTAAAGAGCTTTATGCTCTACCGTCATACCCACAAGCTTCAGCGTGAGCAAATTTTAGGGCTAAACGAAGATACGACCTACATAAACTCAACCCAAACGATAAATGAGTATATAAACGGTACTGACTGGAGAATTTCTGCAAACTCAAACACAAGCTACTCAAATGCAGGACTCATCAACAATACTGCCGGTAAAGTCATAGCAAATTACTGGCTAGACGCTGTTTATAGCAAAGAAGAAGGTCTTGCTCATAGAAATGGCGATTATCACATCCACGACCTTGACTGCCTTACAGGGTATTGTGCTGGCTGGAGCTTGCGAGCATTGCTAAATGAGGGCTTTAACGGCGTTCGTGGTAGGGTCGAGAGCAAAGCGCCAAAGCACTTTAGAGAAGCGCTTTATCAAATGGCAAATTTCTTAGGAATTTTGCAAAGCGAGTGGGCTGGCGCTCAGGCGTTTTCTAGCTTTGATACCTACCTTGCACCTTATGTTTTCAAAGATGATCTAAGCGACGCTGAGATCAAAAAGGCGATCACTAGCTTTATTTTTAACTTAAATGTGCCTGCACGCTGGGGACAAAGTCCATTTACAAACGTAACTATCGACATCACTTGCCCAAGCGATCTAAGAGATCAGATCCCAACGAGCGATGATATACACCTCTTTACAAACGTAAAAGATGAAAAAATTTTGAAAAAAGCAAACGAGCGTGGCAGAAAAAATTTGATCGATATGACCTACAAGGACTTCGAGCCTGAGATGGCACGTATAGATAAGGCATTTTACGAGGTTTTAACAGCTGGTGATAAATGCTCGCAGCCTTTCACATTTCCTATACCAACGGTAAATATCACAGAGGATTTTGACTGGGATAGCGAAGTGGCGGATGTACTCTTTGAAAATACCGCCAAAATGGGCTCAAGCTACTTTCAAAATTTTATCGGCTCACAATACACTTACGATGAAAATGGCAACAAAATAGAAAACGAAAAAGCCTACAAACCAGGTCATGTTCGCTCTATGTGCTGCCGTTTGCAGCTTGATCTAAGGGAGCTTTTAAAACGAGGTGGTGGTCTTTTTGGTAGTGCAGAGATGACAGGCTCTATCGGCGTTGTCACTATAAATTTGGCTCGCCTAGGATACAACTTCAAAGGCGATAAAGTCGCACTTTATAACAGGCTTAGTTATCTTTTGGAGCTTGCTAAATCGACACTTGAAAAGAAGCGTAAATTTATACAAGAGATGTATGACAGAGGGCTTTATCCTTATACGGCTAGATATCTAAAGCACTTTAATAACCACTTTAGCACGATTGGCATAAATGGCATGAACGAGCTTCTTAGAAATTTCACAAATGATAAAGAGAATATCTCAACAAAATTTGGACGCGATTTTGCTATTGAGATGGTTGAGTTTTTACGCGATAAGATAAGGACATTTCAAGAAGAGACTGGAAATTTATACAACCTTGAGGCGACTCCAGCTGAGGGCACAACATACCGCTTTGCCAAAGAGGATAAAAAGCGCTATCCAGACATCATCCAAGCAGGTGGCGGGGAGAATATTTACTACACAAACTCAACCCAGCTTCCAGCAAATTTTACAGATGATGCTTACGAGGCACTTGATTTACAAGATGATCTTCAGACTTCATATACTGGTGGCACAGTATTTCACCTTTATA
>NZ_POZX01000004.1:0-10926 GCF_002912895.1 Campylobacter concisus
TTTTTATTCTCATAATACAATAAAAATATAAAAGCTCAGACAAATCATTATCTCTAAAAACTAGCTTTTACAGATAAAATATCTAAATTTTGCATAGTAATTTAATAAAATATATTAAAAATAATTAAAGGTATAACACTAAGAATTTTAAAAGGATATCGGAATACCTTATGGTGACTTTTAGTTATTAACGGAACATAGAATAGCATCATACTATCAATGAGATTCTTTAAATTGCTAAATTTATTAACCATTAAGTAACATCATATATAATGATACGAGAACTTCAGCTCAAAACAATATTAATAAAGGAGTCCTAATGGCTACTCAAGAGGTAAATTTAGAGTCTTTAAAAAAAGACTTAGATTCTTTGAAAGCAGATTTTAAAGATGTTATAAAATCTATCAAAGATATGGGTGCAGAGCGTGCGGAATCCGCTAAAGATAAAATTTTAGACCAACTAAATATCGACGAAATCAAAAAATATATAGATGATCTAAAATCCAAAGGCAAAGACGGCATAGAGAACGTAAACGATGCAATAAAAGAAGACCCAATTAAAAGCATTGCTATTGCTGCAGGCGTTGGATTTTTAGCTGCCTGGTTATTAAAAAAATAATGGCAGGCATATCTGAATTTATAGTATCCGTGGTTGAGCTAGTAGATGCTCAAGCCGAGGATATTAGGAGCTCTTTTTTAAAGAGCGCTAATTCAGTTGTACTCAATATAATTGTTGGCGTGATTTGCATCCTAGGCTTAGTATTCTTTTTACTAGGGTTGCACACGCTCCTTGAAAAAACTATTGGGGAAATTTGGTCGTATTTTGCCTGCTCTGCTGTGGCTTTTTTATCTTCAGTTATCGTATACAAGGTATTCCGTGCAAAGTGATATAACAAAAGAAAAGCTAAGAATAGTGGTATCTATGCTAGAGAATAAAAATACAGATAAAAAAAAGCTAAAGCTTGAAGAGGCTAAGTTGAATTTGCTACTAAATGACCCTTTGCCAAACTTTTCAACAGAACTCAATCTAATCAGTCGAGGCAATATTAAGCAGGCCTTGATATCAATAATAGATAAAAATTTTATAATACCCACCTTAAGCAAATTTCTATAAAAACTAGTTTTTTATGCTCTTTTCTTACGTTGAATAAAAAAATTAATAAATTTTAGATATAATTAGCGATATAATTTCAAGAGATGACCGTGCTGATAGAAGCAAAGATCTTGAAAACCCATTCAAGGCATAAAAGATTGCCGATTCAGTCCAAGCGCCACCTCTTAAAAACAAAGGAGTAAATATGCGCTATTTTTTAGTTCTATTGTGTGCTGCCTTTTTTATGGTCGGCTGTTCTAATACTTGGCATGGTGCCAAAGAAGATACTGGCAATGCAGTCGAGTGGTCAAAAGACAAAGTTAACAAAGGTGCTACCTACGTTAAAGACAAAACAGAATAATTTTTTGTTTTTAATTTAAACGTAGATATTAATTCATTATCTAGTGGGTTGAACTTCAATAGTTTGATCCATATAATTTTTTGACTCTGTGTGCTAAATGTATTGCTAGATAAAGAAAAATTTAAAGTTTTTAATTTTTGTATTTTTAAAATCTTAACTGCAAATTCAATTTAAAAAACAATTCGCCATTTTCTGTAAAAATCGAACCATACCTATGTCTTGTTGTAGATGGTGTATCAAAGCGAATATTTTCAAATAAATAGTTTTCTAATGTTTCTAAATCAGTAATATGATATACAACTTGTTCGCCATCACTTTTTATAACAATTGTTCCATTGGCTAGGTATTTACCATCCCATTTTGTTCCTGGAAAAAAACCTAGCAAAATAGCCACAAGCAGTCGTTTTACTTTAATTTTTAAGCCATTTAAATCTGTCCCAAAATTTTTACCGAATTTTTCATATACTTGTTTTAGATTTTCATCTATATTGTTATATCTATTTTTATAAAATTCAATTAACATAAACGAAACTAGCTCTGGTATTATGCTGTCAATTAAATTGAGATTATAGCCCATTGTTGTTTGTTCTATTTGTTTAAAGCAAAGGGAACCACCATTTTTGTATATTGCACTTATGCGATCTTTTACTTTTGTTCTTGTATCAATTGAATTTATACAATCTAACTGTGTTATAGATAATCCTTGAACCTTGAAAACAAAATTTGTATTGCTAGAAGCGTTAAGTAATGTTGGCAAACTTCCTAAATAAGACTTAATGCCAAACCCTTCATTACAATAAGTCATTACTCCATTTCTTTTCATATCCAAAACAATATCTGCTTTTTGATTTGAATTTCCACCTTTAATTAGTGCTACACCTAATTTATTACTTATAATATGAAAAAGGGGAATATCAAATGCTGAACCTTGTCCATCACTTATATAAGTAGCAAGTTGTTTCATAATATCAGCATTAAGAAAATCTGAAACTTTAACTTTATTTTTTTCTTTTGTTTTTTTATTTTCAACTTCAATAATATCATTTTCACTTATATAGCACGAGTGGTCTATATTTAAAGTAGTTACTTTGGTGATACTAAAAAAATCAGATTTTGGATTAAGCTCTTTGTCTGCTAGAAATATCTTTTTGTCGTTTATTAGTTTTAAAAAAGAGTATATTTCACTCCATTCGCCTTTGTTCTTTTGTTTTTTTAACATATTGTTTCCCCTATTGGCTTTGTCTAATAAAAACATATAATCAACAAGTTGTTTTCCACAAGCTTTCACAGCGTCGATAGCTACGCTATTTCCTAGTTGTTTCATTGCCTCAACTTTTGAAACAGGAAATTCAAAATCACTTGGAAAACCTTGCATTTTTTTTGCTTGTTGTGGCATTATTTGTTTAATTTCCCCATCAACTAAATATCTATCCCAATTTCGTCTATCATCAATTTTAGAACCACGACCACCTACACGCAAAGTATATCCAATTTCCCTATCGCAATTACCTTGCCATACATCTGACATTGTAAATTTAAGTGGAATAGGTTTTGGAAAAGAAAAACCATCTTGAATAGTATCGTTTCTAAAACCAATCATAAAAGCTCTTGGTCTTAACTGAGGTAACCCAAAATCGGAAGCTTTAATTATTTGAAAGTAAAAGCTATATCCTAATTCCTTTTCTAAAATACCTTTAATAACTCTAAATGTTTTACCATTATCGTGATTAACTATACCACGAACATTTTCTAGAAAAAAAGCTTTTGGCTTTTTTGCTTCAAGTATTTCAACAATATTAAAAAACAAATTACCACGCTCTGACTTATGCGCATCATTAAAGCCACGTTTATAACCAGCTTGACTAAATGGTTGGCATGGAAAACCAGCACAAAGAACATCAAAATCAGGTAATTCGGATGGGCTTATTTTGCGAATATCATCATTAAATAATTCATTTTCAAATAATTTCTTATTTAGCTTCTTGAAATTATATTCATAAGTTTTTCTAGCATACTTATCAATTTCTGATGCAAAAACACATTCTCCACCTAAGCTATCCATAGCCAAATGAAAACCACCAATACCAGCAAACAAATCAACAAAAGTAAATTTTTTCATATTTACACCATTATATTTCTTGTTTTAAGCCACAAGTAATGGCACGCTTGGTCTATCTCTTAAACTTTCAGCTTTGCTAATGCAATCGGTATTTAGTATGTGATTTAGTAAAATTTGTTCTTTATCTTTCCTGCTTTCTTTTGCAAAATTTAAAAAATTATGATAGACAAGATAGTCATTAAAATACTTTGTGGATACGCCTTTGAAATTATACACTAGCATTGATTTAAGACAGCTGTGATAATTATTTACTACTTGGATATTAAAACTTCCGTTATAGTATTTATTGCGTGGTGTTATTATGTGATTTAAACTCATTTCGCTTGATAGTTTTAGATAACTTCTAAGGCTATCAGTTGCAAATACACTCTCTTTTTCTGCTTTGCCAAAGATGACGCCATTTAAAGCTTTTACGTTTGGCTTGCCAAGATTTGCTGTTTTAGCTACTGATTTGCTGTTTAGATTAACAACACAAGGTATGCAAACTAACTCTTTTGATAAACCACGCTTCGTGTTTGTCATACCACGATGTTTTACCGAGCGTGGAAAATTAAAATCCTTGTGATGACCTTTATACGAGATGGGCATAAATGTTTCATCAGCTTCAATAATGGCGTCAAGCTTTACGCTCTGTAGTGAGTCAAGAATTTTATGTCGCCAGTTAAAAGCTGTGCTTAAATTTATACCGCAAATTTCGGCTGTTTTTCTAAGTGAATATTTTTCTATCATACAATGGATATATTTTTTCCATACGGATAGGTCTTTTTTAGAGCTAAAAAGTATAGTATTGTTTGTGATAGCAAATGTCTTTTTACAATCATTGCAAATATATCTTTGTTTTCCGTGAGTTGTGCCGTTCTTTTTAAAACTAGTTGATTTGCAATGCGGACACTTTTTTATCTCTTTGATAAATGTAAAATTTTGCTCTAATTTTTCTTTTGATTTTATAGATTTTAGAAATGATTTTTTATCATCATCGCTAAGTGTGCTAAAAAGCTGTTTAACGATTTCAAGCTCTGCTTTAGAAGTTGCCATTTTAACGCCTTTATTGCTATTTTTAATATAGATATTCTAGCAAAATAAAGCTTAAAAAGCAATACAATTTTCACACAGATCCAGTTTTTTCTATTATATTTTTTATCCTTCCTTTATAGAATCATATTTATAGTTTTTCTTTAAAAGCCAAAACTTACAAATGGCTTATAAACTAACAATATATAGTTAAGCAATTACATCTCTATCTCGTCCTTACTATTATATATCTTGCCTTTTATCTCATTTTTTATCTCTGGTGCCTCATTGTCTAGCAAGCTGCTAAAATTTGGTATTAAGCTACTTATTTTGGACATGAAATTAATAGCTTTCGTTTTAAAGCTCTCTAGGATAGTCATCTTGTCCTCTAGGGCATCTATTTTGCTATCTTTTTGGGTGATTTTGCTTTCAAGCTCAGATATCTTTTGATCTTTGTCTTTTATAGAGACTTGTAGTTCAGCAATTTCTTTTTGTTTTTTATTATTGTCTTCTTTTAAGATCTCTTCATTACTTAGCGACATTTCCAATTCACTTTTTCTTTGTAATAAGAATCGATTTGCTCTTTCTACACTCTCTATTTTTTTGTCAGTCTCATTAAGCCTACTTTGCAATATATCGCTTTGATAAGCTTTTTGCTTTAGAACATCTATTTGGGCTTTATCGGCTTTGAAGATGTTTAATTCATCTTGCAAGTTTTTGTTTTCATTTTCTTTTTGATTTAGCTTGGATGAAAGGTTATTTATTTGTAAAGCTTGGTCTCTTATAGCTTCATTTTGATTATTTAGAGTTGCATTAGTCTCTTTTAGTTTTTCATTTTCCTGCTTTAGATCTTCATTTAACTGCTCTAACACTCTATTTCTTGCCAATACTTCACCCTTGTCTAGCAGTTGTTCTTTTAGCACTTCGATGTTTTGTTTTAGCTCGGCATTAGTAACTATTTTTATCTTTTCTCTTGCTTGTTCTAGGACTAAATTTGTAAGAGCATCTAATAAAGCCTTTTTGTTGTCAACTTTTAACTTAAAATAATCAATTTTGTCACCAAAAAATTTGTTTACTATTTCTGAATGATCTATTATTTCTTTATCTATAAGCTTTCTAATGCTATTTTTTAACTCTTTTTCACTCTTATACTCTCTTTCTGTTTGGTGCATTTGCTTTAAATTTTTATGTCTAAGCTTACTACCCTTTAGTCCACGATTTGCAATACCATCAAACGCTTCTGCACCCATTTCTTGTAGCCCTCCACCAAAGGCGCTAGTCTCTCGTTTGCCATCAAATCTAATGTTTTTATGTTCCCCAAATAGGTAGTTTGTAAAAATAAGCTGATAGTGCTTAGTTTTCTCATCATTATGCTCAGCTATAAGCAGACACTTTACATTGTATTTCGCACAGTATAAATTTGCAAACCTTTGTACTCTATTTAGCGAAACTTTAGCGTTTATAAAATTTACTTCGGTAGAATTTAGTCCCTCTTTTGGCTCTTTATCACGTTCAGTACCAAAGCTTATGACCACCTCGGAAAAACCGACCATGTTATCTCGCCAATGGTTTTTAACAACCTTGCCATTTTTATAAGTTTTTGTTTGGGACTCATAATCATCTTTCATCATCTTATGATATTGCATTATAAGTGACTTTATATACTTCTTGTCGTTAAAGTTTTTATCAGAGCTATTAATCTCCCGCATATTTCCATTGTTATTATATTCGCTTAGGACTATATACCTATTCTGTGTACTCTTGCCTCTAAGATATCCTATCTTGCTAGCATGTTTGGCCTCTCTTGTATTATGTTCATATCTTATAATGGCCTTTTTGGCTGTTAAGAATTCACTTCTAACACAAAGGTTTAGACTAGGCTCATAAACTTTAGGAATACTCACCCTTCCCCTCCTTGATAAAAATTTATCTCTTCAACTAGATCCTTTAGAATTTTTGGAGTTACTGGTTCGCCATAAGTATTCATGGTGATCTTATATTGTTGTTCATGCCCTACAAGGGCAGCTATATGCTCAACTCTTTGGCCACTTTGGATGAGCTTGTTTATGAAAGTATGCCTAAATGAGTGAAATGTTCTTGTTTTATCACCATCTTTTATAACTTTAGTATTGATTTTTTTTCTAAAATATTCAGAGAAGTCTTTATTATCACAGCTAAATAGCCTAACTGCTTTACCACATTTCCTAGCTAGCTTCTTTTTACTCTCTATAAATTCAAACAGCCCAATGCTACTTAACTTAGAGTGTATAGGAACAATCCTTGCAGAGTTTCTAGTCTTTAAAGTCTTACTCTTACCAGTTTTTACATCTATTTTTGTATTTAAACTAAAGCATACTATGTTATATTTTTCGACTATGTCATCTGTGTTTAACTGGATTATCTCATTTAGTCTCATACCAGATAAGCTGCTATATGAGTAACGAAAAATAGCTCATCTTTGCTAATCCTTTGGCTTTTAGTATCGCCATTTGACCTGATCTTACTAACAATATCCAAAAGTGCGTTTACTTCACTATCTTCATAAGGGTTTTTATTTGTCACATCATCTTGGTTTATACTTATTTGCAGATCTATAGCTGGATTCTTATCTATATAGTCGCTATCGTAGCATTATTTAAAAAACTCACTAACTCTAACAATATATTTCTTGATAGTTGATTTAGAAATTTTTGGTCTATCTTTTGCTAAAGCCATGATCTCATCTAAGCTTTTATCTTTATAGAGACTATTTTGAGAGAGCTTGGTTGGTAGTTGTAGTAAGATATTTCTAAAATTTAGCAAGTCATCTCTTTTTATCTTTTTGATATCTAGCTCGTCACCAAATTTCATAGACATTAGCCGTCCTACATGTCTAACAAGACCAAATGTGCTATCACTCCAGTTGTTTGAAATACTCGTGTTTGATATATAGTTTTCAAATGCACTCTTTAGCGTGAGAATGTCAGCTTTGCTCTCGCTTTTAGTAGATGAGACTAGCTGTGATTTAAAGCTTCTAGCTCTATTTGAGAAGAGCTTTTGAAAGAAATTTATAGCTTCATTGAAAGTCATGCCACTAGCATCACTTGTATCATCTATCTCAAGGTCTTTAGCCTTAATTTCACTTAAAACTATACCCTTATCTTCATATTTATCTGCCTTGTATAACTTTACCTGACCACCAAAGTTAGGATCATTTAAATTTCCATACCCAAATTTTAGATCATCACTTAGCTCGTTGTCTCCATCTGGCGATAACTCACAACCAAATATTCTTAGGATATCGTTTTGTGTGAGTGCACCTTTTTGCTTGGCTAGCTCATTTATAGCATCTGTTAGATCATAAATAGAGTGCTTTAAGGACTTTTTAGTGAAAGGCAGCACCAAATTCTGCTTTTTTAAAGTCTCTATGTCGTCTTGATAGCTATATATGTTAGCCTCTTTAACACCTTTTGCTATCTCGTCTTTGGTGCCATTATCTAAATTTGTGCTCTTATGTTTTTTACCAAGTGGTACAAATGCTTGTTGCTTATCATTTAGTAGCTTTTGATTTTTGCACATCTTATATGATATGTGATTTATGTTATCTATCGTTGCCTCAAGCACCCTTTTGCCAAGAAGCTTTTTGGTGTGAGAGTCAGTGCAAGATAGCTTTTTGCAGATATCATCAACCTCTTTTGATATGACACTGGGCAAGCTATCTTCTTTTAAACTCTGTTTTAAAAACAAATTTAGTGATAGCAATCCATCTAAATTTATATATCTGCCAAGCATATCATGCTCTTTGATACTTTTGGCCTCCTTGGCTTTTAAAAGCATAAGCACCAAGTGCTCTATAAGTTCGCTGCTCAAATTCATCTTCCATGCCTTTTTGATCGCGTTAAAAATTATAGAGTAGATCTTAGCACGATTTTTTGCTGTATCAAAGCGTTTTGTGAGGAAGGAGGTTATGTATTCGGTTTTGTTACCAAAATAAGGCCTCAGATATAGTGGGATGGCTACTCTAAAGTAGTATATGCTATTTCGTTTGACTAGATATTGCATCTTTGTTACCTATGCAATATAACTTTGTAGCAAAATGTAGCAGATACCTAGTGTGAAACTGGCTATGTGCCGTCTTTTTGGTGCTTACACAAGGTTTATTTTTAAACCCTCATAAGCCAGAGGTCGGGAGTTCAAGTCTCCCCCGTGACACCAGAACACAATATTTTAGGCATTAGCAGTGATGCTTTTGCTCTTTCCCTTTCTTTAAAATTTCCTTTAAGAGTGGAACACTTGGTTACTAAAGTGGGACAGCCTCTTAAAAATTCCAACGATTATAAAGCCATCACCCTTTTAATACCATAAAAATAAATTTGTTTTAAGTTCTTGCTTCTAGCTTTTTATCTCAAATCCCTTAAATACGCATTTTTAATCTCATCATTTTAATATTTTTGATTTTTCTTTCTTAAAAAATAAACTTTTTTACAAAAATTTGCATTTCTAGCTGAAATTTTTTCCAAAATTGGTGTAATTACTATAAATACTTTTTAAAAGGATAAAAATGAAAAAATTTTTATTGATAGTAACTAGCACCGCTAGCACGAAAGAAAGTTTATGTAGTGAGGTGATTTGCCATGGCTAATTCATACACAATAAATGGCCACAACCTAGTTATAAACGTAAGATCAGATTTTTTAACATATGGTAGAGCCATAGGTAGATTTGCACATGCATGTCGTGAGAAAAATCAAAAGAAGCATATAAAGTATCTCAACAAAAATCCAGCCACTATTAATCGTTACAAGCTCCTAAGTGAGTTTAATAATAATGGCAATATGAGAGATGTTAACAGCAAAGATGATGAGCTGCACAACATAGCCTTTGTAAAGAATTTACTTAAAGGCTTTCAGGATAGCTTTGAGAAAGACTATACCGCGCAGTCCTATACACAAAAACGAAAAGGTAAAGAAACTCTTGTAAATAAGTCTTGGCGTAAAGATATGGCTGGTTTTTGTGAGATTATCATCACATTTGGTACAGACAGAGAGAAAGAGCCAAAAGAAGGATTAAACGAAGAAGAGTCAAAATTTATAAATAAAAACATACAAATGGATAGAGTAATGAGATTTATAAACGCCTACTGCGCAAAGTATGGTGTAAAGTGTCTGCTTATAGCTGAGCATAATGATGAGAAGACCAAACACTATCACATCATCTTTACAAACTATAACTTTGAGAAGCATGCAAATTTGAGATTTAGCGGTAAGGCACAAACAGCAAAATTTGGTAAAGAGCTACAAGATATGGGAGCAGAGGCATTTGAAGGTCAGGTACTTCGTGGTAAACCAAGTAAAAATAGACATAAGAATTTAACCCAAATGCACCAAATAGCAAGTGAATACAATAGCGAGCAAGAGTTAAAGAGTAAGATTAGAGAGCTTATGAAAAAGAGAGCAAATAAGTATATGACAAAGGAAAAGTTTTTATGGTTTGATGAGCATTTTAGACTAGAAGCTAACAAGAAAGAGGCTTATTTATCTAGTCTTGCAAATTTAGTTTATGAACAAATGCAAGAGAATATAACCATCACATCTGATAAACAGCTAAAAGAAAAAGTAGAGCTTCTTGCCGGGCAAATAACAGAACAAAGTAAGATCATAGGGGAAGATAAAAAGAAAAGCACAGGAGTCTTAAAAGAAAAAGAGCAGCTAGAAAAAGAGCTAGATGGTTTAAAAGAAACCAAAGCTGAGCAAGACAATGAGATAACAATTCTTAGACACAAACTAAAAGCATATACTAATCAACAAACAAAGATATATAAACAAAATGCATTGTTAAAGAGCCAAGATAGAGAAAATCAATCTCTAACACATAAAAATACAAGTTTGCAAAGTGAAAATATCAGACTAAGAGACTTTAATGACAAAAGCTTAGGTCTTTTACTAGAAATAGCAAATATCAACCCAGAGTTAAGAGAGATGATAGTAAATGAAATGCCAGAGCTAAGGGGTAAATTTGCAAAAGATGATGCTGGGATGGAGATGGGGTAAAGAAATTTTCTAGAGACATCCAAAGTATAGTAGTAATATAAAAACAAAAAATCCCAAAAATCAACTAAAAGATAAAACACTATAAAAATGGTGATCAGGTGGTCATATGTTCTAGGAATAGAGTAATGGTAAATAAATTCTGAAGTATCACAATGCCGTTTATTTATATTATAAAAATCTCATATCGTACCCCAGTACAATAGACAAACCCTTTTAAAATTTATATAATTCATTCAGAATTTTAAATACTATAAACAATAAGGAGAATATGATGGCTAAAGAAGCCGGAGTAGTTAAAAGCGTAAACGGAGGA
>NZ_POZX01000005.1:0-26548 GCF_002912895.1 Campylobacter concisus
ATTATATTGACAATAAAAAAGCTATTTTTGATAAAAGCTTATAACTCGCTTTTTACAAACTATTGACATTTGGAATTTATATATTTATTTAATATATTTTTTTCTTAAAAGATAAAATTTCTCATATAAAGTTATATCTTATAAAGATAGTATACAATCACGCAAAAATTTAAATAATACAAAAAATAATAAGGAGTGATCTTGGCTAAAGAAGCTGGAGTAGTAAAATTTATTAGTGGCAAGGCAGTTGCTATCGATCAAAACGGAAATGAGAGAGAGCTAAAAGTAGGTGACATCCTTTACATGGGAGATAGCATCAAGACAAGTGATGCCACTGATAAAATAACAATCGTTTCAAATATATGGAAAAGAGATTACGATTGTAGGCAATGATACACTTGCTTTAAATCAAAGTACTATAGGCGCGGAAGGCTTGGCAGATGTTAGTGATTTGCAAAATGCTATTTTAAATGGAGGAGACCTAACAAAACTTGAAGAAACCGCAGCTGGTGGAGATACTGCTGCTGGCGGTGGTGGAGATGGCGTAAGTTTAGGCGACGCTAGATTTGCTGAGGGCGGCCATTATTCAAATATTAGTGAGACATATAGAAATTTAAGCGATACAAATAGAGCTTTTGCATCATACGAAAATACAGTAAGCGGATACAATGGAGGAGATATTAATATAATCCCAGGCAATCCTATTGTAACCTTCATAAGTGATACTAACAATGATGGTATTTTAAGTAGGGTTGAGCACGCACAAGATACAAATTTACATACATTAAAAGTTCTTATTACGGTTCCAAATGACGGTAGTGTTAGGGCTGGAGATGTGCTAAATATAACCGTTACTGAGCCAAATGGTAATCAAATACAAACAAATGTAGTTATTACTCCAAATATTATGAGCAATGGCTATCTATTTGATGCACCTATAGAAACTGATAAGGTTTCAAAGGTTGATGCAACTATTACAAATTTTCAAGGAAATGTTAGTGGTAGGAGTGAGGATAGCTTAACTTCTACTGGCTTTAGTGCCCCAGAGGTTAAATTTACAGAAGATAACAGTCCTGATAATAATCTATTAACATATACCGAAAATAATAAAGATGGCAAATTAAATGAAACTCCAGTTCTTATAACTGTAAAGGATGTGATTCCTGGAGATGTGCTTCACGTGACTTTGACAAAGCCTGATGGTACAACTGAGGTTAGAAGCGTATCTATAGATCAAAATATAATAGATAATGGATATAAGATAGACAATATGCCAGTTGAACATGGCAAGCCTTCAAAAGTAGAAGCTTTTGTATCAGATGGTACAAACACAATGAGAAGTGCAACTGCAAGCGACTCTACTACTCTTGATGTAAAGCCGACTTTGACATTTACAGAGGATCAAGACAGCAAAGATGGTGATGGTTATTTAAATGATCAAGAAAATAGTAAAGACAATGACTTTAGAAGCACTACAGTAGAAATAACTCTACCAAAAGATGTAACTGTTGGCGATAAGGTTGTTATAACTTATACTGATCCGCTACATCCGTCTAAAAATTTAACAAAAGAAGTAGAACTTACACAAGAGATGGTAGATAATCAAAAAGTAAACACCTCTCTTCCGATATTCCCAGGTGTGAAGACTGAAGCTAGTGTTCATGTTGTTGATAAAGATGGCAACCAAAAGAGTGAAGAGTCAGCCCCAGATAGTGTAACACCTCAAACTATAAAGATGGATGAATTTACCAGAACAACGAACTCTTCATGAAATTTCAAGACAAGAGAGCGTTAGTAACTATGAAAAAACATATGATGGAGTAGAGATAGATCTAGGTGATCAAAAAGTAAATCACACAACCGCAAAGATCACATTACCAAACAGAATTGATGATGGCGATATACTTACACTTCATGTAGCTAAACCTGATAGAAATATGTATGATAGAAATTTCAAGATACACATGAATGACAAAGGCGTTATAACAAGTGTAGATGAAGTTGATAATGCAGGTAATGTTATTGGTAGTTATAATACTTCAAATAAGAATTTCTTTAAAGAAGACACCAATCAATGGGCTATTAAAGTAGATGGTTTTGAGCTAGAGAACGGAAAAGATACAAAGATAGAAGCTAAAGTTGCACACCCAGCAAATCCAAATTTACCTATTGAAGAAGATATAGAATCAGCCAGTTTAGAGTATGTAAAAAACCTGAAGTTATCTTTGAAGAAGCTAAAGGTGCCAAAAGTATGACTAGAGAGCAAGCTATAAGTGATGGTGATCTTAATAGCACAACAGTCACTATAAAGCTTCCTAAAAATGCAGTAAATGGCGATAAGTTAACTGTAACTATAGCGGAGCCAAATGAAACTCCTAGAGTTAAACATTACACAATTCAAAAAGATGCTAATGGTAATCTAACTGCTATAAAAAATGATGACGATCCAACTGATGTAGTAAGTATAAAAAATGGTAACAGCTTTGAAATTCCTGGTATTAAAACTACAACTGGCTTAGAAACAAAGGTGACAGCTGAGATAAAAGATAAAGATGGTATTCAGCACGCAGACGATACTGGTACTGTTACTATTGCCAATATAAATGATACGGCAGTATATTTCAAAGAAGATGCTGACGGCAATGTGTCGCTAACGAGAAATGAGAGCATGAAAGATGGTAGCCTAAAAGAAACTACAATCGTAGTAAAAGTGCCAAACAATGTTATAGCTGGTGATGTGGTAACTGTAAAAATAGATAATGGTACTTCACCTGAGACTAAAAAGTATAATGTTATAAGCAATGTAAATGGAGAAATAAAGTTAGAACATGTAAAAGAAGATGGTACTAAAGAAACCATTACCACAAATGCTACAAAGAATAATGAGATAGAAATTCCTGGCGTAGATATCGTAGCAGGTAAAACTATAACCGTAAAAACAAAAACTACTGATGCAAATGGTAATGGCAAGGCTGAAGCTGAAAATCATAACATCCTTGAAACGATTAATGATGATATGAGAATCACTTTTGATGAAGATAGTGATAATGATGGCATCTTGTATAATGCTGAGGCAAATCTTGATCACAGCGTAAACACAACAACAGCAACTATCAAGCTTCCTTCAAATTTTGTTTTAGGTGATAAATTAATAGTAGAGTCACATAACGAAGATACACCAAACAATAAAACAACTAAGACATACGAGATAGTAAAAGATAATAACGGCAAATTAATAGCCAAACATGGTAGTGAAGAGCTTGATATTACCGATGATGCTGATAGCAATAAGGTGGTCAAATATACACTTGGCTTAACAGAAGATCATAAGACTATCATTAATGCCAAGGTTACTGATAATACTGGTGCTGATAAGGTTGAGACAAATAGCGATATTACGCTTGATGCTCAAGGTAGCGGTTCTGGAACAGGCTTTAGGCTATTTATTGATGAGGATAAAGATAGAAACGGAGTTCTAAGTAGAGATGAAGCTATGAAGGATGGAAAATTAAATACTACTTCGGCAATACTTCAAATCCCAACCACTGTAAATAGCGGTGATACTATAAAAGTTAAGGTGAATGGTGGAGCAGAACAAGAATATACTGTTGTTTCAAATATCAGCAATCGTATTACTCTAAAATTTCCAGATAATCACACTGAATTACTTCCAACAGATAATAAACTAAAAATTTCTAATGTTCATATAGATAAAGATCATCCAGCAGTGGTTGAAGCCACTATAAATGGAGTAACAAAGACAGCTAAAGCTACATTAGAATCAGTAGATACTAAAAATTTAAAGATTGAATTTGTTGAAGATAATGCAAGTAGAGACAATGTAATAGATAGAGATGAAGCTATTTTGGACAATGATATAAAAAAGACAATTATAAGTGTTCAGGTGCCGCATAATGTCACAAATGGTGATAAGGTAGCAGTAACAATAAAAGAACCTCAAGCTAATGGTACAACAGGGTCTAGAACCATAACTTATACAGTTTCAAAAACTGCTAATGGTAAAATTTCATTAATAGATGATAGTGACACTACTCATACTCCACATGAACTAGAAAATAACACTATAAAAATTCCTGGCGTTGCTATGCTTCCAGGTCGTGAAACTAGTGCAGTAGCTACTATAACAAATGGTGCTGAGACTACAACTAGCAGCGAAGCAAAAGCTAAACTTGCACCTTTAAGTGAAGCGGGATTAAGTGTAAGCATAGTTGCTGATAAAAATGACAATGGTATTATCTCAAGAGATGAGTCAGGTAGTAAAATTTCAAAGGTTTATGTTTCTATCCCAGGAAGTGTTGTAGCTGGTGATAAGATAGATGTCAAGATAACAAATCCTAATGGGTCTATCTTAACTAAACATTATGAAGTTATGGGAAAAGATGTAAATGGAAAAATTACACTAAAAAATTTAGATGATAATTCTCAACGCACGCTTGATAGAGATAATCCACTTGAACTTGATGCTACTATCGCAGTTGATAAAGAAACAAAAGCTGAAGTTACTCTAACTGATACATTTGGTGAGAGCAAAACAGTAAGCGATACGGCACATGCTGAGATCGATGCTATAAGAGGCATCATGTTTAATAAAGATATAAAAACCTCAGAAAGTGGCGAGAGATCTACTACGGTTAAAGTTTATCTTAATGAAGATGCTAGAGAAGGGGATACGGTAGAGTTTAAATACACTAATCCAGACAATCATACACCAACCAAGACTGCAACACATACTCTATCAGCTGCAGATATAGCAAAAGGCACATTTGACCAAGAGCTTGATATCAATGCAAGATCAGCCTACGATCTAAATGTTAAAGCCTCACTTAAAACTTCAGATGGCTTAGAGTCTAAATCTTATGAGCCTTATAAACCACTTCATATAGGCGTTGAAAACTATACAGTTAAATTTGACGCAAGTAAAGATATGAAAGGTGGCGAAGGTCATGATACTTTGGTGTTTGATAAGCAAATAGTTGATCTTAGAGGCATTACTAATCTTGATTCAAAAGTGGAAAGCTTTGAAAACCTTGAGCTTAAAGGAAAGACAGAGATCAAATTTAATGCACAAAACATCCTTGATATCACTGATAATCCTGACACTGTGCTTAAGATAAAAGGTGGTGATGTTGATGCTAATGGCAATAAAATCACAAAAGTTGATCTAGTTCATAAATGGAGTGTAGATCCTTCATATGATACTGCTGGATTTAAAGGCTACTCAAGCATAGATCAAATAAATGGCAAAACTATCCATATCCAAATAGACGACAAAATCCACACCGATCTTTAATTCCCAAAATGAGTGCGTAAATTCGCACTCATTTCAAACTCAAACTCACATTATTTTTTAAGTCTTGTTTTACTAATATTTGCTCCTTAAAGGAGAAAATATGAAAAATTTAATAGCCGTTATTATAGTTATTGCTGCACTTGCTTTTGGTGCTTTTAAGTATATAAATTCATTTGTTGCACTTGATGAAAATGTAAATGCAAAGTGGTCGCAGGTGTTAAATCAATATAAAAGAAGAGCCGAGCTTGTGCCAAATTTGGTTGAAACTGTAAAAGGCTACGCAGCTCATGAGCAAAAAATTTTTGAAGATGTGGCAAATGCTAGAAGCAAGAGCATGCAAGTAAGCGTTGATGCAAGTGGTCTTAGCGATGAAGCTAAGATGAAAGAATTTATAACAGCACAAAGCTCATTTGGCTTGGCTCTTGGTAGGCTTATGGCAGTTAGCGAGAACTATCCAGAGCTAAAAGCAAATCAAAATTTCTTATCTCTTCAGAGTCAGCTTGAAGGTACGCAAAACCGCATAAGCGTAGCAATGCATGATTATATCGAAGCTGTAAAAGAGTATAACGTAGCCCTTAGAAGCTTTCCAAATAAATTTATAGCAAGTACTTTTTATCCTGAGCTAAAGCCAAAACAAAATCTTGAAATAAGCAACGAAGAGAAGATAAATCCAAAAATTTCATTTGAGAAATGATG
Organism: Campylobacter concisus; assembly: GCF_002912895.1. GTDB lineage: Bacteria > Campylobacterota > Campylobacteria > Campylobacterales > Campylobacteraceae > Campylobacter_A > Campylobacter_A concisus_G. The sequence continues at coordinate 6,008 of NZ_POZX01000005.1, forward strand.
AAGAAAATTTTTGCTCTTTTATTTTTTACATTTTGCTTTTGTTTTGCCATAAATTTTAAAGAGCAGATAAATGATGAGGCTCAAATTTTCTCTAAAAATGAGAAAGCTGAGCTTTTAAGCTTGGTGCAAAATTACGAGCAAAATAGTACGACACAAATTGCTATCGTGACACTTAAATCACTAGAAAATAAAAGCATAGAAGAGATCTCTCTTGAGATAGCTAGAGGCTACAAGCTGGGACAAAAACAAAGCAGTAATGGAGCACTTTTAATAATCGCTCCAAACGAGAGAAAAGTGCGTATAGAAGTTGGCTATGGGCTTGAAGGCGTACTAACTGACGCTATGTCAAGCCAGATCATAAATGATGTGATAGTGCCTAAAATTAAGCAAGGCGATATGGGCGGTGGCGTCATAGAGGGCACAAAAGCTATCATAAAAGTGGCTAGTGGCGAAGAATTTGAAAGTGTGAGTGATGATGAAGAGATACCGTTTGGAATAGTTGCCTTTTTTGCTGGCATGATCTCGTGTTTTATCTCTGGCTTTTTAGGTAAATTTTTTATGCGAGTTGGCTTTAGTGCGTGTTTTGCAGGGCTGATATCTACGGTATTTGAGCAATTTTTTGGCGTGCAAAATTACTTCATTGTCTTTGTCATTGTGTTTGTAATATTTTTTATTATTTTAAAAAATGCTTTTAAAAGAAATACTCAAAGCAAAAATACACATAGTGGTTTTAGAAGAGATAGATTAGACTCAAATAGCAGTGGCAGTGGCCATTCAAGCAGTTCAAGAGGTGGTGGCTTTAGTGGCGGCGGAGGCGGTTTTGGCGGAGGAGGGGCGAGTGGCAGCTGGTAAAATTTCATCAAAGGTTAGTTTGAAAAACTCAAATCCTTTAAAATATAAAAAATTTTAGGAGCAAAGATGCTAGCTGGCGAGCTACTTAAAAGCCATTTTGTTAAATTTGATCTGGTGGCGGTGCTTAGTAAATTTTTAGAGCAAAGTCATTTTGATAAAGAAAAATTTGATCTGCTTAAACAAAATAACTTTAAAATTTTAGATAAAAATATAAAGCAAGAGATAGTTGGGACTGCTGGTTTTAAAGAGTTTTTTGATGAGAAATTTCAGAGCTTTTTATGCGAGCTTATGCAAAGTAAAGTTTTGATTGTTTCTGGCAAAGAGTATAAATTTAGTGAGCTTGAAATTTATACTTGTTTTGACGCAAATACCTACAAAAGGCAGTGTGAGGCAGGGGAAATTTACTTTCATAACTTTGGTTTTGACATATCTTTTAAAAGCGAGCCATCGCTTTATGGTGGCATTTTAGTAAGAAGCCTAAAGCCCTTAAACGGGCAAAATTTTATCTTTGGGCCAAGAAAATGTGTCTTGCATATCTTAAATAGCAAAATGAGCAATTTAAACTTTGATCTAAAAGAGGCTGATTTTAGAAAAGATAAGATCACTTTTGCGCCACGTATTAGATCATTTGGCGATGAAAACCAGCAAAAAAATGATTGTCTTAGAGCATTTACTGCTGAGTTTGAAAAAGCATTAGAGTTTGATGAAAATTATAAAAAGAGATTAAATGCCTATAAAAAGGGGTGAAATTTATCTTTTTATCAGCTTTTGCGGTGAGAAATTTAGCCCAAAAATGCTAGACAAAAAAATCGCAGAAGAGTAAAAAATATCCAAATTTAATAAAACAAAACTCATTTAAAATATCTCGCTACTTAAAATTTAAAGCAAAGATGCGAGGTAAAATCTGTCTTTCTCATAAAGAAAATATCGCAGTTTTAGCCATTTCAAAAGAAAAGGTCAGAGTCGAAAATTTAAAAAAGAAATTTTAGCTCTAAAATCAATGAAGGATTTTAATAAATTTGTCCTTGATGAAAATACTAGCGTAGCTTACGTGAGCGGCTTTGTAAAGGGCTTGACAAGCGATGAGGTGCTAGCTCGCAACAACGCTTTTAGCCTAAATTTTGCTGACTCGCTAAATGAGAGCCTAACACAGGCAAAAGAGCTTGCTCTAAAGCTAAAAATAGCAGCTCTTGTTGTCGCATTTTTGCTGCTGTGGTTTTATTTTAGCGCGGCTGTATCGGCACTAGTGATGGGCGTCATCATCTTTGGCGTGCTTCTTACGCTCTTTATCTTCGCCATTTTTGGCGTAAATTTAAGCATTTTTGGTGTCTTTGGACTCATACTTGCAAGTGCTGTTGGGATTGATTACATGATATTTGCACTAAATGAGGGTCTTAGCGAAAAAGAGCGAATTTATGGGATATTTTGCGCATTTATAACGAGCTTTATCTCGTTTTTTGCGCTATCTTTTAGCCAGACCGCTGCTCTTAGCGTATTTGGATTAAGCGTTAGCCTTTGCGTGCTGATATATGGGCTATGTGCTAGCGTTTTATCTTGTAAAAATATAAAAATTTAGCTTTGTTTTCACGCCCCAAGCGTTTTGGCTATCTCGGGGCTTTGGTGATATTATTTTATAACAGCTAGTTTGCCTGTGCCTGCGTTTTTATTTACTTCGTTTTGGACGCTTAAAGCTTCGAGGAGCTCAAATTTATATGGAGGCTCAAATGGCGGCTTGGTTAGCTTTTCGCAAACGCTACCTTTTTTTGAAAAGTCTATGTTGCCGCTTTCAAAAATGGTGCCTTTGTTACACTTGTAGCTTATCTTGACGCCATTTGTAAAGTAGTTGTTTTGAGCGTATATTAGCGAGCCAAAGCGCACGCCAATGGCGTATTTTTGGTCATAAAAGCCATCTTTTGAGTCATAAAAGTTGTTATAGACGTGCACCTTTGCATTGCGTGCCATAGGTAGGCGTTGCGCGCAGTTGTCAAAAACGTTATGAGCGACCGTTATAGTCCTTGTTTCGCTGCTGCCATCAGAGTCTCTTGAGCCAATTAACATCGTTTTGTCATGGTTTTCAAAGATGTTGTGCGAGATCGTGATAGCCGCACTGTCTCCCTTGATGTCGCATAGTCCGTCGTAAGTCTGCCATTTGGTAAGCTCTCCGCCTGCTAAATGCACATGACTAAGCTCGACCATGTCCTTAAAATGGCAGTGATCTACCCAGATGTTTTTGCTTGATTCTATGCTGACGCCGTCATATTGCGCATTAAAGCCGTCATTTTTTTGTACATCTGGAAATGGATCAAATGCATCTTCGATCTTCATATTGCGGATCGCGATATTTTGGACATTTTTTAGCAAAAGCGAGCCACCTTTTATGCCTGAGTTTTCGCCTAGGCCGATTATCGTGGTATTGCTAGCTACCGGCACTACGATGAGCTTTTTGTACTCATTAGCTAAATTTTTGCGAAGCGCTGCTAACTTTGGATCTTGCGAACCGTCTAAATTTGCACGGCATGAAGCGCCGTAAGCCTGCATAAATTTGGTATAAGAGCTAAACTCGCCACCGCTAATCTCACTTATAAATTTATCTAGCCCATCGCTATTGCCATTTTGTGGGATCTTGCCTGCGCTAAGGTCTATGAGGCCATCCACATAGATGACGTAACCGCCCATTTTGGCGTATTTTACGAGCTCTTGCCTATCTTTTACGACGACTTCTTTACTCTCTTTGCCGGCGTATCCGCCAAAATTTTGCTCTGCACCAACGCTAGCGTAACCAAAGGGCGAGTCGCTTGCTTTTATCTCGTCAGCTTGTGTCTTGGCACCAAATGCAAATAACAAAGAAACAGCTAGAAACAATATCTTTTTAAATATCTTTAGCCTCCTAAATTTGGCTTTTTATTTTTGATCTTCTGCTAGAAAATCGCTGCCGAATTTTATTTTGGCTCATTAAATTTAGCGTAAGACTTTTATAAATTTTTAGTAAAAGCGAAATTTTACGCGAAAAATATCTCGCTTTTTAGACGAAGCAAACATAGATAGGCGCTTAGCACGCTTTGCTCTCTAACGTAGTTGCGCTCCCCTTTTAAAAGTAGCCTCTCAACCTCTATGTTGCCGTTTCTATCGCCAGCTGCGACATATACCGTGCCAACTGGCTTACTAGCTGTGCCCCCACCTGGTCCTGCTATACCGCTAATAGCAAGTGCAAAGTCCGCATTTGTCGTGCTTAGCGTGCCTTTTACCATTGCTTTTACGCAAGGCTCGCTCACGGCTCCATAAGTTTCTAAAATTTCATCCTCAACGCCCAGCCACTCGTGCTTTATGTGATTTGCGTAGGTTACTAGTGAGCCATCAAAGCTAGCTGATATGCCGCCATATCTTGCAAATTTAGCCGCCGCAAGCCCAGCCGTGCAAGACTCAGCAAATGAAATTTTAAGCCCCTTTTGCATGAGCTTTTTTGCTATAAATTTGATCACATCTTTTTGCGGGATAAATTTTTGCGAAAATAGCGTTTTTACGCCTTGTAAAAAGCTCTCGATCTGACCAAATTTATTGCTTTTTGCCCTTACTAGTATCAAATTTGGCAGGATCTGCGCAAGAGTGATATCAACTTCATAAGTTTTAGCAAGTGGTAGCATAAGGATCTTCGCGCTATCTGCGTCGATGTCTATTAGATGAAAGTAGCTAAAATCAGGCTCGTACTCGACTAAAAACTCGCCTAGCTCTTCATTTGGATTAGCTTTTATGAGATTTATCTGAGCGTTATTTAGGCTGGCTAAAAAGCTATTTTTAGAGTAGTCTAAGCTATCTTTAAGCGCAAGTGTCGTGCTATCTTTTAGCTCGAGCGAGCCCCCAGTTAGCGTCGCTACGATCTTTGCGGCGATAGCAAAATTTTCATCTGAGCCAAAAATGCTTACAAAGTCGTAATCTTTTGATAAATTTTCGATGATAAAAGGTAGCTCTTTGCTATTTTTGGGAGCAAAACTGACCACTCCAAGCTCGCCAAAATGATCCTCGTAACTTTGAAAAATGTAGTTTAGAAATTCTCTATTTATCTCAAGATCTTCGCCTATTATCAAGATACTTTGTCTCATTTTTAAGCTCCTTTTTTTGCCTCATTATACTATTTTTCAGTGTGATTTAACCAGCACAGGTGTAAAATTAGCAAATTTTAAAATCAAGGTAAAAAATGGACTACAAAGAGACACTTTTACTCCCAGAGACAAATTTCCCGATGCGCGGAAATCTCCCACAAAATGAACCACAAAGACTAAAATCATGGTACGAAGAGCGCAAGGTTTATGAAAAAATGAAGAAAAACCGCCAAAATGCGGCTAAAAGCTTCAACATCCACGACGGCCCTCCGTATGCAAACGGACACCTTCACATCGGCCACGCGTTAAATAAAATTTTAAAAGATATCATCACAAAAACGCACTATTTTTACGGTGAAAACGTCCGCTACGTGCCAGGCTGGGACTGCCATGGTTTGCCGATCGAGCAGCAAGTTGAGGTAAAGCTTGGCGATAAGAAAAAAGAGCTTAGCAAGGTCGAGATCAGGGAGCTTTGCAGGCAGCATGCGAGAGAATTTATAGATATCCAGCGTGACGAGTTTAAGAGCCTTGGTATCATCGGCGACTTTGAAAATCCATACATGACGATGAAATTTGAGTTTGAGGCTGACATCTACAAGGCGCTTTGCGAGATCGCTAAAAAGGGGCTTTTAGTAGAGAGAAGCAAGCCAGTTTATTGGAGCTGGGCAGCTAGATCGGCGCTAGCTGAAGCTGAGGTCGAGTACGAGGAGAAAGAGGACTACTCTATTTACGTAGCCTTTGGTCTTGACAGCGATGCACTAGAAAAGCTTGGCGTAAAAGAGGCAAGCGCTGTCATCTGGACGACTACGCCTTGGACACTTCCAGCAAATCAAGCTATAAGCCTAAATCCAGATGAAATTTACGTCCTAACAGCTGAAAATTTAATCTTTGCAAAGCCACTACTTGAAAGCGTCGTGCAAAGCGGCCTAAGCAAGGGCGAGATCAAAAAAGAGTTCAAATCAAGCCTGCTTGAAAACACTCACGCGATAAATCCACTAAACGGCAGAAAGTCTCAATTTTTACTAGGCGACCACGTCATGATGGATGGGGGTACTGGACTTGTTCACACAGCGCCAGGACACGGCGAGGACGACTACTACGTATGTTTGAAGTATGGTTTTAGCGAAATTTTGATGCCAGTTGATGATGGTGGCTGCTACGATGAGAGCTTGAAGCATCACGGACTATTTAGAAGTGACGTGGTAGACGAGTTTGTCGGTATGCATATCTTTAAAGCAAATGAGAAAATTTTAGAGCTACTTGGCAAAAGCTTGCTTAGCGTCTCTAAATTTAGACACTCTTATCCATTTTGCTGGAGAACGCACAAGCCTGTCATTTATAGAGCGACAAAGCAGTGGTTTATAGCTATGGACGAGGCTAAACTAGGTGGCAAAACGCTTAGGCAAACAGCGCTAAAAGAGCTTGAAAAGGTTAAATTCTACCCAAGCGTGGGCATAAAAAGAATAGGCTCGATGATAGAAAATCGCCCAGACTGGTGTATCTCTCGTCAGCGTGACTGGGGTGTGCCGATCGCGTTTTTCAGAGACAAAGCGACAAAAGAAGTTATATTTGATAGTGAAATTTTGGACCACATCGCAGACATTTTCAAAGAAAAAGGCGCTGATGCGTGGTGGGCGCTAAGCATAGACGAGCTTTTACCAAAGGGCTCAAAATACAAGGCTGAAAATTTAGAAAAAGTGATGGATATCCTTGACGTTTGGTTTGATAGTGGCTCGACGTGGCATGCGGTCTTGCAAAGCGACAACTACGACGCTGGCAAATACCCTGCAAGCATGTATCTTGAGGGCTCAGACCAGCACCGCGGCTGGTTTCAAAGCTCGCTTCTAGTAAGCACAGCTATAAATTCTCACGCACCTTACGAGAGTATCCTAACTCATGGCTTTACAGTCGATGCTAAGGGCGAGAAGATGAGTAAGAGCAAGGGTAACGTCATCGCTCCACAAGACGTGGCGAAAACTCACGGCGTGGAAATTTTACGCCTTTGGGTTGGTATGAGTGATTACTCAAGTGATCTAAAAATAAGCGAAGATATATTAAAACAAATCAGCGAGCAATACCGCAAAATCCGAAACACTATACGCTTTTTACTAGCAAACGTAAATGATCTTGAGAGCCTAAATACAGAGTTTAACATCCTTGATAAGTGGATATTAGCTCGTGCTAAAAAGGTCTTTGACGAGGCGAGCGCTTGCTTTAAAAATTATGACTTTTCAAAGGGCTTTAACATCCTTTTAAATTTCCTATCAGCTGATCTTAGCGGCGTATATCTTGATGTATGCAAAGATAGACTTTACTGCGACGCAAAAGACGCCCCAAGAAGAAGGTCAGCTCAAAGCGCGATGGCGATCATAACAAAGGCACTTTTGCCACTCATCGCTCCAACGCTTACTTACACCGTTGATGAGGTGATGGACTACGCTCCAAAGATCGTCAAAGGCGAGGCAAAAGACGCGTTTGATCTAGTCTATGAGCCAATCAAATTTGACCTTAGCTTTGAAGATGAGCTGCTTTTTGCCAGCAGGGAGAAATTTAACGAGATCGTGGACGTTCTTAAAAAGGACAAAAAGATAAAATCAACTCTGGAGCTAAGCCTAGAGACCACAAACCACAACATCACAGGCTACGACGAGCGCGAAGTGGCCGATCTTTACATGGTAAGCTCGGTTAGAGCTTACGATGATAGTGAGCCACTAGCTGAGTTTGAGCTGGAGGGCGATAAATTTAAGATCATAGCAAGCAACCTTCACAAATGCCCAAGATGCTGGAAATTTAACGTTAGCAAAGAAGATGCGCTATGCCCAAGATGCGAAGAGGTCATAAGTGCTAAGTGAGCCAGTAAGCGCAACTATCATAGTCGCAACGATCGCTGCGGTGGTCGTTGTTAGCTTGTTTGGCATATTTTTGGTTAATAAATTTAAAGGATAAAAATAGTGGTAACTTTAAAAGAAGCTTTGAAATTTTCAGCTGAAGAGATAAAAAATTTAAGAGCCGAGCTTGAGGCAAAGATCATAAAAGAAAAAGAGCTTGGCGCTTATGTCGAGCAGCTAGCAAATTTAGAGATCGCAAAACTAGGCGAGGGCGTACCTATCGCTATAAAAGATAACATCCAGGTAAAAGGCTGGAATGTAACAAGCGCTTCAAAAATTTTGCAAGGCTACGTCGCACCTTATAATGCAACTGTCATTGAGAAGCTACTTGGCAAAAATTTAGCTCCATTTGGCCGCACAAATATGGACGAATTTGCGATGGGAAGTACGACTGAGAGCTCATTTTACGGCAAAACACTAAACCCACTAAATCACGCTCACGTCCCAGGTGGCAGTAGTGGTGGCTCAGCAGCAGCAGTCGCAGCTGGCCTTGCAGTAGCCGCACTTGGTAGCGACACTGGTGGCTCGATCCGCCAACCAGCGGCATTTTGCGGATGCGTAGGACTTAAACCAACCTACGGCAGAGTGAGCAGATACGGCCTTGGCGCCTACTCAAGCAGCCTTGATCAGATAGGACCTATCGCTAAAAACGTAGAAGACGCAGCCATTTTATATGACGCGATCGCTGGACACGACGCAAAAGATAGCACGAGCGCAGATGTGCCGTTTGTTAGCGTTAGCGACAAGATAGACGGCAACAAAAAGCTAAAAATTTGCGTTGTTAAAAACTACGTAGAAAACGCAATCGAGCAGACAAAAGCTGCTTTAAATTTAGCCATCGAGAAGCTAAAATCACACGGCCACAGCGTGACTTACACAAATTTTGAAGACTCAAAATATGACGTCGCTGCTTACTACATCATCGCAACCGCAGAGGCAAGCGCAAATTTAAGCCGCTACGATGGTGTAAGATACGGCAGACGTGCAGAGGCTAGAAATTTAAAAGAGCTATATGTAAATTCGCGTTCTGAAGGCTTTGGTGAAGAGGTAAAAAGAAGAATTTTGCTTGGTACATTTGTGCTAAGTAGCGGATACTACGACGCTTACTACATCAAAGCGCAAAAAGCAAGAGCGCATATAAAAGCCCAGTACGAGAAAATTTTAGAAGAAAATGACCTTATCTTCATGCCAGTTGCTCCAAGCACGGCTTATAAATTTGGAGCACATAGCGATCCGCTTCAGGCCTATCTAAGCGACATCTACACGATCAGCGTAAATTTAGCAGGCCTACCAGCTATCTCTGTGCCAGTTGGCAAAGATGATCAAAATTTAAACGTGAGCGCCCAGCTCATCGCAAAAGCGTGGGACGAACAGACCTTGATAAATGGTGCTAAGAGCCTAGAAAATTTAATAAAAGGATAAAAATATGAAGATAGTAAAGAGAGCTTTAACATTTGAGGATGTGCTTCTTGTGCCGCAATACTCTGAAATTTTGCCAAAGCAAGTTGATGTAAAAACCAGGATCAGCAAAAACGTTACGTTAAATATCCCGATCGTCTCTGCTGCGATGGATACGGTGACTGAGCATAGAACTGCTATCATGATGGCAAGGCTCGGCGGTATCGGTGTCATTCACAAAAATATGGACGTCGAAAGCCAAGCAAAAGAGGTCAAACGCGTTAAAAAAAGCGAAAGTGGCGTCATCATCGATCCTATCTTTATAAATCCAGAAGCGACCGTGGCTGAAGCTCTAAGCCTTATGTCAGATCTTCATATTTCAGGCGTTCCAGTCATCGACAAAGACCGCAAACTAATAGGAATTTTAACAAACCGTGATTTGAGATTTGAAACAAATATGAGCACTTTAGTAAAAGACCGTATGACAAAAGCACCGCTCATCACTGCACCAAAAGGTTGCACACTTGATGATGCGGAGAAAATTTTCTCTCAAAATAGAGTTGAGAAGCTACCTATCGTCGATAAAGACGGTAGACTAGATGGTCTTATCACCATAAAAGACCTAAAAAAACGTAAAGAGTATCCAAATGCAAACAAAGATAGCTACGGTAGACTTCGCGTAGCAGCAGCTATTGGTGTGGGTCAGATAGAGCGTGCTAAAGCACTAGTTGATGCTGGTGTAGACGTCATCGTCATCGACTCAGCTCACGGTCACTCAAAGGGCATCATCGACACTTTAAAAGAGGTAAAAGCAAATTTCAAAGTTGACGTCGTAGCTGGCAATATCGCAAACCCAGCAGCTGTAAAAGACCTAGCAGAAGCAGGAGCAGACGGCATAAAAGTAGGCATCGGACCAGGATCTATTTGTACTACAAGGATAGTTGCTGGTGTTGGTGTACCGCAAATTTCTGCCATTGACGACTGCGCAAGCGAAGCAGCAAAATATGGTATCCCAGTTATCGCTGACGGCGGTTTAAAATACTCAGGTGACGTGGCAAAAGCCCTTGCAGCAGGAGCTGCTTGCGTTATGGCTGGTAGCTTGCTTGCAGGTTGCGAGGAGAGCCCAGGCGAGCTTATAACATTCCAAGGTCGCCAGTATAAAGTATATCGTGGTATGGGATCGATCGGTGCTATGACAAAGGGCAGTTCTGATCGCTATTTCCAAGAGGGCACCGCTCAAGATAAGCTAGTCCCTGAAGGCATAGAAGGCCGTGTGCCATTTGCTGGCAGCATAAAAGATGTGATACATCAGCTAATAGGTGGCCTAAGAAGCGCAATGGGCTATGTTGGCGCAAAAGATATCCCAACTCTTCAAGAAAAAGCTGAATTTGTCGAGATAACAAGTGCAGGACTAAAAGAGAGTCACGTCCACGACGTAGTTATCACTCATGAGGCACCAAACTACAAAGTTAATTAGTGTTAAATCTGCAAACTAGAACTATTAAATTTAACGAGCCACTCTATCTTGAGAGTGGCCGTATGCTATCAAATTTCAAGCTTATTTATGAGACTTACGGCACGTTAAATGCCGATAAAAGTAACGTTATCGTGATCTGCCACGCCCTAACTGGCTCGCACCACGCAGCTGGCACCTATGCAGGTGATGAGAAAGCTGGCTGGTGGGATGGGCTAATAGGCAGCAAAAAGGCGGTTGATACAGATAAATTTTACGTTATCTGCGTAAATATCCTAGGTTCATGCTTTGGCTCGACTTCACCGCTAAGCGTAGATAGAAGTAGCGGCAAAGAGTATAGGCTAAATTTCCCTGTTCTTGCCATAAGCGACGTTGTAAAGGCGCAAATGAGGCTTTTTGGTGAGCTTGGTATCACAAGAGCAAGAGCTGTGATCGGCGGCAGTCTTGGCGGTATGCAAACACTTTGCTACGCTATCGAGTTTCCAGAATTTGCGCAGGATATCATAATGCTTGCAAGTACCTATCAGACTAAGCCCTGGGCGATAGCTTTTAACAAAATCGCCATAGAAGCCATTTTAAACGATGAAAATTTCAAAAATGGCGAATACGACGTGGAATTTATAAGAAAAAATGGGCTAAAAGGTATGGCTTACGGCAGGATGGCAGGCCATATCAGCTTTTTAAGTCCTGATAGCATGGATGAGAAATTTGGACGAAACTACGTAGAAACTGACGGCCTTTACGAGCTTTCTGGGCGCTTTCAGGTGGATCGCTACATGGAGTATAACGGCTACAACTTCCCAAAGAGGTTTGACCCACTAAGCTACCTATATATCGTAAAAATGATGAACATCTTTGACTGTACAAGACACTATGACAACCTAAAAGACGCCCTTGCGCCGATCAAAGCAAATTTGCACCTAATCGCATTTAAGGGCGATCTACTCTTTCCGCCAAGCTGCATGAGAGAAATTTATGATACGCTTTGCGAGATGGGCAGAGGCGCAAAGACAAATTTTGTAGAGATAGATAGCAACTACGGCCACGACGCATTTTTGGTCGAAATAGAAAAATTTGATGGATATATAAAAAATATATTAAAAGGATAGAAAATGGAGCAAAAAGAGCAAAGCTTTGAAGAAAAATTGGCCCTTGCGGATAAAATTTTAAACGATCTAAACAAAGATGATGTGAGCCTAGAAAATAGCATAAAGCTGCACGAGCAGGGTAAAAAGCTCTTAAACGAGGCAAGAGAAATTTTAGAAAACGCAAAACTTAGCATAAAGCAGGTGGATCATGAGTAAAATTTGCGCCCTTCAGCTACCAACGCAGCCCTTAAGCGAGGCAAGGCTTGATTATTACCTAAAAATTTGTGCGGACGAAAATGCAAGGCTAGTTGTACTTGGTGAATATGTGCTAAATAGCTTTTTTAAAGAGCTCATTAGCATGCCAAAAAGCCTTATAAAAGAGCAAAGCGAGCGCAAAAAAGAGGCTCTTTTTGCAATGGCAAAAAAGTATGATCTAAATATCGTTGCACCCATTGTAAATCTAAAAGGCAAGGAAATTTTTAAAAGTCTAGCTAAATTTACCCCAACACAAGTAAAGCTATATGATCAGCAAATTCTCATGCCTTACGCTCACTGGAATGAGGCGAAATTCTTTAATAACACAAGCGATGAGCTAAATTTGCCTGTCTTTACATATGATAAATTTAAGGTCGGCGTCATGTTTGGCTATGAGGCGCACTTTGATGTGTGCTGGGCGTATATGAGCGCTAAAAAGGTCGATATCGTGCTCGTGCCAACGGCTTGTACATTTTTCTCGCAGGCGCGCTGGGAGGAGCTTTTAAAGGTTAGAGCTTTTACAAATAATGTCTACGTGCTCCGCGTAAACCGCGTAGGAAGCCATAAAAGTGAGGATGCGCAGTGGAGCTTTTACGGCGATTCGATGCTTATTAATCCGTTTGGTGAAGTTAAAAATAGGCTCGGAAAAAATGAAGAGATGATGATCGATGAGCTTAGCAAAAAAGAGCTTAGCGAGGCTAGAAGTACTTGGGGTTTTATGCAGATAGAGGCTAAATTTAAAAGATAAAACGCTGTGCCTAGGTAGAGAGCAAATTTAGCAAAAGTTATCACAATTGCGAGAATGAGCGCTATTTAAAAGAATTTTGGAGTGAAATTTGAAACGAAGTGACGTTGAGAGATACATAAAAGAGAAATTTGACGTTTTAGGTGAGCAAATTTTCCCAAAATATCCAAAGTTTAGCGCCTTTCGCCATAATAAAAACAAGAAGTGGTTTGCGTTGCTTTTAGATATAAGCGCTAGCAAGCTTGGGCTTGAAAGTGACGAAGTGACCGAGGTTTTAAATCTAAAATGTAGTCCTAATCTAGCGATGGTACTAGTTGATGAGCAGCAAATTTTTAAAGCCTATCACATGAACAAAAAGCACTGGATAAGTGTAAATTTAAACTCCAAAATCTCACAAAAAACAGTTTTTGACCTGATAGACGAGAGCTTTACCTTAAGCAAATAAAAGCCATTTTTCAGCCTTAAATTTAGTAGTTTTTGTTAAAATTACGAAAAAATTTAAGGATAAAATTTGCAAGAGCTAAACAATGAGATCAAAAAAGTCCATTTCATAGGCATCGGCGGCATCGGTATCTCAGCTATCGCTAGATTTTTACACGAAAAAGGCCACAAGATAAGTGGCAGCGACATCAAAGAGAGCAAGACGACGCTTGAGTTACAAAACGAGGGCATCGAGGTCATCACTCCACACCGCAAAGAGGCGATAAAAGACCAAGACTTCGTGGTCTATTCAGCTGCGATAAAAGAGGACAATATCGAGCTAGTGGAGGCTAGAAAGAAGGGCATAAAGTGCTTTTCAAGAAAAGAAATTTTGCCTTATGTGCTTGAAGATAAGTGCGTCTTTGCAGTAGCTGGCGCACACGGCAAAAGTACCACCTCAGCGATGTTAGCAAGCCTGATAGAAGGCTCAGTTATCATCGGCGCCATCTCAAAGCAGTTTGGTTCAAATATGCGCTACGCAAAGAGTGATAACGTCGTATTTGAGGCCGACGAGAGCGACTCAAGCTTTCTAAACTCAAACCCATATCTAGCCATCGTCACAAACGCAGAGCCAGAGCACATGGAGCATTACGACTACGATCTAGCTAAATTTTACGCAGCCTACAAGGGCTTTTTGGAGCGCGCAAAGGTTAGAGTGATAAACGCTGAGGACGAGTTTTTGAGCACGCTTAAGCTTGATGCGATCAGGCTTTATCCAAGTACTGACATCACCGAGCTTACGATGGTTGTAAGAGACTATCAGCCATACACTAGTTTTAATCTTAAAAATTTAGGTAAATTTGAAGCCTTTGGTATGGGCGAGCACATTGCCATAGACGCATCTTTGGCTATTCTTGCTGCGATGCACGAGACACCGCTAAAAGACATCAGAGAAAATTTACTAAATTTTAAAGGGATCAAAAAACGTTTTGACATACTTTGTACAAACAAAAATTTTGTTCTAATAGACGACTACGCGCACCATCCAACCGAGATAAAAGCGACGCTAAAATCAGTCTTTGAATACGCCAAAATTTTAGGCATAAACAGCGTCACAGCGATATTTCAGCCACACCGCTACACAAGACTTAGCACAAATTTACATGGCTTTAAAGAGTGCTTTAAGGGCGTTGATGAGCTTGTCATCTTGCCAGTTTATGCAGCTGGTGAAAATCCGATCGAAGTTGATATGAAGAGTGAGTTTGGCGAGTATAACCCGATCTTTACCGACAAGGTCGAGAGGGTTGAAGAGGGGATAGAATTTACAGATGAATTTGGCGTGAAAAACCGCCTAAGTGACGGCATCGTAGTTGGCTTTGGAGCGGGTGATATCAGCGTGCAACTAAGAGGCGGATATTAATGGATCTAAGTAATTTCAAGCCTCAAGATGAAAATGAAATTTAAAAAGAGATAAATGAAAAAGAGCTAAGCGAGGATGAAATTTCAAGCCTTATAAATTTAGGCAAAAAAGATATCTTGATCGCTCTTGCAAGGTCGCAAAAACTAAGTAGTACTCAGATAAAAGAGATGCTGCCAAATGCCTCGTATATGGCTGTTTGCTTGCTAGTTGAAAAGCAAGATATCAGCGAGGTTAAGGCTGAAATTTTAGAAAAGATTGAGCCTCATGCTGAGCTTTACAAAGAGCTCATCGCAAAGTATAAGGGCGTAAAATGGTAAGAAATTTGATAATAATCGCCGGTATGATGCTACTTTTTGGAGCGATCTGGGCGATAAAAGATGAAAAGATCAGCAAAGGCATAAAAGCGCTCGTTAGCGCGGTGCTTGTAGCAATCCTTATTTGCGTCTATTTTTACGAAGAGAATTTATCAAAAAACGAGGACGCCATCTCAAAGCTAGTTAGCGATTTTAAACAGGGCAAAACACTAAAATGTGGCGAATATAACGTGAGTGCTGAGAAATTTAACTACGAATTTGGCACGGCGTCATTTTTAGCTAAAAGAGAATTTAGCGATCTCTCAGGCGTGATTGTGCCTATAAAGAGTTGCGAACAATGACTCAAGATATATTTGCAAAGCTCGATCTAAACGAGTATTTAGATAAATTTCACTCCTTTTTAGCAAGGCAAAAACCGCTATTTTTACAAGGTGATAGCAAAATTCACTTTGAAAACATAAACGAGCTTTCAAAGTATGACTTCAAAGCACCTGATGAGATAAAAAACCTAGATGATGCGCTAATTAGACTTAGCAAGCAAGCAGTGCTTCACATCAGTGAAATTTACGAGTTTGCAAAGATCATTAAATATTTTTCATATCTAAAAAAGCAAAAATTTGAAGGCAGGCTTGGCGAGTGGATCGCTAAAGTTGAAATCCCTGAAGCGATGAGCCAGATGGCAAACAGCTTTGATGAAAACGGCGAGTTTAGCGACAGCGTAGATGAGAGATTTTCTGCGATAAAACAGGCATTTAGTGAGAAAAAGCGCCAGATCGACGCCGAGCTTAAAAAGCTCATCTACTCAAAGCACGTCACACCATATCTAGTCGATACCCAGACGCACTACATCAACTCGCAAGAGGCACTTTTGGTGCGTGGCGGCTTTAATCATGCTCTAAAAGGCACCGTGATCGCTAGAAGCTCAGGCGGCTACTTCTACGTCGCACCTGCAAGCACTGAGCGCCTAAAAAAGGAGCAAAGCGAGCTACTTGATAGAAAAGAGGAGATCATTTTTGAGCACTGCAAGAAATTTAGCTTGCAGATGAGCAAGAGCCTGCTTTTTTTGAAATTTATAAATAACGCTTTTGATCAGTTTGACGCATATCAGGCGCGCGTAAATTTGGCTAGATCACGTGACTATGAGTTTGTTTTGCCAAATAGCTCGCACATCATAAAGCTTGAGAAATTTGCCCACCCAGCGTTAAAAAATCCAAAGAGCGTGAGTGTTGATTTTAGCAAAAAAGTGCTTTTAATAACCGGCGTAAATGCTGGTGGTAAGTCGATGCTTTTAAAATCGATCATCTCAGCCGCGCTGCTTGCAAAATATCTTTTGCCTATGCGTATCGATGCAAACCGCTCAACGATCGGCTCTTTTAAAGAATTTGACGCCATTATCGAAGATCCGCAAAGCGTGAAAAATGACATCTCGACCTTTGCTGGCAGGATGGTGCACTTTGCAAGGCTTTTTACTAAAAAGTCAATCATCATCGGCATCGACGAGATCGAGCTTGGCACCGATTTTGAGGAGGCTGCGAGCTTGTATGGCGTCATGATAGAGCGCCTCATCACTCAAGATATCAAAATGATCATCACGACCCACCACAAGCGCCTTGCGATGTTGCTAGCTAAAAACCCCGAGGTTGAGCTAGTGGCAGCACTTTACGACGAGGCGGCTCAAAGGCCTAAATTTGAGTTTTTAAAAGGCACGATCGGCAAGTCTTATGCCTTTGAAACGGCGGCTAGATACGGCATATCTCAAAATTTAGTGGCTCAGGCTAAGAAAATTTACGGCGAAGATAAAGAGAATTTAAATGAGATCATCACAAAGACGCTAAATTTACAAACTAAGCTTGATGATGGGATAAAAGAGGTCACGGCAAAAGAGGAGCGGCTGGAGCGCTTGCTTGAGGAGCAAAAAGAGCTAAAAGAGAAAAATGAGATCAAGCTAAATGCGACTATTTCGCGTCTTGAAAAAGAGTATTATGAAGCGATAAATGCAGCAAAAGCTGTTATAAATTTCAAGGACATTAAAGACAAACAAAGGGCGCTAAACGTGGCAAATGAGAAAAAAGCCGCCATCGTTAAGCCTAAAAAAACTGAGCGTGAGAGCCTAAAAGTAGGCGATAGAGTGAAGTATGAAAATATAAAAGGCACGGTTTTAAGCATCTCTAAAAATGACGCGATGATCGAGTCAAATGGTATAAATCTGCGTGTGCCACTTGAGCTTTTAAGAAAAAATGGCAACGAAGTGGTCACGCCTAGAAAAAGTAGCGTTAGCCTAAATGTCGATAAGCCAAAAACGGCGTCGCTCTCGCTTGATCTGCATGGCATGAGAGCTGATGAGGCGATAGCAAAGCTTGATAAATTTATCTCAGATAGTCTTGTTATGGGATTTGACGAGGTTAGCGTATTTCACGGCATCGGCACTGGCAAGCTCGCCTTTGCTGTTAAAAATTTCTTAAAAGAGCATCCAAGTGTGAAAGAATTTTTTGACGCACCAGCAAATCAGGGTGGATATGGAGCTAAAATAGTCAGGCTTTAACTTTTTCCCAAAAGTTAAAATTTATTTTAAGGTTGATATAATCAGAACAAGTACACAAAATAAGGGAAGTAACTTTTGAGTAACAAGGACGAGCAAACGGGTAAAAATCTAAATATCACTAAAACGATTATAGGTTTAGTGTTTGTTTTGGGAAGTATTTTTTTAGTCGAAAACCTGGCAGTTTTTTATTTTAAATTTAATAATGCTTCTGCCGAAAATGGTTTTAATCTTCGAAAGAAAGTTGATTATTTGACATATCAATATGTTGATTATTTCAAAAATGTCAGCAAATATGATGTTGCAAATTTCCAATCTTACATTAACGATAGTGCTATGGGTGATGTTCTTTTATTAAAGGATGATAATAAAAATGGATACAAGGTCATAGCGTCTTCAGATAAAAGAATAATAAATCAAGAGTTTAATGACAAAAGCTGTGGAAACATCTTTGCTCATAATTTCCAAAAAGATTATTTTTGGGCAAAAATTTTGCCAGAAAATGCTGCTCAAGTTTGTATGTTTGTGCCAGTTGGAGAGTATATATTAGGCTTTAAAGGAAAGGTCGATCAACGTATTACTGGTACACATGATGAGTACTTTTTTGAGTGGCTTTTAAACAATATGGCTTTAACATTCATCTTAAGCCTCGTTGGTGCAATAGTTGCTTTATCTACTTGTATATGGTATGCGGTCAAATACATAAAAGAAAAAAATAACTATAACACATTAAAAACAGATACTAAAAAACAGATAGAAGAGCTTGGAGAAAAGCTTTATATCGATCCAATGACTGGACTTTTAAATAAAACAGCATTGGTGCGTGATGTTAGTAGCTATGAAAATCCTAAAGTAGTGCTTATAGATATTGACGATTTTGGCAAGATGAATGACTTTTACGGTAAATTTGCATGTGATCAGATTTTGGTCAAAATGGCTGATTTGATCAGTGAATTTGCCAAAAATGAGAATATGAAGGCTTACTGTATAGAAGCAGATAGATTTGCTCTGGTAGAAGATAGCGATAGCTTTATCGATAGATATGAAGATATGGTTGAAGATTTGATAGAAATTTTTAAAGGTCGTATGCTAAGTATAGTCGATGAAGATGGTAGGGAGATAGAAGGTATCGAGATACATAGTACAATAGGCTTTGCCCTTGATAGTGATCAAACACTAAGAAAAGCAACAATAGCATTAAAAACAGCAAAAGAGCAAGATAAAGACTATGTTTGCTATTTTAAAGGGCTAAATCAAAAAGAGGAATACGCAACTCAAATAGAACGCTCTAAACTGATACAGTACGCCACTATAAATAACAATATTGTTCCTTATTTTCAGCCGATAGTTAATGACCAAAAGGTACCCGTAAAATACGAATGCTTGATAAGACTTTTAGATAGAGGCGATGTTATATCACCAAATGTCTTTTTAGATATCTCAAAGCGCATTAAGCGTTATGCTGATCTTGAGAAACAACTCATTAAAAAGTGTTTTAAGCAGCTTGTAGAGGATAAGAATTTAGTACTTTCTATAAATTTAAGCAGTAGAGATATGATCGATGGTGATGTTAGCTCACTTGTTTTAAATTTATTAAATAAACACAATGTTGCTGGCAGAGTAGTATTTGAGATCGTTGAAGATGAAGAGCTTAAAAATTTAGAGAGAGTTTCAAATTTTATCGAGCGCGTAAAAAGCATGGGTACAAAGATCGCTATTGATGATTTTGGCTCAGGATATTCAAATTTTTCTTATATTATAAAGATCAAGCCTGACTACGTGAAGATCGATGGCTCTATTATAAAAGATATAGACATAAATAAAGATTCACACTCTATCGCAAGTGCGATCGTGGCATTTGCAAAAGACCTTGGTATAAAAACTATTGCTGAATATGTGCATTCAAAAGAGATATTTGAAATCTGTAAAGAGATCGGCGTAGATGAGTTTCAGGGCTTTTACTTTGGTGCACCAGAGCGTGCCGGCTCATAAGGCACCTAGTGGTAATTAGCTTTTTAAAAGAGCTTTTAAGCTTTCGCTCTATCACACCTAATGATGCTGGGAGCTTAGAGTTTATTGCTAAATTTTTGCCTGATTTTGAGGCGAAATTTATAGAAAAAAATGGCACAAAAAATCTCATACTTTCTAAAATTTATGGAGATGGCGAGCATCTAGCTTTTGCAGGGCATGTTGATGTCGTGCCTCCAGGAGATGGCTGGCAGAGTGAACCATTTACCCCGCTAGAAAAAGATGGCTACATCTACGCAAGAGGCGCACAGGATATGAAAAGTGGCGTGGCTGCCTTTGTTTGCGCTGCTAAAGATGCAAAATTTGATGGCAAACTAAGCCTCATCTTAACAAGCGACGAAGAGGGCGATAGCACATATGGCACGCCTTTAGCACTTGAATATTTACGCGAAATAAATGATTTGCCAAAATTTTGCGTAGTGGCTGAGCCAACTTGCGATAAAGAATTTGGTGATAGCATAAAAGTTGGCAGACGTGGCTCAATAAATGGCAAGATCGTGATAAAGGGCATTCAAGGGCACGTGGCATATCCTGAAAAGTGCATAAATCCGGTAAATTTAATAGCTCCACTTTTAAATAAGATAACTGATCACGATATGGACGCTGGGAGCGAGTTTTTTAGTCCAAGCAAGATTGTGATAACTGATATCAGAGGTGGTATGCAAGTTTGTAATGTCACGCCAAGCGAGCTTAGCATAATGTTTAATGTTAGAAACTCAAATTTAACTGACGTAAATGACGTCGAGAGCTATCTTAGAGGCGTTTTAGATGGGCTTGATTACGAGCTTAGCATAAAGCAAAGCTCAAAGAGATTTTTAACAAATAAAGATAGCAAAATCGTAAAAAATTTGATGGCCTCTGTTACAAAAATTACCGGTGTCACACCGGTTCTAAATACAAAGGGTGGCACGAGCGATGCAAGGCACTTTGCTGAATTTGGTATAGATGCGATAGAATTTGGCGTCATAAACGACCGCATACACGCCAAAAATGAGCGAGTTAGTGTTGATGAAGTAAATAAAC
>NZ_POZX01000006.1:0-431 GCF_002912895.1 Campylobacter concisus
CTCTTGAAGCGCACGAAGCAACTTTGGCTGTAAATTTATAGGCATCTCGCCGATCTCGTCTAAAAATAGCGTTCCGCCATTTGCCAGCTCAAACTGCCCTTTTTTGGTGGTCGCAGCGTCAGTAAAGGCGCCCTTTTCAAAGCCAAAAAGCTCACTTTCTATCAAATTTTCAGGGATCGCAGCCATATTTAAAGCGATAAATGCAGCGTCTTTTCTAGGTGAGTTTGCGTGGATAAATTTAGCAAAGACCTCCTTGCCAACGCCGCTTTCGCCACTAAGCATTATTGAGGCGTCTGTTCTTGCAGCTTTTAGCGCGATATTTAGCGTCGCTTCAAGTGCCTTTGAAGTGGCTAAAAAGCCGTTATTTTCGCTTTTAGTTTCAACTTTTTTTATGCTTTTTGGAGTCTTTTGCTTTAGCACTTCTACCCTTT
>NZ_POZX01000007.1:0-453 GCF_002912895.1 Campylobacter concisus
GGATTGAAATTTTGTGGATTGTTTTTGTAAGCTGTGGCTTGCTGGTTTAGCTCACTAACTACGCTTTGAAAAACGGTGACTCTTATGTAGTGATAGAGCATCACCGAAACAACGGCAATTAGCATCATCGCACCAGATGCTAATTGCAGTATAAATCTATTTCTTAAGCTTTTTTGGGAAAGCAAAATCTATATCCGCGTCTTCTAACAGTTTCTATTGTTGAAATATTTTGCGGGTTGTCCATTTTTTGGCGAATTTGGTTGATAGCAACCTCGATAACGTTTGGTGTTACGAGCTCTGGCTCTTCCCAGATAGCGTCAAGTAGTTGCTCTTTAGATACGATTTGATCTGAGTGTCTTGCAAGGTGAGTAAGCACCTCAAATGGCTTACCTTTTAGCTCGATGTCGCGGCCAAGATAAGTGATCTTCTCTTCGTCAGGGTTGATGATAAGCT
>NZ_POZX01000008.1:0-1711 GCF_002912895.1 Campylobacter concisus
GGTTAAAGTTGCTGCTGTTAGCTCTGCATTGCTTTCAGCTCCTGCTCTTTTCGCTGGAGATGCTCCAGTAGTACCAACTACGCCGTTAAAAGCTGACTATGCTTTATTTGACTACGTATTTGCTGGCGTCATCGCTGTTACTTTCGTCTTTATGATTGCTGGCAGAGTTAAGTCTTTCATCAAGTAATTTTAGGGGCTTCTTGCCCCTTTAAAGGTGCATAATAATGAAAGAAAATGCTATATATATCCCTAGTTTAAATATCTGCGTTAAAGATTTTTATATAAAAGATAAAACAATATTTCTTGAAAATTTTGATAGTAGCGTTTCTATTTCTTATGATTCTATTTCTAATTTTCAAACTAATTATATTTTTAATACTGAAACTAATATTTGCTACATACAAAAAAATGATTTAATTTCAAACTTAGGTATATACGAACATCAATTTAATTTTTTAATGGGTCTTTCTGCGATACTTATAGCATTTTCTTTCCTTATTGGCTTAATCATAGTCGGAGCTACACGATGATTGAAGTATTTAACAACGATGTATTTAACTATTTTATAAACGTTTTTTCTCTCTTTTTCGTTCCTATTTTTATTTACGTTATAGCTCTTTCTTTTGTCAAATAGGTTTTAAATTTTAAAGGCGCTCGATACTAAATTTTAAACTTCATTTTTTCCTGAAAAAATGAAGCGACAACCGAAGGGCGTCAGTAATTTATATGAATAAAAATTTATTTAAGGATTTTATATGAAATTTCTAGTTAGATCTTTCATTTTCTTATCTCTTTTATGTTCTTTTGCTTTTTCTGGAGCTTGTGATGGTGGCTTATGTTCGGTTATTCGTGATAAAGACTTTGATAGCAGTTTTAAGCCTATCGATGGCAAATTTTTAAAAGGTAATAATTATTATGGCATTAGATCGCCAGAAACTGGCTATTACTATATCTATTCTTTTACAATTACTCAAGAAGCTTATTATTTCTTAGGCTCAAAAACTCCTGGTTTTTATGGTGGGTTTAGCTATGGTCGGGTTTATATAGGTGGCGAGCGTAGGACTGGCCGCTTTGGCCAACGTCGTGGTGGTGGTATTTTTGATTATTTTGTTCCTTCTGATAATCCTAAAGATCCAGTTTTTGATTATTATGATTTTACTGTTTTTGTTTCACATGATGTTGCAAGATGTAAGCTAGATCAAGAATTTAACACTGATACTATGCAGTGCGTTGATTCTTGTCCAGTTGGCCAGACTTGGGACGTTGAAAAAAATGCTTGTGTTGATCCTTGCCCTGCTGATCAAATTTTCAATAAAGAAACTGGTAAATGTGAGCCTAAACTTAAACGTCCTGATTGGTGTCCTTCTCCTATGATCTACAATGAAAGAAAGGTAGAGCTTCTTTTAAGAGATACAACTGTTGAAGAGTGTCTTCCTGATCCTAACATTGATAGGGATAAGTGTAAATCATTTGGCATGGTTTATCATGATTGTGCTGATCTTTATGGTCTTGAATTAACTGCTTGTATGAGTTTCCCTGAAGGTTGTTATACAACTTCTACCCTTCATAAACTTGAAGCCGAACAACAGCTCGAAAGTGATCTTTTTCTTATGGGCGGATTTATGATCCCCTTGCCTATTAATGCTATAAAAAATGGTCTTAATTCTTTATCTAATTTTTTTAGAGGTTTGTTTGCGAGTGGCTCTAAGGA
>NZ_POZX01000009.1:0-78279 GCF_002912895.1 Campylobacter concisus
GCCTGTGATAGAGATAACGAAGCTATAAATTTTTCACTAAAAAAACTTGAGCCATTTGGTAGTAGGGTTAAAATTTATAAAAGTAACTTCTCTGAATTGACTAGCAAGCTAAGTCAAGAAGAAATTTTAAATATTAGAGGAATTTTGGCTGACATCGGTGTTAGCTCACTTCAGATAGATAAAGATGATAGAGGCTTTAGTCTTGGCTCAAGCGCGCTTGATATGCGCATGGATAAAGAGCGAAATTTTAGCGCATATGACGTTGTAAATGGATACTCTTTTGATGAGTTGGTTAGAATTTTTAGAGATTATGGCGAGCTAAAAAATGCTGTTGGGATTACAAACAAGATTATAAATGCTAGAAATTTAGGCAAGATAACGAGTGCAAAAGAGCTTGCAAATTTAATAGGTACAGCCCAGATAAAAGGGCGCGGAGTTAGCCCTGCAATACTTGCCTTTCAAGCCATCAGGATAGAGGTAAATGGTGAGCTAGATGAGCTAACAAATTTACTTGATAGTATAGAAAAATGTGGGTTTAAAGATTGTCTTGTGGCAATTATTACGTTTCACTCGCTCGAAGATAGGATCGTAAAAGAGCGCTTTAAAAAATGGGCAAATAGCTGTATCTGCCTACCTGGCGTCTATAGATGTGAATGCGGAAACAATCACGAACTAGGAGAAATTTTAACCAAAAAGCCACTAACAGCAAGCCAAAATGAGTTAAAGGTAAACTCACGAAGCAAGAGCGCAAAACTGCGGGTTTTTAAGATAAAGGGATAAAGATGCAAGAAAAAGAAGAGCTACTAACGCTTCACGACGAGGAGCAAAAACGTGAGGTAAATTTAAGCTTCAAGACATTAGTGATGGTCTATTTAGCTGTTTTTATAGCTCTAGCTATATTTTTGCCAAAAATTTACATAGCAAATCAAATTTATTATATAAGTAGGGATATAGCCGACATCAGTGGTAAACGAGATATGCTTTTAGAGGAAAATAGAGCCCTTAATATAAAGCTTGAAAATTTACGTTATAAAAATCAAATTTTAAACAATATGCAAGAGCGTCAATGGAAATAACTAAACATTTAAAGTTTTTTAAATTTTAGTGATTCAATTACATTGGCAAATAATATAGTCATTTTGTATACAACTGCACAAAAATAAAATTAACTCAATAAACAAAGCCTAGCTTAACTTACTAATTACTTTCTTTTTGAGAGATTAGCTTTTCATATATATATTGTTCTAAATCTTTTTTTGATATGTCATTTTTTATAGCAGTATTATAAATTTCTTCGACCTTGCTTGAGTATTTTTCATAGCTAAAATAAGGAAAATGCACACTCCATGCTTTCTTGATAAGATCGTGGCTTATCTCTCTTCTTGCCCAAACTTTAAACATATCAAAGCCAATAAAAACGGCCGAAGTGACGACAGCAGTCGCTATTATCGATATATGCGCGTCAGTCTTTGCTAAAAAATGATGCGTGATGATTAACAATGGAAATAAAATGGCAAAACAGATAAGTGCGTAAATCTGATAGAGCTTGATGTGGTTAAATCTAAAATTTAGCTTTGCTCCATCTATTAGCATACCTTCGTTAAAAAGGGCATTTGCTTCAAGTAGATCCCTGAATAAAACTGGCTGTTTTGAAACAAAAAAAACGTTTTTTATGATTCTATCTTTTAAAGTTTCTTGCATTTTTTATAGACTTTTTACCTTTGAAATTTTGGCTTATTATATCTAAGAATCTATAAATTCAAACAAAATTAGATACAATTTGCCCAAAATTTAAGGAGCTAAAAATGGCAGATCAAGCTTTACAAACCGTCTTTTTAAATGGAGAATTTTTGCAAAAAGATGAGGCAAAAGTTAGTGCTTTTGATAGAGGATTTATATTTGGTGATGGAATTTATGAGGTTGTGCCTGTGATAAATTCAAAAATGGTTGATAAAGATGGATTTTGGGCGAGATTTGAAAGAAGCTTAAATGAAATAGATATAAATTTGCCCTACGAAAAGGAAAAATTTGAAGCGATCTTAAACAAGATAATCTCCAAAAATGCCTTAAAAGAAGGCGGAATTTACATGCAAGTAACAAGAGGCGTGGCGTTTAGAAATTTCTATTTTATGGAGAATTTAACACCAAGTGTCTTTATTTTCTGTTACGAGAGTGAAATTTTAAACAATCCTGCTGCAAAAACTGGCATAAAAGTGGTAAGTATCGAGGATATCAGGTGGAAGAGGCGTGATATCAAGT
The DNA here is from genome assembly GCF_002912895.1 of Campylobacter concisus. Lineage (GTDB taxonomy): Bacteria > Campylobacterota > Campylobacteria > Campylobacterales > Campylobacteraceae > Campylobacter_A > Campylobacter_A concisus_G. The sequence continues at coordinate 2,260 of NZ_POZX01000009.1, forward strand.
CTATCTCACTTCTGGCTCAATGCTACGCTAAAAATGAAGCTCACAAAAAAGGTGCAGATGAGGGCTTTATGGTGGAAAATGGCTTTGTCACAGAGGGTTGTAGCTCGAGTGCTTTTATCATCAAGGATAAAACTCTAATCACAAAACCACTTTCAAATGAAATTTTGCCAGGAATTCGCCGTATGAGACTTTTAAAGATTGCTAAAGATATCGGTCTAAAGATAGAGGAGCGAAAATTTAGCATGGATGAAGTTTATAGTGCTGATGAAGTCTTTATCTCGGCCGCGACGCTCATACTCCTACCAGTCGTTTATGCTGATGGCAATGCGATAAATGGTGCAAAAGTAGGAGAAATTTCAAGCAAACTTCGAGAAATTTATGCTGGCGAACTTTTAAAAGAAGCCGGGCTTTGAGAGAAAAAATCTTAATAAGTGCTTGCTTGGTCGGCATAAATTGTAAATTTAACGGCGAAAATAATCTCTTAAATAAAGATGTTTTGGATGAAATTTCAAAGAGATATCATCTGCTTTTTGTTTGTCCTGAAGTTTATGGTGGACTTAGCACGCCGAGGGAACCGGCTGAGATGAAAAATGGTGCAGTTATTTGTAAATTTTCAGGTAAAGATGTGAGTGAAAATTTTAAAAAAGGAGCAGAAATTTGCCTGAGAATAGCCAAACTAAATGGTTGTAAAAAGGCTATTTTAAAATCAAAAAGTCCAAGTTGTGGAAGTGGGCAAATTTATGATGGAAGCTTTAGTAAGAGGCTTATTTTAGGCGATGGCATCACAGCAAAACTGCTAAAAGAAAATGAAATTTTAGTTTACAGCGAAGATGAGATAGTAGGGCTTGATGTTTGATAGGCTAAAAGACAACATTATACTTGAGGTGATTTTTAAATATATCATCTTGTTGCTGCTTTTTATCTGTGTGATCGGTCTTTTTATGAGCGGCGTTCTTTTCTTAAATGGGGAGATGAGTGAAAGTTCGCTGAATTTACATATTTTCTTTGGCTTTAGTTTGGTTGTCTTGACGATTGTTCATAGTTATGTTAAGAAGAAAAAGTTAAAGAAGCTAAGCCTTGAGTTTAAAAATATCTTAAATCACAAGCCAGTGCAGATGGACTGCAATACAACTAGGTTTTTAAATGCTTTAAATGATGTAAAAGTGGGCGAGCTTTCAAAGAAATTTGGCTCTGATATTGTAGAAATTTTAAGGTCAAATGACATAAAAGTAAAAAGCGTGAATGAGACTATGAAACAAATTTGTAAAAATAACGATGAAAAGATGTTTTATATTTTTGTTTTGATTGTAGAAGCTATTTTTAAGGATAAGGAAAAAAGTTGAAAAAGGGTATATTTTTAGCATTTAGTATTGCTTTATTTTTGGGATGTTCGCAGACCCAACCAAAGCCAAGTGTGCAAAATTCTTTACCAGATGAAAACGTATATAAGCCAAATGAACGCATTAGTTTGCTTGATTTTGAAATTAAGCAAGATGCCTCGTCGCTACCTCAAAATATGCAAAGTGCAAGCTTTGACCAAGAAGAAATTTTAAAAAGAAGGTTTAAGGTTTTTACATTAAGGGGTGTAAAATTTAATCCAAACGATGTCTTTTGGGCATTTAATATATATAAGCCAAGCGAAAAGAGAAAGTATTTTGGCTCAAATTTTAGACAGATACCTCAAAGCTGGTTTGACGCACAAAAGGACAATGCAAATTTTTCAGCTCTTTCAAGTATCTCTGCTTATGCTCTAACTTCGGCAAACACTGCTTTAAGAAATTTTCCAACCGATGAGCCGATATTTTTAAATCCGCAAACTCCAGGCGAGGGCTATCCGTTTGATTATCTGCAAGAATCAACCCTAAGCATCGCTCATCCGCTCTTTGTATCGCATCTTTCTAAAGACAGGGCTTGGGCGTTTGTTAGTGATGATGCGGTTTGGGGCTGGATAAAGGTCGAGGATATAAAATTTATAAGCGATGATGAGGTAAATGCCTATCAAAAGTCAAGTTTTGTAACTATAAAAACGGATAAAATGCCAGTTTATGACAAGGCTGGAAATTTCTTATTTTACTCAAGAGTTGGGGCGATACTTCCTGTTTTGGCACAGGATGATAAAAACTACTACGGTAAAATTTATGTAAGAAATCTTTTAAGAGAATTTGTGTTGCCAAAGTCTTTTGGTGCTCTTTTTCCTCTTAAATTTAACGACTCAAATCTAAAAACACTTATTAGCTCCCTTCTTACTCAGCCTTATGGTTGGGGTGGGGTCGATAAGCTAAGGGATTGCTCGCTTTTTACGAAAGATCTGCTAGCTAGCTTTGGTGTGTGGCTACCTAGAAACTCAAAAGCTCAAGCAAATATGGGACAAAAATTTGATCTAAAAGGGCTTAGTAACGCTGCTAAAACAAAAGAGATAAAAGAAAAAGGGGTGCCATATCTTACGCTTGTGCATCTGCCAGGGCACATAATGCTTTATGCTGGGTACAAGGGCGATGATATCTACGTGGTGCATGATGCTTGGGGGTTAAAAACTGAAAATAACGGTAGAGCGTTAATCGGTGCTACGGCAGTAACTACATTAAACATCGGACAAAACAGAAGCGATATACAAAACTCAAATTTGCTTATTTCAAAGGTTGATTCTATAAATGTGATAAAGCCCGAAAATGTAATAAGTGATAAAGTTAGAAAAATTTCAGCTTTACAAAGGGCTTATGATGTTAAGGTTGAGGATAATTTGGTCAAATTTGGTGATGGAACAATATTTGTCTATGATGACTTTAAACAAAAAGATGATGAGTGTAGTATCGGTGCTGATATAGAGGATATGAACGCGCTTGATTACGCTGCATTTTCGCCACTTAGCACCGCACTAAGCGATGCTGGCAGATGTAGAAATTATGAATTTTTAGGAAAAATTTATGGCTCAAGCGAGAGTGAAGTAAAAGCAAATTTGGTAGATGTTGTTTGGCTAAAAGATAGCCTTGCGCTAAAACTACCATTTAACTCTAAAAATGGAGCCGCAGCTGCTTTGCAAGACGTAAGCAATGAGCTCAACGATATGGTAAAAAGCGATGCGAGCTTGCTTGAGTATTTAAAAAATCCAGGTGGGACATTTAAATGGCGCATCATCGCTGGCACAAACCGCTTGAGTCCTCACAGCTACGGCATTGCGATCGATATAAATGTGAAAAAGAGCCACTACTGGCAGTGGAGTAGTGGCTACCAAAACCTCATCCCTGAAAAGATAGTGCGTGTTTTTGAAAAACATAAATTTATCTGGGGTGGACGCTGGAAGCACTTTGATACGATGCACTTTGAGTATCGCCCAGAGATGTTTGAGTAGATGCTAGATCAAATTTTAGAAATTTTATCTCGCTCAAACGTCTTTTTAACTGGTGGTGGAGGCGTTGGCAAGAGTTATCTAACGGCCTCTGTCATCAGACACTACAAAGAAAATTTTAAAAACGTCATCATTCTTGGCTCAACTGGCATAAGTGCCGTTAGCCTTGGAGGAGTTAGTTTGCATAGCTTTTTTAAATTTGGCTACTGCAAGGACTACGAGGAGCTAAGGCGCTTTGACTATCATCAAAAAGACAAACTAAGCAAGCTAAGAAATATGCTTGATGCATGTGATCTGCTTGTAATTGATGAAATTTCAATGGTGAGTTCAGATTTAATGGAGATGATAAGATATCGCCTGCTCACCTCTAAATTTAAAGGCAGGGTGCTTATAGTGGGTGATTTTTATCAGCTTCCGCCAGTGCAAAAGGAGCAAAACGAAAATAGGCTTTTTAATTTTTTATACGCTTTTAACTCCAGTGCGTGGGAGGATATGAAATTTACAAATGTTGAGCTACTAGTCTCAAAACGTACAAACGATCTTAAATTTTATGAGATTCTCTCTAGGCTGCGAGTAGGCGAGCTAGATGATGAAATAATGAGCTACATAGAGAGTTTAAGAGTGGTCAAGATAGAGCCAGATGATGATACGAGTGTGCTTTTTGGTAGAAACGCTGAGGCTGAAATGCTAAATCAAAAAAGGCTTTCAGAACTTGACACGCCACTTGAAATTTCAAACTCAGATGTGAGCATTTTGGATGAAAATTTAGATAAAAAAGAGTTTGAAAAATGGGCAAATACACTAAATATCTCAAGGGATTTGGAGATGAAGATAGGCGCTAAGATCATCTTTACGTCAAATAAATGGGGCGAGTACTATAACGGTGAGCAAGGCAAGATCATGCAAATTTTAAAAGAAAATGGCATCATCTCAAGCGTGATCGTGAAAAAAGATAGCGGCGAAATTTGTGAGATAGAAAAAGCCGCTTATATATTTAGTTCGTTAAATTTAAACGAAGATGAGATCGAAGAAAATGTACAGGCATCGCTCCATCAGTTTCCATTTAAGCTTGCCTATGCCCTAACCATCCACAAATCTCAAGGAATGAGCATAAACTCGCTCATTTGTAATATCAACCATATTTTTGCCAAAGGACAACTCTACGTCGCACTTTCTCGTGCAGTAAGTCCTAAAAATTTAAAACTTTTTTATGATAAAAAAAGTGATTTTAGGCAGCATTTAAGAAAAGTGGTTAAAATTGACGACGAAGTTAAGAAATTTTACCAAGAAAACGTATTTTTGCATATTAAGGAGAATTTATGAAAAAGCTATTTTTAAGCCTTACTTTTTGTATTTTTGTATTTGCAGACGTGCTAAAAGTAAGAGATTTTCAAACAGATATCTACTCAAAAGCTGGACAAAATTTAACAAAAAAGATAAATATGAACCTTGAAGTTGTCGGACGTGACGTTGAAGAAAATGAAGCGTATGTGCTTGATGCTTTAAACATAATAGTTGGTAGCTTTTACGTGGAGGATATCCTAACCTCAATGGGAAAAGAGAAATTTAAAGAGCTTTTCATAAAATACGCAGCCAAAAAGCACTCTCTTGATATTGATGATGTGCTTATCTTAAATATAAAAGTAATAAATAATCTTGAGCTAAGCGAGATCATAAAAGCAATAAAGAGCCAAAATTTATGCTCCGATCCAAGTGTTAATGAAGAGATTGTAACAAAACCAGAAAAGAAGAAAAAAGGCAATGAGATCATCATCTCGCCAGATCCAAATGATGTAGTTCAAAAGCCTATTGATCTAAATAATGTTCAAGAATTTGGAAAAGATTTTGGAGAGAAGTGAGTAAATTTGGCTAAAGCTAGCCAAATTTATTGATTTACAATGTCATAACCTTGAGGAATGACAGGTGTTAGCGTCTCTTGTGGTATGAGTGCATCTTTTACTGGATTGCTTAAGGTTATCTTTATTTTATTTGAAAGCTTGTCTTTATAGTCAATCGTCGTTGGAAGCGTGTTTTTAATAGTTATAAAGTACTCAACTCCGTCGTATATTGCTTTGTAAAGTGTTGGTTGAATTTGCTCCGCATGAGCCAAGATTTGTGTCAAATTTGGCGTATCATCAAGCTTTGAAATGATAGCTTGCTCAAGCTCGTCCTCAATCACGATCACACGCTCTTTGTTAAAATAAATTCTCTTTGGCGTTGGACTTTCATATATCCAAAGTGCAGTATTGTCGTTTTTTGCGTAAAATCTACCCTTATAATTTATGCTTTTGCCTTCGCTAAATACAGTTTGCGTAAAGTCACTTTGCAGGCTTTTGAAATTTAAGCCAGCACCAAATGAGCAAACTGCAACGAGAGATGCAACTAGAAATTGTCTCATTTTTTATCCTTTTTTGGCGTATTCTAGCCCAGTTTAATTAAATAAATAGTTAAACTATGCTAAGATCCAAAGTTTAAAAATTTAGGAAGGTAAAATAATGATTTCATCGGTATTTAGAAAGATTTTTGGCACCAAAAACGATAGAGAAGTCAAAAAGTATATAAAACGTGTGGCGCAGATAAACGCGCTAGAACCAACTTATGAAAAGATGAGCGACGATGAGCTTAAGATAAAATTTAACGAGCTTAAATCCCAAGTCGTCGAAGAAAAAGTCACTTTAGATGAAATTTTAAATGATGTTTTTGCGATCGTTAGAGAGGCTAGCAAAAGGGTGCTTAAGATGCGCCATTTTGACGTACAGCTAATAGGCGGCATGGTGCTAAACGAGGGTAGGATCGCTGAGATGAAAACGGGCGAGGGTAAGACCTTGGTGGCGACTTTGCCAGTTATCTTAAATGCGATGAGTGGCAAGGGCGTGCATGTAGTAACTGTAAATGACTACCTTGCAAAGCGTGACGCTACACAAATGGGCGAGCTTTATAACTTTTTAGGCTTAAGCGTAGATGTGATACTAAGCGGTGGATACGATGATGAAGTAAGACAAGCTGCTTATAACGCCGACATAACATACGGCACAAATTCAGAATTTGGCTTTGACTATTTGCGTGACAATATGAAATTTGAAGCTGGTCAAAAGGTACAAAGAGGCCATAACTTTGTTATCGTGGACGAGGTCGATAGTATCTTGATAGATGAAGCAAGAACACCACTTATAATATCAGGTCCAACAAACCGCACACTTGATGGCTACATAAGAGCCGATCAGGTCGCAAAACAGCTTACTAGAGGCACTCCAGCTGATCCAAATGTGCCAGGCTCAAAGCCAACTGGGGACTTTATAGTAGATGAAAAAAATAGAACGATAATGATCACAGAAGCTGGCATAAGCAAGGCTGAAAAATTATTTGGTGTTGAAAATTTATATAACCTTGAAAATGCCATACTAAGCCACCACCTAGATCAAGCTCTAAAGGCACACAACCTCTTTGAAAAAGACGTTCATTACGTCGTAAAAGATGGTGAGGTAGTCATTGTTGATGAATTTACAGGACGTCTAAGCGAGGGTAGGCGTTTTAGTGAGGGGCTTCACCAAGCACTTGAGGCAAAAGAGGGCGTAAAAATTCAAGAAGAGAGTCAAACGCTAGCCGATACAACATATCAAAACTATTTTAGGATGTATAAAAAGCTTGCAGGCATGACTGGTACGGCTCAGACAGAAGCTACTGAGTTTTCTCAAATTTACAACCTTGAAGTTATCTCGATCCCTACAAACCTGCCAGTTAAAAGAATCGATCAAAACGACCTTATCTATAAAACTCAAAACGAGAAATTTAAAGCGGTCATCGACGAAGTTAAAAAAGCTCACGAAAAAGGTCAGCCAGTGCTTGTGGGAACTGCAAGTATCGAGCGCAGTGAGGTGCTTCACGAGATGCTTAAAAAAGTTGGCATCCCACACTCTGTGCTAAATGCTAAAAATCACGAAAAAGAGGCCGAGATCATCGCACAAGCTGGCGTAAAAGGTGCTGTGACTATCGCTACAAACATGGCTGGACGTGGTGTTGATATCAGGATCGATGATGAGGTTAGAAATTTAGGCGGTCTATATATCATCGGCACTGAAAGGCACGAGAGTAGAAGGATAGACAATCAGCTCCGTGGCCGTGCTGGACGTCAGGGCGATCCTGGCATGAGTAGATTTTATCTAAGTCTTGAAGATAATCTTTTAAGAATTTTTGGTAGTGACCGCATAAAGGCGATCATGGATAGGCTTGGTATCGATGAGGGCGAGAGCATCGAGAGTCGAATGGTAACAAGAGCTGTTGAAAATGCCCAAAAGAAAGTTGAGAGCTTGCACTTTGAGGCTAGAAAGCACTTGCTTGAGTATGACGATGTGGCAAATGAGCAAAGAAAGACTATCTATAAATACCGCGACGAGCTACTTGATAAAAACTATGATATGAGCGAAAAGATAGCTCAAAATAGAAAAGAGTACGCTGCAAATTTACTTGATACGGCTGAAATTTTCCATGGTGGCTTGAAAGATGACTTTGATATTAAAAATTTATGCTCTATCATCCTTGCAGACTGCGGTGAAGAGATAGACGAGAGCGAGTTAAAAGGCCTAGAGTATGATGAGCTAATAGAAAAGCTTGCGCAAATTTTTGAAGCAAGATATAACGAAAAAATGAGCGTGCTAAATGAAGATCAAAGAAAAGAGATAGAGAAAATTTTATACCTTCAAGTGCTTGATAATGCGTGGAGAGAGCACCTTTATCAAATGGATATCCTAAAAACCGGCATCGGCCTTAGAGGGTATAATCAAAAAGATCCGCTTGTTGAATACAAAAAAGAGAGCTATAACCTCTTTATGGAGCTAGTTAGCAGGCTAAAAAGTGAGAGTGTTAAGACGCTTCAGGTTGTAAGATTTAAGAGCCGTGAGGAGCAAGAAGAGCAAGCTAGAATGATGCTTGAAGCTAGCCAAAATGCTGAAAATGAAAATTTAAGCTATAACAACCAAGGCGAGGATGAAAATTTCACGCCTGAAAAAAAGATACCAAGAAACGCTCCATGCCCTTGTGGAAGTGGTAAAAAATATAAAGATTGCCACGGAAAAAGTGGCCCTAAAAAAGGCATATTTGCTTAAAATTTCTACTTTTAAGGCGCCAAAAGCGCCTTAATCTTTTAAAGGCTATTTGATGACAAGCTTACCAAAGTATCTACTTTTTAAATATTTAAGATTTGATAAAACTCAGCCATTTATCACTCTAAGTGCCTTGCTTGCCTTTCTTGGTGTTAGCATCGGACTTATGGTTTTAATCGTTGCGATGGCGATTATGAATGGATTTGACAAAGAATTTGAGCGTAAACTTTTTACTATGAACTATCCAATAACCGTTCAAAGCGCCTTTAAGGGCTCCATTGATGATGACTTTGTTGATGAGCTAAAGGCTAGATTTAGCGATTTAAAATTTAGTCCATTTATAAGCACACAGGTCATTTACCGCTCGGCAAATGCACTTGAGGGCGGACTGGTTTATGGCGTAAATTTTAAAGATGAAAAACAGATAAACTCAGTCGTAAATGAAGCTTTAAAAGACAAAGAGCTAGATGGTTTTGAGATACTTGTGGGAAGTGGCATAATGAGCGAGTTTAGGCTAAGAGATGATGAGAAACTAACGCTTATCTTTACAAAGGCTGATCCTGCTGGCTTTTCGCTAACGCCAAAGATGAAGCGCTTTGGTATCGGTGGCTCATTTACATCTGGGCTAATTGCCTACGATAAGGCGTTTTCATACACTTCAGTTGAGGCTTTGAGGAAAATTTTAGACTATCCAAAAGGCGTTTATGATGGAATTCATATCTTTTCAAATAAGCCATTTGATGATATAAAAAGAGTGCGTGAAGGCCTGCCAACTGGCACGGTTGCCATTGGCTGGTGGGAGCAAAATGGCAACTTTTTCTCAGCACTCGCACTTGAAAAACGAGCACTTTTTATCGTTTTGATGCTAATTATCCTTGTGGCGTCGCTAAATATCATAAGCTCGCTGCTAATGACAGTGATGAACCGCAGGCAAGAAATTGCCTTGCTTCTTGCGCTTGGTGCTAGTAAAAGTGAGATAAAAAGAAGCTTTTTCTATCAAGGGCTAGTAATCGGCGGTGGCGGCATTATATTTGGCTTGATGCTTGGCTTTTTGGGGTTATTTTTACTTGGAAATTTCAACATCATAGACCTGCCAGCTGACGTTTATGGCTCAAGCAAACTACCACTTGAACTCTCAACCATCGATCTTGTGCTGATCGTAGTTGGGGCTGTGTTTATCGTGGCTATCTCGTCTTATTATCCAGCCAAAAAAGCTACTGAGGTAAATGTCCTTCAAACTTTAAGAAATGAGTAAAAGCCTGGCAAAACTAGGCTTTAAATTTAGTTTTTAAAAGCATATTATTAGATAATATGCTTTTATTTTAATTTGTACTAAATTCTATATTTTATCTTTTAATAGCTCATCAATTTTTACTTCTTTCCCATTAAGACTAGCATTGATGTTGTGGCTAGACAAATTTTTAGCTTTAAAATGATTTGTCTTATTATCTCTCTATTGTTTCTTATACAATTAAAAAAGTTGCTAATAGTTTTATCAATTTATTTAAACGAACTTAAAAAGCGTGTTTTAAGAAGCTAAATTTACTACGCTCTTACGTCGTGGTCGATCTTGCACTGAAGGGCTTCGTGAACAAGGGTTTTTGCCATGACGCGCTCTTCGCTTATAAGGTGGAAATTCTCGCCTAGCTCGCCAAAGATATCTTTGTTGCCCTCGCCATTTGCTTTGATGATCGTTTGGATATTTGCGCCGTAGTCTTTGATCTTTTGCGCGATTAGCTCAACTCTTTGCTCGTTATTTACAGTTATGATGACAGCGGCTGCATCGTCTAAGCAAGCGTTTTCAAGAGTGTTGCTTTGAAGCACATTTCCTAAAAATACATTTTCCCCGCGGCTCCTACCAAGCTCGACTAGGCTGATATCATTATCAAGCACGATGTATAAAAGCTTTGTCTCTTTTAGTCTTAAAACTACCTCTTGACCGAGCCTATCATAGCCAAAGACTACGATGTGATTTTTTAGTTTTTGTGGTTTTAAGGTCTCGTTTGACTCAACTACCACCTCACGCTCTACAAGATCAGCTAAGACATCAAGCTTTTTAAGTATAAAAGGTGTTGCAAACATCGATATAACAGAGGCTGCGATGAAAATTTGAGCTGTTTGTATATCAAGTAAATTTCTAGTAGTCATTAGTCCAAAAACAGCTAGTGCAAATTCGCCTATTTGACAAACACTAAGTGCGGTTTTTGCAGCAACTCTTCGCTTCAAATAGATATTTAAGATAGCAAAAACAACAACCGCTTTTATAACCATGACACTAAATACTAGGCCAAGAACAAGCCAGATGTTTGAGATGACGACAGCAAAATTTATCTGCATACCAACGGTTATAAAAAATAGCCCTAAGAGCAAATCTCTAAAAGGTATGAGATCAACTTCGATTTGGTGTTTATACTGTGTCTCAGCCATCATCATACCGGCCAAAAATGCACCCAAAGAGTATGAGAAGCCAAAGAAGTGAGCCAAAGTGCTAGAGCCAACGACCATAAATAAAATCGTAGCTATAAAAACCTCTTGCGAATTTGTTTGAATAACTTTATAAAATATCCAGTTGATGACATATTTACCAAGTAAAAATAGCACAACAATAAGAATAATCGCACTTGTAAATGTCTTTAGCAAAAGCTCATTTATTGAAGCATCTTGCGAGCTAAACATATCTATCATAAGCAAAATAGGAATGACTGCAATATCTTGAAATAGTAAAATTCCAAGTGCTTTTCTGCCGTAAATTTTACTCACATCGCCACTATCGTTTAGTGTCTTTAGCACGATCGCAGTTGATGATAGTGCAAGCGCAAGACCTGCAATAAGTGCTGTTTCGTCTTTTAAGTGAAGGGTATAATAAAGCATCACACCCATTATAAAGCCACTTAAACAAACCTGTAAGCCGCCATTTAAAAAGACCTCTTTTTTCATACCCATTAAGTGTTTAAAACTAAACTCAAGCCCAATGGTAAACATCAAAAATGCGATACCAAATTCCGCGATATGGGAAATTTCATCATTGCTTTTTAGGTTGAAAAATTCTGATATAAGCGTACCTGTTACGATGTAGCCGATGATGGTTGGTATCTGAAATTTTTTAAAAATGACGTTTAATGCGACTGAGATCGCTGCAACAAGCAAGAAACCTTCTAAAATTTGTTCCATAAATTATTTTTTACCTTCATAAAAGACTAGATCAAAGCTATTTTTTCTCTTTACGAGCGATCTTTTTGTGCTAGTTTGGCTGGTAGCTTCGTGCAATTTTTTATTTAGCTCATCAATAGTTGATTCTAAATCGTCAATTTTTTCTTTCAACTGAAGTATCACATCAACGCCGGCTAAATTTACACCTAGTTCGCGTGTTAAATTTAGTATAGTTTTTACGCGATCAACGTCTTTTTGTGAGTAGAGCCTCATCTTGCCATCTGTTCTTGATGGCTCGATAAGTCCCTCTCTTTCGTATTGTCTTAAAGTTTGTGGATGTATGCTTAAAACCTTTGCAACAACGCTTATTAAAAAAAGTGGTTCTTCATAATTTTGCATTTTTTTACTCCGGTAATTTCTCTTTTAACTCTTTTACTAAGCCTTCATCAAGCTCACTGATATTTGGAAGTTTTACCCTGGCTTTTAAGTAAAGATCGCCATAAATTCCGCTCTTTCTATTTTGCACGCCATATCCTTTTAAACGGATCTTTGTGCCTGTTTTTGAGTTCTCAGCGATCTTGATCGTGACATCTTTTTTGTAAGTATGCACATTAACTTTTCCGCCAAAAAGCATAGTTTTTAGTGGAATTTCTATATCTTTATAAAGATCGTCTCCGACTCTTTCATATTCGTCGCTTGGCTCAACACTAATAGCAAGTATGAGGTCGCCTTTCTGACCACCAGCGCTTTTACCTTTGCCTTTTACACGAAGCTTCTCGCCGCCTTCTATGCCACTTGGAATTTTTATCTTAATGCTTTCGCCATTAAAATTTATCTTATGTTCGCCACCAGTTACAGCTACGTCAAAGGGTATAGAAATTTTTGCGTTTACGTCTAAATCAGCTCCGCCAAAGCCAAATCCACCACTACTAAATCCGTCAAATCCACCAAAATTACTACCAAATCCGCTGCTAAATTTAGCTCCACCGCCGCCAAAACCACCTGAGAAGATATTCTTTAAAATTTCATTTAGGTCGCCCATATCGGCTGAACTACTAGCAAAGTCGTGGAAATTTTGACCGCCAAACATAGTATCGCCGTACTGGTCATATTGAGCTCGTTTTTTATCGTCGCTTAAAATTTCATAAGCAGCATTTATCTCTTTAAATTTATCTTCTGCTCCAGGGTCTTTGTTTATATCTGGGTGATATTTTCTGGCAAGTTTTCTATAAGCTTTTTTTATCTCGTCGCTTGAGGCACCCTTTGAAACTCCTAAAGTCTCATATAAGCTTTCACTCATATATTCTCCTTATATTTTTTTGATACGGATTATATCACAAAGCTTTAGTCTATGCAAGTCAAGTTTATTTTTGTTTAATAACAAGAAAAAGTGTTAAGATTTTATTTTTTCACTATATTTATAATTTGCAAAAATTTTTAGTTTAAAGGAAAAAAATGAAAAAGATTGTGCTAATTTCATTAGTAGCAGCTTCTTTTTTAGTGGGGGCTGATATTAAATTTAATGAAGCTAACTCTAATACCACGAGAGTCTCGCCACTTAGCGATAAAAATAGCGTACTTTCTTATTATGACTCGATCGCTCAGGCAAAGCTTTCAGTTGTAAATATCTCAACTACAAAAACGGTAAATAACGCTGGCATTGAGCAGATGTTTAACGACCCTTTCTTCAATGAATTTTTTGGATTTAATTTTGCAAAACCAAAAGAAAAAGAAAAAACTACTTCTCTTGGTTCTGGAGTTATTATCTCAAATGATGGATATATCGTTACAAATAACCACGTTATAGAAGATAGCGACCAAATAGTCGTAACCCTTGCAAATGGTGGTAAAGAGTATAAAGCAAAGCTAATAGGAAGTGATCCAAAAACCGATCTAGCTGTCGTAAAGATAGAGGCAAACGGACTAAATGCGATCACTTTTGCAGACTCATCAAAGCTACTTGACGCAGATGTCGTATTTGCAATAGGTAATCCATTTGGCGTTGGTGAAAGTATCACTCAAGGTATCATTTCAGGGCTAAATAAAGATAATATCGGCCTTAATCAATATGAAAATTTCATCCAAACAGACGCCTCTATAAACCCAGGAAATTCAGGTGGAGCTTTGGTTGATAGCAGGGGATATTTAGTCGGAATAAACTCGGCCATACTTTCAAAAAGTGGTGGCAACAACGGCATTGGCTTTGCTATCCCATCAAATATGGTAAAAGATATCGCTAAAAAGCTGATAACTGACGGCAAGATCGAGCGTGGCTTTATCGGCGTTACGATTGCAAATTTAACTGATGAGCAAAAAGAGCTTTACACAAATAAAGAAGGTGCTTTAATAAGTGGCGTAGAGCAAGGCATGCCAGCAGATGAAGCTGGACTAAAAAGAGGTGATTTGGTTATATCAGCTAATGACAAAGCTATAAAAAACGCAAATGATCTTAAAAATTTCATCGGTTCACTAACTCCAAATAGTAGTGTTGATATAACTTACGAGCGATCAAATAAAATAATGAATGCAAAAATCAAGCTTGCAAACGCTGATCACAATTCAAAAGACATAGCAAAAAGCATTATCATCGAAGGACTTAGCGTTAGCAATCTAAGCGATGAGATAAGATATAAATACAAAATTAGCCCAGATACTCAAGGCGTGCTAGTAACTGATGTAAAATCTGGCTCAAAAGCTGAAGACTTTGGCTTTGAAAGAGGCGATGTGATCGTGCAAGTTGGTGAAGAAAGCATAAAAGATCTTCAAACATTTGCAAATACTATCAAAAATACAAAAGGTAAAAAGACGCTAGTGTGGATAAATCGCGGTGGTATCATACAAGGCCTTGTTATAAAATAATCATCTAAGAGCTGAAATTTCAGCTCTTAACCCTTTTAAATTTTTAAAATCTTAATCTGCTATAATCCTTAAAAATCAAATTTACAACAGGAAAGATCATGACTAGAATTTTAATGATAGAAGATGATATGGAGCTTGCTGAAATTTTAACTGAATATCTAGAAAACTATGATATTGAAGTAGTGACTGCTGAAGAGCCATATATCGGACTTTCTACGCTAAATACAAGTAAGTTTGACTTAGTGATACTAGATCTTACATTGCCTGGTATGGATGGATTGGAAGTTTGTAAAGAGATCAGGAAAAATCACAATATCCCTATTATCATATCAAGTGCAAGGCATGATATAACAGATAAGGTAAATGCTCTTGATAACGGAGCGGATGATTATTTGCCAAAGCCATATGACCCACAAGAGCTTTTGGCTCGTATCAAAAGTCATCTAAGAAGGCAGAGTATCACCCCAGCAAGTGAGGCGAGAAATTTAAATAAAGACCTAGTTTTAAAAGAATTTGAACATGAAATTTTATTTAAAGGAAATGTACTAAATTTAACTGCCGCAGAATACGACATCTTAAAATATCTACTTTTAAAAGAGGGCGGAGCGGTTACTAGAGAGGAGCTTATCTATAACTGCGAGAGCATAAACGAAGATAGCTCAAACAAAAGTATCGACGTCATTATCGGCAGGATTCGCCAAAAATTAAATGAAAATCCAAAAGAGCCAAAATACATCCACGCGATCCGCGGTATCGGCTATAAATTGGTTCTTTGATGCCAAGATCGTCTATTTTTATAACCATAACTTTTATCTTTGGACTCGCGCTCGTTTCGATATTTCTAGCTTTTTTGTGGCTCATGGGCTTTGATAAGCAAAACTATACAAGAGAGCTAAATAACAAATACTCAAACGTTGCTAGGACAAATTTATTTTATATGGGTGGCATCATAAATAAAGCTCAGTATGATCGCCAGCTTTCAAATATCGATATGCCAGAGATAATAGACGAGAAGAGAAAAGATGAAATTTTAAAGCAAGCAACCGTTTTAGAAGAAATTTCAAGCGATTTAGGTTCAAGTGCGATCTTGCTTTATGACAAGCACCACTACTTAAGGATTGAGCATTTAGACGAGCTAAAGCTTTTAATGGATAAGGAATTTCAGCCTTATAGATACGAGGTGATAAAGGCAGTTTTTCTGGTGGTTGCGGTCATTTTGCTAGGTGCTTACATTTTTGTCATATATAAGATAAAACCACTTAGAAAGCTAAAGCGTCAGATCGTAAAATTTGCAAATGGTGAGCTTGACGGCGTACAAAATGTTGGCAACGGCAAGGATGAAATTTCTGAAGTTTCAGAGGCATTTTATGAGGCGGTTTGTCAGATCAAGGCGCTTAATGACTCAAGGCATCTTTTCTTAAGAAATATCATGCACGAGCTAAAAACTCCTATCACAAAAGGCCTAATAGCCGCTCAAATGATAGAAAAAAGTAAAAATCAAGAAAGGCTAATCTCTGTCTTTCACAAGCTTGAAAATTTAATAAACGAACTTGCAGCGATAGAGCAGATAACATCAAAAATAGGACTTAGCAATAAAACGCCATGTTTTATGAGGGATCTCATCGATGAAGCAATCGATATAGCCATGGTGGAAAAAGAGTGTGTTGGTGTCAGTGAGCTTGATGAGGTTAGGGTGCTCGTTGATTTCAAGCTATTTTCAGTCGCTATAAAAAATATGATAGACAATGGCATAAAATATTCAACTGATAAGCACGTAAATATCGTTGTTAGTAAGGATCATATGAAATTTATAACTCAAGGCGAGAAGCTAAAAAATGATCTTGACTTTTATATCCAACCATTTATTAAAGGAGAGGATACGCAAAAGAGTTTTGGCCTAGGTTTATATATAGTTAGCAATATACTTGATGCTCATGGACTCAAATTTAGATACGAATATAAAAACGGAATGAATGTCTTTGTTTTTGAAAATTTACAAGATATAATAGTGACTTAAATAAAACATAATAAACAAAAAAGGGCTAAAAATGGCAGCAAAAATTTTCTCACCAGTTGATATCTCATCAATAATAGATCTTGAAATAGCTTTTATAAATCGTTATAAAAATGTAAAAGATTATGCAAAAAATTTATCTTTGATATATTTTTCTTTGCCAAGCACTAAAGAGTATAGTGAGCTTTTTGAAAAATTTTTAAGACAAACTGATGTTGTTGTAAGAGAGAATGAGCATTATGTGGTCGTACTTCATGGAACAAATGAAAGAGGAGCTAGCGAACTATTATCAGGTATTCAAGAGTTTTTAAACGCTGAGCCAATTGATTTGATAGTAAGCTATCCAAAAGACGGAAGAAACGCTAAAGAGCTTACTACTAAGCTTCAAGATGAGATAAAAGATAATTACGGTGTATTGCTTGAAATGCTTTCAAATCAAGAAAAATTTGAAGCTTTTGAAAGCATGATTTAATATAATTTTGTGGAGCTTGTTTGGAGAATTTACTACTATTTTTTGCAGTTTTGCTTATAACTAGTATTCTTCTTAGTAAGATCTCTGATAAATTCGGAATTCCATCTTTAATAATATTTTTAGGTGTTGGCATGCTGGCTGGCTCAGACGGGCTGCTTGGTGTAAATTTTGACGACCAAGCAATCGCTCAAAATGTCGGCATGCTGGCACTCATATTTATACTTTATGCTGGTGGGCTAGATATTGATTTTGCAGCGATTAAACCGATTTTTGGTAGAGGTTTGGCTCTTGCAACACTAGGTGTTTTTTTAACTGCGCTAGCTATCGCTCCAGTAGCAAAATATCTGCTTGATTTTACTTGGGCGGAGGCCTTTTTACTAGGCTCCATTATCTCTTCAACAGATGCAGTAGCGGTATTTGCCATACTAAGAGCTAAGAAAATTTCACTTAAAAATAGCATTGCGCCATTGCTTGAACTTGAATCTGGCTCAAACGATCCAATGGCGATATTTTTAACTATGACGATCATTCAAATGATCTCACTAAATAGCACTCCAAGTGCGTCAGAGTGGGCGATCACACTTGTTAAGCAGTTTGGCATAGGTATCGCTATGGGCTATTTATTTGGCGTTGCTTTGCCAGCTATCTTTAATAGACTTCGCCTAAAAAGCTGGGGCCTTTATCCAGTTTTTTCTATCGCTTGGATATTGCTTTTATACACACTTTGCTTTAAGGTTGGCGGTAATGGCTACCTGGCTGTTTATATTGCTGGAATTTTTATAAACAAAAAAGAGTTTTCTCACAAGAAAAATTTGGTCGGTTTTCACGACGGTATCGCTTGGGCGATGCAAATAGTTGTCTTTTTAACACTTGGTCTTTTGGTAAATCCTTCCGAGCTTCCAGCAACAGCACTAATGGCGCTTGTTTTGGCCTTGTGGCTTATGTTTTTTGCAAGGCCACTTGGTGTTTTTGCATCGCTTGCATTTTCAAAATTTAAGATAAATGAGCAAATTTTTATCTCCTGGGTTGGGCTAAGAGGCGTTGTGCCAGTTGTGCTAGCTACCTATGTTTATGTCGATGGCGTACGTGATGCAGATATGATTTTTAACATTATATTTTTTATGGTTTTGATTTCTATTTTGATACAGGGCATGTCGCTTGGCTTTGCAGCTGATAAATTTAAGGTTAAAGAGAGTGAGCAAGAGGATGTTAAGGCAGTAGAAAACTCTCCGATCTTAAGCTACACACTTCGTCAGCATACCATCCACTATGGCTCAAAACTAATTGGCAAAGATTTGGCTCAGCTTGAGCTTCCAACTGAGTTTTTAATAATCCTAATAAAGCGTAAAAACGAGTATCAAAAGCCGACTGGCTCAACAATCTTTGAAGAAAATGACTTGCTACTGATACAATGCGAAAATCAAGTGCTTTATCAAGATACGATTAAGTATTTGACTTATTAAAATTTTGATAAAACTTGCCACATTTCATTTCTCTTTGTAAATTTTTAAAACTTTACTCGCTTGCCTTAGCAGACTACTAAAATTAGGCTACACTTCGTTTAGCACTAAATTTAGAGCCGTGATATGCTCGCTCATAAATTTTAAAATTTGCCAGAGTTTTTAATAGCATGCGGCGCGTTAGTACCTTTGTGTGCTACCTCTAATATGCGAGTGGTTTTAGTGGATTTTTAAAAGAGAGATAAGGAGACGACTTCTCGTATATGCCGTGTAGTTGCGAGCCTGCGAAGTAAAATTCAATCCCCCCCCTTGTCTCCATTTTGATGAAACAAAACTTTAAATTTCTAAAAAATATTTTTGCAAATTTTAAAATTCCATTCACTCGCAAGAATTGACTACTAAATTTTGGTTTCGCAAAGCTTGCCACTAAAATCAGAGCTGAAATTAATCGTTTATGAAATTTTAAAATTCGATAGACCTTTAATTAAAGCTATGCGATGTGGCGTATTTTCAGTGTATGAGAAAATTTACATTGATTTATTATTTTGGTCAAAAGCATACAGAAGGTTTAAAAGTTGAGTTAAATTTCTAGCCCAAAATGAGCTAGAAATTTGATTATTCTAAGGCTTGAGCCAGATCAGCGATTAGATCCTCAGCGTTTTCAAGGCCTATGCTAACTCTTATTAGCTCTTTTGTGATGCCGGCTTTGATGAGCTCTTCACTGCTTAGCTGTTGGTGGGTCGTTGAGGCTGGGTGTGTGATGAGTGACTTTGTATCGCCGATATTTACCACGATTTTAAAGAGTCTTACGCGCTCTAGCATCTTTTTTGCGCGCTCAAAGCTATCAGTCTCAAAGCAAAATAGCCCATTTGCCATGCCATCTTTAAAGTATT
The DNA here is from genome assembly GCF_002912895.1 of Campylobacter concisus. GTDB lineage: Bacteria > Campylobacterota > Campylobacteria > Campylobacterales > Campylobacteraceae > Campylobacter_A > Campylobacter_A concisus_G. The sequence continues at coordinate 21,553 of NZ_POZX01000009.1, forward strand.
TTTGCGCCTTTGCGTGATCTACGTTATCGGCAAGCCCTGGGTATGCCACGCTTTTTATATGTTTGTGAGAGTTTAGAAATTTAGCCACTTTTAGCGCGTTTTGCGAGTGTCTCTCAACCCTAACAGCAAGCGTTTCGAGGCCTTGTATGAGCTGCCAAGAGTTAAAAGGAGAGATCACAGCACCGATATCGCGCACGATAGCAAGCCTCATTCTTAGCGTATAGATATCAAAACGATCCGTCATATCAGCATATACGATGTCGTGATAGCTCGCGTCTGGCACGTTAAAGTGCTCATATCTCTTGTTGCCTTTTAGCTTTTCGTTTAGGTGATTTGCGCTTACGACCACACCTGCTAGGCTAAGGCCCTGACCGCTCATGTATTTGCTTGCACTATGCACGCAAACATCGACTCCGTGGCGAAGTGGCTGAAAGATGATAGGCGTTGGTACGGTGTTATCAGTGATGCTGATGATGCCATATTTGTTTGAGGTTTCTACGATTTTTTCGATATTTGGGATAGAAATTTGCGGATTTGAAAGTGTTTCAAAAAATATAGCCCTTGTTTTATCATCTATCAAGACCTCCAGATCATCAGCCGTGTCGCTGTCAAAGACTCTGGCCTCTATGCCAAATCTTTTTAGTGTGTGCGTAAAAAGTACTGTCGTGCCGCCATAAATTTTTTTGGCAATGATGATATTATCGCCTGCTTGGGCTAAATTTATAATGCTGTAAAACAAAGCTGACTGACCGCTCGCAGTCGCTATCGCAGCGGCTCCGCCCTCAAGTGCAGCGACCCTTTTTTCAAAGATATCTGTCGTTGGATTGCCAAGTCTTGTGTAGATGTGGCCACCATCTTTTAGATCGAACCTAGCAGCCGCAGTCTCGGCGCTTCCAAAGTCGTAAGCTGTGCTTTGAAAAATAGGCACAGCCATCGTGCCAAAGCCCTCATGTGTGTCGTAGCCTACGTGGATCGCAGCGGTTTCTTGCCTCATTTTTGCTCCTTTTATGGTAATTTTGGCGTAAATTATACATTAGCAAAGCCAAAATTTAGGGGATAAAATCAAATTTTGATATAATTTGCCAAAAAAAAGGAAAAATTTGAACCAAGTTACGGACAAATTTAAACGTGTAAAATATCTTCGTGCACTAGAAAAATTTGCAAAATCAGCGATAAACGGGCTAAAAAGAGATGATTTTGACGAGGCTGAATTTCGCCAAAGAGTGGAGAAAAACGCGAAAGTCATCGAAAAAGTCGAGGCTGTCTATCTTGATCAGCCATACTCAAAGGTACTAGAAAATTTTATAAATTTGCTTATCAAAAATGCCTCAAAAGAAGAGCTTTTAAAGGCGGCAAACCTACTTGATAAGCTCAAAAATCAAAAGACATATAAAAAAGAAAAACATAAAAATAAATTTAAGGATGAGGATTGAAAGTAGTTATTCTTGATATGGATGGCACAGTGATCGATAGCGGCGAGGCGATATATAAAACGGTAAATGAAGTAAGAGATGAGCTAAATTTGCCCCCACTTGAAAAAGAATTTATTATAAAAGCGATCAACGAGCCAGGTAGAAATTTGCCCCTTGAGTTTTATGGCATCGATATGCCAAGCAGGAGCTTAAAAGAGGGTTTTGAAGAGAAATTTAAGAAATTTTACGATGAGTGCGCGACTACATATGAGGGCGTAAAAGAGCTTTTGCAAAAGTGCAAAGAGGCTCATTACAAGGTCGTTTTGGCAAGCAATGCACCACACGATACGCTAGAGAAAATTTTAAAGAAAAATGAAATTTATGAGCTATTTGACGAGGTTATCGGCGCTAGCAAAGAGATACCGCAAAAGCCTGATCCTGCGATGCTTTACTTAGCTGTTAGTAAAACTAAAGCTAGTAAGGCGATCTTTGTAGGAGATAGCCTAAAAGACGAGCTAGCTGCCAAAAATGCAAATATGCCTTTCTTACAAGTTAGCTGGGGATTTGGCGAGGAGAGCAAAACTGCCACATATAACGCTAAAAATGTTAGCGAAGCTTGGGAGATAATATTAAATTTTTAACTTAGTTTTAATTGGCTATAATCTTAAGAAATTTTCAAAGAAACAGCGATGATAGATATATTTGAGGGCAGTGCGAGGGATAAATTTTATGACATTTTGTTTAACGCAAATGCCGTTTTGGTTAAAAACGAGATAGATAAAATTTTTGAAAAATTTGTGGCTATGAGCGAGCTTTGCGAAAAGCATGGCATTAGCGAGGGCGAGATCAGAAATTTTATAGTCTCAGAGCAAGATAAAATTTATAACGGAGTAAATGACCTATATATCGAGCTTAGCGGAGAAATTTTAAGCCAAAATGAGTAAGATTTTCGCGCTCATTGCTTTGCTTGCCTCCATTGCTTTTGCAAAAGAGCCAAATTTTGATCCAAGCTCAGTGCATACATTTGAGCTTAAAAAAGATGAGTGGGCTAGGGTCTTTATAACTGAAAAGCGAACTCAAAGGGTTGAAACGTTTGACTTTCGCTGGACGCTATTTGATAGTACAAATATCACCGTGCAAAGCTTTTTTAGGCGCTATCCAAGGCAGATGGTCTTTTCACTAAGACAAGGACAGAACACCTATATGCAGCGAGTTTTGCCTGATTTTACGATGCCGCCAAATGAGAGCGTGAGCCTTTACATATCGTTTATTGATTTTAAGGATAAAAAGGCGCATTTTAGGGTGGCTCTGCTAGATGAGAGCAAGCGTGTGGATGTGGGTTTTAGAGATCCAGATGAGGCTAAATAGAAGGATAAAAATGGATAAAATCGATGAAATAATGGGTAAATTTATAAGCGAGCTTGGCTACAAAGAGGCGTTTGAGATGTTTTTAAAGATAAGCTCTGGCAAAAAGCTTCGCTCAAGACTTCTTTTAAAGATCGCGGGCGAGAGCGAAATTTCTCTTAAGCTTTGCGCTATCATCGAGCTCATCCACCTTGCAAGCTTACTGCACGACGACGTCATAGATGAAGCGAATATAAGACGCGGCAAGCCAAGCATAAATGCACTTTTTGGTAGTAAAAACTCAGTCATGCTAGGCGATATCCTCTACTCAAAGGCCTATTTTGAGCTTACAAAATTTGACCCAAACATCGCAGCTGTCATCTCAGATGCAGTCAGCAAGCTAAGTATCGGCGAGATGATGGATGTGAAAATGGCTGAAAATTTTAATGAAAACGAGCAAGAATATTTAAAAATGATCTACTATAAAACAGCTGTTTTGATAGAAGCCACGGCTATTTGCGGAGCAAAGCTAGCTGGCAAAGATAGCGAGAAATTTGGAATTTATGGCAAAAATTTAGGCCTTGCGTTTCAGATCGTTGATGACATATTAGACATAACTCAAGATGAGAAAACGCTTGGCAAGCCAGCACTCAATGACTTTGTCGAAGGCAAAACGACACTTCCTTACATTTATCTTTATAAGAGCTTAGACGAAGCTGGTAAGACAAAGCTTAAATCGCTTTGGTCAAAGAAGCTAAACGCGGGCGAAATTTCATGGCTAAAAGAGGAATTTGTTAAGACAACTTCGCTTCAAAAAGCAGTAAATGAAGCAAAAAGGCTTGGAAATGAAGCGATAGAATCGATAAAAGAGTATAAAAACGCCGAGCTTGAAGGGATCATAAAAAGCATGATAGATAGGGAATTTTAATGCACTATTTAGATATAAGTTTTACATATAAAAATACTGATATTTCAGTCAGAGAAAAGCTTGCATTCGATAGCGATGAGAAAAAAGAGCAAATTTTAAAACTACTAAGATCAAACAAAAGTATAAACGAATGTATGGTTTTAAACACATGCAACCGCGTCGAGATAATTGCAAGCGTTAGTGATCTAGAAAGTGCAACGACGCATGCGTTTAGATGCATGTCTGTATTTTCAGGTGTTTTTGAAGATGAGCTTTATGAGAGGGCTGATATTTATGAAGATAGCGGAGCCGTGCACCACCTCTTTGCCGTGGCAAGCTCGCTTGATAGCCTAGTCGTCGGCGAAACGCAGATCGTTGGCCAGCTAAAAAATGCTTTTAAATTTGCTTACGATAGCTCAGCTTGCGGCGAACAAATCAGTAAAATCATCCACTATGCATGTAAATGTGCTGCTAAAGTTAGAAATGAAACTCAAATTTCTAAAAACCCTATCTCTGTTTCAAGCGTTGCTGTGGCAAAAGCAAAAGAAATTTTTGGCACGCTTGAAGGCAAAACCGCTATCGTCGTAGGAGCTGGCGAAATGGGCGAGCTAGCAGCAAAACACCTAATCTCAAGTGGCGCAGAGGTGATCATTATAAACAGAAGCTCCGAGCGTGTTGAGCAGCTAGTTGATAGCCTTGGTGACAACGCTAGCTGGGATAGCATTTTAAAATTAAAAGAGTATGTAAATAATTACGATCTAATATTTTCAAGCACCGCAGCCCCGCACGCTATCATCACAAACGCTATAATCGAACCGAGAGAATTTCACAGATACTTTTTTGATATTGCCGTACCAAGGGATATTGATCTTATAAATACAGAATTTATTAGCGTCTATACGGTCGATAGTTTAGAGGAGATAGTAAGGAAAAATTTAGCCCTAAGAGAGGAGCAAGCACAAAAAGCTTATTCAATCGTAGGTCAAGGCACAAGCGAATTTTTAAAAATTTTAAAAGAAGATATGAGTGTGCCACTAATAAAATCGATCCGCAAACAAGCTGAAATTTGCGCTAAAAACGAGCTAGAAAAAGCGATAAAAAAAGGATATTTAAAGCATAGTGATTATGAGGAGGCACAAAAGCTCATTCATCAAGTTTTTAAAGCCTTCTTACATCAGCCAACGATGAAGCTAAAAAGCCTTGCGGATGAGGAGAGATCTAGCGAGCTTTCAAATGGAGTTAGATTTTTATTTGATATAAAAGAAGAGCAAAATTTTCAAGTGGGAGATATAGATGAGATTTAGTAAATTTTATGCACCAACGACCAAAGAAGCACCAAAAGACGCATCTTTGCCAAGCCATAAATTTTTAATAAGAGGTGGATTTGTCGAGCAGATAGGCTCTGGTCTTTATAACTATCTACCGCTTGGAAAGATCATGCATGAGAAAATTTCTCGTATCGTGCGAGAGGAGATGGATGAGGCTGGAGCGCTAGAGGTGAGCTTTAGCGTGGTTACTTCAGGCGAGCTTTGGAAGCAAAGTGGACGTTACAATGTCTTTGGCAAGGAGCTTTTGCGCTTTAAAGATAGAAAAGAAAATGATTTTGTTATAAGCCCTACAAACGAAGAGGCAGCCGTTGCTTTGGTACGTGGCAAGGTGACTAGCTACAAGCAGCTACCACTAAATTTATACCAGATAAACACCAAATTTCGTGACGAGGCAAGGCCACGCTTTGGCTTGCTAAGAGGGCGAGAATTTACAATGAAAGATGCTTATAGCTTTCACTCAAGCAAAGAGGATCTAAAGCGTGAGTTTGACCTTATGGAGGTAACTTATAGTAAAATTTTCACTCGTTTGGGGCTAAATTTTAGAGCTGTTGAGGCTGATAGTGGAGCTATCGGTGGTAGCGGCAGTAAAGAATTTATGGTGCTTGCAAGTAATGGCGAAGATGACATCCTTTGCTGTGAGGCTTGCAAATACGCTGCAAATATAGAGGCTGCTAGGAGAAAAGCTAGAACAACCGATGCTGAAGCACCAGAGGCTGACGCGGCTAAATTTAAAACACCAGATACAAAGACTATAAAAGGTGTGGCTGAGTTTTTCAAAGTTAGCGAGTTTTACTGCATAAAAGCTGTTATTAAAAAAGCTATTTATGAAGACAAAGAAGAAGTTGTGGTCTTTTTTGTAAGGGGCGATGACGAGCTTCAAGAGACAAAGGCACAAAACGCTTGCAAGGCACTTGAGCTTGTCGATGCTAGCGAAGAAGAGATTATAAGAGCTGGGCTTGTGGCTGGATTTTGCGGACCAGTTGGGCTAAAAGATGTAAAATTTTACATAGACAACGAGCTAAAAGGCGCAAATAATATGATATGTGGTGCCAACGAAAAGGATTACCACTTTGTTGGCGTTAGCGTTAGCGGATTTAACGAAGAGAGATTTAAAGACCTTGTAAAGGTAAAAGAGGGCGATAAATGCCCAGAGTGTGGCGGAAATTTAAAACTTAGTAAGGGCATAGAAGTCGGTCATATCTTTCAGCTAGGCGATAAATATTCAGCTGCGATGAATGCGACATATCTTGATGAAAACGGTAAGGCTAAGCCATTTTTGATGGGCTGCTACGGCATTGGCATAAGCAGGCTTATCGCTGTAATGATAGAGGCTAGCCACGATGAGAAGGGCTGCATCTGGAAAAAAGAGTGCGCGCCGTTTGATGTGGAGATCATCATCTCAAATTTAAAAGATGAAGCGGGCGTAAAATTTGCATTTGAGCTTTATGAGAGCCTTAAAAAAGCTGGCGTTAATGTCATCATCGATGATAGAAACGAGAGATTTGGCGTTAAGATGAATGATTTTGAACTCATCGGCTTCCCTTATGCGCTGCTTGTGGGTAAAGAATTTTCAAATGACAAGGTCGAGTTTATAACAAGAGATGGTTTAAGTAAAGAAACGATCGGTGCGAACGAAGCTTTTAAAAAGATAAAAGAAAGCTTATGAGATTTTTTGCTTTTTTGTTTTTTTTGATAGAAGCGATATTTATCTATCTTTTTGTTGATAAATTTGGCTTTTTAAACTACTTTCTTGAGGTGCTTGTTTCTGGATTTGTGGGTATCGCACTTCTTTTTAATGCTGGATTTTCTAGCTTAAATTCGCCTCAAGTGGCGTTTAAAAGCTTTCTTAGCGGAAATTTATTTAGTCAGTTAGGGCTTAGCTTTGGCGGAATGCTTTTGTTTCTGCCAGGAATTTTAACAGATGTTTTTGGTATAGCCGTAGTCGTTTTTTCTTTGATATTTAAGAAAAATGCAGCGAAAAATGAGAGCTATCAGGAGTTTAAATTTCAAAATTTTAGCGAGCATGGCACTAAAAAAGATGATGGCGAGATTATCGACGTTGAGGTTATAGAAGAGCCAAAAAGAGTAAATTAGGAGAGATGATGAAAGAGATAAAAATAGCAACTAGAAAGAGTATCTTAGCTCTTTGGCAAAGCGAGCATATCAAAGCTAGAATAGAATCAAAACATAACGATATAAAAGTTGAGCTTATTGGCATGAAGACAAAGGGCGATGTTATCCTTGATACGCCACTTGCGAAGATCGGCGGTAAGGGGCTTTTTACAAAAGAGCTTGAAGATAGCATGCTAAAAGGCGAGACTGACATCGCAGTGCATAGCCTAAAAGACGTGCCAGTAGTCTTTCCAAAAGGACTTAAACTAGCAGCGATTTGCTCACGCGAGGATACAAGAGATGCGATGATAAGCGAGAAATTTGCTAAATTTAGCGACTTGCCACATGGCGCGAAAGTTGGTACAACGAGCCTACGCCGTAAGATGCAACTACTTATCATGAGGCCTGATCTTGAGATCGTTTCGCTTCGTGGAAATGTACAAACTAGACTTAGAAAGCTAAAAGAGGGTGAATTTGACGCGATCATTTTGGCTATGGCTGGCATAAATCGCTTAAATATCAAGGCTGAAGTAGCGCACATCTACACATTTGGCTTTGACGAGATGATACCTGCGATGGGGCAGGGTGCTCTTGGGGTAGAGGCTAGAGATGAGAAGCAAATTTTAGATGAGATCTCTTTTTTAAACGACGAAAATGCGGTTATAGAAACGACCATAGAGCGTGACTTTGTAAGCGTTTTAGAGGGCGGCTGCCAGGTACCAATTGGCATAAGCGCAAGGCTAAAAGGTGATGAAATTTCTATCGATGCGATCGTTGGTCTGCCTGATGGAAGCGAGTTTATAAAAGATAGCTTAAAGGTCAGCAAAGATAAATTTCAAAGCGTTGGCAAGGAGCTAGCTCATAAATTTATAGAAAAAGGGGCGAAAGAGCTTTTAAAACGCGCTGAAGAGATGGCTTAGAGTGTGTTTGAGCTAAAATTTAAAGCAAAAGCCCTAACCGCTACTAAAAATAGCAAAGACAACTACTATATGATCGGTCTTGCAGACGACAAATACGACTATAAAAACTACATAATCTTTCAAAGACCGATCAGACTCAAAAAAGATGACGACGAAAACGCCGATATAAACGGCCTATACGCAGAGTGTAATGGCGACGTTTGCTATAACGCTTGCAAAAAGGTTAAGATCACTGATAAAACTATTATTTTTGAGGTGCAAGATAGCGTTATTAGCGTTGATATAGAGGGTGTTCAACTTAACGAGCGCTTTATGAAATATAGCAAAGAGATATTTGGCGAGCTGCTAGAGTAGTTTTAAATTTAATCATTCGCCTGCTTTGCCGCCATTTTTTAGCTGTGGCGAAAGAGCGTAAAATTATTATCATTGCGATAAAAATAGACAATAAACTAAACGCCACACAAACTGCCTTTGCGTGCAATAACAAAATATTAGCATCGCCTTTTTTATCAAATTTTAGCTATCATCTTTAAAAATTTAAGGGAAAAATATGGACTACATCAAGCTTTTAAAAGAAAATAATCTACTTCGTGTTATCGATGAGCCAACAGATATTGATCTCGAGATCGCACATGCAAGCTATATCGAGGTCAAGCGTGAGGGTTCGCAAGCGCTACTTTTTACAAACCCAGTCTGTAAAAAAACTGGGCGTAAATTTGCCCCAGTGCTTACAAATATCTATGGCTCAAAACACGCACTTGAGCTGATATTTGGCGTGCAGCCTGCTGAGATCGCAGCTGAGATAGAGAAGCTTTTAAAGCCCAAAAAACCTGAAAGTTTTAAAGAAAAGCTTGATTTTTTAACCTATCTTTTTAATATGAGAAAAATTTTTACTAAGAGATTAAAAGGCGAGGGCGAGTGTCAGCAGGTAAAATTTATAGGCGAGGATGCTGACCTTTTGAGCCTACCTGCGCTAAAGACGTGGCCACATGATGGTGGTGCTTTTATTACAATGGGGCAGGTCTATACGCAAAGCTTGGACGGCTCTTTGCAAAATTTAGGTATGTACCGCCTACAAATTTATGACAAAAACCGCCTTGGCATGCACTGGCAGATCCACAAAGACGGCGCAAATTTCTTTCACGAGTACAAGCGTGTAGGTAAAAAAATGCCAGTTTCAGTAGCCATTGGCGGCGATCCACTCTACATCTGGTGTGGGCAAGCACCGCTTCCAAAGGGAATTTTTGAACTTTTGCTTTATGGTTTTATCCGTAAAGAGCCAGCCAAACTTGTAAAATCCTTAACGAATGAAATTTATGTCCCGTACGATACAGACTACGTGATAGAGGGCTTTGTGGATACGACTAAGAGTGAGCTTGAGGGGCCATTTGGCGATCATACTGGCTTTTATACGCCTATCGAGTCTTTTCCAGTGATGGATGTAACGGCGATAACTAGCAAGCGTGAACCGGTATTTCACGCGACTGTGGTTGGAAAGCCGCCACTTGAGGATAAATATATGGGCTGGGCGACTGAGAGGGTTTTTTTGCCGCTTTTGCGAACGACCGTGCCTGAACTACTGGACTACAATATGCCTGAAAATGGCGTTTTTCACAACCTAATCTTAGCCAAGATAAATACGCTCTATCCAGCTCATGCAAAGCAGGCTATGCACGCATTTTGGGGCGTTGGGCAGATGAGTTTTGTAAAACATGCCATTTTTGTTGGAACCGATGCGCCTGAGCTTAAAAATTATAATGAATTTACTAGCTTTGTTTTAAATCGTTTTGGTAGCCAGAGTGTGCTAATAAGCCAAGGTGTGTGCGATCAGCTTGATCATGCTAGTCCAAACTCGTGTTTTGGTGGCAAACTCGGCGTAGATGCGACGCAAGACTTTTGTAAATTTAGCCCTGTGGTTTTAAGCGACAGTGAACTTTTGGCTAAATTTCAAAGCGTTACGCCAAATGTAAAAGAGCTTAGGCAGTTTAAAACAGATACCAAAACGCCTATTTGTGTTGTGAAATTTGAAAAAGATTGTGTGGTAAAAGAGCTTTTTGACAAACTTTTGACATTTAGAGAATTTTTCAAACTCCTTATCGTTGTAGATATGCAAAATCACCTTGAAAACCCATATATGCTACTTTGGCGCGTGACAAACAATATCGATGCATTGCGTGATATTTTCATAGATGGTGAAAATTTCTGCGTAGATGCGACGAGCAAGGACGAGCTAGAGGGATATACGCGTGGCTGGCCGTTACAAACGGATTGTGACCGCGAAGTAGTTGCTGATCTAGTTAAGCGCGGTATCGTAAAAGATGAGCCAGAGTTATTTAAAAAATTTGAAATATTTGGCTAGCTTTGAGGTGCTCAAGCAAATTTATAAATTTGCTTTTTGCTGCGGATTTGAAATTTTTAATAAGACTTGCTTAATCAAATGCTAGTGTTTGTTTGCTAATTAAAAATAGCTTTTAGACTAGGTCTAAAAGCTTAATTTGTTTTTTTAGCTCTCTTTTAAGAGTTTACTTGCGAGCATATCGGCTTTTGCTTTATCTGTATCTTTTTTTACGGATTTGTAAATTTTAGATATATAATTTTCCAAAACTTCGTGGCAAGATATTACTTTTTCATTTTCACCTCTTGCTACTTTTACGTATTCACCGCTATTTTGTAGCTCAAAAGCTAGGTCGTTATCGCTTAGCTGAAGCTCTAAAATTTCAAGTAGTCTCTCTTGAAGCCTTGGCTCAAAAATAGGTGTCATAAGCTCCAAGCGACGCTCTAAATTTCTTGGCATCCAGTCAGCACTTGAGATATAAATTTTTGGCTGAGCATGTTTAAAATATAAAATTCTAGCGTGCTCTAAGTATTTGCCAATTATTGAGCGAACTTTTATATTTTCGCTTTTGCCTTTTATGCCAGGCCTGAGTCCGCACACACCACGAACTATGAGATCGATTTTGACACCTGCGTTTGATGCGCGGCTAAGCTCATTTATCACATCTTCGTCGATTAGCGCATTCATTTTGGCAATGATCCTACCCTCGCTGCCTTTGCTTGCTTCTACTCTTATCTTTTCGATGATGCGCTCTTTTATCTGAAAAGGCGACATGCTAAGAGCGTTTAGACGGCGATTTTTATTATATCCTGAGAGGATGTGAAAAAACGAAGTCGTATCTTGGCTAAATTCTTCTTTGCTCGTAAATAGGCTCACGTCGGTGTAAATTTTAGCCGAACTGCCGTTGTAGTTGCCTGTGCCAAAGTGCATATAAAATTTAAGCTTATCGCCGATTTGGCGGATGACCTGGCTAACTTTTGCATGCACCTTAAAGCCTGTGATGCCGTATATCACGTGCGCACCTGCGTCTTCAAGTGCCTTTGCCCAGTGCAAGTTATTTTCCTCGTCAAACCTTGCCTTTAGCTCAACCATCACGGTTACTTGCTTGCCGTCACTTGCGGCGTCTATTAGACTTTGAATTATTGGTGAGCTTTTATCGACTCTATAAAGTGTCATTCGAATAGATATGACTTTTGGATCTTTACTAGCTTCTTTTATAAAGCTTACAACTGGATCAAAACTCTCAAATGGATGCACTAAGAGCACATCTTCTTTATCTATGGCGTCAAATACCGAGACACCATTGCCAAATGGCGGTAGCGTTTTTGGAACATAAGGTGCATTTGCCAGGTGGGTAAAATTTTTGCTTCCAGCTATCTCCCAAAGCGAGCTAAGAGTGAGCGGAATGCTTGAAAAATAGACATCTTTATGAAAAATTTTCATATGAAAATTTAAGAAGTCCAAGATATCAACGTCTACGTTTTTATCGATTTGCATACGAACAAAAGCCCCTTTTCTGCGAAGCTTTAGCCCTTGCTCAAGTATCATCATAAAATCATCCGCCTCTTCTTCTTCGATGACGATATCAGCGTTTCTCGTCACTCTAAAAGCAGCTGAGCTAAGTAGCTTATACCCTGGAAAAATTTCTTCTGCGTGGCGGTGTACTATCGTTTCAATCGGCACAAAAACATTACTACTTGGCTGTGTAAAACGTGGCAAGACTCTTGAAATTCTTATCATGCCGTATTTTAAAATTTCTGGATGCTCAATATCGGCAAGCTTAACTGCAAGCGAGAAGCTAAGGTTGTTTAGGTGCGGAAATGGATGAGTCGCATCAACAGCGATAGGAACGATGACTGGCAAGATATTTGAGAAAAAGTATTCGTCGCACTTTTGCTTCAAGCTATCATCAAGCTCGTCATAATTTTTTATAAAAAGCCCCTCTTTGCTAAGAGCATTTACTGTTTTTTTATAGTGATCTTCTACTAAATTTTGCTCATTTTGTAAATATTTTCTAATCTCTCTTAGCTGATCAAGTGGGCTCATGCCATCGCCACTGCTTGTAGTAGCTCCAGCTGCGAAAAGCTGCTTTAAGCCAGCAACTCTGATCATATAGAACTCGTCTAGATTTGTCATATAAATAGCTATAAATTTTAGCTTTTCAAGTAAAGGGATTTCCTTTTCACACTGAGCGAGCACCCTTGAATTAAAGCGTAGCCAGCTTAATTCTCGGTTTATAAAAAGAGTTTCATTTTCGCTCATCATCTTCTCCTTGTACGTTTTTGAGTTATTTTATGATATGTGCGGTTATAAAGTTCTTACTTTATTTAAATTTTTGGTTACAATAAGCCAAAACTTAAATTTAAAGGCTTGTTATGTCTGATTATATGATATTAGTTGGTATCTTTTTAGTGGCAGTCGTTGTTTTTGCGCTTATTAAAAAGATATCGTTTTAGCTTTTAAATTTCTCCCACCACAAATAAGCAAAGATAAGCCCAAAACCCTTGACTTTGCTCTCGTCAAAGGCAAATTTCATCATATCTTCTCGTTTTATAAAAACAAGCTCGATATCTTCGCCATCGACGCCACCGCCAGAATTTACCTTCATACTCTCATCGATCTTTGCGTAAAACATCGTTTGTGTGTTGCCTCCAAAGCCAAAAGCACCGTATGTCATTGTGATACGCTCTATCTCTTTTAGCTCATAGCCCACTTCTTCGATCGCTTCTTCTCTGGCTGTTTGCTCTTCGCTAAGTCCTTTATCCATAAGCCCTGCGCAAAGCTCATAAGTAAAGCCTTGTTCATTTGTTTTGATGCCTTCTTTCTCTTGTGAGTACCAAACAGCCGGGCGAAACTGCTTTACAAATAAAAAGGCATCTTTTTGCTCGTGATATAAAAAAATACTAACGCTATTCATCACTTTTACGCAGTCCCAATCTCTTTGAACACCATTTTGCATAAATTTCATCTTAAATGGCTTTAGGTATTTTGACTCATCAAGAGGCAGAATTTCTAAATTAGTTATAGTAGTATCCATTTTGCAAGTCCTAAAAAGCTAAAAAATCCTATCGCATCAGTAAAAGTAGTAAGAATGACGGCTGAGCCGACTGCAGGATCTATGTTAAAACGCCTTAGAGTAAGAGGTATGATCGTGCCAAAAAAACCAGCAAAGAATAAATTTGTGACCATGCTAAGCCCAATAACAACGCCAAGCATACCTTTGTCAAACCAAACAGAGGCGATTATGCCCATTACCACACCAAAGATTAGTCCATTTATGAGTGAAATACTAACCTCACGTTTTAGAACATTTTTGGCATCTTTAAACTCGATCTCGCCAAGTGCTAGACGGCGAACCGTAACGGTAAGTGCTTGTGTGCCGGTATTTCCACCCATTGATGCAACTATTGGCATTAAAACAGCAAGAGCGACGTAGGCTGCGATTGTCTCGTCAAAAAGTCCGATTATAGACGAGCTAAAAAGAGCTGTTAGTAAATTTATACCAAGCCAAACCGCACGACCACGACCAGCCTTAAAAAGCGTATCGTCCTCTTCTGACTCGTCATCAACGCCGGCTAGGTTATAAATTTGCTCAGTTGCACTCTCTTGAATGTAGTCGTGGATGTCATCAGACGTGATACGACCAAGTAAAATTCCAGTGCTACTAGTAACTGCAATAACGTTTAGATCGTACTCTTGAAACATATCAGCGACATTTTGCATAAGGTCCATATCATTTGCAACGTGTGGTTTGTAGTGATCGATCTGCGCTGACTCGATATTTTGCTTTAGCGTCTTTGTAAAATCAAAAAGTATAAGATCTTCAAGCGGGATAGCGTATTGTAAAACACCGTTTTTATCGATGATAAAAAGCTGCGAGATATTTTCTAGCTTGCCTTCTTGCTTTTCTCGTCTAAGTCTTGCTACTGCATTGCCAAGCTTTTCTTCAAGGTGAGCCGAAAAAAGCTCTGTTTGCATGTGAGCACCAGCTCTATCTTCTTCGTAGCTTCTAAGTCTTAAAATTTCATTTTGGTTTTCTCTGTCAAGCTCGTTAAAAAGCTCTCTAGCTTTATCTTCGTCGATATCCTCAATGTATTGAAGCAAGTCAGTCGCATCATCGCTCTCTAGCTCTTCAAGTGCTTCTACGATCTTTTCAGCTGGAAGTTGTTCGATCACATCTTTTAGCATGTGATCAGGTAGCTCGATAGCAACGTCGCCTAAAATTTCAGGGTCTAGCTTCTCAAGATAGTGAGCAAAAAGCTCTTCGTCGTGCTTTTTAAGTGTTTTTAGGTGTTGGGCTAGCTCGTAAGGTGAGAGTTCGTTATCTTCTAAATTTTCATCTAAATGCTGATCTATCAGCTCTTTTGCTTCTTCTAGTTCTTGGCTCAAGTTTTACCTTTAAAATTCTATTACATTAGGGAAAAATTCCACTTTGTGATACTCTTTTTCATTACTTAAAGCATTTTTTATTAGCTCGTCATTTTTGCTAACAACTGCTTTAAATTTAGCTGATTCTTTCTTATCCTCTAGGCTTTTAACGACTTTTATTGCACTTTCTGGATTAATAGGTTTATTGTCCCTATAAAGACCAAAATGAAGGTGTGGTCCTGTGCTCATACCGCTTGTACCAACGTAGGCTATGAGCGTACCTTGTTTGACTTTTAAACCACCTTTCATACCTTTAGCAAAGCCATTTAGGTGAGCATAAAGTGTCTCGTAGCCACCAGCGTGAGAGATGATAACGGTTCTGCCATATCCGCTTTTTTGTCCGACAAATTTAACCGTGCCATCGCCTGCAGCTTTGATTGGTGTGCCTTTTGGAGCACCGTAGTCAACGCCAAGGTGCGCTCTATATCTTTGTAAAATAGGGTGCCATCTTTTTAGGGTAAAAGCTGATGTGATTCTAGCATTTGCAAGAGGGCGGACTAGTAAAAATTTATCATTTTTCTTGCCGTTTTTATCATAAAATTTATCTTCAAATTTATACATGACATATCGTTTATTTTTTGTTTCTATCATCGCAGCATAGATTTCTGGAGTACCAAAAGAGCGTCCCATGCGTATTTTTTGATTATAAACGATAGCGATCGTATCGCCTTTGTTTATCTTTTTAAAATCAATGCCACTTCCTTTAAAAATTTCTTTAAAGCCAAGAGCTAACGTGCCAGAGCCAGTGTAGTCAAAAATGTCTTCGGAGACCGATTTGTCAACCTTTAAGGCCAAAAATTTATCCTCACTTTGATAAGAGATGGGAAGAAATTCGAGCTTAAATTTATCATTATCATCTCTAAAAATATGCATTTGAAGCTCGTCACTAACAGGGATTAGTACTTGTTTGGTATTGCCGTTGTCGTCTTTATAAATTTGATACTTTGTGCCAGCGATGATCTCTTCTGTTAGCTCTTGATCTTCGGTTGCTAAGTTGTAGTAAAGTGAAAGTGGGATTTTGTTTGTCTCTAAGAAATTTAAAAAATTGCTACCATTTGGCCAGCTGAGCTCTTCGACACTTGGTTTTATAGCGTATAAATTTATAGATAATATTGCAAAAATTATAAAAATACGAGGCATTAATGTCCTTTTAAAAAGCTGGTGGGATTTTAACTAAAACTTGCTTTAATTTTGCAAAAGATAAAGCATTTTAGGCTATAATCGCTCTAAAAATTTAAACTTAGGAGATATTTTTGAAACGTATATTTGTGATTTTATCGCTAGTTTTTGGCTTTACTTTTGGGGCTGATTTTTCTTTAAATGAGTATAGAACTCCTATAATTAGCGTCGATAGTGATGGCACAGCGACGATAGTTGATAGTCCAGAAATTTTAATCGGCTCAAGTGGTGTCGTACTTCATAAATTTGATACTGATAGCTCTATCATCGCAAGAGTTAGTGTTATATCAAAAAATTCTGGCTTTGCTAAGATTAGATTTGAGGTGTTTGATCTGCTTGAGCAAAAGGCTCTCCCGCTTCCAGGCATTGCACCTGCAAATGGCGATATGGTCGTGCTAAACTATCTTTATAACCGCTCATTAATCATCGTGCCAAATAAAGAAATTTACGAAGAGATCACATCTGCGTTTCCAAATATGATATTTATTCATCCAGATCTTATTGGAGCGTATCTAAGCTACGAATACAAGCCAAATCCAAACAGAGATGACTTTAGAAAAATGTGCGCTCAAAGTGCAGCTGGTTTAATTTTCGTAGCAATGGATGGCAGAAGTGTTTTTGCCGATTGTCAAAGCTTTAAAGTACTAAAAGAATTTAAAAGTGGCGAGGTTGAGTACTATCAGCTACCATTTTATACAAGAGTTAGCGACATAGACACCGTCTTTTGGAAGCTAAATAGCGAGCACATCAACAACTACGACGCTCACTACGAAAAACTTTTTGAAGAAGATAACTGATAAATGAGCCGTTTGTCCTTAAGTAAGCAAAGCTTAAAAGAGTTTTTAAATTTGCTCCCAACGCTTAAGGACAAAGAGCTCTTTCACTATGCCTCAAGCCTTAGTTTTCATACGATTTTATCGATCATTCCGATACTTCTTATATCGTTTTCTATCTTTACAAAACTGCCTAGTTTTGAGGATTATTACGCCAAGATTCAGGACTTTATATTTTCGGCTCTTTTGCCAAGTAATCAAGAGATCATTTCAAACTATTTGCAAAATTTCTTACAAAATAGCGGAAATTTAGGCTTAGTTGGCTTTGTGGCGATGATATTTACATCAGCCATGTTTTTTAGCGACTATGAATATGTAGTTTTAAAAGTGACACGTGCAAGTAAGGCTAGAGGATTTTGGTCGGCACTTAGTTCGTATTGGACGCTTATCACGCTTGCGCCACTTGGTCTTGCTGGCAGTTTTTATCTCTCAAGCCTCATTCAAGAGATGCTAAACTCAAACGTGATCACAAACTCGATAAATTTTTTAAGCATATTCCCATATCTCATCATCTGGGCGATATTTTGCATCACATATCTCATCTCAGTAAATGACGAGATAAAATTTAAGAGCGCATTTTTTAGCTCATTTGCCGCCTCGCTTGTTTGGTATATTGGCAAGTCGGCATTTGTCTATTATGTCCTTTACAACAAGACCTATCTAAGCGTTTATGGCTCGTTTTCAGCAGTGCTTTTCTTCTTTGTCTGGATCTACATATCTTGGATCATCTTTTTATATGGGCTAAAGCTTTGTGCTTATCTCTCAAACAGCTCAAAATTTAAAAGATAAATTTAATAGTTGGTACCAGCTGGCAATATGTTTTTATAAATTTACTAGCTAGCGTGATTTGTATTATTTTTTATGTAAAATTTTATGTAAAATCAGCGTTTAAACTCGCAAATTTCTATCTTTACTCCAAGCTCTTTGCTAAATTCTTTAGTCTTTTTCTCTAGCTCGTCTTTATCAAAGCAGATAAGATCTATGTAAGATCGTATCTCACCATTTGCTTCACCTATGATCTCGCAAATTTCACTCTCCTTTAGCGCATCTGAAATTTTATTTTTGCTATCAACGCCAAACTGTATGTCGCCACCGTGAGATATGGCTAAAAAGCAAAAATTTATGCCAAGTTCAAAAGCTTCGTTATAAGTATCGCTTGCACCGTCGTAGTACTCATTTAGTAACTCGCTAAGAGATGTAAATCCTGTAAAGATGTCGTCACGTAGCTTGTTTGAGCGAGGCTCTAGCTCATAGACCATAAAATTCTTAAGCGGTTCGTTTGAGGCTTCCTTACCAAATTTCTCATCTATAAGATCGGCAAAGTCGATCAGTGGCACGCCTTTTTCTCTTGGCTCGTCTATTATCTCAAACTCTCCAAGCATATTTATCATGATCATCTCGCCAACTACGTTGTCACAAAGTATGAGCGATAATGTATATGCCTTATTTTCATCTTCGCTTTTAAGCTTACTTAGAGTCTCGTTATATAGGCACATATCTACGCTTTTTTCTTCAAAATTTGCATAGACCATGACTTCATTTGCATCAATGCTTACGCCATACATCTGTATAGTAGCGACGTTTCGTGGTGCACGTGGCTTGCCAAGTGTACAAGTAAGCTTTGACTCATACTCTTTTGGCATGCGCGATTTGATAAATTTAAGCCACAAAAGCCTATGCTTAAGTCCTTCTGGAGTGAGTACTAGATCGATCTTGTCATCAATAAGGCCTATCATAAAAGTTGGATCAACTAAACATAAATTTAGCGCTTCTTCGGTCATTTTGCTTGCAGCTTCAAAATTTTTATCTTCTAAATTTTGTTTGATGGCGTCTAAATTTTTACCAAACTCGCTCCAAAATTTATCAACTCTGCTTGCAAAGCTAGAGCTCTTTTTAGAAAACCACATTTTTATCCTTGTTTATTAAATTTTTCAACATTTTTTTGCGTATAAATTTTCATCGATGGAAATTCTAAGGCACTTAGCTTGTCATATCCTTCTTTGTTAAAAATACATCCTGTATCGATATTGGCGCTATTTGTATAGAGCTTAGCCTCACGCACTGGCGTGTGTCCGTAGACATTAAATATGCCTTCTACTTGTATCATATCGCCTCTGCCTGATAGTACATGCCTTCTAAACTCATCTCTTGAGCTATCATCATCTCTTAAGCCCCAAAATTTACCAACGGCCGAGTGAGAGATGACTAGATACTCGCCATTTTGGTTTTTGTGGTCTTTAAACTCTAAATATACTGGAATGCTTTCTAAAAATTCTATGTGCCTTTGCTTGAACCCCACACTTTGCCCAAGATATGATCCATATGTCGCCACACCACCATTGTTGAAAAACCAACTCGTGTCAAATGGTGCTTGGTTGTTTAAAAATTCATATTTATTGCTTAGTAACCTTCTTTCGTGGTTTCCCATTACCATTTTATAGTTATTTTGTATGATAAGCTCGACTACATCGCAACTAAAAAGCCCACGATCTATCACATCTCCGACAAAGCAAATTTGTGATTTTTCTTTGTCTGGAAACTGCTTGATAAGCTCTAAAAGTGTGTTAAAACAGCCGTGCACATCGCCTATGATATAAATTTGCTCGCTCAATTTTTCTCCTTTGTGCCAAATTTTAGTCTATTAAGCTTAAAAATGTAGTGTTAAGAAAACACTTTTGTATAGCTGTACTATATTGGCGTAATACTAGTGATATATTAAAGTTAAAACCTAGTAAAAGATATTTAAAATTTAAGGAATTTAAAGCAGAAGGGAGCCTAAGCTCCCTAAAATCATTGTGCGTAAAAGCCGCTAACCTTACCGGTTAGGTCAATCATGATATTTTTCATTTGAGTGTAGTGCTCAAGGATGATCTTGTGAGTTTCTCGGCCGATACCTGAGTTTTTGTATCCTCCAAATGGGCTACCTGCTGGGATTTGGTTATAGGTGTTGATCCAGACTCTGCCAGTCTCCATAGACCTTGCAACGCGGAGCGCTTTTGTGATGTCTTGCGTGAAAATTCCGCCACCTAGGCCGTATTCGCTATCATTTACCATTTTGATAAGCTCGGCTTCATCTTTAAATTTGATGACAACGCCAACTGGGCCAAAAATTTCTTCTTGAGCTACTCTCATGTCGTTTGTCACATCAACTAGCAATGTTGGCTCGACAAATGCGCCCTTGTCGCAACCATTTGCTGTATAGGCTTTGCCACCGACTGCTACTTTTGCGCCTTCTTTTTTGCCGATCTCAATGTAGTTTAGAATTTGCTCAGCTTGTTTTTTATTGATTTGTGAGCCCATTTGAGTGCTAGGATCGAGCGGATCGCCAACTTTTATAGTGCTAAATTTCTTCACCGCAGCCTCTATAAATTTGTCGTAAAAGCTCTCTTCTACGAAAATTCTTGATCCTGCGCAGCAAACTTGACCTTGGTTAAACAAAATTCCAAGCTGAAGGCCGTCAAGCGCTTTGTCTAAATTTGCGTCGCTAAAGAAGATATTTGCGCTCTTGCCGCCAAGCTCAAGTGTAGCTGGGATGATACGGCGAGCAGCAGCTATGGCGATATCGCGGCCGATCTCGGTTGAGCCAGTAAATGCTAGCTTATCAAGGCCTGGATGATTTTTGATCCATTCGCCACTCTTGCTACCTTTGCCAGTTATGATGTTTATTAAACCTTTTGGCAAAATTTTATCTATCAGTCTAAATAGCTCAAGCACGCTTAGGCTTGTCTCGCTTGATGGCTTAAATACACTCGCATCGCCTGCTGCGATCACTGGAGCTAGCTTCCAAGCTGCCATCAAAAATGGAAAATTCCAAGGTACGATCTGACCCACAACACCTATTGGCTCACGCAAAACGATAGAGAGTTGTTTCTCGTCAAGGACGTTTGCGCTGCCTTCTTCGCCCATGATAACGCCAGCAAAGTACCTAAAATGCTCTGCTGCAAAAGGAATATCAACATTTAGCGTCTCTCGGATCGGCTTGCCATTGTCCATGCTCTCAACTTTCGCCAAGTGCTCTTTGTTTTCATCGATGATGTCAGCGATCTTGTTTAAAAGCTTTGCACGCTCGCTAATTGTAGTGTGTTTAAATTTCTTAAAAGCCTCGCGTGCAGCACGAACTGCGTCATTTACATCTTCTTCGGTAGCATCAGCGATCTTTGCAAGGTGCTCGCCATTTGCTGGATTTTTTGCATCAAGTGTAGCACCGTCTTTTGCGTCGCGCCACTCACCATTTATGAAAAGCCCATATTTTTCTAGTAACTTCATACTTTTCTCCTTGATTAAGATTTTGTAAAAGGATTATAATATTAATAAAATTTATCAAAAATAAATTTTGGACATAAATTATCTTTTTTAATAAATTTTATTATTTAAAGTAGGATTGTTTTAAAAATTTAGCTCTGCCAAGAGAGCAAAAACGTAGTCTCGCCATCAAGTTCGCTTTGGCACTTTACTTCGATACCATTTTTTATGCAGCAGCTTTTTACTAGACTTAGTCCTATGCCAAAGCCGCCTTGATCGTCGTTAAATCTCGTATAGCGGTCAAAAATTTTCATCTGATCCTCTTTACTGATGCCTCGACCGGTGTTACTTATGCTAAAGAAATTTGGCTCTAAAGTGATGCTTACTTTTGAATTTGGCGCTGCATATTTGGAGGCGTTGCTAAGAAGGTTGTCTAAAATTTTACTCACATCCTCAAGATCTGCATTTATAAGGCTTGGCTTTAGGCTAGTATCTATCTCAAGTCCGCGTTTGGCAAAAAATGGCGAGAAATAGCTCAGTCTTTGTGTGGTTA
This sequence comes from Campylobacter concisus, assembly GCF_002912895.1. Classification (GTDB taxonomy): domain Bacteria; phylum Campylobacterota; class Campylobacteria; order Campylobacterales; family Campylobacteraceae; genus Campylobacter_A; species Campylobacter_A concisus_G. Next base: position 43,146 of record NZ_POZX01000009.1, read on the forward strand.
GTAAATTTAGATCTATGAGCTCTTTTTTGCTAGGCTTATCTAGGTTAAAGCTTAGATGAACGAGCGCGTCATAAATGTTATTTAGGCTCTTTGCGGCAAGGCTGATATTATTAAAACGCTTTAAATTTCGCTCATTTAGGTTGTCAAGATCGGCTGTTTCTATGCTCATCGAGATGACGCTTAGAGGCGTGTTTATCTCGTGTGTTGAGTCTTTTATAAAGCGGTTTAGCGTATCTATCTTTTCATAAAGCGGTCTTAGGCTTAGTTTTGCGAGATAAAAGGCGACAAAGAGCAGGGCAAAAAAGAAAAAGAGCGCCTTTAGCGTGGTTGAAATTTGTAAAGATAAAATTTCAGCCTTGATATCTTTGCCAACTAGAAAAATATCTGCGTGTGAGAGCTCGTCTGTAGTGTTATCGTCCATGTACTGGATCTTTTCAAATATCGCGACCTTGCCGCCGATCAAATTTACATTTTTGCTTTTGTCGATCTTTTGGCAGTCAAAGTCTTTATAAATTTTCTCGCCATTTTTTAGCACGATGCAAGCATGCACGCCTTTTTCTTTTGTTAGACTTGAAATTGAATCAAGTCCATTCATTCTAGCTTTCATGTAAATGCCCATTTTTATCTCTTTTAAAGACTTCACCTCGTTTAAAATGAGCGTTTCTTTTTTGTTTTTATAGTCGTGTATGAAAAAATATCCTAAAAATAGCACAGTGCTAACAAGATAGAGGGATAAAATTTTAAATAAAATTTGCGTCTTTTCAGACATAGACATAGCCGTCCCCACGCCTATTTAAAATGGCATCTTTGCCTAAAATTTGGCGTAAATTTTTGATATAGACACGAAGGCTAAGTTCGCTTGGCTCCTCGTCAAATTTCCAAATTTTATTAAAAATTTCATCTTTGGTTAAAATTTTGCCTTTGTTTTGTAAAAATAGGGCGAGTAGGTCGCTCTCTTTACTCGAGATATTTACATTTTTACCATCTTTGCTTAGTGTCTTGCTCTGCGGATGAAAGCTAAGCTCATCTGAAATTTTGATCACATCGCCACTGTGATGTGAGAAATTTCTCTTTAGAAGCGCTTGTATGCGGATAAGTAGCTCTTTTAGCTCAAATGGCTTTTTTAGATAGTCGTCGCAACCACTTTTGTAGCCTTTTTCAAGATCATCAATGGTATTTAGCGAGGTGGTAAAGATGCTAGGTGCGCTAACACCTAGCTCTCTTAAGGAAGAAAGAAGTGAAAAGCCATCTCCTTGTGGGAGTTTGACGTCAAGTATAAGCAGGTCGAAATTTTGCTCGTAGGCGAGATCAAGCGCTTCTTTGGCGTTATCTGAAGTAGTGACCTCATAGCCATTTTCAACTAGATACTCACTGATGAGATCAAGTAAAATTTCATCATCTTCAACGAGCAAAATTCTAACCATTAAGCACCTTTACATGCCTTTTTTCATTTCGTCTTTTTTCATACCCATGTCGTCTTTTTTCATTTCGTCTTTCATACCCATGTCATCTTTTTTCATCTCATCTTTTTTTACCATGGGTTTTTTGCCCATGTCATCTTTCATCATCTGCTCTTTCTTCATCATCTCGTCTTTGCCCATGTCATCTTTTTTCATCATTTCAGTAGCATTTGCAAGACCACCAAGCATAAACATAGCACCAAGTGCAACTAGTAGTAATTTCTTCATAACGTCTCCTTTAAATGAAATATGGTGAAATACTATCTCTTTAGTGTTAAGTGAGCGTGAATTTACGCAAATACAAAATATATAACTGGAAGCGTGATAAATGAAAATAGCACGCCTATGGCCACTGATGAGATGGCTAGCGAGCTATCAAGTCCAGCTTTTATGACCATCGCACTTGCAAGGGCTGATGTCGGCATCGCACATTGAAAGAGACCAACGACCCAAGTTTTGCTCATCTGGATACCTGAGACTTTCAATATGATGAAAAATACGATAGCTGGTAAGATCATCTTGCACAAAAGCACGACGCTAACGCCTTTATATGAGCTTGTGATGCTACTAAAGTTAAGGCCAACACCGATCGCAAAAAGTGCTACTGGAGTGACGCTGCCTTCAAACATCCTAAGTGGCGCAAAGATAAAATCTGGAAGCGGGACTTCTTTTAAGATAAGACCCATGATAAGCGCTATAAATGGTGGAAATTTTAAAATTTTCATTGTATTTTGAAACAATGAAACCTTCTCTGGTGCGGCAAAAGATAGGATGAGTGGTCCAAGGATCGAAAGTGGGATACCAGTGGCTATTTGGTCGTAAAAGATGACCTCATTTACCATCGCATCGCCAAAGAAGCCCTGAATGACAGGCATACCGACAAATAGGGTGTTACCAAAAAGGCTTAGCATGACCATACTGACGGTTGTTATTTTGGTAAATTTAAAAATCTTACCTATGACAAATGCCAAAGCAGCGCTAATGGCGGTTGAGGCAAAGCCGATTAAGATCGTATTTATAAGCGAGGCATCGACATTTACGTGATAAATTTTGTCAAATATTAGCGCAGGCATTGCAAAACAAAGGACAAAATCCACAAATGGGATCGAATGCTTTTGCTCAACAATGCCGACTTTTTTGGCAAAAAAACCAGTTGCGATTATGAAAAAAATTGCAAAAAGTGGAGTGAAGTTCATAGCATTTCTCTTTTAAATCTAAATTTTTACGGAAGATTGATTATAGGACCCATAAGATTAAATTACAATAAACCTTTTTTAAAATTTGCTCTCAAAATTTATGCCTTAATATCAACCTTTTTGTAAAATTTATCTCTCTCATCTATCTTTTCTTTACTCTTTAAATCATTTTCAAGATAGCTGATATTATAAATTTCTCTTGTAGATATGCTTTTGCCATTATTTAGACTGATTAAAAATTTACTCTCAAATTTATTAGATAGATTGACAATAGCGATCGCTCCAGCATCTTTTAGGCTTACGATTTTATCACCTTGCATGAAGCCAATATCCTTAAAATCCAAGCTATTTAGCTGCACATTATTCATCTCTTTTGCCTCTAAATTGATGCTAGTTTTTAGCTCACTTGATGTATTTAGCTTGCCAGTATCGTTATAAAGCTCTTTTACGTCTATCTCTCTACCACTATCAAATTTTAGCCTTATGGTACCATCTTTGTTTAGCTTCATAGCTATGACGCTATCGCTATCTTGCAAAGATGCGGCAGCTGTGGCTTCATTTGTTATAAAAGCCTTTTTTACTTTTTTTAAATTTGAGACACTAAACTCAAGTCCAGTTGCTTGCTTAAATTCATTTTCCATCGCGATCATTTTGGCTGATTTTGTCTTCTCAAGCCTTGATATATAAGCGTCCGCATTTTCTTCAAATTTCTTTAAATTATTGCCAAGATTTTCTATCATTTTGTTGTATGCGTCAAACTCAGCGTTATAATCTTTGTAAAATTTCATAAAACTATCTTTTTGAAATTTTGTATATGAGAAATTTTCATCTTTTTTGTAATCTTTACTCGGCTCAATGATCGGATTAAACTCGCTTAGTCTTGCAGTGTCATCAAAACCCACTTTAAGATAGGCAAAATTTTTAAAAGAGCTATCTTTGCCAAATATATTATTGTGTCTTAGATCGACCCAGCCGTCATTTTGGGCATATTTTTTAAAGAAATTATTTATATTATTTTTCTCTATCTTTTCATATCTGTTTTCTGCAGCGAACAAAGTATTTGGATCTGAGGCGTAGTAAGAGTGTCTATAATCAATATCTTTTGTATCCACATAAAGATCGGGATTGTTTGTGATCATTGCTTTACGATTTAGCTCTTCTCTTTTTATTTGGTTGTGATTTATGACATTTGTGCTGATAAACTGTCTAAGATCAACCCTTGGCATTACATCGCTTAAATTTGCTATTTTTTCATTTCCATCTTTGTCGTAACCCCTTGCTTTTAGCTTATCAAAGAGTATATCTTTTTGGTCTAGCACACCATCACTATTACTATCAAAGCTAAAAAAATAGCTATTATTTTCTAATTTTGTAGTGCCAAGTTTATCGTTATCGCCGTAAATATCTAAAAATACTTCTACTTCGCCATATTTTGTTTTTAGAGTGTTTGAATAAGCGTAATCGTTTAAATTTTTAAATTTTGTATTTTCTAGGTATCCACTTTTTAGTGTAGATAGCATGCTGCTGCTGTCTGAAGTTTTTATATTTTTAAAGTAGGCATTTTCACTAAAATGATAGCCTCTAGAAAGTTCATCGGAGTGGATTTTATTGTTGCTATAGATGAGATTTTTTGAGTAGTTATTTAAAATTTCTTCTATTTTTTGTAGGATTTTGTGTCTATTTTGCTCTTTGATCTCAGCATCGGTTATATTTATAACTTTGCTTGCTTTTATACTTTCTTTTAGACTTAAAATTTGTTCGTTATTTATCTCTAAACCTTGTTTATTCTTAAAGGCATAGAGCATATCTGTATGATTTTCTAAATCTTTTAAATTTATAAAGTTATATTTTAAAGGTGCAATATTCATCTAAAATCCTTTTTAAAGATGTTGCAGATAATATCGGATAAATTTAGAAAGTATTTAGACGTATAATGGTGCCCGAGGTCGGACTCGAACCGACACAAGGTTGCCCTTACCAGATTTTGAGTCTGGCGCGTCTACCAGTTTCACCACTCGGGCTAAGTTAAGATTGAAATTTTAGATTTGTGAGAAGAAAGAAAAAAGGGGAGAGTTGCTCCCCGAAAAAGAAAATTATTTCTTTTTACCTTTTTTAGCAGCACCAGCAGCAACTGCTTCTTTAAGTTTTTTGCCAACTTTGAATTTAACTGCTTTGCTAGCAGGAACATCGATAACTTTTTTAGTTCCAGGAACTCTAGCTTTTCTTGCAGCTCTGTCAGCAGTACCGAAAGTACCAAAGCCTATAAAGCTAATTGTATCGCCTTTTTCAAGAACTGCTTGGATTGTCTCCAAAGTAGCATCAACAACTTTTAGAGTATCTTTTTTTGAAAGACCAGCCTTATCGGCAACAGCTTGAATAAATTCAGCTTTTTTCATGAACCATCCTTTTAAGAAGTTATGTGGCTATATTACACTCTTTTAAAAAAAAATACAATACTTTTTCCCTAAATTTAGCTCTTTTTTACGTTTTTTTAACAAAAAATGCATTTTTTTAAAAATTTACTCGCAAATTTCAAACGTAAGCTCGGTCTTTAGACCAATCTTTTTCATATCAATAAGCTTTAAATTTTTAAAATTTAAGCTCATTAGTTCATCTTTATTTTTTATAAGCTTATTTGCTATTTGGCATAAGACTTCGCCTCTATATGCTTTTGCGTGATGACTCACTATTTTTTTATTTTTTATAAAGCAAAAAGCTATGTATTCTTTTTTTATAGTGTAAAATTTTTCATAAAACTTAGCTCTAAGGTCTAAAATCTCATCATTTTGCAAAAACCCATCAACCGCTTTACTAAAATTTTTTTCATAAAATTTTGAAATTTCAAAGCCACCTAGCTTTTCACCTTGCTTTAGTTTGTATTCTGGTATCTCATCTTTTGCTAAGATAGGCCCAAATAAATTTGAAAAGATTAAAACATTATTATCTATATATTTTTGCGCCTCATTGTCTAAACCACGATAGTTTAGATGTTTATAAGCCATTCCATCATACCTTAAAATAGCTTTTATGCTGCCTTTTTGAGATAGGCTTTCTCGCAACTGCTTGCTCTCTTCAAGCTCTTTTAGCCCAAAAAGCTTTTTTATCTCGTCTAGATTTGCGTTTTTTAAAAACTCATCGTATCTGTTTAAAATTTCAACTCTTTTGTCAAAAAGTTTTGGAAATATCAAATCCTTACCATTAAATTTATTATTTGTATTTAGAGAAATTTTACTTTCGCTTGGAGAAAAGAGAATTTTTAATGCCATTTTTCTTACCTATTCTTATATATAAATTTTTGTTGGATTATACAATAAACTTTTTATGCTAAAAAAAATCAAATTTTTACCGATATAAAAACAAGCGGAATCATTTTTGCTTAGAGTGAATAAAAATTTAGGAAAAAAATTATGAGAATAACAAACCAACTACGTTTTAGTCAGACTTTGCATGACTACCAAAAAAATATGACTGGTGTAAATAAAAGCTACAAGCAGCTCTCAAATGGTTTGAAAATTCAAGATCCATACGATGGTGCTGCGACTTATAATGATGCGATGAGGCTTGATTATGAAGCAACTACTCTCACTCAAGTAGTTGATGCCACTGGTAAATCTGTAAATTTCTCAAAAAATACAGATAATGCATTGCAAGAGTTTGAAAAACAGCTTGAAAATTTTAAGACAAAAGTAGTCCAGGCAGCTAGCAGCGTGCATAGTAAGACATCGCTAGAAGCTTTGGCAAATGACCTTCAAGGTATAAAAAATCACCTTGTGAATATTGCAAACACTTCAGTTAATGGGCAGTTTTTGTTTTCTGGAAGCGCTGTTGATACAAAGCCAATAGATGGTGCAGGAAAGTATCAAGGCAACCGTGATTATATGAAAACATCAGCTGGCGCTCAGGTTGAGCTTCCTTACAATATCCCAGGATATGATCTATTTTTAGGAAAAGATGGTGATTACAGTAAAATTTTGACTACAAATGTTCGTTTGGCTGATCAAACTAGAACCGACATCTCTTATGCGCCAAAATTTTTAAACGATAACAGCAAGATAAAAAATATGATCGGACTAAATTACGCTAGTGATTCAGTGGTTAGAAGTGATGGCTCTTACAATGGCACAATAAATCCAGATTATGATTTTTTAGATAATTCAAATGTAAATTTTCCAGATACATATTTTTTCATGCAAGGCAAAAAGCCAGACGGCACGACATTTACTAGCAAATTTAAGATGAGTGCAAATACAACAATGGCTGGGCTTATGGAAAAAATCGGTATGGAATTTGGCAATACAAAAACAACAAAAGTTGTTGATGTGAGCATAAATAACGATGGACAATTTAATATAAAAGATCTTACTAAAGGTAATCAAACTATTGACTTTCATATGGTTGCAGCCACATCGGTAGCACCAAATCGCGGTGCAATCGCTCAAAACAACGAACTTGATGCGGTAAATTCTCTTGAAGATCTTGAGACTAGGGCAAATAACGTTCCAAAAAAGGTTCATATCACCGAGTTTGTAAAGAGCAAATATACCGATAAAGATGGAAATGCGACAAATGCATTTGACTATGATAAGGTTAGATTTGAGAGAAAGGATAATGAATTAATAGCAAATTTACCACAAGTAGCTAGAAGAACTGGCGAATTTGCAACCGATCAAACAAAGCTAAGTGAAGTCTCTGGTACAAAAGAGAGCTACGATAGAAATTTATATCCAAAAGATGTTGACGCTAGAAAGAGAGAACTTTTTAATATCGACGACCAAGAGATAAAATTACAAGTAAAGTCAATCACCGGTACAAAATATGACATAAAAGTAAAAATGGGTACAGCAGGGGGCACAAATACTCCAGTGCAATTTGAAATAACATCTACACCACCAGGTGGTACGCCTTCTCCAACTAGAAATTTAACAGTCTATAACTCGGATGAGTTTGGAAGTTACAGAACTTACGCTAGTGATTTTACTTATAGACAGCTCATGGACATAGTTGCTATGGCAGCAAGTGATAATATCCCAAATCCTCCACATGCAGAAAATGCAAATTTTGATACAGATATAGAAAAAGTAAAAAGAGATCAAAACTATAATGCATATAAAGAAGCTCTATCAAAAACTAAAGGTGCAGTAGAGACAACTTTAGACGATCGTGGCAGAATGGTTTTAACTGATAAGACAAAATCAGTAACAAACATAGAAGTAACTATGTATGATGCAAAAAATAGTGATAAATTTGATGGAGATAGCACCGGCAGAGATACAGCTGGCAATGCTGGACACGCTCAAGGAAAAGGCTCTGTTTTTAGCTTTAATGAAAATAATGCTTTAACTATTGATGAGCCAAGCACTAGTGTTTTTCAAGATCTTGATAAGATGATAGAGGCTGTTAGAAAAGGATATTATAGAGCTGATGCCGATAATAATGATCCGAGAAACACTGGCATGCAAGGTGCTTTAAAGAGACTAGATCACCTAATAGATCATGCAAATAAAGAGCTTACAAAGATCGGCTCTCAATCAAGACTTTTAACAGCTACAAAAGAACGAGCTGAAGTAATGAAAGTAAATGTACAAACTGTTAAAAACGGTGTAATCGATGCAGACTATGCGGAGTCATATTTGAGATTTACGCAACTTTCTCTTTCATACCAAGCTACACTACAAGCAAGCGCAAAGATCAATCAACTAAGTTTGCTTAACTACTTAAATTAAAATTATAAATCAGCAGGCCTGGCTTGCTGATTTTTTTTAAAAATTAAACTCTAGCGTGCTATAATAAGCCTTTTTATAAAGGATCTAAAATTTTACGACATATATTATTTACTATTTTTGTTTGTATTTTTGTATATTTTGGTATAGCAACAGCTGCTCCTACTGCTGATTTTGTAGGCTCTCTTGGACAAAGCCTTGGTGTTTTAAATATCAAATATTTTGGACTTATCGCATATGTTTATCCGTTTTTATTGATCATTTTGGGCTATTTTGTCTATAAAAATTTTAAGAAATTTGATTTTGATTTTGCTCAGTTTTTAGTAGGAATTTTCCTCTTTTTTGTAGCTTTTTTGATGTTTCAAGCCTTGAGTGCTTCAAGTGTAAATGGCGGTATAATTGGAAATTTCATAGTTAGTGCCTTAAAAGAGGTGATCGGCTCTATCGGCACTGCGGTTGCTATACTTATGATGTTTATTATCTCGCTTGGGCTTGCTTTTAGGGAAAATTTTATTATTGTTTTAAGAAAGGCGTTTGTCGATAGAGAGCCAAAAAGCTACGAGGCGAGTAAAAATTTAAAGGATATAAAACCAAAACAAATCCCAAAGATAGAACGCAAGAGGTCAAAATCTGAAGGCACAAAAGAAGAAGAGCTTATAGAAGCTCAGGTGCTAAATGATGATGAACAGAATTTAGATGAAGAACTAGAGCCTGAGCCAGAAATAGAGAGTAGGGCCTCAACTATAAACGGAGTTGAAATTTTAAACGAAGTGGCTGAGAACAAAAAGTTGCTTGATCAAATAGAGCGAGGAAATGTAGAAAAGCCAAAGAATTTTGTCTTGCCACCGCTTAAATTTTTAAACGATCCACCAAAACGCTCACATAGTGTAAATGAAACGGAAATCGATCAGCAAATTTCTAATTTGCTTGATAAACTCCGTAAGTTTAAAATAGACGGTGATGTGGTTAGAACTTATACTGGGCCTATCGTCACGACATTTGAGTTTCGTCCAGCTCCACATATCAAGGTAAGTAAAATCCTTACTTTGCAAGATGACCTAGCTATGGCGCTAAAGGCACAAACGATCCGTATTCAAGCGCCAATCCCTGGTAAAGATGTGGTAGGCATCGAGGTGCCAAATCAAAATTTAGAGACAATCTATCTAAAAGAAATTTTAGAGAGCGAAGTCTTTAAAAATGCAAGTAGTCCGCTAACCATGGCTCTTGGCAAAGACATCGTCGGTGCTCCTTTTGTAACAGACCTTAAAAAACTACCTCATTTGCTAATCGCCGGAACTACAGGATCTGGCAAAAGTGTCGGTATAAACGCGATGCTTTTAAGCTTGCTTTATAGAAATAGCCCACAAACTTTGCGTCTAATGATGATCGATCCAAAAATGCTTGAATTTAGCATATATAACGATATTCCGCACCTTTTGACACCGGTCATTACAGAGGCTAAAAAAGCGATCACTGCACTTGCCAATATGGTCGCTGAGATGGAGCGAAGATATAAGATAATGAGCCAAACTCGTACTAAAAATATAGAGAGCTACAATGAAAAGATGAAAGAGGAAGGCGGTGAGCAGTTCCCGTATATCGTTGTGATCATCGATGAGCTAGCTGATCTGATGATGACTAGTGGCAAGGATGTGGAGCTTTACATCGGCCGCCTAGCACAGATGGCAAGGGCTAGTGGCATACACTTGATAGTGGCAACCCAGCGCCCAAGTGTCGATGTCGTGACTGGTCTTATAAAGGCAAATTTACCAAGTAGGATAAGTTATAGGGTAGGGCAGAGGATTGATAGTAAGGTCATTCTTGATCAAATGGGAGCTGAGAGCTTGCTTGGACGAGGAGATATGTTATTTACACCTCCAGGAAGTCCTGGTGTGATAAGACTGCATGCGCCATTTGCTAGCGAAAAAGAGATAGAAACGGTTGTAAATTTCTTAAAAGAGCAACAAGACGTAGTTTATGATGAGAAATTTTTAATAGAAGAGGGCACAAGCGGAAGTGTAGCCGCTGGTACTTTAGGAGAAGATGAGCTTGACGAGCTTTACGAAGAGGCTAAAGAGATCATTTTAAGTGAGCAAAAAACGTCAATAAGCTATCTGCAAAGACGTTTAAAAATAGGTTACAACAAAGCTGCAAACATAATAGAGCAAATGGAAAAAATGGGTGTTTTAAGTCCAGTGAATGCAAAAGGACAAAGGGAAATTTTATAGCTAAAGTCATAAATTGCTTTAATTTTAGAATTTTAATTTTTATTAAAAATCTAAAAAGTCTTGACAAAGCACATTAAAATCTATATAATTACAACTCTTAAAAACATTGGGGTATCGCCAAGCGGTAAGGCAACTGGTTTTGGTCCAGTCATTCAGAGGTTCGAATCCTCTTACCCCATCCACTTTTTAAATCCAAAATAATACTTATCGCGGAGTAGAGCAGTGGTAGCTCGTCGGGCTCATAACCCGAAGGTCGGCGGTTCAAATCCGTCCTCCGCAACCAAATACCCATTTTATCGATATTTCAAACACTTTTTAAAATGCTTAAATTATTCTGAAATTGATTTTAGTAAATTTTCGATAGTTTCTTTTGATTTTTTAACGTTTGCAGTAATATATTTTTGTGTTGTAGTGATATTTGTATGCCCCAATGTAAATGATACTTGCTCGATAGGAATTTTTAAATAATTAATTGAATATGTGCCAATTAAATGCCTTATATCGTGAAGTCTAATTTTAGGCAAGTTGTTCTTTTTAAGAAGTGAAGACCAGCTTTTACGCAAATCTTTGAATTTATCGTTAGTCATAGGATTAATAAAGACATAATCGTTTAGCCTATTTTCTTTCTTGGCTATCAAAAATCTTTTGTAAAGACGATTAAAAAGTTCATCGCTCATTTTATAAATCATATTTCTTTTAGCCTTATTAATTTTAAAGGGGATAATATAAGTCCTGGTCTTAAAATTTATATCGCTAAATTTTAAGCTTAATACTTCATTCTTTCGTCTGCCATGAAGTAGAAAAAAGAATATATCACAGCTTGGATCAGTATTTTCACAAATAGCCTTAATAAAACGTTTTTGAATAGTGATCGAGTAATCAAAATACCTTTTATTATCAAACTTTGGCAGCTCAATAAAATCGCAAGGATTTTTATTTATTAATTCCAGCTTTATACCTAGCTTGAAAATAACCTTTAGCTTTGCAACGATATTCTTAATAGTCTTTATCTTGTAATCTTGTTTGATAAGATCATTACAAAACTTTTGAATATCGATAAAATTTATATCTTCTATTTCTCTTAAGCCAAGTGAGTTTTTAAAATGCTTATTATAAGTAGCTATATCACTTCTTAGAGTGGTCGGACTTAAAATAAGCTCATAAAAGCTAATATAATTATTAAAAAGCTCATTTAAACACATTTTAAAACTCATTACAAATCAAAAATCTATCTACAAAGCTATCAATGTCAGGGGCATTTAGATCGTGCTTTTTGTGATAATGTGTGAAATTATCTAGCTCCCTATCGAGCATTATATTTTCAACATAGGCTAAATGCTGGGCATTTACATCACCGCCCAAGCTCTCGTAATAATTTACTAGCTCGTAATCTTTCATCTTACTTACTGGCTTAACTCGTTTTTCGGTCTTAAATAACTCATCGCAAATTTTTAAAATTTGCTTTTGATTTAAAGAATTGCCAAAGCTCTTTATTTCATCTTTTGCATTTTCGTCATTACGGCTATCAATTTTTAATCTATCGTAAAAATTCATAAGCCTGCCACTTATGTAATGCTCCAATCTGCCATTTAAATAAATAATCTCTTCTTTATTAAAAGGCAAATTTATATATATGTAATCATCTTTTTTATTCCACTCCAAAATAGCCCTATGATCGTTTTTTAAGTCGTTTAAGTGATAAAAGTCTTGCATCGTGCTAATAAAATTAATCTTCCTATACACCCATAACGGCACTTTAGTGCGAGAACTCAAAAAACGTCTTACCTTGTACTTTACATACCAAGCTGAAAGCTCATCAAAATCTTGCGTTTCTTTTAAGTTGATAAAAGTCTTTTGAATATACTTCATAACATAGCCGCTGGGATTATTAATGCTGGTTTGAAAGCCGTTTAATTCGCCGTTTTTCTCTTGCTCGCTTGTGATAGCATTTGTTTTTAGGTTTTGCGGAGCATAAAAAATATCTTTATAAATTCTTTTCATGAAATCGATCGTATAAGCTGGGACATAAAATAAAGCGTGGATATGTGGCACGCCATCTTTTTTGTGTGGCTCAAAACACCTTATATAGCTTCTATCGATTTTTTTAAATTTATAAGAATATCGCATAATAAATAAATTCCACTGATGATTAAGAACGGCTACCAGATCAGAAATAGTCAAAGGTGCTGAATTCTTAGCTTTATACTTAACTTCATCAGGCAAATATTTATAATCAATCGGCTTAAATTTAGAATAATCGCCATTTAACGCACCCCTAAAGCAGCCGTTAAGGGTAATGGTTAAAAATACCGGAACTTGAAAATAATCTATCGCAAAAGAGTTAAGCACATTAACACGATTAGACACTTCGGCATAATATTTATCGCTAAAGTTGGCAGACATTGAAATATCAAGCAAATTTCTAACCTACCCATTAATATTAACAAAAGAGAAAGAACGCATATACTCCCTTTGACTATCAAGCTTTGCTTGACAAAGCTCTACATCAAAAGACGAAACACCGTATAAATTCTTTACTGGCATAATCGCTTCCTTAAACCTAAGAGTTTTTTATTAATTTGACAAGGGCTGCTTTGTGGCGGACTTCGTCCGCCCAAAGGCAGCCTTTTTTGGCTACGCCAAAACACATATAGGCGAAAGGGGTGTTTTAAACCCAAAAAGCATATTAGCTGCACGGCTCGATTAAGAAAAACGTGCTAATAGGCTTTAATACTCGCCTTTTGTAGGGGAAAATCCCCTACACCCCTAAAAAAATTAAATAATTTGAATTGTGAGCGTTAGAACAGAATTTATCTCGCTGTCTTGCTCGACTGAAAAAAGATACTTTAAAAGCCATATATCTTTAAGTATAGGAACGCCATTTCTTAGCTTAGAAGTGGTTGTTTTATTGATACCACTAAGCACAAGAACGTCGCCACGCTTTAAAGAATATGAGCTTTTAAGCTCTTTTTTTGAAACAATGGGCGTTAATGATGAACTTTGCGACAAGATATCTTCAAGAATTAAATGTAAGTCAAAATCAATATGATCTGATAAAATGATAGGTTTTAAATTTATCTTTAGACCAATGTCTTTATATTCATAACTATCGGTTTTTTGATAATTTACGTTTGATATATCAGTTTTTGAAACTAGGTAAGGGATATTCTGAACGGAACTAAAATAAACTTCGGTATGGTTTTTTGCCGTTAATACTGGCGATGAGATAATTTTTGTAATGCCATTCGTATCAAGAAAATTTAATATGCCAAAAAAGGCACGATCATCATTTTTAATAATATTTGAATTAGTAATGTAAGGGGAAGTAATCAGATTAATATAATAAGCTAAATCGCCGTGATTAAGTGGCTTAAGCAAGCCTTTTAAATTTGTGCCTAAATCTTTAATGTCTTTTAAATTTGTTTCAGTGATAGTCAGTTTAAATGTTACTTGCTCCAGGCTCTTATCAATTTTCGCAATTGCTTCTTTGATTTGATCAAATATATAGTCATCAGCCCTAAAGAAAACTGAATTAGAAGACGTTGAGTAAGTAGCATTTAAATCAAACTGGCTAAGAATTTTATTTACATCATCATAAACATAATTCTTTAGCTCGATACGCCTAAGATCATAATCAGGCAATTTTTGAGAGCTTACATAGTAGAAATTATCCTTTTTATAAAGGTATAAATTCTTTGCTTCAAGCATTTTTCTAAACATTGCAATTGTGATCTTAACTTCGTCTTCATAGATGAAATAATATTCGCCCTGGTGTATGCTTTCATCAGTTACGATGGCTATATTATTTGCTCTACTTGTAAGGCGTGCGAAATCTAAAAGATCAGTATAAATTTCAGCAGCAAACAAACTATTTAAAAACAGAAGTGGAAGAACTAGGAACTTGATTAAACTTTTCATCGGAAACACCTTTGTTATTTTTTGAAATTAAATTTTGAAAAACTGGCTTGTCAAATACATAGTAGTACTTGACAAGCTCGTGAGATTTTGGCTCGTAATAAAAATATAATGGCGTGTGCATTGAAGATATGTAACTAAGCAATGATAATGGGTATAAATGATAGTCATCGTTAAAATGGCAAGATGAATTAACGCAAGTAATGTTATATATATAAATTTCTGGAACATCGGAGCTGGTTTTATTTTTTTGTTTAGAAGTGTCTTTGAATATATCTGGGAAATCTGAAATACTATTTTTTTGAGAATTTGGAAAAGAAGTTTTATCTTGGTTTGATAAATTGTTTTCAGCTGGAGTGTCAGGCTTAAAAATAGACATAACAACAAAATAAAAATAAAGCAAAAGAAAAATAAATACAACAATAGCCAGTAAAAAATAAAATCTTACAAATGATTTTTTATTTGAACTTTGTCCGGAGTGATATAAATTAAATACTTCTTCAAGATATGGAATATTAATAATCTCTAATCTATCTTTTTTATAAAGCCTATATGAAGCAAAAACTTCATAACGAAATTTCTTTGAAAATAATCTTTTTGCACTATCGGCAGCTTTATAAAATTTTTCTGCTATACGTTTATATTCATTATTTACTAGGGTTAAATCTTGGGTAATTAAATAGATATCCTGGTATAAATGGCGATGATATGTAAGCCACCAAACTAAAATTTCATCTTTTTTATCTTTGAAGAAGTTATGGCACTCATCAAGAACAAATATGCATCCATATAAATTTAGCTCTTTGGCTTTTTCATTAACTTCATTATCGCTTGCACCAGTCTTATATAAAGCATATAAATTTCTTAAGCCTAAATAGAAATCATCAAAATCAAACTTTTTAAATTTGTCGGATAACTCAAATTTGAACTCATTTATATTTGTGTAACAAAATGAATAATTAGGCTTCTCTTTTGGCTTTGCAAATTTAGATAAAAATGTTTTCTTTGGCTCAAATAAAAAGGTCTGATAAATCATATATACTGCGTAATATGTTTTTCCGCTTCCAGGATTGCCAACTAAATATGTAATCATTTTTAAAGCTTTGCCAAAATAAATGTAACAAGAGTTTCACGAACAAATCTAAAAACAGTAATGCCGATTTTTGTCGCATAAATTACAAAGAAAGAAAGAAAAATAGGCGAAAATATAGAAAACACATCACAAAAGGCATTCCAAGCACCAAGAGATTTTAAAATAGAAAAGGCAGTCGTAACGATCCTATCACTACCAACAGAGAGATTGTTAACATAATCAATAATATAGTTAAGCTTAGAATAGATGAAATTAATAATATAAATAACAGCAGTCGTATAAGAAATAACAAGAGCACCTAAAATTACGTTAATAATAACCATTTTAGAAAATGTAATTGCTTTAAAAACAAAATTAATAGCATTTTCCCATTTAAAAAAACCAAAGAAAGAAACAATAGTGGCTATAATTGCTTGCATATCCTACCACCCCATAAAAGTAAAAATAAATAGCTTAACTATTAATGCCAAGAACAACAAAAAGAAAGCTATATAAAAAAATAAATAAAGCGAATGAGAAACTGGCGAAAGAATTTTGCAAAGATCAAAAATAATCTCTTTTTTTGCAGTGATCAAATCAAACTCAAAATTTAAAGGGCAAGTATTAGGAATACCGCCTTTTTTTTAAGCTCATTAAATCGCCGTCTTTGATTTTTGAGATAGTATCGTTTAAGCTTTTTTTAATACCATCAATAGGCTCAAAAAGATCATCAATATTTTTTTTATACATATTTGAAAGATTGCCGGTTTTTTCTTCAAGATCGCCATAATCTATATTACCAGGTGTGGCGTTTTCAGAATTGCCATTGTTTCCTTGTCCGCCACCAGAAGAACCGCCACCATTTCCACCGCCTGAACCGCCACCAGTGCCGCCAGATGAACCGCTATTATTACCACTAGAGCCGTTATTATTGCCACCGCTAGAACCGCCACCAGTGCCAGGCTTAGAATTGTTATTGTCTTTATCTTTTTCTTTGTCCTTGCTTGGATCTTCTTTGTCTTTATCTTTATTTGGGTCTTCTTTGTCTTTGTCTTTGTCCTTGTTTGGATCTTCTTTGTCTTTGTCTTTGTCTTCTTTTTCTTTGTCAAGATTTTCTTTATTTTTGTCAAATTTAAAAACAATTTCTGATCCATCTTTGCAATGTGCTTGAACAATATTAGGTTTGTTAGGATCCCAAGCATAACCAGGATTATAAGAAGAGCCAAGACCAGTGCAATAACACCTTGCAACATCATCTATTGTTAAGGCACTAGAACAATCTATACAATTATAATCAGAAGTAAAAAATTTATGATTATCTTCATCGGTGCAATCAACCACACAAGAATTAGATTTTACATTCCATAATTGACCAGCTGGGCAAGAATCGACACATTGCATAGTGTCAGTGTTAAATTCTTGATTTAGCTTACATCTTGCAACTTCTTTGGAATTAAAAACAATAAAATCATAATAATTAAAAACAGGGTCTTTAGGATAATCAGAAAAAACAAAATAATCAAAAATACCACCACCACCACGCTGGCCAAAGCGGCCAACTCTACGCTCGCCACCTATATAAACATGACCATAGCCAAACCCAACATAAAAACCAGGAGTTTTTGAGCCTAAAAAATAATAAGCTTCTTGAGTAATTGTAAAAGAATAGATATAGTAATAGCCAGTTTCTGGCGATCTAAGACCGTAATAATTATTACCTTTTAAAAATTTGCCATCGATAGGCTTAAAAGTGCTATCAAAGTCTTTATCACGAATAACCGAACATAAGCCACCAGAACAAGCATTAGAAAAAGCAAAAGAGCATAAAAGAGATAAGAAAATGAAAGATCTAATTAGAAATTTCACCATAAAGCCTTATAAAAATCTTTTTGTTAAAAGAGTTAAAGCAGCACAAATGGGTAAAGATAAGACCATAAACCATATAAAGATAGAAAAGAAGTAATCAAAAGACGGAATACCAATAACATTAAACATTTTAAACACCTTTTTTAAATTCTTGAAAGAATTAAGAAAATAAACAAACAAAGCAAGAAACCGCATAAAGTCCCAGTGGTAGACATCAAGAAGTTATATTGCTCTATTGTTAAGTTAAGAAAGACTTTATCCATAAATTTAAACCCCAAAAAAACTACTGACGCACTTCGTTTGTCGGCTTAAAGCTTTGCTTTGCACTCTGCTTTAAGCTTTAAAATTTAAGTACTAATTTTTAAAAAGACTAAAAGCGGAAGTAATGGCAGTAACACAAGCAAAAAAGACAATTACAACAGCAAAGAAAGAATTAAGAAAAAATCCTAATTTCGTAACGTCTATAAAATCAAAATACACTTTTAACCTTTTTAAAAATTAGCCCCCCAATAAAGGGGAACAAGCTATTTCAAAAGAGAAAGACCTTTTTTAACAGCAAAAATTGCAGCTAAAACAACAATAACAGCACCAGCTACGCCCATAAATGGAGTAATATTAAGATCGCCAGTTACTGTGCCATCTGCACCCATTGTTATACCAGCTGCAAGAGCATTGCTTGACATTGCACCAACAGCAGCAACACCACCTAAAACCTTAGCCTTAGTAGAAGAAAGAAATTTTTTCATCTCTAACCCTTTTTGTTTAAATTTAGTAGCCTTTAACTACTTATTTAAGGAAACACGGACTTAAATAAGTAGTTAAAGGGGATAAACCCCTTTATTTATTTATTTTCAGGTTTTTTTGTAGGCTTTGTGTCGTATAGGAAGTATTCGACCGGATTAGCGATCGTAATTATTCTTTGATCGTTAGGGAAGCCACCTTCAACCGGTATTTCTTCGCCTTTTTTTAAATTTTTCTTTTATTGCAGCCGCTACAAGTCCAGCGGTATTGTTATCAGGGCAGATAATTTTAAAAACTACTTTTTGCTCTACTTCATCGGTAAAGCCAGTCTTTTCATTAACAACGTCATAGATATTTGATGAAGAAATACGAACAGAAGAAGAGTAATCATTGCCTTCAAACTTACCAGAAGCCGAACTTCTAACAAGACCACCCCTAAGAACATACTTTAAATCATATTCAGATTTAACGATTTGCATTTTTAACACCTTTTTTTAATTTATTTTTTTGAAACACCATTTAACATAGCCCCGAAAAGGTGTTTCGTCCAAACGGGGCTAAAATAGTTTAATGCCATATTCAGGGCAAAACCTATGCAATTTTTGATATAATTTTGTTGCGAACAAAAATCAAAAAATTATGCACAATAATTGTGCATTTGGATAATGAAATGTTAAATAAAAAACCCTTAAAAATTAATAAAATGCAAAATAATTTGTCAAAAAGTATGAAAAATGACTAGACAAGAATTAGCAGACAAATTAAATATTACTAGAAATACACTCACAAATTGGGAAAAAGAAAAGCCAGAATTAATACGATTAATAAATCAAGGTTTAGCACTAGATGAACAAATTTTAGAAACCAAAAAATTTCTAGAAAGATTAGAAAAAATAAGAGAAAAAGCAAACAATGGAAAAATAAATACTAAGATAAATAAATCAGAGGAATAATGTTGGAACAAAATTTAAATCTAATTATTCCACTCATAAAAATTTTTATATCTGTAATGCCTATTTTATTATTTATATTTTTAATAAAATTAATAATAAATTTTATAGAAAAACAAGTAAGAAAAACAAATTTTAAAAAAAGGAATTTTATGCAAATTATAACAGCAAAACAAATAGCAGAAGCATTTAATAAAAATTCAAAAGAGATAAACGAAGCTTTTGTAAATATAGGTTATGCCGAAAAATGCAGTAATGGATATACAGTAACACAACTTGGAAAAAGCAAAGGTGGAGAGCAAAATTTTTATATGGGAAAAGCAAATATTAGATGGACAGAAGAAATATTAAAAGACGATATCTTTATAAACGAAATAAAAAAAGAAGAAAAAGAAGAAAAGCAAGAAAATTTTAGAGATAAATTTAAGGCAGAGTATAGAACTAATGATGGACACTATGTAAGAAGCAGGGCTGAAGTAATTATATCAAACTGGCTATTTGGAGAGTGTATAGCACACGCTTATGAAAAAAGAGTTCCAATAGAAGAAGATATGTATTGCGATTTTTATATACCAAAAGGAAAAATTTATATAGAATTTTGGGGATACGAAGAAGATGAAAAATATTTAGCGAGAAAGGAAAAAAAGAAACACCTTTATAAAAAATATGGTTTAAATTTAATAGAAATAGATAATGAAACAATAAACAATATAGACGACTTTTTACCAAAAGAGCTTTTAAAATTTGGGATTAAATTAAACCTTGATTAAGATATATTAGGCATAAACAAGTTTAATATCAAGAGCATTTACAACCTTAAATATGCTTTCAAATCTAGGTTTTGAATTTTCTTTAAACATCTTATAAAAGCTTTCCCTATTTAAATTTGCTTTTTTTGCAACTTTCTCAATACCCTTTGACTTTGCTATATAAAATAAAGCCCTTTTAAATTCTTCGATATCGCCATCGGCCAAAACTTGATTTAAATATTCTTTTCTAAGTTCATCGGTTGTTAAATAGTCTTCTAAATTAAATTTTGTAAATTCTTCTTTCATTTATAATCCTTTAATATCTCTTTTGCTTTTTTAATATCATCGCTTTGGCTATCTTTATCGCCAGCATTTAATAATATAATTATTTCATCGCCATTAAAAGTAAAAAATATTCTTATTCCACCACGATTAAAAAATCTAAGCTCATATAAATCCGTATCAATAAATTTATAATCTCCTAAATGATCTTTAGTTTCTATTTGATCTAATCTTCTTAAAATAGAAATTTTAACGATCGGATTATTTAATTTATTTAACCATTTATCAAACGTAGTACTTTTTAATATTTTCATAAAATAGATTTTAAAAAAATGTAGCTTAATGGCTACTTATAAAAAGACCCTAACGCTCATAACCCGAAGGTCGGCGGTTCAAATCCGTCCTCCGCAACCAAATGCCTCATATCTTTATCATTTAAAAACTAAACGCCAACTCCTATACCATCACGTATATCATCAACATTGAGATGGACATAGTGCAAACTACTCTTAATATCCTTGTGACCCATAAATTTCATTAATTTATGAGCATTAAATCCCTTCAAACTCACTAACCTAGAAGCTACTGTATGGCGTAATACGTATAGTCCGTGAGTGTTGTTTTCTCCCTTATATCCTAAATGGTTTCTTACAGCCCACCACATACGATTTGCTGTATCGTGGTTTAGATGAGTTATGGGGCACTTGTTTAAGGGTAGATCTTTGCAGTTGTCATAAGCCCCTTGAGATACCCAGTAGTAAGCCATACGAAGCACTTGGTCGTCTTTCGTTTCAGTAAAGAGTTTGCGTGCCTCTATTTTACTTACGCTTTTAGCTATTTCTAAGCGCTGTTTTATGACTTTGAAGACTAGAATGGTTTTATTTTAATATGTAAAAAGGAAGATTGGTAAAAAATAGGTTTCATAACTTTTAAATATAAAAAAAGAAATTCCCATCTACTATATGTTTTATGGATTATTAGTATAAATTTAAAAATACAGGAGGGGCGAATGCCCCTAATTATTATTTTAAAGTTTGGATGTATTCAGCTACTGCTTTTGCATCTTCGTCGCTCATTGGAGTAGCAATTGGTTTCATCATAGCGCCAAGACCAAATTTATTTGCTCCTGTTTTATAACCCTTTAGTGCCTCTTCGATAGCTGCTGCATCAAGAGATGTTAAAGCTGGAACTTTATTATTGAACATTTTTTCAGCTTTTGCACCATGACAGGCGATGCATTTTTTGTAGATAGCAGCACCATCTGCAGCAAAGGCAGCAGTTGAAAGTAGAGCCGCAACGCTAGAAACAATTAGTAATTTTTTCATTTTTCATCCTTTGTAAAAAAGTTTGTGCATTATAGTACAAAAAGGTAAATTCGCAAGAAGCTAGTTAAAATATTTTGGCTATAATCACTAAATGAATAAAAATAAGCCTATTAAAGCACTTTTTCTGGATCGAGACGGCGTAATAAACGAAGATGCCGGATATGTTTACGAGATAAAAGATTTTAAATTTATCGATGGTATTTTTGATGCGTTAAGAGAATTTGCTGGGGCTTGCTACAAGCTCTTTGTCGTGACAAATCAATCAGGTATCGGAAGAGGCTACTACACGCAGGAGCAGTTTGACGCTCTAACTAAATTTATGCTAGAAATTTTCAAAAAAGAGCAAATTTCCATCACAAAAGTCTATTTTTGCCCACATGCCCCAGAGGCGGATTGCGCTTGCAGAAAACCAAATCCAAAAATGATACTTGATGCTTGCAAAGAGTTTAACATAGACCTTAAAAACTCGCTAATGATAGGAGATAAACCAAGCGATGTCGAAGCTGGCAAAAGAGCAGGTGTTGGTAGAAATTTCTTGCTTGATGGCATAAATTTTAAAGATGTAAAAGATGTTTTAAATAAGCTAAAAAAGGAAAAATCACTATGAATTTAAATGGAAAAAAGATAATTATAACTGGCGGTGCTGGCTTTATCGGCTCAGCCTTGGCGCATTATTTTGATGAAAACTATAAAGACACTCACGTGCTTGTCGTGGATAAATTTAGAAACGACGAGACATTTAGCAACGGCAACCTAAAAAGCTTTGGTCATTTTAAAAATTTACTTGGTTTTAAGGGTGAAATTTATGCTGGCGACATTAATGATGAGAGTACGCTTGAGAAGATAAAAAACTTTCGCCCAGACGTCATCTATCACGAAGCGGCGATCTCAGATACGACCGTAAAAGAGCAAGACGAGCTAATAAAAACAAATGTAAACGCTTTTGTAAATTTGCTTGATATTTGCGAGAGTTTAGGCGCAAAGATGATCTATGCAAGTTCAGGTGCCACTTATGGCAATGCAAAGAGCCCACAAACTGTTGGTGAATGCGAAGCGCCAAACAATGTTTATGGCTTTAGCAAACTAAGTATGGATAATATCAATAAAATTTACGCAAAGCGTGGCGTGAGCGTGGTTGGACTAAGATATTTTAACGTCTTTGGTAAGGGCGAGTTTTTCAAAAACAAAACCGCCTCGATGGTGCTTCAGTTTGGTCTGCAAATTTTAGCTGGCAAGACCCCAAGACTCTTTGAAGGCAGCGACCAGATTAAAAGAGACTTTGTTTACATAAAAGATATCATTGACGCAAATATAAAAGCACTCGACGCGCCAAGTGGTGTCTATAACGCAGCTACTGGTAAGGCAAGAAGCTTTCAAGATATCGCTGATATCTTGCAACGCGAGATCGGCGTAAATTTAGGCAACGAATATATCAAAAATCCATTTATCGGCTCATATCAGTTTCATACAGAGGCCGACGTAGCTCCAGCTCGCGAGGCATTTGGTTTTAGCGCGACTTGGAGCTTGGAAGAGGCAATAAAAGACTACTTGCCAGAAATAAAGAGAATTTACAAGGAAGAGATAAATGGCTAAGAGAGTTAAAATTTTAGTCGTCGGCGATCTCATGCTGGACCACTATATCTGGGGCAGCTGCGACCGCATCTCTCCTGAAGCGCCAGTGCAGGTTGTAAAGATAAATAACGAAACCTACACGCTTGGTGGCGCTGGCAACGTGGTAAGAAATTTACTCTCGCTTGGCGCAAATGTGAGCGTGGCTAGCGTTTTGGGAGATGATGAGGCTGGCAAAAAGATAAAAGAGAAGCTTGCTGAGCTAAATGTAAAAGATGAACTCATGCTCACCGAAAAAGGGCGTGAAAGCTCGATAAAAAGCCGTATCATGGCATCGCACCAGCAAGTTGTCAGGATCGATAAAGAGAGCGTTGTCAAGATAAATTTAGAAGATGAGCTTGTCTTAAAAGTCAAAGAAAATCTTGCAAATTTCAAGGCCGTCTTGCTAAGTGACTACGGCAAAGGCGTGCTTAGCGAAAAAGTCTGCCAAGAGATTATAAATGAGTGCGTGAGGCTAAATATCCCAGTGCTCATAGACCCAAAAGGCAGCGACTACTCAAAATACAAAAACGCAACCCTGCTCACGCCAAATAAAAAAGAGGCAAGCGAGGCTACAAATTTAAAGATAAAAGACAAAACCGAGCTTGAAAAGGCAATAAAACAGCTAAAAGACGAGCTAAATTTGACCTATTCGCTCATCACGATTTCGGAAGAGGGCATCGCGCTATATGATGATAGGTTGCATATCTTTGCAGCCAAGGCAAAAGAGGTCTTTGACGTCACAGGTGCCGGGGATACGGTGCTGGCTACACTTGGCTATATGCTGGCAAATGGGACTGACATAAAAGAGGCGATCAAGATAGCAAACCTCGCAGCAGCCGTCGTTGTGGCTAAGATAGGCAGCGCAACGGCTAGCTTTAGTGAGATCGAGCAGCTGCTAAATAGCTCATTTGGGGCAAATTTCGAGCACAAGCTTAAAAGCGTTGAGGAGCTAGAAGAAATTTTGAGCCAAAAGGGTAAGAAAAAGGTCGTTTTCACAAATGGCTGCTTTGATATCTTGCACGCTGGGCACGTAAAATACCTAGCCCGTGCAAGAGAGCTTGGCGATCTTTTGGTTGTCGGGCTAAATTCTGACGCTTCAGTTAAGAGGCTAAAAGGCGAGGCAAGACCTATAAACTCACAAGATGATAGAGCCTGCGTGCTAAGTGGGCTTGGATTTGTTGATTATGTCGTGATATTTGACGAGGATACGCCATTAAATTTGATAACAAAGATAAAGCCAGATGTGCTTGTAAAAGGGGCTGATTATAAAGACAAAGAGGTCGTTGGCAGCGAGATCGTAAAAGAGGTCAGGCTGATCGACTTTGTCGAGGGCAAAAGCACAACAG
The DNA here is from genome assembly GCF_002912895.1 of Campylobacter concisus. Taxonomy (GTDB): domain Bacteria; phylum Campylobacterota; class Campylobacteria; order Campylobacterales; family Campylobacteraceae; genus Campylobacter_A; species Campylobacter_A concisus_G. The sequence continues at coordinate 67,607 of NZ_POZX01000009.1, forward strand.
GGATAATAAAAAGGATAAAAGATGCTAAAAACAATGATAAAAAATGAGCTCGAGGCTCACCAAAAGACCTTTAGTGAGCATTTAAATTTACTTGATAACCTAGAGTGTGCTTGCCAGATGGTGGCTGATACGCTAAAAAATGGCAAAAAGGTGCTGATATGTGGCAACGGTGGCTCTGCAGCGGACGCTCAGCACTTTGCAGCCGAGCTAACTGGCAGATATAAAAGCGAGCGCCAGCCACTACCTGGCATCGCGCTAACCACTGATACTTCGGCACTTACGGCCATTGGCAACGACTACGGCTTTGACTATGTCTTTTCACGTCAGTTTGAGGCTTTAGCGCAGTCTGGCGACTTACTCGTGGCGATCTCAACAAGTGGCAACAGCAAAAATGTACTTGAAGCTATAAAAAGTGCCAAGAAAATGGGCGCATCAGTGCTTGGACTTAGCGGCAAAGGAGGTGGCGCTATGAATGAAGGATGTGATCTAAATTTAGTCGTTAGCTCAAGCGACACTGCAAGGATACAAGAGTCGCACATATTTTTTATTCACACGATCTGCCAGGCTGTAGACGAGGCTTTTAGGAGCTAAAATGCAAGAAGCGATGGATAAATTTTTAAAAGAGCCTAGTCAGCAAAATGAGATAAATTTGATAGCAGCTTTAAAAAAGGCTACTTTTTTTGCTCCGGTGCTTTTAAACCAAGCGCTCGCAAAGCCTGATGGCGGCGTTGTTTACGAGGAAGAGGGCTCAAATATCAAATTTATCCTGCTTGAAGATGAGAGTGAGAAGCTTAGCTATTTTCCAGCATTTACTAGCAAAGAGGCGATGAAGCTTTGGCGAAACGACAGTGAGCAAGAAAGCATTGAGATAGGACTAAAAGAGTATCTTGCGATGCTAAAAGAGAGCAGCTACGCTGGAGTCGTGGTTGATGCTTTTAGCTATGATTTTATTCTTAAAAAAGAGCAGATAGTAAAAATTTTAGACTAAAATTTTCATCGCACTATTGCCAAAGTCGCTGATTTGCTATTTAGCAAGTTTTTATTAATTTTAAGCTAAAATCAGCCAAGCTAAATTTAAGGATAAAAATGAAAGACAATCTACTTGAATTAACTCAAGATATCGCTTCAGTTGATATCGAAGATTCTATAAAAAATAGCTATCTTGACTACTCTATGAGCGTCATCGTCGGACGTGCTTTGCCTGACGCTAGAGACGGACTAAAGCCAGTTCATAGAAGAATTTTATACGCTATGGATAACCTCGGCGTTGGCAGCAGAAGTGCCTATATGAAGTCAGCTCGTATCGTCGGTGAGGTTATCGGTAAGTACCACCCACACGGCGACACAGCGGTTTATGACGCACTTGTTCGTATGGCTCAGAAATTTTCTATGCGTTATCCAGTCGTTGATGGACAAGGAAACTTTGGCTCGATTGATGGCGACAGCGCAGCTGCGATGCGTTATACCGAAGCTAGAATGACCATGCTTACTGAAGAGCTTTTAAAAGATATCGACAAAGATACGGTTGATTTTGTACCAAACTACGACGATAGAGAGGTTGAGCCAGATGTTTTGCCTAGCCGTGTGCCAAATTTATTATTAAACGGCTCAAGCGGTATTGCTGTCGGTATGGCGACAAATATCCCACCACACGGCCTTGACGAGCTAATAGACGGTCTTTTACTACTTCTTGAAAACAAGGAGGCGACGCTTGAAGAGGTGATGGAATTTATAAAAGGTCCAGACTTCCCAACTGGCGGTATCATCTTTGGTAAAAAAGGCATCATAGAGGCCTACCGCACAGGTCGTGGCAGGGTCAAACTAAGAGCCAAAACTCACATAGAAAAAAAGCCAAACAAAGATGTCATAGTAATCGACGAGCTGCCATATCAAACAAACAAAGCAAGGCTTATCGAGCAGATCGCTGAGCTTGTAAAAGATAAGCAGATAGATGGCATCAGTGAGGTTAGAGATGAGTCTGACAAGGACGGCATCCGCGTCGTCATCGAGCTAAAACGTGACGCGATGAGCGATATCGTGCTAAATAACCTTTTTAAATCAACCACGATGGAGAGCACTTTTGGCGTTATTATGCTTGCTATTAATAACAAGGAGCCAAAGGTATTTAATCTTATTGAGCTACTTAAACTATTTTTAAATCACAGAAAAACGGTTATCATTAGAAGAACGATATTTGAGCTTGAAAAAGCACGCGCAAGGGCTCATATCTTAGAGGGTCTAAAGATCGCACTTGATAATATCGACGAAGTGATAGAGCTTATTAGAAATAGTGCCGATACGGCGGTTGCTAGAGAAGGCTTGATGAGTAAATTTAACCTCTCAGAGCTTCAAGCAAACGCTATCCTTGATATGCGTCTAAGCAAGCTTACAGGCCTAGAGAGAGAAAAACTAGAGGCAGAGCTAGCCGAGCTTATGGCTGAGATCGCAAGACTTGATGAAATTTTAAAGAGCGAGACATTGCTTGAAAAATTGATCAAAGAAGAGCTTCTTGAGATCAAAAATAAATTTAAAGTACCAAGAGTGACTGAGATCGTTGATGACTACGATGATATCGACATTGAAGATCTTATACCAAATGAAAATATGGTCGTAACCATAACTCACCGCGGCTACATCAAGCGTGTTCCAAGCAAGCAGTACGAGAAGCAAAAGCGTGGCGGTAAGGGCAAAGTAGCGGTTACGACATACGATGATGACTTTATAGAGAGCTTCTTTACTTCAAATACTCACGATACGCTTATGTTTGTGACTGACCGCGGACAGCTCTACTGGCTAAAAGTCTACAAAATCCCAGAGGGAAGTCGCACAGCAAAGGGCAAGGCAGTTGTAAATTTGATCCAGTTGCAGCCTGATGAGAAGATCAAAGCGATCATCCCAACGACTGATTTTGACGAGAGCAAATCTCTAGCATTCTTTACTAAAAACGGCATCGTAAAACGCACAAATTTAAGTGAGTTTAAAAACATCCGCTCAGTTGGTGTAAGAGCGATCAGCCTTGATGAGAACGACGAGCTGGTAACTGCACTCATCGCTCAAACATATGATGATATGCCAGTAACTGACCCTGAAAATGAGCTAAGCGTAGAGACAGAGGTGCTTGAAGTTGAAGAGCTTCAAAACGAGATTGACGAAGATAATGCAAATGCTGAGGAGGACGCAAATTCAGGCGATGAGACAATGCTATTTGTCGTTACCAAAAAAGGTATGTGCCTTAAATTTAAGATCAGCAAAGTTCGCCAAATGGGAAGAACTGCACGCGGCGTAACTGGTATCAAATTTAAAGAGCCAGGCGATGAGGTTGTGGGCGCTGCAGTCATTGAAAGCAATGATCAAGAAATTTTAAGCATATCTCAAAAAGGTATCGGCAAGCGCACAACCGCTGATGAGTACCGCTTGACAAATCGCGGAGGCAAAGGTGTCATCTGCATGAAACTAACAAGCAGAACAGGCGATCTAGTGGGCGTTGTGATGGTTGATGAAGAGCAAGATCTAATGGCTCTAACATCAAGCGGCAAGATGATCAGAGTTGATATGCAAAGCATCCGCAAAGCAGGACGCAATACAAGCGGCGTGATCGTCGTAAATGTCGATGGCGATGATGTTGTAAGTATCGCAAGATGCCCTAAGGCAGATGATGGAGAGGATGAGGACGAAGCACCAAACGAAGATATGGGGCTTTTGGAATAAATTTTGCTATTAAATTTTAAATAAAAGCATAAAAAAGGTTGTTTATGAAGGTTAAAATTTTATCTTTTGCTTTGATGATCGCTGTTTTTAGCGGTTGCTCATTTAATGGCTTTATGGGCGAGCCAACTAACACATCAAATCGCAACGTAGTCATCCAAAAGGTCGATAAAGACGATCTTAGAGAGGTGATGAAAAAAGAGAAGATGATATATGATAGTGCTCCAAGAGAGACCACTTTTAGAGCCACAGGCGAGGGCATAGCTCCGCTAAATTCGCTCTCATACGCTCAGTCAGTCACTCTTGCAAAAAGAGCAGCGATGGCTGATGCTTATTCTCAGCTTGCTGGCAAGCTTTATGGCGTAAAGATCAATGCTGAAGACACCGTAAGAGACGCGATGCTAAATGACTCATCTATCACTTCAAAGGTTCAAGGTCTTGTTAAAAACGCAAGGATCGTGAATGAAAATTTCAAAGACGGGCTTTATAAGGTAAATATGGAGCTTAAGATAGACGAAGATAAGTGGCGAGAAGTCTTTTCTTACTAACGATACTTTTAAATTTCGCCTTTTGCTTGGAGGAGTTTATCTTCTGGGCGAAGGTCGATACAAAAAACCAAATAGTTGCCTTTGAAGAAATTTCATTTTCAAAGGCGATGACTCTTTCGCCAAATCCAAAACCAAAATTTCTTTGCCAGATAGACGCTTTTAAAGATGGAAATACCACGACTCTTGGCTTTTTAAATTTACATAAAGATGAAATTTTTAACTGCTTTGCTTTAAAAAAAGTGATGATAAAAAATGAGCTAAATGTCAAAAATACGCAGGTCACAATCGCTTCAAATTTGAAAATTTTACCAGTTAGATTTATGGTGGAATTTAAGCCAAAATCCGCTATCATCGGCACACTTCAATAAAAAAGAGATCAAATGAATATCGTCATAGTAGAAGATGACATCAATATGCGAAAGTCGCTTGAGATCGCGCTTGGTGAGTATGATGAGCTAAATATCAAAAGCTATAAGAGCGCAGTTGAGGCTCTAAAAAAGCTAGGCGACGACACTGATCTAATAATCACCGACATAAACATGCCAAAGATGGACGGACTTGAGTTCATTAAAGAGTTAAACGGCAAATTTGACGTCATCATAATGACTGGAAACGCCACGCTAAATAAGGCGATCGAGAGCGTTAGGCTTGGCGTGAAGGACTTTTTAACCAAGCCATTTGACGTCTCAACGCTTTACGAGGCGATAAAAAGGGTAGAAGTGCTAAAGCAAAAAACCCCAAAAAACATAAAAAAAGTTGAAACTAAAAGCGAAAATAATGGCTTTTTAGCTACTTCAAAAGCACTTGAAACCACGCTAAATATCGCTCTAAAAGCCGCAAGAACGGACGCTTCTGTTATGCTTAGTGGCGAAAGTGGCGTTGGCAAGGAGGTCTTTGCTAAATTTATCCACGCAAACTCACCTAGAAAAGATGCGGCATTTATCGCTTTAAACATGGCAGCGATCCCTGAAAATTTGATAGAAAGTGAGCTTTTTGGCTTTGAAAAAGGCGCATTTACCGACGCAGCTACTACCAAAAAAGGGCAGTTTGAGCTGGCAAATGGCGGAACGCTATTTTTAGATGAGATCGGCGAGATGCCTATAAATTTACAGCCAAAATTGCTTCGTGCGCTTCAAGAGCGTGAGATAACAAGGCTTGGTGCCACAAAGAGCGAAAAGATCGACGTTCGCATCATCTGCGCTACAAATGCAAATTTAGAGCTTGCGATGAAAGAGGGCAGGTTTAGAGAAGATCTTTTCTACCGTCTAAACACGATCCCACTTTTTATACCGCCACTTCGCGAGCGAAAAGATGAAATTTTGCCTATCGCGCAGGATGCTTTGGAAAAGTGCTGCAAAGAGTATGGCTTTGAAGCTAAAAATTTCTCAAAAGCAGCCAAAGATGAGCTTTTGGGCTATGATTATCCAGGCAACATAAGAGAGCTTATCTCAGTTGTGCAGCGTGCAGCGATACTAAGCGAGGGCGATGAAATTTTGCCAAAAGATCTATTTTTGCAGGCGAGAAGTAAAAAATAGGTAAAAATTTAAGTTTTTGGCTAGTAAAATTATGCAAATTAAGAAAATTGAAAGAAACCAAGGAGAGCAGATGAGAAAATTTAACGTAGCGGTCGTTGGTGCGACAGGAGCGGTCGGCGAAGAGCTTTTTAGAGTTATGGAAGAGGTTGATTTTCCAGTTGGAGAGCTTTTGCCGCTTGCTAGCGCAAAAAGTGCTGGCAGCGAGATCGAATTTAATGGCAAATATTACAAAGTAAAAGAGCTAACCGAAAAGGTTTTTAGTGAGCACGAGATTGATATCGCATTTTTTAGCGCAGGCGGCTCAGTTTCAGAGAAATTTGCTAAATTTGCAGCTGACAGCGGCGCAGTAGTCATCGATAACACCAGCCATTTTAGGATGGATAAAGATATCCCTCTTGTTGTGCCAGAGTGTAATCCAAGCGACATTGCCATGTGGAAAAACCGCGGCATCATCGCAAATCCAAACTGCTCAACCATCCAAATGGTGCAAATTTTAAAGCCACTAAATGACGCTTTTGGCATCAACAGGGTCGATGTTTCTACATATCAAGCAGCAAGCGGCGCTGGCAAAGAGGGCATGGAAGAGCTTGTTGTTCAGATGCAAAAATTCTTTGAGTTTAAGCTTGATGAGTGCGAGCCAAAGGTATTTGCGCACCGCCTAGCACTAAATGTTATCCCTCACATCGACGTCTTTTTGGACAATGACTATACAAAAGAAGAGATGAAAATGGTCAATGAGACGCAAAAAATTCTTCACAAAGATATCGAAGTTAGCGCTACCTGTGTGCGTGTGCCAGTGCTTAGAAGCCACTCAGAGGCGATCACTATCCACTTTGATAAGGATGTAAGTGCGGATACAGCAAGAGAAATTTTAAGCAAAGCTCCAAGCGTCGTTGTAGTAGATAATCCGGCAAATAAAGAGTATCCAATGCCTATCATCTCAAGCGATACAAACGAGACTTATGTTGGCAGGATCAGGGTTGATAACTTTAGATCAAATGTACTTCACCTTTGGTGTAGTGCCGATCAGATCCGTGTGGGAGCTGCGACAAATGCCGTTAGGATCGCACAAAAGTGGATCGCGATGCAAGAGTAAATAAAAAGGATTTTTATTGCGTAAAATATTTGAGAGAATTTTGCTTGCAAGCAATAGCTTTACACTTTTTCCAGTAGTTTTTGGACTTTTAGGCGCGATCGTGCTTTTCATCATCGCAAGTTACGATGTCGGCAAAGTACTTTTGGAGGTTTATAGATATTTCTTTGCTGCAGATTTTCACATTGAAAATTTCCACTCAGAAGTCGTTGGCGAGATAGTTGGAGCGATCGATCTATACTTGATGGCGCTTGTTCTTTATATATTTAGCTTCGGAATTTACGAGCTTTTCATCTCAGAGATCACACAGCTAAAGCAGTCAAAGCAGAGCAAAGTCTTAGAGGTTCACTCTCTTGATGAGCTAAAAGATAAGCTTGGCAAAGTGATCGTCATGGTCTTAATCGTAAATTTCTTCCAAAGAGTGCTTCACGCAAACTTCACAACTCCGTTTGAGATGGCATATCTTGCGGCTTCTATCCTTGCACTTTGTCTTGGACTTTACTTCCTTCACAAGGGAGATCACTAAAATTTTAAGCGTTTTTACGCTTAAAATTTCTCCTACATCTTTTCTTTAGCTATTTTTAGGTAATATCCCTTTAAAAATTTAAAGGAAATTTAATGATTTTCATAGACGCCTGCCTTAAAAAACCTACCCCTTATACGCCTGTTTGGATGATGCGCCAAGCTGGTAGATATTTGCCTGAGTATATGCGAGTACGCGCGCAAGCAGGAGACTTTTTATCACTTTGTAAAGATTATAAAAAAGCTAGTGAGGTTACGCTTCAACCAGTCGATATCCTTGGTGTTGATGCGGCGATTTTATTTAGCGACATCCTTGTCGTGCCACTTGAAATGGGTATGGATCTGCGTTTTGAAAAGGGCGAGGGTCCAGTTTTTAGTGAGCCTTTACGTGATAAAGCCGCACTTGACGCACTAAGTATCGAAAAATCGACTAAAAATTTAGCATACGTCTATGACGCGATCAAGCTTACAAGAGAAAATTTAGCCAAAGATAAGGCGCTCATTGGCTTTTGTGGTGCCCCATGGACGATAGCTACATATATGATCGAGGGTGGTGGCAGTAAAAACTATGCTGTTTGCAAAAAAATGCTATATCAAAATCCAGAATTTTTACACAAAATTTTAGAAAAAGTGACACAAACTCTTATTTTATATGTCAAAGAGCAGATAAAGGCTGGTGTAAATGCGGTGCAAATTTTTGATAGCTGGGCGGCTGCACTTGAGGAGCAGGCTTATTTTGAGTTTGGATTTAGCTATATAAATAAAATAGTTGACAGCGTAAAAGCTGAGTTTCCAGAAATTCCAGTTATTGTTTTTCCAAAAGGCATTAGTGGCTATTTGGACAAGATTTCAGGAATTTTTGACGTTTTTGGCGTTGACTGGAGTACTCCTATAGAGCTAGCCAAAGCAAAATTAAGCCCAAGATATGTTCTTCAAGGTAATATGGAGCCAACTAGACTTTATAGCAAAAAAGCGATAGATGAAGGCATTGATAAAATTTTAGATACGATGAAAGGTGTTCCACATATCTTTAATCTAGGTCACGGAATTTTACCAGATGTGCCAGTTGAAAATGCAAAATATTTCATAAAACAGGTTCAGACAAAAAGTGCAAGGTAATAAGCCTTGCATCGTCTTTGGTCCGATAAATTCACGCCGTTTTGGCATGAGTCTTGGCATAGATTTAAGCCCTAATCAAAAATCATGTAATTTTGACTGTGTTTATTGTGAGCTAAGTGGTGCAAAGCCGGTTGAAGTGATAGAAAATCCGCCAAGTGTTGATGAGATCATAAGCGATTTAAAAGAGGCTTTAAAAACTCATCAAAACATCGACGTCATCACGCTTACAGCAAATGGTGAACCAACTCTTTACCCGTACTTAAAAGAGCTGATAACAAAAGTAAATGAGCTAAAAGGCAGAGCAAAAACACTCATTTTGAGTAATGGCTCAGGCGTGTGTGATCCAAAAATTTGTGAAGCGCTAAATGGGCTTGATATAGTGAAATTTAGCCTTGATAGCGCGGTGCAAAGCACATTTAAAAAGATAGACCGCAACAAAAGCGGTATAGAAGTTAGCGAGCTCATAAAAGCGATGGCTAAATTTCGCAAGGAATTTAATGGCGAGCTTGTACTTGAAATTTTGGTTGTGGCTGGATTTAATGATAAAAAAAGTGAGTTTGAAGCACTCAATGCTGCGATAAATGAGATAGCTCCGCACCGAGTGGATATTGGCACGATAGATCGTCCGCCAGCCTATAATGTAAAGGGCGTAGACGCTAAAAAGCTAGAGGAATTGGCTGAGCAGATAAGTGGCGTGCCAGTCAATATCGTCAAAGCTCACAAGATAGAGCAAAAATATAATTTTAGTGAGAATGAAATTTTAGAAATGCTAAGACGTCGTCCGCAAACTATCGCAAATGTTGAAGAAAATTTCTCAGAGCACTCAAAGCAAATTTTAAACAAGCTCTTGCAACAAGATGTGGTTTATCTAGCCGATGTTGCTGGAGTAAAATTTTACAAACTAAGAGCATAAATGAAAAGAATCCTTACAATACAAGATATCTCGTGCGTGGGCAAATGCTCGCTCACAGTCGCACTTCCGATAATTAGCGCTCAAGGCATTGAGGCGTGCATATTGCCTACTGCGCTACTTTCGACTCACACTGGCTTTAAAAATTTCACATTTTGTGATCTGACTGATGAATTTGACGCGGTAACACAAGTATGGCACAAAGAAAATATCAAATTTGATGGAATTTATACTGGATTTTTAGGTAGCTTTAGCCAGCTTGAGCTGATAGAGAAAATTTTTAATGAGTTTAGTGGCTCTGCTCCGCTAATACTTGTAGATCCTTGCATGGGTGACAATGGCAAGCTCTATCATGGGTTTGATGAAAAATTTGTTATGAAAATGCGTGAAATTTGCACAAAGGCTCACGTCATCACGCCAAACATAACTGAAGCAAGCTTTATGTGCGGGATGCCGTTTTTAGGCAGTAACTATACGCAAGATTATATTTTAGAGTTGCTTGAAAGCTTGGCTAGCTTTGGAGCTAGAAAGATCGTATTAAAGGGTATTAGATACGAGCAAAATGAATGTGGCATCATAGCTTACGACGCAAAGACAAAAGAGAAGGTAGAATATTTTCACGAATTTTTACCATTTCACACGAGTGGGACTGGAGATATATTTGCTTCTGTGCTTTTTGGTTCACTCATAAATGGCGAAAGCATGCAAAATTCTATCAAAAAGGCAGCAAATTTTGTGCTTAGTAGTATTAAAATCACACTAAAAGATAAGAGCCGCACATGGTATGGTGTGCAGTTTGAAAAGGTGCTTGGCACTCTTGCGAAATAGGCTAGCAAACTACTTATTTAAAATTTTTAATAACACAACGATATGGCAAAGATTTATATCTTTGCTAGCTGTTAGAAGTGCTATATCGCCATGCTCTTTTTCTAGTTTTTTTAGCATTTTAAAGCAAGATTGCGCTTTTTCATTATCAAGCTCGAGCTCAAATTTTTCGCAAAACTCATCAAATCTAGCTTCTCTATCTTCATGAAACCACTCTCTTAAAGCAGTGCTTGGTGTGATATCTTTTAACCAAAGGAAATTTGAAAATATCTCTTTTCTTATACCTCTTGGATAGAGTCTATCAACAAAAGCCGCCTTCATATCCAAACTATCATCTTTGATAAAATCATAAATTCTATAAGCTTTAAACATATTGTGATTGTAGTCCTATAATGTTTATAAATAAAAAAATATTC
>NZ_POZX01000010.1:0-21947 GCF_002912895.1 Campylobacter concisus
CTTTTACATCGAGCTATTTTGATCGAGCAAAATTTCTTGATTTGCTTCGTCAAAGTGGTCGCCTTTTGCGTTATAAATTTTAACTCCATATAAAACTTGTGAGTTTTCAACTCTTTCGGTAAAAATTCTATCAGCACTTTTATCTATAAAATTTGTATATATATACTCGGTACCAAAAGCACTTGAATAGCCGATTTGTGAATATCTAAAATCTATATCAAAAAGATCACCAAGTCCCAAAAATAAGTCGTTAATAGGACTTAGTGAGTTTGCGATGAAAAGATTTTGTCTATCTCTTTGTGCGATGGCATTAAAGATATTTGGTAAAAAATTTATCTGTGTGCTTAAAAGTGCGTATGGCTTTATCTCAAAGCCTCTCATCTGCGTTGCTACAAGAGAAGCTTTGACGATTGGGATGTTTAAAAATATACTTGCGTCATCAAACTTGGATTTTTTGCTTAAAGTATCATTTAAATTTATATCTTTGCCTACGATAGAGGCTTCATGATAATCGCTACTTTGCATGCGGACATATTCATTTAGCTTTTGTCCTAATGAACTACCATCATCAAATGCAACTATTTTTTCGTTCGAGTAAGCTAGCAAAGCTGAAATTTGCTCTTTATAATCAATGCCACCAAAGATCAAATTTGGTTTTGGATTTATGATAAAAGAGCTATGAACGCTTGGAATGTAGATAAGCTCATTTGATAGAACTAGCGAATTTATAATGTTTGCACCATTTGATGTAAGGGCTGCGATAAAATAATTAAAGCCTTGGGCTCTAGCCGTTTGCATAGCATTTGTAAGACTTTGTGGGCTTTCATCGTTGCTATTTATAAATTTGATCTCGATATCCGCATCTTGCTTTAAGACATAGCTTAAGACCGCATTTGATACAACATTTGCATAAGATTTTATAATCTTTTGTGGGATGATTACAGCGATTTTGCCGCTTTTATTAACTTTTAAAATAGCTTCACCACCAAGAGAGATATAAAGCTCCAAAAGAGCGTTGTCGTCTATTTTTGCTGGCTCAAATCTCGCCATAAAGCTGGCCAGTAAATCAGCCTTAATAAGCTCATTTAAACAGGCATTATCACAAAATTCTGGTTCTAAATTTATATAAGTAATCTTTGCTGGAGGTATGCTTGATAGACTTTGGTTTTTTGTAACGTTACTCTCAAAATTTATCTCATCTTGCGATGCAAAAATAGTCGAAAAAATGGCTAAAAAAAGTAAAATTTTTCTCATATCACTCCTTTGATCTTTCTTAAATCATCTATAAAAATATTTTCAAAACTAGGATTTTTGCTGATCCACTCTGGCGAAAACGTTGGTAAAATAAGGCTATTTTCATTTTTTAAAATACTACCTCTTATGCTTGCAAATCCACCTTTTAGCAATAAATTTGGATATAAATGCATAAAGGCTTTCTCTCCTAAAGTCACAATTATCTTTGGCTTTATCAGCCTAATCTCTTCAAACAAATAAGGACGACAAAGTTCAATGGAATGGCTTAAAATCGGACTTTTATCATCATTTTGTGAAATTTCACACCGAAGTAGAGAACTTATATAAATTTCTTTTATATCTAAATTTAAACTATTTTTTATAGCATTTTCTAAAAATTTTTTACTGTTATTTTCATAAGAATCATTTTTTTTAGAAAATAATATAAACATGATTTTGCTATTTTCATTGCCGATGCCGGCTGTTACGCCTTTTGAGCTGTTTCGCAAAGAGCAAAGAGAACATTTTTTTACTTCGCGGTTTAGCTCATCAATATTGTTGTAATCATGATAATTGCTTAGACTAAGAAAATTCTTATCAATAAACTTATAGCCAATTAGTTTTAAGAAAAATAATTTTTTTAAAAGCCTATTGTCTTTATTAAAATTCATTTTTGGATTATAACTTGATTTGCTTAAAGTTTGAGTTGTGGCTTTTTAAGCTAAGTCATTCAAAGGAATTTAAGTATTGCTTTGATAAAATCCCACTTTTTACATTAACTTTAAGGATAGAAATGAAAAGGACTTATCAACCTCATAAAACCCCTAAAAAACGCACTCACGGCTTTCGCTTAAGAATGAAAACTAAAAATGGTCGAAAAGTAATAAACGCTAGACGTGCCAAAGGTAGAAAAAGATTGGCTGCTTAGCTGGTTTTGAGTCGTTAAGCGGCTCAAAAGAATTCTCTCAAGTTTATAAAGAGGCTAGCAAGTGGCATTGTGATGCTTGCGTTGTTTTTTATAAACCAACAAATGAAAAAAAAATAGCAGTAGTTGCTAGTAAAAAAGTAGGAAAAGCGGTAGTTAGAAATAGAGCTAAAAGACTTTTGAGAGCCGCTTTTTTTAACATTTCTAGTGAATTAAAAGATGGCACATATATTATGATCGCAAAAAATGGAATTACAGAGATTTCATTTGAAAAAATTTGTAAAAATTTAAGTTGGTCTACAAAAAAAATGGGATGTTTAAAATGAAAAAAATTGCGATTAAAGCTATCGCTTTTTATCAAAAATATATTTCCATACTTCTACCAAAAAGCTGTCGCTATTATCCGACTTGCTCACAATACGCGATTTGGGAATTTCAAACAAATAGTTTTTTTTCTGCTTTTTTTGCAACCTTCATGCGAATTTTAAAATGTAATCAGCTTTTTAAAGGCGGTATCAGCTACCCAATCATCTACAAAAAATTTAACTTATGTTTTATATCTCAAAAAAGTGATACCAGAAATGTAAATTTTTGGTTTGTCCCTTGTCAGAATAGTAAATTTTATGTCGTAAAAGTATTAGATAAATTAAAGGAAAAAAAATAAAATGGAACAGATGTCTATGCAAAAAAGGTTGCTTCTTGCAGCGCTTTTATCTATTGTTTTTTTTATAGTGTATGATTTTTTTATGCCAAAAAGAGTGATACCTGAGCAAAACCAAACTACAATGTCTCAAACAATAGATCAAAATAAAGCTCCAAATATAAATCAAAATACACCAAAATCAAATGAAAATTTGGCTTCAAATGAGATAATCGCTACTATCAAAGGCCAAAGCTACGAAGCAAAGATAGATAAGCTAGGAAGAATTTCAAAATTCTATTTAACTGAAGAGAAGTATAAAACTGAAGATGGCAACAAAATCGAGCTTGTTTCACAAAATCCATTGCCACTTGAGCTTAGATTTAACGATAGTACTTTAAATACCGATGCTTTTAAAGTTGCATATAGTAGTGACGCTAGCGAGATAGATACTAGCAGCGAGCCTAAAATGATAAAACTTACTCAAAATTTAGATGGAGTTACAGTTACAAAAAATATCAAATTTTACCCAAATGGCAGATATGAAGTTGAAGTAAATTTAAGTAAAAGTGTTGATTATTTCATCACTCCTGGCTTTAGACCAAATATTGCGATAGATAGTTATACAGTTCATGGTGTTATGCTTAGAAACACAGACGATAGCCTAAACATCATAGAAGACGGTGACGCCAAAGAGGTTAAAAACTATACAAATACCACAATAGCGGCCGCATCTGATAGATATTACACAACGCTATTTTACTCATTTGAAAAGCCATTTGAAGTAGCCGTAGATAAAGATTCTAACAATAATCCTATTCTTTTTATAAAGGCAAATAATAATTTAAAATTAGGCGCATATATCGGACCAAAAGAGCATAAAATTTTAAGTTCGATGGATGAGAGATTAAACGACGTTATTGAGTATGGTTGGTTTACATTTATAGCAAAACCGATGTTTGCATTTTTAAATTTCTTGCATAACTACATTGGCAACTGGGGCTGGGCTATAGTTGTGCTAACACTTGTTATAAGGATAGTTTTATTCCCGCTTACATACAAGGGTATGCTATCTATGAATAAGCTTAAAGAGCTTGCTCCAAAGGTAAAAGAGCTTCAGACAAAATATAAAGATGATAAGCAAAAAATGCAAGTTCATATGATGGAGCTTTATAAAAAGCATGGTGCAAATCCGATGGGTGGATGCTTGCCGATCTTGCTTCAAATCCCAGTATTTTTTGCGATCTACCGCGTCTTACTAAATGCGATCGAGCTAAAAGGTGCTCCTTGGATACTTTGGATACACGATCTTTCAGTAATGGATCCATATTTTGTATTGCCTATTTTGATGGGTCTAACTATGTTTTTACAGCAAAAACTTACACCAACGACATTTACTGATCCTATGCAAGAAAAGGTGATGAAATTTTTACCTCTTATATTTACATTTTTCTTCGTGACATTCCCAGCCGGTCTTACACTTTACTGGTTTGTAAATAACGTTTGCTCGGTTGTTCAGCAAGTATTTGTAAATAAACTTTTTGAAAAACATAAAAAAGCTGCGGAGGTAAAGGCTTAATGAAAATAGAAGCAAATACCCTTCAAGAGGCATTTCAAAAAGCAGCCGAGCAGCTTAACTGCTCAGTAACTCAGCTTGATATAAAAGTTTTACAGCATCCAAGCAGTGGTTTTTTGGGATTTTTTAAAAGAAGTGCGATCATCGAAGCAAATTTAGAAAATCAACCAAAACCACAACACAAGCCAAAAAATGATAAAAATTTTGTTAAAAAAAATGATGAGAACGAGGCTATAAAAGAAGATAAAAAGCAAGCTAAAAAACACGATCATAGTGATAAAAAGCGAAGCTCTAAAAAACATAGAGATGAAAAAAGCGAAACTAAATTTGAGCAAAAAGAGCATAAAAATGAAAAGTCAAATTTAAATGAAAAAAATGAAGCTCTAACTAAAGATGCGTTTGCTCAAAAGAGTGAAGAAGAAGCTGAACTAGGATATGTGATAAAGAGACTTGATGAGGCAAAAGAAATAAAGGAGCCACAAGCTAGCAAAAATGCTCCTAAAAATATTTTAGATAATTCTATTATTGAAAATTTTAACCAAACTAATGAAGATAGTGCGGCTCAAGCTTTACAAAAAGAAAAAAAAGAAAAAGCAGCAATCGACTTTGATAAAATTTTACCTGAGATCAAAGATGGCATGAACCGTTTTTTTAAGGCAAGTTGTTTTGATATTAGTAAAATTGAGGTTAGCAAATTTGACGATGAAACGGTGCTTATAGAGCTTGATGGAGCTGATGCGGCTCTACTTATAGGTAAAGAAGGTTATAGGTATAAAGCGATATCTTACATGCTTTATAACTGGCTAAATTCAAAATACAACCTTGCTATCCGCCTTGAAATCGCGCAATTTTTGCAAAATCAAGAAGCGATGATGGATCAATATCTAAATGGCGTGATCGAGCGTGTGCAAAATAGCGGTAGAGCCCAAACGAAGCCACTTGATGGGGTTTTGGTTAAGATCGCGCTTGAGAAGCTTCGCGAGAAATTCCCAAATAAATATGTCGGCATAAAAAGCGGCAATGACGGCAAATTTGTCGTTGTAAATGACTTTTTCAAAAAATGAGTGAAACTATTGTAGCCCTTGCCACAGCTTATGGCATCGGCTCAGTTTCTATTGTAAGGCTTAGCGGCAAGGACGCTCTAGGCATCTCTTTAAAACTCCTTAAACTTTCAAATTTAGAGCCAAGATACGCAAAACTAGCCAAAATCTACTCCCTTGATGATGAAATTTTAGACGAGGGCATCGTTATATATTTTAAAGCCCCAGCAAGCTTTACTGGCGAGGACATCTTCGAATTTCAAACTCATGGTGGCGTTATGGTGAGTGAGAGAATTTTAAATGAGCTAATAAGAGCTGGTGCAAGGCTTGCTATGCCGGGCGAATTTAGCAAGCGAGCATTTTTAAATGGCAAGATGGATCTAGCTAAGGTCGAGGCGATGCAAGGGCTCATCACTTCAAAAAGCGAGATCGCTGCTAAAATTTTGACCCGCCAGATGCAAGGCGATCTTAGTAAATTTGTAAGCGAGATCAGAAGCGAAGTAGTCAAAACTCTTGCTTTTGTTGAGACGATGATTGACTATGCTGATGATGATTTGCCAGCAAATTTACTAGAGCAGACTAAGCAGATGCTTTTAAAAAATAGTGAGAAGCTAGAGCGCATAGCAACACTTAGCGAGCAAAGAAGAGGGCTAATAGATGGCTTTAAAATCGCTATCGTTGGTAAGCCAAATGTTGGCAAAAGCTCCATTTTAAACTCGTTTTTGGCATACGAGAGGGCGATCGTTAGCGACGAGGCGGGCACGACCAGAGATAGGATAGAAGAAAATTTCAAGATCGGCTCACATCTGGTTCGCATAATAGATACCGCTGGCATCAGAAAAGATGCTGGAAGGATCGAACAAATCGGCATAAACTACTCAATCTCTGCCATAAACGAAGCTGACATCATCCTAGCTGTCTTTGACGGCTCAAATATAAGCGACGAGCAAGACAAAGAGATAATTAGGCTAGTTTCAAACTCAAATAAAAAAGCCTTTTTTATCCTAAACAAAAGCGATCTGGCATTTAAATTTGACATAAATTTGGACGGTGCTATCAAAATTTCAGCAAAAAATGATACGAGCGTAGTTTTAAAAGAGCTTGAGAGCTACCTCAAGACACAAGACACCGACGAGATCATGCTAAGCTCAAACCGCCAAATTTTAAGCTGTAAAGAGGCGAGTGAGGCTTTAAAAAGAGCCTTTTTGAGACTCAGCGAAGAGGAGCTAGAAATTTTTGCTTATGAGCTAAATAGTGCGATAAAGGCGCTTGCAAGCATCACAAAGCCATTTGAGAGAAGTGAAATTTTAGACGAGATGTTTAGCCATTTTTGTTTAGGAAAATGATAGTTTTTTTGGTTAAAATTTTCGTTTTTTAAAGGAGATACGATGAAAATTTTACTTATAAATGGCGGTAAAAAATTTGCCCACTCAGATGGCAGGCTAAATCAAACACTTCATGATCTTGCATGCGAGAAGCTCGCAAAAATGGGTCACGAGATAAAGCAAACTGTGATAGATCATGGCTATGATATAGAGGCTGAAGTCGAGAAATTTCTCTGGATGGACGCCGTAGTTTGGCAGATGCCAGCTTGGTGGATGGGTGAGCCTTGGATAGTGAAAAAATATATCGACGAGGTCTTTACTGCAGGCCACGGCAAGCTTTATACGAGTGATGGCAGGCACAGGGTGGATCCAACTAAAAACTATGGCAAAGGCGGCTTGCTAAATGGCAAGAATTTTATGCTAAGCCTTACTTGGAATGCCCCAGCCGAGGCATTTAGCGATCCAAATGAGTTTTTTGATGCGCGTGGGATCGATGGGGTTTACTTTCATTTTAGAAAGGCAAATGAGTTTTTAGGCATGAAGCCACTTCCATATTTTATGTGCAATGATGTGATCAAGATGCCAGATGTACCAAGATACATAAAAGAGTACGAAGCGCATCTTGAAAAAGTTTTTAAAAATACGAAATAGAAATTTAAAATAGAAACAAAACTGCAAATATAAATAAAAGTGGCAATAAAATAGCTACGAGCTAGGTTTTAAGATTTTGCCACTTTTTATTGCTATGCTAGCAAAAATAAAACACTGGCATAAATTTTTAAAATACTGCTACAAAAAGACCTTATCAAAGTAGGCAAAAATCTCTCAATAATGCTTTATCCTGCTAAATTTCAAAAGGCTTTTTAGTAACTTTTTATAAGCAAGATTGTAAAATGGCTTAAAATTCTTAAAAGGTTACATCTATGGATAAAGCTACCATACAAGCACATAAAATCAGCGACGAAGAGTATGAAGATATCTTAAAAATTTTAGGACGCGAGCCAAATTTACTAGAGCTTGGCATATTTTCAGCGATGTGGAGCGAGCACTGCAGCTATAAATCAAGTAAAAAATACCTAAACGGCTTTCCAACAAAAGCGCCTTGGGTTATCCAAGGACCTGGCGAAAATGCTGGCGTCATCGACGTTGGCGACGGGGTTGCAGCTGTATTTAAGATGGAAAGTCACAACCATCCAAGCTTTATCGAGCCGTTTCAGGGCGCTGCAACTGGTGTCGGTGGAATTTTAAGAGATGTCTTTACTATGGGTGCAAGAGTTGTTGCGAATATGAACTCACTTCGTTTTGGTGAGATAAGAGGCGAGGGTGAACTAGCTAAAAAGCATAGATATCTACTAAAAGGAAGTGTCGCTGGCATCGGACACTACGGCAACTGCATGGGTATCCCAACGATCGGTGGCGAAACCACATTTGATCCTAGCTTTAATGGCAATATCCTAATCAACGCCTTTGCACTTGGCCTTTGCAAAAGTGATGAAATTTTTTACGGCAAGGCTGAAGGTGTGGGTAACCCAGTCATTTACGTGGGCTCAAAGACCGGTAGAGACGGACTTGGCGGCGCTGTTATGGCGAGTGATAGCTTTAACGACGAAAATAAATCACTTCGCCCAACGGTGCAAGTAGGCGACCCATTTGCCGAGAAGCTGCTTATGGAGGCGTGCTTAGAGCTCTTTAAAAAAGACTACATCATCGGCATCCAAGATATGGGCGCAGCAGGACTTACAAGCTCTAGCTTTGAGATGGCTGGCAGAAGTGGCAGCGGTATGAAGATGTATCTAGATCGCGTGCCGATGCGCGAAGTTGGCATGACGCCTTATGAGCTGATGCTAAGCGAGTCTCAAGAGCGTATGCTAATATGCGCCAAAAAAGGCTATGAGCAAAAGGTACTTGAAATTTTTAGAAAGTGGGACCTTGACGCTGAGATCATCGGCGAGGTCACAAGTAGCGGCGTGATGCAGCTTTACTGGCATGGTGAGCTTGCAGGCGAAATTCCTATCGGCCCACTTAGCGAGGCAGCTCCAGTGCTTGATCGCCCAGTTGCACGTCCAAAATACTTTGACGAGATAGCAAATTTAGAAATTCCAAATAACGTTGATAACAAAACCGCATTTTTCAAGCTTTTAAAAGAGCCAGAAGTGCTCAATAAAAGCTTTATCTACGATCAATACGACGCAAATATCCAGACAAACACGATAAAACAACCTGGCCACTTGGGTGCTGCAAGTATCAGAGTAAAAGGCACTAAAAAGGCCGTCTCTATGGCTGCTCAGTGCGATCCTAGAGCAAATTTTGTTGATCCTAAAATTGGCGCTGCAAGAGCCGTCGCGGCAGCTGGCAGAAAGGTAGCGATGAGCGGTGCTGTGCCACTTGCGATCACTGACTGCTTAAACTACGGCAACCCGCAAAATCCAGAGGTAATGTGGCAGTTTAAAGAGGGATGTGAAGGCATAAAAGAGGCTTGCCGTGAGCTAAATACGCCAGTTGTTAGCGGCAACGTGAGCCTTTATAACGACACTGACGGCGTGAGCGTCTATCCGACACCAGCCATTGTTACAGTTGGCGTAAATGAAGATGCAAATTTAAACCTAAAAAGCACATTTTTAAGCGAGGGCAGGGCGATTTACTTGCTTGGCGAGACAAGCGGAGAATTTGCAGCTTCGCTTTACGCAAAGGCGCTATTTGATGTGGTTGGCGGTAAGCTAAAAGAGGTTGATTATAAAGCTGAGAGAGCCCTTTGGGACCTAGTGATAGAGGCAAATAAAGAGCAAATTTTAGAGTTTGCAAATAGCGTAGGCGTAGGCGGTCTTGCTATCACGCTAGCAAAAATGGCTAGCATCTCAAACATCGGCATAAATTGTGAAGTGAAATTTAAAGAGCCAAATTTTATCTTTGATGAGAGCTTTTCAAGAGCGGTTGTGGGCGTGAAAGACGAGGCTAAATTTGAAGCGCTTGCGGCTAAATTTGGTACGAAATTTGAAAAGATCGGCGTTAGCGGAGGCAAGAGATTTAAACTAAATGATATCGATGAGAGTGTGGATGAGATAAGAGAAATTTATCTAAATGAGTTTACAAAAATCGTTAAAAAAGAGGATTAAGAAATGGCTTTAAAAAAGAGCAAGGTTGCTGAGGCTGAAAATGAGCAAAAGGAAACAGAGCAAGTTGAAAAGCGGGGCGTAGCAAAACCGCCAGTGCTTTTTAGTAAGACACAAAATTTAATAAAATCGATCGAAAAAAGACTAAACGCCACCTTGATAACTTACTATAATTCAAATGCTGGTAGCGTTTGTGGCAATGATGCGAGTGCTATGTATGAAATTTTAAAGGGTAAAAAGATAGATACTGCTTATCTTTTTATAAAAAGTGATGGTGGAAGCGGTATCGCCGCTCTTAGGATCATCACTACACTTAGAAATTACTGCAAAAATTTAATAGCTCTAATACCTGCAAACTGCGCCTCAGCTGCTACCATGATGGCACTTGGCGCAAATGAGATCGTCATGGGTCCACTTGCCTATCTAACGCCTGTTGATACTTCACTCAAACACGAGCTTAGCCCGACAAACAAAGGCAATGAGCTTGTGAGCGTTTCGATGGACGAACTTAGTCGTGTTGTCAAGCTTTGGAAAGAGCAAGATAAAGATAGGCCAAACGACACAAACCCTTATAATTCGCTTTATGAGTATATTCATCCGCTAGTCTTTGGTGCGGTTGACCGTGCTAGCTCGTTATCGCTTAAGATTTGCACCGAGCTTCTTAGGTATCACATCGATGATGATAAAAAGATCGCAGAAATTTCTGAAAGGCTAAATGGCGACTATCCAGCTCATGAATATCCGATTCTTTTTAGAGAGGCGCACGAGATCGGTCTTCATGTAAAAAAGATGGATGATGATCTAAATGAAATGCTTCAAGAGTTAACGCTACTTTACTCTGAGATGGGTCAGCGAGCTTTTACTGACTATGACGAAAATAGCTATCACGATAACAATATCGCAAACATCATTGAAACAAATGGCAAGCAAATTTATTATCAGATAGACAAAGACTGGTTTTACCGCCCTGAAGAGCGCCGTTGGAATGTGATGAACGACGAGAGCTCTTGGCGTAAAAACGAGCTAGTAAATGGCAAAATAAAAAATACTATCTATCACTTGTGGTAATATGTCTGGAGTCCTGTTTTTACTGATATTAGGCGGTGCGATATTTCTCTTTATGAATGTCCAAATAGGTAGTAACCGCAAGAAACAAGCAGATGTAGATGAGGCTAAATTTCTAGTCTCACTGCTTGCAAAAGTAGCTAAAAGTGACGGCAGAGTTAGCGAGCTAGAGGCTAGGCTGATCACTCAAGTGCTAGATGATCTAAGCCAGAAAGTTAGCGGCGTTAGCGGTGTGCGTGAGTATCTAAAAGAGGTTTATAAGAGCCAAAAAGAAAATGTAGATAACGCCTACGAAACCGCTAGAAACTACAAGAGTGCTTTTAATCTAAACTACGATATATGTGTCGCTAGGCTCACATTTTTTCTAAATTTAGCCTACATCGATGGAGAATTTAATAAAAGCGAGCAAGATGTTATAAGAAATATCGCTTATGGATTTGGCATTGATAAAGAAACGCTTGATGAGATCATCTTTAAATTTGATAGCTTTTATGGCTCAAGATTTGAGGCAAATACTGATGAAGTAGTCCAAGAAAAAGATACATTTGAGGTTTTAGGACTTAGTAAAAATGCAAGTCTTGAAGAGGTAAAAGCTCGTTACAAAGAGCTTGTAAGGCAGTATCATCCCGACATTTTAATGGGTAGGGGCGAGAGTAAAGAGGTGATCGAGCGCTCAACTAAAAAGCTTCAGGAGATAAACGAGGCTTATGGGCGATTAAAAGAGAAATTTGGAGTTTAGATGAAGAAATTTATTATTTTGCTGCTAGCGGCGGCTGGCTTTTGTAATGATTTTAAAGTGGTAAATATCGATGGAAAAGAGATAAAATTTAAGCTTACGCAAAGTGAGCTTTATCAAGATCAAAAGTTAGTCATCAGCAACTACGATGTTAAAGATAGCAATGTGAGCATAATATTTGTCGATAAAGATGGCAACAAGAGCGACATTATGTCAGTTCAAACAAAAAAATTAAATGAAATTAGTGAGTATATCTTTTCGTATGATCGCGGTATAAAGGTGATGAAATTTAGCTCGAAAAAGCCGATATGCGAGACGCTTGAGAAAGAGGAGCCTGTAAATTTAAGCGTATTAGATGCGAGATATTTTGATGGCAATCAAATTTCAAGCTATGCCTTTAGTGTTGATATTGTTGGTCAAAAGCGTGAAAACTTTGTAGAGAGAAAAGACTATTATATAGATGCAGCTGCAAATGTTATGGTTACGCTAGAAGCCTTATCGATAAAGAATATCGCAAAAGATATAAAAATGGGCCAGCTTCTGCTTGTAAAAGGTATGTGTTTAACAAAAAGATAAAAAATTTAATAAAGGAGAAAAAATGAGAGCGTTGCTTAGCGTTAGCGATAAAGAGGGCATTGTAGAGTTTGCAAAGGGGCTAGAAGAGCTTGGCTGGCAGATACTTTCAACTGGTGGCACCTACAAACTTTTAAAGGCTGAGGGCGTCAAAGCTACTGAGGTTAGCGAATTTACGGGCTCACCTGAGATGTTTGAGGGCAGGGTAAAGACCCTTCATCCAAAGATACACGGTGGCATCTTGCACAAACGCAATGACGCTACACACGTGGCTCAGGCAAAGGAGTATGGCATCGAGGGCATCGACCTAGTTTGCGTAAATTTATATCCATTTAAAGAGACTACGATTAGGACTGATGACTTTGCCGAGATCATCGAAAATATCGACATCGGCGGCCCAGCCATGGTAAGAAGTGCGGCTAAAAACTTTAAAGACGTGCTTATAGTCACAAGCGTGCTTGACTACGATGAAATTTTAAAACGCCTAAGAGAGAAAAGCGATGATTACGAGTTTAGAAGATCGCTGATGATAAAGGCGTTCGAGCATACAGCAGCCTATGATAGCATGATCGCAAACTATATGAATGATAGGTTTAATGGCGGTTTTGGCGATGCTAGATTTATCGTGGGAAGCAAGGTTTTTGACACCAGATACGGCGAAAATCCACACCAAAAAGGCGCGCTTTATGAGTTTGATTATTTCTTCACAAATAACTTTAGAGCGCTAAAAGGCGAGGCAAGTTTTAATAATATGACCGATATAAATGGTGCCTTAATGCTTGCAACTAGCTTTGATGACGCGCCAGCAGTGGCTATCATCAAGCACGCTAATCCTTGCGGCTTTGCGGTAAAAGATACGCTACTTGAGAGCTACGTGGCAGCGCTTAAGTGCGATCCGATCTCAGCATACGGCGGCGTAGTCGCGATAAATGGCACGCTTGATGAGGAGCTAGCTAAAAAGATAAATGAAATTTACGTTGAAGTAATCATCGCTGCAAATGTCGATGATGCCGCGCTTAAGGTATTTGAGAGTAAAAAACGCATCAAAATTTTCACTCAGGATAATAAATTTTTAGTCCGCTCAAATGATAAATTTGACTTTAAGCACATCGATGGTGGATTTGTATTTCAAGAAAGAGATTTCGTAAAAGACGAAGAGCTTGAAAATATGAAGCAAATGAGTAAGAAATTTGCGACTGGTAGTGAGCTAAAAGACGCTCAGATAGCGTGGAAAGTGGCTGCACTAACAAAGAGTAACTGCGTAGTTTATGTAAAAGATGGCGCGATGGTGGCTATTGGCATGGGTATGACTAGCCGTGTGGATGCTGCTCGTGCGGCCGTAGCAAAGGCAAAAGAACTAAAGATCGATCTAAGTGGCTGCGTGCTTGCAAGTGAAGCGTTCTTCCCATTTAGAGATAGCATCGACATCGCTAGCAAAGTCGGAGTAAAATGCGTCATCGAGCCAGGCGGTAGCATCAGAGATGATGAGGTGATAGAGGCTGCTGACGAGCACGGCATGTCGCTATATTTTACTGGCGTTAGACACTTTTTACACTAAAATTTAGGGGCGCTTTGCCCCTTACTTCACACTTTATAACTTTAAATTTTATATAATCCTTCAAAAAAGGAGCTCACATGAAAAAGATATTAAATTTTCTCTTGGTTTTGGTGGTATTTTTGGGTATAAATTTGATGGCTAAAGATGAGTTTATAAAGGAGCAGACGATGGCAGGGCAAAATCTGAAAGAAATTTATTTAGCAGGTGGCTGCTTTTGGGGCATGCAGGGATATTTTAAAAAGATATTTGGCGTGGTAGATACAAAAGTGGGCTACGCAAATGGTAAGAGTGAGAGCACGAGCTACCGTGAGCTACATGAGAGCGATCACGCTGAGACACTTTATGTCAAATTTGATGAAAACAGGGTCGCTTTGGCTGAAATTTTGGCTCATTTTTTTAGAGTGATCGATCCGACCTCTCTAAATAAACAAGGCAATGACGTTGGTAGGCAGTATAGAAGCGGAATTTACTATGTGAGCGAAAGTGATCTGCCAACGATAGAGAGCTTTATGAAAATAGAACAAAAGAAATTTAAAGATAAGATCGTGGTTGAGGTGGCGCCACTTAAAAATTTCGTCTTAGGTGAGGAGTATCATCAAGATTATCTTGATAAAAATCCTTTTGGATATTGTCATATTGACCTAGGTTTAGCTGATAAACCGCTTTACGATGAGGCGAAATTTAAGCCGCTTAGTAAAGATGAGCTAAAGAAAAATTTAAGTAGCGAGCAGTATGCCGTGACGCAAGAAGCAGCGACTGAGAGGCCATTTAGCAGTGAGTATGATAAATTTGATCAAAAAGGTATTTATGTAGATATTACAAGCGGAAAGCCACTTTTCTCAAGTGCAGATAAATTTGATGCAGGATGTGGCTGGCCAAGCTTTACAAAGCCTATCACGACAACAGCTCTTTCATATAAGGAGGACAACTCGTTTATGATGAAAAGGGTCGAAGTTAAGTCTCAAAATAGTGACGCGCACCTTGGGCATGTTTTTGACGATGGCCCAAGCGATAAGGGTGGGCTAAGATATTGCATAAACGGTGCGAGCCTTAAATTTATACCGCTTGAAGATATGGCTAGACTTGGATACGAGGAATTTATACCTTACGTAAAATAGCTTTTGTTGAAGCAAATCAATAGTTTAAAAAGTTTAATCAGAGTATAATTCTCCAAAATTAAAAGGAGAAAAAATGAGCGATTTTTTCAAAAATGCGGAGCAATTTAGTGTTGATGGTGCAACCGTGCCATTTTATAAATTTAATGAAAATGGTGTAAATTTTGTTGGCTTTGACTCACGTCCTTGCGTGCCGCCAGAGCCAATGGTCAATGCATTAATCGCTATTAAATTTGCTGATAAAAATACAAAAATTATGATGCTAAATCATAAATTTCCAGCTGGTCTTATACCAAAGATAGATAAGAGCTTTGATATAGAGCGTGAAGATATAGATGGTGGGGCTGTAAAGATGATTTTTAGCCTAAAAGACGGTGCAAACATAGAAGACGTAGATACGAGTCTTTGCCACTAAGATGCTTTTAAATACTTACGCACCACCATTTAAGTTAGTCGGTGGATATTTTATTGCTGGGATTTTCTTTTTAGCATTAAGTGTGCCGGCATTCTTTTATGCAGATTTTGATGCTATCAGCTCACTAAATACAGCTGGTTTTTTGCATATATTTTTTGTTGGCTTTGTTATCAGCATTATCATCGGAGCGCTCTATCAGCTAACCTCAGTAATCTTAGAAAAGCCGTTTTTTACTGCAAAAGGTGCTATTTTAAATTTGGCTATTTTTTGTCTATCATTGCTGGGCATGTGCTACGGGATGTTATTTACTGAGGCTAAAATTTTACAAATTAGTGGAGTTTTGCTTTTTTGCTCGCTTGCTTTTTTTGCTACGACTTACGCATTAAGCTTTATGGATAATGAAAAAAAGAGCTTTGCGGCCTTTGCACTTTTTGTTTCAGCTATCTTTTTGGTAATTGGAATAACGCTTGGTTTTTGCTTGCTTATGATACTTAGTGGCACGCTGATGCTTGATTTTGAGATGACACTAAAATTTCACGTCTATTTTGTGCTAGGTTTTGTATTTCTTGTGATACTTGGAGCTGCTAGCGTACTCTTACCTATGTTTGCATTGGCTCACGATCTAAAATTTACACTTAGCAAAGCCTCGCTAACATGCTATATTTTGGGAGGTATCTTACTAGCTTTTAATGAAAATTTGTCTGTTTTGTCAATATGTGTGGCAGCTTTACTTTTTATAGCTCAAGCACTTTATATTTTAAAAAAACGCGTTAGAAAGGCGTATGATTACTGGAATGTAAATATCGTACTTTCACTGGTGGCTTTACTTGGTGCTGCTGTTTTTATAGCTTTGGATAAATTAAATTTAGCTGCATATTTTTTAATATATGGCTTTTTGTTTGCTTTTATTGTAGCTCATCTTTACAAGATCGCACCATTTCTCATATGGTATCACTACGTAGCACCTTTTGTCGGAAAGGTAAAAGTGCCACTTCTTGATGCCATGATACTAAAAAAGATAGCTTATTTTGGTATAGCTTTTAATGCTATCTCACTTCTTTGCTATCTTCTCTCAACTTGCTTTGAACTAGAAATTTTAGTGCAAGCTGGTATGATTTTTATAGCTCTTAGCATAGTTTTGCTATCAATCAATATAATAAATATTTTTAGATTTACTGGTTTTAAAGGATAAAAAATGAAAGAAAAAATTTATAATGCACTGTCAAATATCGTTGATCCAGAAGTTGGCTTTGATATCGTTTCGCTCGGACTTATATACGATGCTAGCTGCGATGAAAATGGCAAAGCAAAAGTTACTATGACGCTTTCAACCAAATCTTGCCCACTGCACGAAATGATACTTGGCTGGGTAGAAACTGCCGTGCTTGATATAGAAGGTGTCAAAGAGTGTGAGATCGATCTTGTCTGGGAGCCTGAGTGGAATATACAAATGGCAAGCGATTTTGTAAAAGCACAACTTGGAGTTTAAATTTTAAGTTTTTAGATTTGAAAGTTTGTAAATTTTTAATAAGCTAGAGAGCAAAAGCTCTCTAGAAATTTTAAGGAGTTTGTTTTTTATTAGTCCATTTGATGGCGCATAAATGATGGCACATCAAGTTGTGACATATAGTCTTCGTCATATCCACCACTAACTTTTTTAAGTCTTAATATACGCTCTTTTTTTATGATATCGTTTGCATTAGAAGTTTGTACTTCATCTTTTTTTTCAGTTTCTTTTTGTGAGCTTTGAAAACCTGTGGCTATTATTGTAACTTCAACCTTATTATCTTCTATTTTGTCATCAGTTGTTGTACCAAATATAATTTCAGCATCTTCATCTGCTGCCTCATGAATAATACTCATCGCATTATTGATATCAGCTAGTGGGCAACTAGGGCTTATTCTAAAATGAACTAAAATACCAAATGCGCCATTTATTGTCATATTATCAAGAAGTGGTGATTGTATAGCATTTTTTATAGCTTCTTGTGCTGCATCTTCGCCACTTGCTTCGCCAACACCCATTAAAGCTAGTCCTCTATGGCTCATAATCGTTCTAACATCAGCAAAGTCTAGATTTATGTCGCTTTTTCCTGAGTCAAGTACAATCGTACTCATGCCATTTACAGCTCTTGCAAGTACTTCATCGACCATTTCAAAGCTTTCTTTTATACCAGCATTTTTATCAATTAATGTTAGGAGCTTATCGTTTGGAATGACAACAATAGAATCGCTTTCTTTCCTGAGCTCTTCAAGGCCACAATCAGCCAATTTTCTACGTTTTTTTCCTTCAAACATAAAAGGCATAGTAACAACTGCAACTGTTAGTGCACCAATATCTTTTGCAGCTTGAGCAACTACTGGAGCTGCACCTGTACCAGTTCCACCACCAAGTCCTGTACCGATAAAAACTATATCTGATGTCTCAAGTGCACTTTTTACTTCATCGTAGCTCTCTTCAGCAGCAGCTTTTCCTATTTCAGGTCTCATGCCTGCACCTAGACCTTTTGTTGTTTTCTCGCCTAGTTGAATTTTCGTATGTGCAAGAGAATTTTCAAGAGCCTTAGCATCTGTATTAGCAACAATAAGATCTATATTTAAATTTGGATTAACTCTTATTATATGGTTGACCATATTGCCACCACCTCCACCTACACCTACGACCTTTATCTTTGCACCATAGATGCTTTTATTTTCTTCTACTGTGAAGCTACTCATTTTTGAAATTCTCCTTAAAATAATTGTGTAATACTATGCCAAAATTTTGCAAAAGCATTTGGCTTTTTTTCTTGTTTGCTAATATCTGCAATATTGGCAAGCTCTTCTTTATTTTTTGATTTATTTGCTACCTCTAATTCAAAATCTTTATCAAAAAAACTATCCTCTTTTTCATTTGGATCCTGCACCCCTTGTCCAAAATTTTGTACATTTTCTTCTTCTACATAAACATTTCTAAAATTTGCTTTCGGTTTTGAGGCTACTTCCCCTTGGTATCTCATTTTTTTCTCAGAATCAATCTCGTATGGGCTAAAGTTGCCAGCACCATATAAACAAAGTCCTATAGCACAAGAATTTGCTGGATCTCTTAAAATTTCAAATAATCCATCCATCTCTTTTGGTTTTGCTATACGAACTGGCATTTTGTCAAATATCGCGGATGCAAGATCTCTAATACCTTCTAGCTTAGTCATACCGCCAGTAAGTATTATTCCAGCACCAATGCTATCTTTATAGCCACTATCTTCTAGCATCTTAGCAAGTACCATAAGAGTTTCTTCTGCTCTGGCATATATAACATTTGATATTATGTCTAGTGAAACTTCGTGACTTTTTGTTTCATCTCCAAGGATCGGGAGCTCTATTAAATCAACTGACTTATTTATTAAAGCACCATAACCTAATTTTATCTCTTCTGCCTTTGGAAGAGGTGTATGCAGAGCCATAGAAAGATCATTTGTAATGTTTGCTGAGCCAACAGGTAAAAATTCATTGTATCTTATAGAATTTCCAGAATGTACTACAAGATTACAAGTAGCGCCACCCATATCAACAAGTGCAGCACCAAGCTCTTTCTCATCTTTTGTTAATGTTGCTATCGCAGAAGCATATCCTGAAAGTACTATATTATCTAGTTGAACACCTGCTAAATTTATGGCTTTTCTTAGGTTGCTAATAGATGACTTTTGTACTGTAACAATATGTGTTTGAACTTCTAGCCTACTACCGTTCATACCTATTGGATCTTCAATATGTTCTTGTCCATCTACTTTAAAATTATAAGGAAGAACATGTAGTTTTTCATACTCATGAGGTATATCAGCTGTATGATCGGCCATTTGCATAGCACGTTCGATCTCTTTTATACCTATTTCATGATTTGGTATATTCACTACACCACTACTGTCAACGCTTTTTGTATACGCACCAGAAATAGAAACTATGACTTTTTCATAGCGTATTCCTGCAACTCTTTGTGCTTCTATTAATGCATTTTTTATAGACTTTGCAGCTTGCTCAATATTGGTTATAACACCTTTTCTTATTCCTTGTGTTTTTTCAGTTCCAATTCCAATTATCTTAATGCCATTTTCATCATGTTGTGCTATTACTGCACAAATCTGGAAAGAGCCGACATCTATACCTAAAATTTTTGTACTCAAGATAAATTACCTTTTGATATATTCTTTAATTTCATAGTATTTTTTAAGTTTGTTTGTTAAATCTTTTATTAGCTCATTATTTTTAAGCATTGTAACGTTCTGCTGTGTTATTTGCTTATAGTTATTATCTATATTATCTACAAGCAACTTTTGTTCCAAAATGTCGTATACAACGGCCTTATCCTCTAATATAACATAATCTTTTTTGTTGTTAGTTTCAAAAAGTTGAGAAACAAAAGCTCTAGTCTCACTTTCATTTAGTCCTAAGATAGAGCTATTTATATCTCTACTAATAAAGCCTATATCAGTTCCTTTGAAATTTTGTAAAGACTCTTTTGCCATAGTTGTTAAGTTTTCTTTTTTCTTTTTATCTTTGTAAATTTCAAGTACCATTGCTCTTGCTTGTTCAAAACTCATAGGTTGTGGAGGAGTTATGCTTTTTACTCTAACTATTAAATATCCATCTTTATATGTAAATGGTTTTATAACCTCACCAACTTTTGCACCTTTTATTTCATCAAGCGAGAATGTTGCATTATCTTCATTTATACTAACAAATTCATTTGTTGCAAGCTCAGCTTTTTTGATAGAGGTATATTTTTTTAAAGCATCGGTCTTGCTTTTCTCAATATTGTAGTCTTTGATAACTTCAGTCTTTACTTCGTCAAATGATTTGATTTTATCATCCGAGCCTTTGTATCTCTCCTTATTTTCGTTGTAGTAGTCACTCAAAGTAGTTTGATTTACATCATTTTTATTTGATTCTATAAAGTATGTTTCTAGACCGTATATAGTCTTTGTCATATATTTGTTTTTATTTGTTTCCCAAAGATCCTTTAGCTCTTTTTCATCTATTTTTATATCACTTTGATTAGCATTTATTATCTGTATTGCTAATTTGTCTTGCATAAAAAAGCTTGCTTCCATCATTGCAATATCTTCTTTGCTGGCTGGTAAATTTAAAATAGTTCTAAGTTTATCAAGTAGTATTGTTAGCTTTAAATTTTCTTCAAAATCAGTTGGATTTATTCTGGCCCTTCTTAAAATATCGTAGTATAAATTTTTATCAAAAGCACCATCTTTTTGAAATGTTGGATCAACGATTATATATTTTAAAATATCATCTTTGCTAACACTAAGACCTATATCGTCTGCAAAATTTAATAGTAAATTCTCTTGAATTGTAGCCTGAAGTGCAGCATTTTGTAATCCTAACTCATTAGCCTTTTCTTGCGTTAATTTACCATCAAAAAGGTTATTGTAGTATTGATACAAACTATCGTATTTTTGTTGCAGTTCTTGAATGCTTATATTTCTGTGTCCTACTTTTGCTACTGAAGTGGCTCGATTGCTGTTTAAATCATATGCTCCCCAGCCTACAAAGCCTGCTCCAACAAAGGCTATTGTACTTACCCAAATGGTAACAACTAGGTATTTTTTATGTTTTTGCATCCAAGACAACATTAAATTTTCCTTTAAAAGACTAACGAAATTTGTATGATATATTATATAAAATTGCCTTAAATAAGCTTAAAATAGGGGCTTTAAAAAATACCTTTGTAAAGAATTTTGCTAACAATTTTTAGTATTGTTAGCAAAATTTTTAAATACTATAATCGCTATAACCACTAGTTAAATGAAGCAATTTGCAGCTATTTTCTAGCAAAGCTATCTCTTTTGCAAGAAGCTGAGGGCTTCTACTGTATGCGTAAATGCCATACCCTTTGACGATAATAATATTTGTATTTTTTTCTAGCATATATCTATAAATTTCAGTTTCTGCACGCTCATACCAGTCGTCATATTGTTTTGGATCATAGACTAAAATTTCATTAAATCTCATATACCCAAAATAATCTTTCGATACGATTTTTTCATGTTTCATTGCGTAGGCAGTTGCGTATGGTGGCATCGCGTAGCAAACAAATCTTGCCTCATTTATATTTTTATAAATATTTAAGTGTATATCAGCATCAAGACTAGCTTCATTCCAACGATAGTCTTTTTTTGATGAAAGAAGCGTCAAGTCATCATCTTTTAAATTATCAAAAATAGCATTTTGTTTATTGATTATAAATTGATTTTTTTCGACTCTTGCTGAAATCGAGCCGTGAAAGACGCCAAAAAAATTCTTTCTAAACATAGAAAGTGATATCGTTTTTATCTCATTTATTGAGTGTTCTAGCTCCATTTTTTCTCCTACGTTTAAGCGATTATATTTTAAACTATCTTAAAATTTATGTAAAATTTTGTGTAATGATAGCTTTTTAAGTAAAATTTCGATAAATTTTCTACACTAATTACTATAAAGAGGCAGTGTTGCAAAGTCCACATATCAGTGTTTTACTCGATGAAGTTCTATCCTTTTTTAAAAATTTAAATGGAAATTTTATAGATTGCACGCTTGGATATGCCGGACATTCTAGTGCCATTTTGTCTCAAAATAAAAATTTAAATTTAATTGCCTGTGATAGAG
>NZ_POZX01000011.1:0-46856 GCF_002912895.1 Campylobacter concisus
AATTTAATCAATCATCTTTACAAATTTTAAAATTTCATTCACTCGCAAGAACTAAAATCTAAATTCGCTTACCGCTTAGTTCAAATTTTAGAGCCAAAATCACTCGTTTATAAAATTTTAAAATTTATTTTTCTCTGCTGTGCTGCATGTGCTTATAATGTTTAAATTATTAATTGCTTTTATGCGTTATATGGCTTTTTGCTTGGATTTTATGATCATCAAAATTTATAAATTTCCCTAGCCCTAATCTCACTTAGGACTAGGGAAAGATTATTTTTTAGCTACAAGAGCATTTTTTAGCACATCATCGATCGTATCTACAGCGATGATCTTCATATCAGCTTTTACCTCAGCTGGGATATCGATAAGGTCGCGGTCATAGTTTTTACGAGGTATCAGAGCTGTTTTGATACCGGCTTTGTGGGCAGCGATGAGCTTCTCTTTTAGACCACCGATCGGCAACACTCTGCCAGTTAGCGTAATCTCACCAGTCATTGCTATGTCGTGTCTTACCTTTGTGTCGGTTAGTATAGATGCGATCGCGGTTGCCATCGTGATGCCAGCACTTGGGCCATCTTTTGGTACAGCACCCTCTGGTACGTGCAAGTGAAGATCATAGCGCCTATAAACATCGCTAGCTTCGAGCTTACGCTTGTCATCATCTAGTTTTGGCACGATAGCCATTGGTACTTTTAGTTTTTTGTTATCGATCAGCACTTTTACCACGCTAAATGCGATATGAGCGCTCTCTTTCATCACGTCGCCTAGCTGACCGGTGATCTGCATGCTGCCTTTGCCTTGGATCCTGATAGCCTCGATCCTTAGCACGTCGCCACCGACACTCGTCCACGCAAGGCCATTTACTAGACCGATCTGATCTTTTTTATCTGCCGGCTCGATCTCATAGACCTTTTTCTCTAAAAATTCTTTCAAATTTTTAGCCGTGACGCTGATCTTGCCCTCATTTTTTTTAGTGAGGATATTTTTGGCGACTTTTCTTAATATATCAGCGATCCTGCGGCGTAAATTTCGCACGCCACTCTCTCTTGTGTAGTCGCTGATGATTAGCTCAAGCGCCTCTTTGCTGATACTTACATCACTTGGTTTTAGCCCGTGCTTTTTAAGCTCCTGAGGCAATAGATATTTTTTAGCGATCTCAAATTTTTCTTGTGGTGTGTATGAGCTAAGCTCGATAAACTCCATCCTGTCGCGAAGTGCGGCTGGTATCATGCTCACGTCATTTGCTGTAGCGATGAAGATGATCTTGCTAAGATCCATGTTGAAATTTAAGTAGTAATCTCTAAATTTATTATTTTGCTCAGGATCTAAAATTTCAAGTAAAACAGCAGTCGGATCACCTCTGTAGCTTCTGCCAACTTTATCGATCTCGTCAAGAACTACTACTGGATTCATCTGCTTGGCTTCTATGAGCCCTTGCACGATACGCCCTGGCATGGCGCCTATGTAGGTGCGGCGGTGGCCTCTTAGCTCGTTTACGTCCTCAAGTCCACCAAGTGCGATCCTAACTAGCTCACGCTTTAGTGCTTTTGCGATCGAGTTTGCAAGGCTGGTTTTACCCACGCCTGGAGGGCCTGCAAAGCATAAAATAGCGCCATTATTTACCTTTTCGCCAACGCCTCTAAGCTCCAAAAGCTCACGCAAAGCAAAATACTCCTCGATGCGCTCTTTTGGCTTCTCCAAGCTGTAGTGATCGGCATTTAGATGCTTGCTCACTTCGCTGATGGATGACTTTTTCTTAGCTACATTTTCAAATGGTATCTCAAGTACCCAGTCAAGGTAGCTTTGCAAGGTGTTTGCGTCAGCTGAGTCTGGGTGCATGCGAGAAAGTTTGTCTATTTGTTTTTTGATCTCTTTGTAGGCGTCCTCAGCCATAAATTTCTTCTTCGCATCAAGCTTTTTGCGGTACTCTTCAAGCTCCTCTTCACGGCTCGTATCCGCTCCAAGCTCAGCTTGAATTTGCTTTAGCTGCTCTTTTAAAAAGTACTCTTTATTTGTCTTATCGATCTTTGAATGGACTTTATTTTTTATCTCTTTTTGAAGTTTATTTGCCTCAATTTCTTCGATAACGTAGTCGATGAGCTTTAGTAGGCGTTGCTCTAAATTTTCCTCGACAAAAAAGCTATAAGCGATCTGTTTTTTTAGGCGAAGTGCACTTGAAACTAGGTCACAAACCCTGATCGCTTCAGCGCTCTCTTCTACCGTCTTTAAAAGATCAGGCGGAAAAAAGTGGCTAAACTGCGAAAGCTCTCTTACTTTTTCTCTTAAAACTACGATAAGAGCGTCAGTTTTCACCTGCGATGGGCGCTTGACGTGGAGCATATCGACAATTCCACGGAGCGGATTTATGCCTGATTGTTTTAAAATTTTACCTTTGTCGATGCCCTGAAATAGTACTTTTACGCGTCCATCGGGTAGTGGCACACGGCGCATTATCGTGCCGATAACGCCAGCATCATAGATACCATCAAAGTCTCTAGCACCGTCTTGCTGAGGCTTTGTAGGCACCACAAGGATCGGAGTCTCTTCTTGTATGGCGAGTTCAAGTGCCTTTAAATTTTCATCATCACTTAAAAAAAGCGGAGTTATCATAAATGGATATAAAAATAGCTCGTCCTCAACGACAATAGGAATTTCAGTTGGGAAGCCTTTATTTTCGTTTATTTGCAAAATTTCTCCTATTCAAACAGTTTTCTATACCATGCCACGTCAGGTTTGATAAGATCTGAGTTTCTAAACGGCGACTCTTCAAGCTTTTGCTCGTAAATTTTAGCCGAAACATCACGACCAGTCCTATTGTAAAGATCAGCTATTTGCATATCTAGGAAGTAAAGCGCGAGTTTGAATTTAATAAGCATAGTCTCAATAAGTGGCTTATATTCAGTATTTGGATACATATAAAGAAATTTCTCGATCTCTGTTACGCTATCTTCCATAAGCTTTTGGTTACGGTTTGGCTGAGTAAATGAGTCAAAATTTGCTTTTATCTTTAGATACTGAGCAAATTCTGTTTTTGGGCCGTTGTCGCCATATCTTTTGATATACTCGTCAAGATAGTGATTTGCCATAAGATACTCTTCATCATTTGCGTGAGCTTGGGCAAGGATAAGTAAAATTTGCTCCAAAAGTGGGCTTGCTACGTGTTCGCTTGCCATTGAAACATAGTGTTTATCGGCCGCTTCAAGATCACCGTCTTTTATATCAGCGATAACCTGAGCATACCACTCATCAGGAGTTAGATTGTAAAGCTCGGTATATTTTTCAGCACAACCACTAAAAAGCCCCAAAAGAGCTACAACTGCTAGAAATTTAGAAAATCTTTTCATGCTTTTCCTTAAAAAGTTTAAATCCTCGTATTCTACATTTTTTGCTATTATTTTTGTATAAATTTTTTAAAACTATGATAAAATACGGCAACTTTACAAAATAGGAGTTAGTATGATTTTTAGTGTTAAAAGCCCTATTTTAGGCTTTGAGCATATTAA
Source organism: Campylobacter concisus (assembly GCF_002912895.1). Classification (GTDB taxonomy): domain Bacteria; phylum Campylobacterota; class Campylobacteria; order Campylobacterales; family Campylobacteraceae; genus Campylobacter_A; species Campylobacter_A concisus_G. The sequence continues at coordinate 3,504 of NZ_POZX01000011.1, forward strand.
GACGATGGAGTTAATTGAACTTGATAAATTTTTTGTTAAGCTAGCAAGCAAAGATGATGAGACATCTTTTACAATGATAAATCCTTTTGCATTAAGAAGCTACGAATTCGATATTCCAAACTATTATGAAGATCTTATGGAGATTAAAGAAAGCTCTCAACTTAGAATTTATAACATTATCGTTGTTGCACTCCCGCTTGAAAAATCAACTGTAAATTTTATAGCTCCTATCGTTTGCAATATGGATAATATGACCTTATCTCAAGTCGTTTTAGACATTGCCAAATATCCTCAGTACGGGCAAGCTGAAATGATAGAAAATTTTATACAAAAATAGTAGCTAAAAGCTTTTAGAAAATCTAAGGAGAGATTTTTTATTGTTATTTAGAGGATTTGTTGTGAAGATAGTATACTTACTCTGTCTTATTGTCACGTTTGGTTTTTGTGCACCCAGAGCTTGTACTACAGCAGAAGCAGCATCTATTGGTTGTAGTGGAGCAAATTATTCTTGCTTTATAGACGCTGAAGAGTACCAAGACAACTCTTCTAAAAATATCCCACATTGTATAAGAAAATCTGATAGAACTTGGACGATAGATACTAACAACTTTGTTTCCGGTGTAGCACAAGATCATTATCACATTTATGCAAGACAATCTTCTCCGTGGGGGTATGAACCATTAATTGGTATGTGGGATGATCACTCTAAAGGCTTAAGACAAAGATCAATAAATGGCAATCTAAATACCAGAGTAAATGGCGATATAGCTACCATTGGTGCTACTATTATGATTCCACAATACACTGGATATAATTTTGTTCCAGATCCATCTAACGTAACAAAAACATCATCTACAGCCGATAGAATATTTTTAAATACTGGTAATTTTTCGTCTAGCAATTACACACTTTGCCAAACAACATATATTTATAATCCTAGCAAGCATCCTTATTGTAAAAATTCATCCTCTTCCACATTTGATTTTAGTGAGAAAAATACCTTTATACAAAATAATTTAAAGGGCAAAAACGTAGTCTATGCCAGGCTTTATTGGGGTGGCTCTCTTTATCAAAACTGGGCCATTAAAACAAATTTATATACAAATGCTCTAAATTACATAAAAGGATATAGTAGGATTGATTTTAAAGCTCCTGGAAAAAATGTAATCACAATAGATGCTGATCCAAAAGACATCTTTTGGTTTGGCTCATTTAGTGAGTATAAACCAAAATCAATGACTCTTGAATCATACAATCAAAACGAGTCTAATAGCTACTATGTAAAGGCTGGAATAAACTACCAATATGTAGCAAGTGCTGATGTAACAGATATAGTTAGAGATTCTCTTGGTACTAGTGAGTCAGATAGGACATTTTATGCTGGCAATATCAGATCAACTACGATTCCCTTTAGTGATGAATTTATAGACCCAAATGATGGCATATATAAGGTAAACAACTCTACTAATAGAAAACTAAAAAAAACATACGGCACGCTACTATTCTCACCAGTTCAAGGGCAAAATGGTTACTGGATACAATCCATCGCACCACAATTTGCGGCTTGGAGTTTAGTCATCATTTATGACTTTGATGATAAAACCGCTGCAGCAAACAATATAGAGCCAAAGCTTGTTAGTATATTTGATGGACTAGAAAGGCTTGCAGCAGACTGGATGAAGTCAAGCGATCCATTTGGTACTGTAAAGAGCTCAACCGTAGATGTAAAATTTGAAAATATCTATACACCAAAAGCAGGCGATATAAATGCTACGCTTACAATGTTTTCTTTTGGCGGAAAGCCAGAAACAAAAGGTGAGAATATTGAAATAGAAAACGAAGGTAGCTATCTGAGTATAACCAGCAAATACAATGCAAAAGGTGATCAATTTAACTCAACCATGACAAAATTTGGACAACCTATAAATCCAGGCAAAAAATTTCACTCTCAAGCAGACTTAGATATATTTGATATATCAGACAAAATGTCACATTCCCAAAAAGAAGCAGATATAAAATTTACAGTTACAACGATTAAAAATTCAGGCAGTGCTAATGTTGTAAGCGCTGACCGTATAAATTTGGCCATGGTAGGCTTTTCTACCCGTATATATAAACCAGATGTTTGCTATATGGAATATATTTATGCAAAAAAACCTAGCGATAGTACTTTTACAAAGGTGCAAGAAAATACCCCAACAGTAGTGCCAGCAAATACTATTTTAAAAACTTTCGTTGAAGTTACAAACAATACTAATGAAGCTGCCCAAGACTTTGCGTTAAAAGCTACAATATATCCAAGCCAAATTTATAATCCAAACTCAACTTACATATACGCAGATAAAGCATCACAAGGACCTAGTGATCTGCTTACTATGTCAGGACAGGTACACTATAGCGACAACACAGGCTTGCAGCAATTAAGCGGAAATGACTTAACTTTTTATTTAGGACAAGGTGCGGCTGCAAATAAGGGTGGAGAAATGCTAATTCATCAAGGCAACTACGCTTATGCCATATATGAAACGACCCTTAAGTCTAAATTTGAGACAAATAGTTACAAAGCCATGGTCGCAAATGCTGATATAAATTTACAGCCCTATGACACATATATAAGAAGATGTAGTAATCAAAACTACAACATTACTTTAGGTGTTAGTACCAGTCCAAATAATTTCGTCGCAAGTAATAGACAAGACGATGGCTCGGCAGCTTTTAAAGATAAATTTAAAAATAGACTTCTAACTAAAATCGTTTCTACGCCATTTAATGTCTATATCACGAACTATGATACAGATGGCAACAAAAAAGTACCAGATGCCCCAGTAGATGTAAAAGTAGAGTTGGTCGAGTCTTGCAGTGCTCCAACAAATTTATATGAACAAGATATAACATTTAATGGCGTAACTGATATTTTGTTATCAGGCATTAGTATTGACAGAGCCTATAAAAGCGTAAAATTTAGAATTTCTCATCTTGATCCAGTGACAAATACTACAAAGGTTGAATGCGAAAAATTAGATGATTTTGCCATAAGACCAAGTCACTTTAGGCTATGGGATACTGACAAGAATACGATCAATAATAACAATGTTTTAATAGGCGGCAAAGTTTATAATAACATTGCTCTTGCAGCTATGAAACCTCTTGATAGTGACTTAGCAAATGGCTATATAAATAACATAAGTGGCTCAAATGGAGAGATAAAACTTGTACCAGCATATAGTGCGACTTGCGATCCTAGCATTATAGAGAGCGAGAACAAACTAAGCGTAGATTTTAACGATCCAAATAAAGCGTTGGGTAAAATTTTCCGTCACACATCAAGTGGACCTGTTGGCTTTTCTTACTCAGATATAGGCGATACATATTTTTATGTATTAGACAAAGACTATACAATAACTGATCAACATGCGCCATCAAGAGCTGATGATTGTGTAAAAAACTCAATTAGCAACGATCCATCACAAGATACTGCTCAAGAAGGAAGGATCGGATGCAATATAAAGCTAGAAGGTAATAGAGATTATCTATTTAGGCCAAAAGATATACAAATAAGCAAGTTAAAGATAACAAAAGATAGCGATATAACATACCTTGATAATGAAGGCATACAAAAAGCAAAGCTTGACTTTGAAGTAACTGCTAGGTTGTTTAACGATGACCCTGCAAAACTTTATAATGAAGATTGCTATGCAAAGAATATGAACTTTGATATAAAACTAGACAGAGTTCCTTTAAATTTTACAGATAATGATGGTAATGCCGGCACATTAGCAAAAGCAAATGAAGAAATTTTATTTTTTGAAATTCCTGGCTCAAACACTAGAAAAGCAATAGATCCAAGTGCCACAAAATCAACATTTTATGTAGAGAAAAATACTTTTGTAAATGGCGTAGGCAAAGGTGAAGTATATTTTAATTTTGAAAGAAAAGTAAATCATGCTAAAAATCCTTTTACTATTTCAAGTAATGATTTTAGTTTTAGCGGTATGTCAGACAGCACCGATACAGTAAAAAAATATGAAAAACCAGCAACAGAAACGACAGCAAAATTTTACTTTGGTAGGGTTTATGCACCATTTTATGAAGGGCTTTATAGTGGCTTTTATGCCAAAATTTATTATGGTGCCTACTGCGATGGATGCAATAAAAATATCTATATGAAAGATAATGGCAAACTGTGGCAAGACTTTCCAGCTGCACCATTTTGGGCCACCAATCCAAAACATAGCGCAGGAGTACTTAACTATCACGACTTTAGCTTTACAAACACTTACAGCGGCACTGTTTTAAGAAATGATGTAAGCAGCATAAGTAATGGTGAGCAAATAATTTTTATAAGAAACCCTTCAGCGGTTACTGATGTGGCTAAAATGAGAGCACCTAGCTGGCTTCTTTATAGTGAATTTGATGAGAAAACCGAAACAAATAATTTCAATCTAAATTTTCTAGTACCAAATGGCGAATGGGCTGGTAAAGTCCTAAAGAGCAATAATATAGAGGATAAGACAAGCGGCGCAGTTGGAGGTTTTATAGGAGTAAAATCAAATAGTGATAATAACCTAGATATAAGCGATAAGACAAACAGGAGAATAGAGTGGTAAAAAGGGGCGGCTTTTCATTGATAGAGCTTATCTTGTCAGTGCTTGTAGTAGCCATAGTAAGTGCAAGCTTGCCACTAGCAGTAAGAACTACTTCAAATTTAAGCGAGCAATCCTTAATGCAAGAAGGACTAATGAATGCTAAAACTTATATGTCATTAATATTAAAAGCACCATTTAGTGATCAAGTCTTAATAGCAGGTAAAAATACCATGCCATCATCTATAACTACTCAAGAGGCTATAATTTTTCCTCTTATTATCTGTGAGCAAGGAGCAAATCCGGATTTTTATGAAAAAAGTGGAGTAAAAGGTGAAGGTCATAGGATACTTGCATATCCGGTACACAATTCATCTGCATGTGCCGCAAGGCCTAGTGATTCAAAGCTTCCAGAATCAATCAAAAGCGTAAATTTTAAAGTAAAATCTATCAAAAATTTCAATACCCAAAAATCCATCTCACCAACTGCTAGCACTACTAAACGCGACTTTATTATAGACACAGAAACGACTCCAACCATAACAAATGGAGCTGATAAATTTGTAGTTAGCACTCCTTTAAATGATAGTGACGTTTTACAGATAAAGCTAGATACAACTATGAAAACCACAAAAGAGAGCAAAAGCGTACTTTATGGATATGCCTTTAACATAGGTGAAAGCAGCACTCTAAGTGTAAAAGAATGGAAATGAAAAAAACAAAAAAAGCTTTTACATTAATTGAGCTAATAATAGTCATCACCGTACTTGGCGTTATCTCACTTATGAGCTTTAATACGCTTATGAATTTATATCAAAACTATTTTCAAAGCAAAGTAATAAACGAACTAGAAACACAAAGCGAAATCGCTCTAGAACAAATTTCAATGCTACTTAGCCACAGAATCAAACAAAGCGTTATCGCTAGGAAAAAAAATGGAGATTACCTAGCTCTAAATGATAGTGGTGTAAATTTAAGTAGCGACTTTGAAATTTTAGAATTTATCCCAGCTGCTTATGAGCTATTTGATGGCATCAACGAATATAAAGGAGATGATACTAACGGAGATCCCATCTTTGAAGAAGGTATATATAGTGGATATGTAGATCTTGCAAATAGCTCTATTGCAAATGGATTGAAAAGTCCTGGAAGCAAATTTAATGACGCTTTTAGAAACGGCGTAATGGACTTGACCTGCGAAAATGATAGCAATGAAGAAGATGTAAATAGCGGCTCTAGGTGCATAAACGCCGATAATGAAAATGGTGGTTTAGTGGCGATATTTTCTAGCATACTTTATAGAGTTGGTAGCAGCTTTGGCTATCAAGAAAATTTAGACCAAAGGCACTTAGACATCGCAAAAGTAGGCATACAATCAATCGACACGCTTAAAATTTCAAGTGATTTTAAAAATAAAAAAATTTCAGAGCAGTATAAGCTAGCTTACACAGCCATTGCCATAGCACCAGCTGAGCAAAGTGCCGAGGATGTACAAAACGGCTCTTTTGACCTTAAAATTTACTACAACTATAGGCCATGGCTAAATGAAAGCTTTAAAAAATTTAGCTCAACATCTACAAAGGCTATCAAAGCCGAAAGTGCGACACTAGCTAAACATGTAACAAGATTTGTCTTTACAGAAAAAAATGGAGTCATCGCGCTAAAGCTCTGCCTTAAAGCAGAAAAATCAGAAATAACCATTTGCAAGTCAAAGGCGGTTTATTAATGAGAAAAGGATTTACGTTAATAGCAGCGATATTTTTTCTAGTTGTAGCAGCTTCTATCAGCACTCTTGCCCTTTCGATAGCTAGCACATCAGCTAGACAAAGCAGTGAAATTTATCTAAGAGAGCAAGCACAACTCGTTGCTCAAGCAGCAGCAGAGTATGCAATGTTTGAAATTTTTAGAACCGATTTCTCAAACAAATGCCTAGATAAAGTAGATGGAGAATTTAACGATATGTTCGACTTTAAAGTAAAAATAATTTACTTTGGCGATATCGGCATGTGCACTCCACCGACCATCATGCCAGGAACAAACGGAGTCGCAAGTACTGGCAACATGATCTTTGATGTTTTTGTAACATCAAAAGATAAAAAAACGCCAAATCCTATAAATTTTCACAAACGAACTCTTCAGAAACTTTAAAATTTTATAAAGATTTTAGTTTAATTTGTTTTTAGTTTTAGCGTGTTATAATCATCTTACTTTCTATAAAGGAGATTACGATGAACATAAGCATTGTAGGAAAACAATTTGAGCTAACAGAGCCAATCAAAAACTATATCCAAGACGCTTTTGATACGCTTAGCAAATACAATCTCGACATCATCTCAGCAAGATGTGTTGTAGCAGCCGATGAAAAACAAGGAAAAAAAGGCTTTAATGCAGAATTTTCTCTAAATATGGCCCATAAAGATACAATAGTCGTTCGCCAAAAAGATAAAGATCTTTACGCTGCGATCGATCTTGCTATCGAAAAAGCATCAAAAGTTTTAAGAAGAGAGCATGATAAGAAATTTACTGTTAAAGGCAAGGCTGACGACAAAGAATTTCGCTCAAGAATAGGTGAAGAAAAGATAGAGGGTGTCGAGGAGATAGTGCCTATGGAACTTGAAATCTATAAACCACTTGAAGTCGAAGAAGCACTTGAGAAACTAAAATCAAGCGATAAACAATTTTACGTATTTAACGATGTTGACGCAAAAATGCGCGTGATCTACAAAAGAACAGACGGAACTTTCGGTCTTTACTAAAAACAGGGGCAGCTTTGCCCCTAAAATTTATGCTGATTCACTATAAAATTTCTTTCTGAAATCTAAAAATCCTACTACAAAAGCTAATACGCCAGCAAATGGCTTTAAAGTTTCAAAAATAGAATAGAGATATCCTTGCGTAAAATAGATCTAGATACAAGAAGGCTTCCCTGCAAGCCATTTTAAGAAGATCTTGGCGAACTAAACTAGGTCACAACTGATGAATGGCAAGGCTACCATAAAAAAATGGGTGATTTTCTTAAAAATAATTGCAAACATCAAGATGTGGAATTTTACTTTACAAGCTGGAAAAACGTAGATGAATGTGACAAATAATACAACAGAGCAAACGAGCTAAAAATACTTGATAGCGTCAGAAATTTTTAAATAAAAAAGAGAGATAAAGCTCTCTTTTTTATTTTTAAAATATCAAATAGCTAAAACAAATACTATCTATTTCTCTAAATTTTCACTAGCTTTTGGTCTAAAGGCCTTATTTATCTTTCTTGTCCAAATTATTAGCGAGATAAACAAGATAAAGTAAAATACATAGCTAGCTACAGGCCAACTAGTATCAGTACCGCTTTCTTTTAGTGAGATGACATTTCTAAACTCTTGAAGCATAGAAATTCTATATCCATAATATTTTACAGTTACGTTTTTATCGCTATTTGCAAAGCCTTGAGCTTTGGCTTGTACATCAGCTGAGTTAAATTTAAAATAAAACGGAAATCCCCATGCAGTATCTTCATTTCTATAAGCCATGACTTTATTTGAATTATTAGAATCTTTAGTGTAGATAAAATAAACATCTCTGGTAGGGCCATCTGCCGGATTTTTAGCGTCGATGATACCATCTTTGTCCATACGTTTGACATCGCCACCTGTGATTTGTACATTTGCATAGTGTGGAAATGAATAATCAACTACAAGAGCTAAAAAAGAGTGTAAGAGTACGATAAAAATAACGCAAATTCTTTTAAAAAATGTAATCATTTCTTTCCTTTTAAATTTGCGTTATTTTATGAAAAGATAGCTTAATAAAGGGGCAAAGTACCCCTTTAGTTTTAAGATTTTTTATTAAGCATAAATTTTAGAAGTTGTGCAAGGAAGCTGATTCCACCGATTATTAAAATCGTATCGCCAATCATTCTTACCCATCTTAAATTTTGCAAGTGTGATTGTTGTAAAAGCTCAGCGCTTCTTGCATACCACATACCATGCTCTAGGCTTGCAAATGCTTGATAAATTCCTATTGGAAGTAGTGAAAGCACGATCATTAGCATAAGGCCTATATTTAAGCCCCAAAAGCCTACTTTCATAAGCTTCTCGTCAAATTCTTGACCTTTGAATAGATAAGTAGCTACTAGCCAAACAAATCCAAGTGCTAAAAATCCATAAACACCAAATAGCGCAGCATGTCCGTGAACTGGAGTCGTATTTAGGCCTTGGATATAAAATAGTGAAATCGGAGGATTGATTAAAAATCCAAATACACCAGCACCTAACATATTCCAGAAAGCAACTGCGATAAAGCAGTAAAGTGGCCATTTTAATGTCTTAGCCCAAGTTTGAGCAAACTGAAGTCTGTAGTGTTCATAAGCTTCAGCACCAAGCAATACAAGAGGAACTACCTCAAGTGCTGAGAAACTAGCGCCAACTGCCATTATAGGTGTTGTAGTACCAGCAAAATATAAGTGGTGGAAAGTTCCTGGAATTCCGCCTACTAGGAAAAGTGATGCACTCGCAAGTGTTGAAAACGTAGCAAATCTCTTTGAAACAAGACCAAGACTAACAAACACAAAAGCAAGTGAAGCGGTAGCAAATACCTCAAAAAAGCCTTCAACCCAAAGGTGTACAACCCACCAGCGCCAGTATTCCATCACTGGAAGTGGACTTCTTTGACTGTAAAATAATCCTGCTCCGTAAAATAATCCAACTGCAACAGCTGAAGCTGCAAAGATAGCAAGTAAATTTTTGTCACCTTTGTTCTTAAATCCGCCGATAAATCCACGAAGTAAAAGTAGCATCCAAATAACAAGACCAACAAATAAAATAATCTGCCAAACACGTCCAAGCTCGATATATTCATATCCTTGGTGTCCAAACCAGAAGCTTAAATTTATAGGCATAATATTTGCAATCGCTAAATACTCGCCAGCAAAACTGCCAACCACAAGGATTAGTAGTGCGTAAAATAATAAATCTACGCCAAGCTTTTGGAATTTTGGATCTTTACCGCCATTTATAATAGGTGCTAGGAAAAGACCGCCTGCTAAAAATCCTGTCGCAATCCAGAAGATACTAGCCTGAATGTGCCATGTTCTAGCAAGTGAATAAGGAATATAGGCTGATAAGTTTATACCGTAAAATTCTTGTCCTTCGACCGTATAGTGAGCTGTAAAGCCACCTATTAAAATTTGGAATGCAAAAAGAGCCAAAGTTACAAAAAGATATTTTTTAAGAGCTTTTTGAGATGGAGTTAGGCTTAATTTACTAAGCGGATCTTCGCTAATAACTTCTAATTTTTCATCATCTTTTTTGCCATAAAAAGAGCTAAACCAAACAAGAAATCCAATACCAGCAATAAGTATTACAACGCTTGCGATTGACCAAAAGATATTTTCGCTTGTTGGTACATTATCGATTAGTGGCTCATGTGGCCAGTTGTTTGTGTATGTAGCATCGCTGTTAGGTCTGTTTGCTGCGGTTGCCCAGGCTGACCAGAAGAAAAAGTTATTAAGATCATCTCTATCAGAAGCATTTGGAAGAGTATTTTCTTTCATCGCATAAGCTTCTCTTAAAGATTTAAACTTAGGGTCATTTCCAAAAAGTGATGAATACTCTTGGCTTACTTGCTTAATAGCCTTTAATCTATCACTACTAAGTACGATCTTATCGTCTTTTACGCCATTTTCTCGGTACTCTTTTTTAAGTAGAACTTTTAGATTTGCCTTTTGCTCATCATTTAAGTCAGCATATTTTGAGTGGTAAATTTCATCTGCTTTTAACTCTAAAAATATAACTAACTCTTTGTGAAGCCAGTCCGCACTCCAATCAGGTGCTTGATATGCACCGTGTCCCCAAACAGAGCCAACTTGCATACCTCCTATGCTTTGCCAGGCCTCTTGACCTTTATAGATGCTCTCTTTGTCGATCACGACATTGCCATTCTCATCTGTAAAATTTACAACTGGTGGCGAGCTTCTATAAACCTCAACGCCGTAGTAGCCTAAAATACTAAAGCAAATTACTAGTACTGCAACAAGTGCTAGCCAATACTTTTTGTATTCACGCATTGATTCTCCTTTTTTTAAAAATTTTAAGGCGAAGTTTATCTCATTTTAAAAAAGCAAATAATGACATATGTCAATAAAAGGAGAGAATTTATCCCATTAGTTTTATAAGAATTTACAATAATATGTAAATTTTTCATAATGTATATGCAAAATTTACATAGAATTAATATAAATATTATTAATATACATGTTTATACTTCAAAAATAAAGGAAAAAATATGCAAACAAATTTTATGCATAAAGTAACCAAATTTAGCCTTGTTGCTTCACTTTTTGCGGCTCTTAGCCTAAGCGCAGCTGAGTCTGCTAGAAGCATCACAGATATGAAAGGTGTCAAAGTAAGCGTGCCTGAGAAGGTTGAGAAGATCGCTGCATTATGGAATGCAAACAACGAGATCATCCTAGCACTTGGCGGTATGGATAAGGTTGTAGCCACAACTGATCTGATCAAAAACAACAAGTGGTTTGAGCACGTCTATCCAAGACTTAAAAATTTACCAGCTGCACTAAACGGCAAAGACCTTCAGATCGAAGAGCTTGTTAAACTTGCACCTGACGTTATCATAGTGTATAACAAAAATTTTCAAGATGAACTTATCAAAAATGGCTTTAGCGCGGTAAATTTGATCTTTAGAGACTATCCAGATATGGAGAAAAGCATCTACGCAACAGCTGAAGTCATAGGCACTGATGATGCTAGAAAAAAAGCTGAAAAGCTTGCTAATAAAATCCACGATAACTCTGAGTTTGTAACAGCAAGAACAAAAAACATCCCTGACGCTAAACGTCCAAAAGTACTTCACCTTCTTGGCGGAGCGAATTTGCTAAAAGTTGATGGTACAAACACTATCCAAAACACTTGGATCAAGCTAGGTGGCGGTGTAAATGCTATCAATACTGAGGGTTCAATGATCGAAGTTAGCGCTGAAGAGATCATCAACGCAAATCCTGATATCATCATCGTTGGCGGCAATGACACAGACGCACAGATCAAAAAGATAAAAGAGCACCCTGCATTCTCTGGCTCAAATGCTGTTAAAAACGGCAAAGTTTATGGCAACCCAAAAGGTGTATTTAGCTGGGATAGATATGGCGCTGAAAACGTGCTTCAAATTTTATGGGCAGCAAAGACTATCCAACCAGATCTATTTAAAGATGTCGATATGAAAGTAAAAACAAAAGAGTTTTATAAAGAGTTCTTAAATCACGATCTTAGCGATACAGAGTACGGCTATATCCTAAAAGGTCTGAATCCAGACGGTAGCAGCAAGTAAGATATGAAAAACGCAAATTTTTCAATAGTTGTTATCTTTTTAGCTCTACTAACGCTTCTTTGCGCCTTTGTCGCACTTGGCGTTGGTAGATTTTACATACCTTTTAACGACGTCTTTAGCGTGCTAGCTCACAGCTTTGGTTTTGGAGATGGCGCAGCTAGCAACATCACAAACGTGATAGAAAATTTACGCATCCCGCGCATCATCGCAGCCATCCTTGTTGGAGCTGCTCTTAGCGTGAGTGGTGCAGCCTATCAAGGCGTCTTTAAAAACCAGCTAGTTAGTCCTGATCTTCTAGGCGTCTCAGCTGGTGCTTGTGTGGGAGCAGCCACTGCTATCATCTTTGATCTATCGCTATTTTGGGTGCAGGCTTTTGCCTTTGGCTTTGGCCTAGCAGCCGTTGCTATCACGCTAGCCATACCAAAGATGATGGGTCGCACGAGCACGCTTATGTTAGTTCTTTCTGGTATCATCGTAAGTGGTCTCATGGGCTCAGTGATCGGCTTTTTAAAGTATGTCGCAGATCCTGAGACAAAGCTACCTGACATTGTTTATTGGCAGCTTGGTAGCCTTGCAAAGCTTGATAGTGACAACTTAAAATACATAGCTCCAGTGATGATCATCTGCGCCATTTTACTTATCGCCATGAGCTGGCGTATAAATTTACTCTCTCTTGGCGACGAGAGTGCGGCAAGACTTGGCGTAAATGTCTCATTTGAGCGCGCTGTCATCATCATCTGCGCTACGCTTCTAACAGCATGCAGCGTCTGCATAAGCGGCATAGTCGCTTGGGTGGGACTTCTCATGCCTCACTTAGCGCGCATGCTAGTTGGCGCAAATAACATAAAAAGCATGCCTGCAAGCATATTTATGGGTGCGATATTTTTGCTATTTGTCGATACCTTAGCGCGCAGCATAAGCGTGAGCGAAGTGCCTCTTGGCGTACTTACTGGCTTTATCGGCACGGTATTTTTCGTCTGGGTTTTATGGCGAAATAAAAAGGTTGCATGATGCTTGAAGTTAGAAATTTAAACTTTAGCTACCCAAATGGGGCTGGCAAACTAGAAAATGTAAATTTAAAGATAGGCGCAGGAGAAATTTTAACCATTCTTGGTCGAAATGGAGCTGGCAAATCAACAACTCTTGGGCTAATAAGCGGCTCGCTAAAGCCAGTTTCTGGCGAGATCTTTCTTGATGGCAAAAACGTAGATAGCCTAAGCAACAAAGAGCGCGCTAAGATCATGGCGTATGTCGCTCAAAGCGAGGTTACAGAGTATGACTACACCGGACTTGAGTTCATAACGATGGGACGCGCGGCGCACCTTGGCATCTTTGCAAGACCTAGCAAAGAGGACGAGGAGATCGCTAGAATTTACACCAAAAAGCTTGAGATCGAGTATCTTGAAGATCGCTTCATCACGCAGATGAGTGGCGGTCAAAAGCAGATGTGTATGATCGCTCGTGCGATGGCTGCGCAGCCAAAGATGATCATATTTGACGAGCCAACGAGCGCGCTTGATTTTGGCAACCAGTATAAATTCCTACGCACCGTCAAATGGCTAAAAGAGCTTGGCTACTCGGTCGTGCTAACCACTCACAACCCTGACTTTGCCGTGCTTCTTGGCGGATATGTGGCACTTGTAAAAGGTGATGGCGAGGTTGGATTTGGCACGGTTGATGAGATCATCAGAAGTGAAAATTTAAGTAAACTTTATGGACTCGATCTAAATGTCAGCTACATCGACGAAGTGCAAAGAGAGTGTTGCCTAACATATCCTCTTTAAATTTATCTGCTTTCAAAAGGATAAATTCTTTTGAAAGCACTTTTTGTACTTTTTGTTATTTCACACATACTGCCTTTGGAGTAAAAATGAAAAAAGTAGCTTTGATTTTATTTCTTGCATTGATGGCAAACGCGGCGGATAAATTTGATTGTTCTAAACGCTATTGCAAAGAGATGAAGAGCTGTGAAGAAGCATATCACTATCTAAAAGAGTGTGGACGCAGTGGCTTTGACCGCGATCATGACGGTATGCCATGCGAGAATATATGCAAAGAACGTAGAGTAGGAAAATAATTTTATTAAATTTTACTCCACTAAAAATTTAAAGCTAACAAAATTAAATCAAAAATTTAAAGCAACTAGGCGTTATTTTTAGCAAGCGCTGCCACTCTAGCCTTTGCAGCCTGTGTGATATCATCCTCGTAGTCGTAGAAGTTAAATGTCGCTCCATGCTGTACAAAGCCGTTTAGTATGTCACCGCTTTGGCGGTTTTTAAGATCAAGCTCGGCCACCCTAAAGCCGTCATTTGTCGCACAAAATTCTTTTAACCTAGCAGGCGTCTCTTTTAGCTTGGTAAACAAAAAGCAGTATCCATCGCCACCGTTTCGCCCCACCCTGCCTCGCAGCTGATGAAGCGTGGCAAGGCCGAGCCGCTCAGCCCCTACGATCACTATCGTATTTAGCCTTGGTAGCGAGATCCCCACCTCAACAACGGTTGTTGAGAGTAAAATCTCGCCCTCTTCTCTAAACCGCCTTAAAATTTCTTCTTTTTCTTTATCCTTGCCGTGCGTGACAAAGACATTTTTGAAATTCTTTAGCCAAAAACCTTGTGCCTCGCTTAGACTTTGGTAGTTTGAGCTCTCACTACTTTCAACTAGAGGATAGATGATGGCTACTTGAAAGCCACCTTCAAGCTGATTTTTGATGTGAGTTAGCAAAAAGCCAAACTCGCTAGCGCCTAAAATTTGGCTCGTTATATTTTTCTTAAACGGCATCTGCTTTAAAAAGCTAAAATTTACGATCGATGACTGAATAAGACTGAGCGTCCTTGGTATTGGCGTGGCTGAAAACTGCACAAAATTTGCTCGCTTGTCCTCGCTTGAGGCAAGCTCCTCTATCTTTTTGCGCTGATTTGAGCCAAAGCGGTGCTGCTCATCAACCATAACAAGTGGTGAGTTTGGCAGCTCGTGAAAGAGCAGCGCATGCGTGCCGATGATCAAATTTACTCCGCTAAAGTCTATCTTTTTCTCCCCGCTTCGCACCAGCATCACATTCATAAAAGCGGGCAGTAGCCTCTTTGCTTCGTTATAAATTTGCTCGCTTAAGATGCTTGTTGGCGCCATCAAAATGGCACTTTGCGGATAGACGCTAAGAGCAGCTGCTAGGATCACTAGCGTCTTGCCACTTCCCACATCGCCCATTATGACGCGCCTTTTTGCCTGCACAGCACCAAGGTCGTCTCTGATGTCGTTTATCGCATTTAGCTGGTCATTTGTCGGAGTAAATGGTAAGCTTTTAAGCCAAGAACTTATATCAAAAAGCTTGATTTTTGGGCTTTTAAAGTAGATTTTTTTGGCACTTAGCTTTTTTATGTAGTTAAAAATTTCTACAAATTTTAAGATCTCCACGCCCTCGCCATCATTTTTTAGGCGGTATAAAATTTGTACACTTTGCTCATCTAGCCTTTGCAGATCAGCCAGAAATTTAGCCTCTTTTTCATTTAAGCCTTCGGCTAATAAATTTTGTAAATTTATATATTTTAAAACGAGTTTTTTGACTTCATCATCTTTTAGCTCAGTCTTAAATTTAGGCACTATCTGGCCTATTTTTGTGGTGATTTTTGGATTTACGATCTGCCACGAGCTAAAGGCGTAGGAGCAAAGCCCATATATAGCCATCTCCTTGCCCACCTTAAAAGCGCCGTAGTGCCAAGACTTTGCGTTAAAAATGACGATCTTTACGCTACTTTGCCACTGCCCGCAAAAGGCAAGCGCCGTTAACATGCCAGGGCGCGAGGCGAGCGAGGTGATCTTTACATTTATGCAGATCTGCCCTTCTCTTGGGCTCTTAGCGATCGTCGTATCCTCAAAGCCCTTTGGTAGCACAAGAGCAAGGTCAAGTAGGCTAAGCACGCCTATTTTTAGAAGTTTTGCCCTATCGCTTGCTTCAAATTTCATTTTTTAGGACGCAAAAACTTAGCTGATTGATCTCTGCGTGGGCTTTTATGAAGCTATTTAGCTCGCTTAGTGAAAGGGCTGAAATTTTATCCAGATCTTTTAAAAATGCCCCAAGCTCGCCATGCTCATAAAACTCGCCCTGCGCGATATCAAGGCGTTTAAATAGCGTCTCTAGCCTAAGTGGCAACGAGCCAAGTAAAAATTTCTTCGCTTGCTCAAGCTCGGCCTTGCTAACGCCTTTTTTACTAAATTTTAAAATTTCCTCTTTTATAACGGCGATAGCCTCATCTTTTTTCTCATTTTTTGTCTGCATGTAGCCGTATAGCTGGCTGTAAGAGAGATTTAGCAAATTTCTAGCGTAGGCGCTATATGCAAGCCCTCTTTTCACGCGGATCTCCTCCATGAGCCTCGAGCCAAAGCCGCCCTCGCCCAGGATAAATGTCGCCACTGCGGCCTTGTATTTCTCCTCTGGCTTTACATAAAATGGCGCGCCAAAGTAGATGTAGGCCTGCTCGCTTTGCCTGATGATCTCGCTGGTTTCGCACTTGTTGCTTGGACTAAAACACTCTAGCTTTCGCACCTTGCCAGGCTCTAAAATTTCTAAAACCTTAGCCAGTTCTTTTGTCTGCTTCTCATCGATGTCGCCACCTAGCACGCAAAGCAAATTTGAAAGGTCTAAGTGCTCGTTTAAAAATTTCCTCACGTCTTCAAGCGTTATAGCTTTAATGCTCTTTTTCGTGCCGATACTTGGCAGAGCTAGCACGCTTTTTGGGTATAAAATCTCAAAAAGCCCTTGCCTTGCCACGTAGTCAAAGTCGTTTTCATTTGCTGCGATCTCGCCAAGTGTGACGGTTTTGCACCTATTTAGGATCTCATCTGTCAAATTTGGAGCACTCAAGAGCTCTTTTAGCTTGCCGCACGCAAAGGCAAAGTGCTCTTTTAGGCAGTTTAGATCGATGCAAAAGGTCTCAAAGCCGCAGCTTGCATTTAGGCTAATAGCCCTTACTTCAAGCTCTTTAGCAAATTTAGCCGAGCCTAGCTTCATATCGCCTTCGTTTAGTAAATTTGCACTTAGTCTAGCTAGGCCTGCTAGTTTGCCGTTTTGTGAGCTACCAGCTGCTTTGAAAACTAGTTTTAGGCTCACTACTGGCATCGCTTTTGAGCTTTCAAAAACGACTGGAATTTTTATATTTTTTACATTGATATCTAAAATTTTCATCTAAAATTTCTCCAAAATATCGTAGTTTGTGTTGCGCTTAGCTGGAATTTCTCCGACATCTTTTATAAGCTCGATCATCTGATCTTGATTCATCCTAAAGCTCGCTCCTGCGGCCTTTACAACATTTTCTTCCATCATTGTGCTGCCAAGGTCGTTTGCGCCAAAAAGAAGCGCTAGCTGACCAACGTAGCTGCCCTGTGTAACCCAGCTGCTTTGGATATTTTTAAAGTTATCCAAAAAGAGCCTTGAAACCGCAAGAAGCCTTAGATAGACGTTTGAGCTTTGCTTTTTTATCTCAGGGAATTCTTGCATGAGCTTTGTATTTAGCCCTTGAAAGCTCCAAAGTATAAATGCCCTAAATCCAGCCGTTTCATCTTGTAAATTTCTGATGTGCTCCCAGTGCTCGACGATCTCACGAGTGCTCTCAACCGTGCCAAACATCATAGTAGCAGTCGTCTTCATGCCAAGCTCGTGCGCCTCTTTGTGTATGCGAAGCCAGTCTGCGGTGTCGCACTTTTTAGGGGCGATGATGTCACGCACTCTATCGCTTAAAATCTCCGCTCCAGCCCCTGGCATCGAGTATAAGCCCTTTTCGTTTAGGCGTCTTAAGACCTCTTTTGTAGAAATTTTTGAAACTCTTGCGATGTAGTCGATCTCAACGGCAGAAAAGCCATGTATCGTGATGCTTGGATAGTGCTTGCTGATGTAGCTTACAAGCTCCTCGTACCACTCGATCTTTAGCTTTGGATGAACGCCACCTTGAAATAAAATTTGCGTACCGCCAATGGCGATTAGCTCCTCGATCTTCTTGCCGATCTCCTCAAAACTTAGCACATAAGCGTCTTCTTCTTTTGCGTGGCGGTAAAATGCGCAAAATTTACAATCCACCCAGCAGACATTTGTATAGTTGATGTTGCGATCTACGATAAAGGTCGTAATGCCTTCTGGATGAAACTCTTTTTTTCTAGCTAGCGCCATCTTGCCAAGCTCGTAAAGCGGTGCATTTTCTATAAGATCGATGGCTTCATTTACACTAAGTCTTTTCAAATTTAACCTTTTATTTTGCTTATTTTTGGGCGAGAGTTTAGCCAAAAATGCTTTTAAATATGATAAATCAGGCGTTATGAAAAATTAATTTTTAAAGGCTAAAATGTGAGAAATTCTTTAAAGGAGCGAGTTATGAAAAAGGTGATATTTGCCGTTATTTGCGGGTTATTTTTAGTTGGTTGTGCTAAAAATGAGCCAAAGCCAAACGAAGCTGGACACGCAGGATGTGGCTGCCCTCACCACCAAAACATGGCAAAAGATAAAGGAAGTTGCGAACACCACGGCGGTATGCAAAATGGTGGCCATACACATGACCACCAAATGATGCATAAATATTAATAAAAGTGCCAAAAGGCACTTTTATTTTAATATCACCTTGTCGCCTTTGGTGCCAAGAATCGTCACCTTCTCTCCGTTAGCTAAATTTCCATCGTATTTCCAAAGTGTGCCTTTGAAATAGACCATATTTTCTCTGATCTCGCCAACTCCAGCTTCGTCTAAAAATTCCTCGTTAAAGCTCTCTTTTCTGGACATAAATTTACTCTTTAACGGCGCTTTTAAAAGCACAAGGAGCACGACCGCAATCGCTGCTGTAATTAAAATTTGATAGCTCCAAGCAAAACTAAAACCAAAATTTATAGCTCCAACTACGATAAAAGCTATACCAAAAAATAGCAAATAAAATGAAAAAAAGATAAACTCGGTGATGCACAAAACCACACCGATTGCTATCATTATAAAAGGGCTGATCACGCCTTATCCTTAGCTAGAAAATTTTTCAAAACACTAAGAGAGCCAATAAGCTCAGTCGCTTCATAAGGGACTAAAATTTTATCTTTTGAACTATTTTTAGCTAGCTCACTAAATGCCCCAACTCTATCGCGCGCGAGCAAAAATTCAGCCGCATTTGCGTTTTTGCTCATACTATCATTTATCATATCCATAGCCTCTTTTTGAGCCGTTGCAATGGCTATTTGCTCGTATTTTTTTGCATCAGCCATACGCTCTATTGCCTCTGCTTGAAGCACTTTTTCTTGTTTTAGCGCCTCAGCGTTGCGTATTAAAGCCTCTTTTTCAGCCAAGGCTTTTAGCTCGATGGCTCGTTTTTCACGCTCAGCTTTCATCTGCATATTCATCGCCTCTTCGATGCCAAGCGGAACAGAAATTTCAGAAATTTCTACGCGCATGATCTTTACGCCCCAGTTGCCAGCAGCGTCGCCAAGAGCCACTTGAAGTGCGGCATTTAGGCGGTCACGTGAGCTTAGCGTATCGTCAAGATTCATCGCGCCTATCTCGCCACGAAGCGTAGTCATGGCTAAATTTGCAATGGCACGCTTGTAGTTATCTACATTATAAACCGCCATTTTTGCATCAAAGACCTTTAAAAAGACGATGCCATCGACGCTTATATTAACGTTATCTTTTGTGATGACTTGCTGTTTTGTGATGTCTACAAGCTGCTCTTTTACGGTGATTATCGCTCTTATTTGATCGACAAATGGGATAATTATGTGAAATCCGCCATCAAGCACTTTATGGAATTTACCAAGTCGCTCGATGAGTAGATTATCAGCTTGTGAGACGATCTTGATACCAGCCTTTAAAAACAAGAACGCAAAGATAACCAGAACTACGACTAAAACGCCAAATGCTTCGATTTGCATTTTTACTCCTTTAATTTATAATTTGTTATTTTCTTAAGTATTATAATACATTTTAAATTTTATTTTCAAAAAGGATTAGCATGAAAAATTTTATATTTGCACTAAGTGCGGCTCTACTTTTGGCAGGTTGTGCATCATCTAGCCAAAACACAAACGTCCCACAAGGCAAATGTGAAGTAAAAAGTAGCTGCGAAGCTCCAATTAACAGCATCGAGGGCACTTATAAAGCATTTTTGCCTTGCGCTAGCTGCATGGGTATAGACTCAACCCTTATACTAAAAAAGGACGGCACATTTGAAAGTGTGATGAACTACAAGTCAAAAGACAACTACAAAGCCGTTAGTAAAGGCAAATACTCAATCGAAAATGGTGTGATAACAACGATTGATGAGTATAAAGAAAAGAGCTTTTATAAAATAGAGGGCGAGAACCTAAAAATGCTAGATATGGATCAAAAAGAGGTCACTGGCGAGCTAAAAGATAAATACATCTTTAAACGCGTAAAATAAATTTTAAAGGCAAAATGATATAATTTTGCAATTTTTAAGGAGTTGCAAATGAAATATCTTTTTGCCATACTTATCTCATTTTTCATCCTTGGCTGCGCAAAAAATGAAAATTTAGAGCCAAAACAAAGCACACAAAATACAGTAAAAGAAGACAAACCACTAGTTCAGGCAAATACACCCAAAAAGCCAGAAAAGCTAATACTTCCAAACTCAATTTATAGTAGTTTTCACACTATTTTGCCTTGCCCAAACTGTGAAGGCATAAAAACCATCATTACGCTAAATAAAGACAAAACCTACACAAAAACAATGCTTACTATGGATAAAGAAGTAAGCTTGGTTGAAAAAAATGGCACATTTGATGTTGATGATAGTGCGATCATTTTAAAAGATGAAAATGGCAATCTTAGCTACTTTGCACCAAATAAAAACTCACTTCTTCAGCTTGATGATAAGAAAAATAAGCGAGTTGGCGTGCTAGCTCAAATTTATAATTTCGAGCCGGTAAATAAAGCTTACAAAGATAGTTTTTTTGCTAAATTTTATAAATTTAAAAACAAAGATAACTTTTTAGACATCGTAATCGTACCAAGTAAAAATGGTGCAAAAATAAGTTTTTATTCATCATTAAAAAATGGCTCGCCACTTTGCGAGTTTAGTTCGGAGCTACTTTACGACAAAGGAATTTTTTACCTTTTAGATGAAAAAGGCATTGCTCTAAGCATACACAGAATAAATAATGCAATTTTTCTAGTGGCAAACGATAAAATTTGTAAAAATGCTCACATAAGCGGACGATATAAAAAAGATAAAGATCAAAAAAATCTCTTTGGTAAAGGATTTTTTGCAGAGCTGACAAACGAATCAGCAAATAGAGATGTGATAAAAATTTATGGCTCAAAAAACATAAAACGGGATAACACAAAAAAAGAAAACAGCTACATCGTAACAAACAAAAATGAAAGAATTTTTGAATACACCTTGCTAAATGGCATTATCACAAGCATTGAAATTTACTCAAACGAGTTTAAAACTCCAGAAAATATCAGTCTTAAATCAAATTTCAAAGATATAAAAAATTCTCTTGTTATTTCTAAATTTAGTAGTGAAAAAAACAATATCTATCTAAAAATAGATAGCCACGATATGTTAATCACACTAAAAAATCCACTTGCCAAAGAGGTAACAAGCCTAAACAATATACCAGAAGAAACAAAGATAGAGCAAATAACGCTAATGTGGAATCAATAAGTTGAAAGAATATCTTAAACTTTTAAAAGAAGAGAAAAATTTTCGCCTCTTAAGCATCATTCAGCTTATATGCTATTTTGGCGTATGGTTTTCGCACACAGGTATCTTTACCCTTCTTATCAAGCTTGACGCTCCTGTTTGGGCGATCACACTAAGTGCAGCGATGGCATTTATCCCAGGTGTTGTCATAGCTCCATTTAGTGGAATTTTAGTTGATAAATTTAGCCCAAAACCAATGCTTGTCATCATGATGGCAGTTGAGACGATAAGCGTTTTTATGCTTCTTTTTATAAACTCACTTGATTTTTTATGGCTACTTTTACTCATCATTTTTGTTAGAAATGGCACTGGCGGAATGTATTTTCAAGTAGAGATGAGCTTACTGCCAAAAATTTTAAGCAAAGAAAATCTCAAACTCGCAAACGAGATCCACTCTATCATCTGGGCGGTCTCATACACTGCTGGCATGGGGCTTGCTGGAGTTTACATACACTTTTTTGGTATTAAAAGCGCATTTTTGCTTGATGGCATACTATACATTTTTAGCTTTGGATTTTTATATTTTTTAAATTTACAAGGTCTAAAGCCAGAATTTATAGAAAAACCACTAAAAATGCTAAAAAATGGCCTTGTGTATTTAAAAGAAAACAGGCTTATCGTGCATCTTATATTCTTGCACGCCTTTGTTGGAATTACCGCTTATGACGCATTGATCGCGCTTTTGGCTGATTACAAATATGCAAATTTACTATCGACATCGCTAATTATAGGACTATTAAATACCTCAAGGTCCATTTCGCTTATGTTTGCTCCAGCCATACTTAGTAAATTTATAAATAAAAACACGCTTATTTTCGTATATATCGGTCAAGGCCTTGGTATCATTATTTGGGCTTTATCGCTTTGGAATTTTTATCTATCGCTTATTGGCATTATCTTCGCTGGATTTTGCACATCAAGTCTTTGGAGCTACACCTATACGATGCTTCAGCAAAACTGCAAAAAAGAATTTTATGGCCGAGTGATTGCATATAACGATATGATTTTTCTTGGCTTTAGCGCTCTCATTTCATTTATCATTGGTCTGCTTTATGATATTGGACTTAGTGTTGAGATGATTGCAAGTTTTATGGGAAGCCTCTTTTTTGTAGGGGCTTTTTACTATCACATCGTATTAAAAAGCTACAAAATAAGGTGATTGTTTTTAAATTAAGTCGCCTAAGTTAAAAGGCGACTTGGCAAATTTTTATTTTTTTAGATAGTAAGTAGTTCCATTTGAAAAGCGTTTTTCATAAGCTGGAGTGTAAGGAACAAGATCAGCGTGCCCAGCGTAAAGCCTACCATCTGGCTTAAGCAATTTATGAAGCCTCTCAACACATTTTAATCTAAAATCATCATCAAAATAGATCATCATATTTCTTGAAAGTACGATATCAAATTTTCCTAGATTAAAAATAGCATCATCAAAAACATTTAAAATTTTAAACTCACACCTTGGTAAAATTTCTTTTTTTATCTTAAATTTATCATCGACTTTTGTAAAAAATCTCTCTTTTTGAAAATCGCTTAATCTGTGCAAGCTCCTCTCACTAAAAATACCATTTTGACAGCTTGCAATGGCTTCTGAGTTTATGTCTATACCTACGATCGAAATTTCATGCTGTTTAAATCCCATCTCATAAGCAAGCATTGCGAGCGAATATGACTCATCTCCAGTAGAGCAAGGAGCACACAAAATTCTAGCTCCTCCAAGCTCCTTTGCGTAATAGATCACATCTTTAAGTTGAGGCAACTCTCTATAAAAATAAGTCTCATTTACAGTTACTAGATTTAAAATGTCTTGTCGTAAGCTTGTGTTATATCTTATCATCGAAACAAGATCTTTAAAGCTTTTTATCTGGCGATCTCTAATAAAAATGGTAATTCGTTGCAATGTAATATCTCTTTTTGGCTCCAGATCAACTCCGCAAAGAGTTTTGATAACATTCATAAATTCATTAAAACTATCCATATCTTGTGAAGTATTTGTTTGCATTGTTTTTGTATCTTTTGCGTCATTAGTTAATAGCATTTAAAAAATCCTCCAGCTCTTTTTTTATCATAGTTAGATTTAATGATTTTAAGCTTTGATTTAGCTCCTTTGCACGTTTTGGCATACCATAAACTATCGCGCTCTCTTCATTTTCAGCTATACATTTTGCTCCAGCCTTATAAAGCTTATCAAGCCCAGATGCACCATCATCTCCGATGCCAGTTAGTAAGATAGCTAAGACATTTGCGCTTTTGCAAATTCCAACTCCAGATTTAAACAACACATCAACATTTGGCGTATATATAGTCTTTTCTTCTGTATTTGGCTTTGCACTGATTGGCAAATTTGGCGAAACCACTACATTTTGTTCACAGACATATACGGTATTTTCTTTTAAAATTTTCCTCTCATTTAAAATTTCAACATCCAAGCCACACTCTTTTCCGATTTGCATAGCAAAAGAGTTTATAAACATTTTATTCATGTGCTGGGCTATCACGATGATAGCTCCATTTAGTTTTACGTTTTTTAATAACTTTTTTAAATGCCCAGGCCCGCCAGTAGATGCCCCTATTAATATTAATTTTTGTGCCACAAATAGCCTTTAAAATTTTAATTTAATATTTAGTTTACGCCACTTTTTTGTATATCGTCAATATCCTTGCCACTCTTTATATGCCTTGCTAACTTTTAAGCAAATTTATAGATCATTTCTTTGTGATCTTATATAAAAAGCTAAAAATTTCAGCAACAGCTTTATATAAATTCGGTGGAATTTCTTGATCAACTTCAACCTTGCTTAAAATTTCAATAAGGTCAGGATCCTCTTTGATCGGTATATCATGCTCTTTTGCAAGATCAATTATTCTATTTGCTATCTCACCAGCGCCATTAGCCAGCACTCTTGGAGCATTATCTTTAGATCTGTTGTAGCCAAGAGCTACTGCTTTTTTCTTATTTACTTGCATTAAATTTTCTTATCAAAGCCCACATCAAGGCCACCAAATTTTTTAAATCTATCATTTAGCTTCACTTTTGACAAAGTTTTGATATTAAAGTTTGAAACTATAAGTCCAAGCTTTGATATTGCTTGTTTTAATTCGCTAGAGTTTGAGAGGATTAGCTCCTTAAACTCATTTGTTTGCGTAGCTACCGAAAGATCAATGTACCTTTTATCAATAAGTCCAACCATCACATTTATCTGTCCAAATTTCTTAAAATTTAGATCGATCTGAGCGTAAAATTTATCCTTTTTGCCTTGCTTAAATGCGATATTTCCACCCTCAACGCCGTCCCAAATATAAGGCATATAAGTTTGAATCCCGCCTTGAAGGCTTGATATCATTTGATGCATCTCGATCTGCGAAATCATCTTATTTGCAGCATTTACGCTTTGTGGGTTTTGACTCTTTTCACTGATATTTAAAAGCGTACTTTTTATATCTTGGCTTAGCACCTTTGAAATTTCGTTGCTATTTTTAGTCGTAATATTATTTATATCGTTTGTAGCGAGATTTAGTTGTTTTAAAAGCGCCTTGCTCTCACTTAGTTCATTTTTAGCCAAACTTACCTTAGCATCAGCAAGACTTAGGCTATGAGCAAGACGCCTCGCCGCGCTTTGGAGCTTATCTTGCAAGCTGCCATCCTTTGAAACATCACTCATCTCATTAAACGCTTTTACAAGCCCTGCTTCATCGCCTATGTTATTTAGCGTTTTTAGATCGTTTTTTATGCTATCAAGGATAGTTTTTAGCTCTTTGTGATTTTGGCTAAAACCAAAATTTTGATTTAGCTTTTCATTTGCTAGGCTTGCGACTTTCTCGCTTAAATTTGAGATGAAATTTTGCATTTTGCCTATTTGATTTTTTACTAGCTCGCCATTTTGATCTTTTGAAAAATTTTTATCTAAAAATTTAACCACATTATCAAGCTTATCAACATCTTTTAAAAGGGTTTTTATGCTTGAGTTATCAAGGATATTTTTTGCGTCATTACTCGATTTTTCAAGTATAGAAGCAAGTTTTGAAAAAGAATTTTGATTATCTAATTTTTCATCATTTAGGGTTAAAATTTGATTTAGTAAATTCCCGCTTAAGAGATTTTTTATATCACTTAGTAGCTTCTGAACCGAGCTTGGAAGCTTCTCTGGACTAAGTGCATCTTTTAAATTTGCTTCAAGCATTACGCCTGAGTTTTTGATCTGATCATTTAGTGAGCCAGCTTTTAGATCGGCTATTGGTTTTAGAAATTCTTTTAGCTTTAGTGCAAGGCTCTTTATTTCACTATTTTCATTTTGCGCCGCTTCTGCTTCTAAGCTTTTTGCAAGGTCTGATAGCTCGCTGGCTAAATTTGGAGCGATTTTCGTATCTTTTGCCTGAGATAAAATTTGTTCAGCCTTGCTAAGACTTGAAGCGCTTTTTAGATCATCAAGCACTCTTGCAACGAGTTTTCCAACATTATCAAGTGTCTCTGAAACGCTTTGCTCACTAGGCGTTTGTACGCTTGGCTGATTTTTAAAAAGCGAGCCTTCATTTTTACGAACTGGCACATTTTGAGCAGTATTTTGTCCAGTTTGAACCGAAGTATTTGATATATTCAAAGAATTTCCTACGTTCATTTTCTACTTTTTATTTTTTCTATCGGCAAAATTTCCATTTTGCTCAATAGTAGCGATGCCAGCCGTTCTTGCAACGAGCCTGTCGTTGTACTCTTTTCTCATGTGCTGTGGTATTGTCTTTTGCGTTAGCGCAAATAAAATAAGCCCAGCAAAAAGCACCAAATAAACATAGATAAAGCCAAATGCTCCAAAAATTTTCATCGCATAACTCATAAGAAGCGGCGAAAAAAGCGAAGCCAAAGAGTAGCTAAATAGCAAAGCACGTGCGACTTGCACGCTCTTTGTCTTGTCTGTGATCTCATCATTTGCCCTAGCGAGCGAAAGTCCATATGTGCAAAAAATTCCAGCCCCAAAAAAGAATGAAAGCAGATATTCAACCATTAAATTTTTGCCATTTAGTAAAAACAAAACCGCACTTATTAAAGCTACACTGCTACAAAGCAAAATAGCTGGCCTTCTGCCATATCTATCAGAAAAACTACCGATAAAAACTTGAGCTAAAAAGCCTCCGATCATCGCAACCGTCATAAAAAATGACGCCTCTTTTGTGCCGTATCCTTGAAGCAAAACAAAAAGGCTTGCCATCGAAAAAAAGCCATTTATTGCTAAGCCTGCAATGAGCGCACCAACAAGAGCGAGCGGGACGATACCAAAAATTTTTGGGATATTTATGGGCTGACGCTCTGGGATTTGAGGCTGATTTATACGGATCAAATTTAATGGAATGCTTGAGAGCATGATAAAAGCTGCACTTATGATAAAAATTTCAAAGGTATTAAGGTTAAGCGCCAAGATCAAAATACCAAGTCCAAAACTCGTGTAAAAAACGCCTTCGTAAAAGGCTATCACGCGAGATCTTATTTTATTTGGAATTTTTGCATTTAGCCAGCTTTCTATAACCATCAAAAGTGCGTAGTAGCAATATCCCAAAAATGCACGCAAGATCGCCCAGAATACTAAATTTTGATTTAACGCATGAAGCATAGCTGAGACCGCAAAAATGGCTGAAAAGATGGCAAAGGCTCTTATGTGACCAGTAGTTGAGATGACTCTGTGAGCTGTAATGGTGCTAATTAACGCGCCTACAAAAAAGCCTGTATTGATTAATCCAATCTCTAGCTCACCCACTCCATTTTGCTTAAGAAGTGCGCTACAAGATGCGATGACTAGGCCATTTCCGATAAAAAGTAAACTCATGCCCAAAAATAGAGGTCCCATCGAGCGGATGATCCTAAAGCTACTTGCCATCAGTATCCTTTGCGGTATTAAATTTATTCTCCATAAGCCCAAAAACAAATGCACCAATAGGCATCGGAGCAAGCCCCACCAAAAAGCCAGGCACGTTTAGTAAATTTTCATTTTTTAAAAAAATAAATCCAAAAAAAAGTATCGCATAAGCCACTAAGCGGTAAGGCATAAAGGCTGCTGCGAAACTTTTATCTTTAAATGAAAATCTCTGCTTTTTTAGCCTTGCTTTTTCTTCTTTTAGGCTAAATTCTTTTGCCTCTCTCTCAGGCAAAATTTCTTCATCCTCTTCGTCCTCTTCTTCTATTTTGGCTAAAATTTCATCTCTAGCATTTTCTAGCCGAGAATTTATGCGGTTTTTATATGCAAAAAAACTAGCCGTTAAGATGATAAGCGAAGCAAAAAATGAAATTTGCGAGCTTATAAAAAATTGATTTGATATAAATTTGCCAACCGCGCTAAGAGCTAGCCAAAGTGCAAAGTAGCAAATCAAAAGCCTACTAATCATCCTCATCATCGTCTTTTGTGTAGCCTTTGTATCTGCTTTCATCTTTTAGCTCATCTAGGCTTTTTATCTGCGCTTTGTAAGCTTTATAGACGTTTAAAATAGCAGCTGCGATGCCAATAGCAAAGCCTATCCAAAGGGCTGGCGTGAAATTTGTAGCCTTTTTTACAAAATACCCTAGTCCAGTGCCAAGCAAGATCGCAACTACGATTGAAACGCCAAGGCTTAGCTGCTCAGCCCCCGCTACGATATCTTTTATCTTAAATTTTGCCATTAGGCTTTTATCTCCAAAAACGCCTCTTTAGCTGCACTTACCGCTAGATCAATATCCGCCTCACTCATCGCATCGCAGATAAATCCAGTCTCAAACTGACTTGGCGCTAGATAAATTCCACGCCTAAGCATCGCTTGGTGAAATTTAGCAAAGAGTTTTGTGTCGCTCTTTAACGCATCGTTGTAGTTTTTCACGGCATGCTCTGTAAAAAAGTAGCCAAACATAGAGCCACGAACATCAGTTTGGATGGTAATGCCAGCACTTTTTGCTGCCTCTTTAAAGCCGTCCATTAGTTTTTTAGCTAATTTTTCAAGTCTAGCGTATAAATTTACGTCGCTATTTATCTTTGAAATAGCCGCTATACCAGCGCTCATCGCCACTGGGTTGCCACTTAGCGTGCCTGCTTGATATACTGCACCCTCAGGGCTTAAGCAGTCCATAATTTCAGCCTTACCGCCAAATGCAGCGACGTTCATGCCTCCGCCTATAACTTTGCCAAATGTGACAAGATCGGCATCTACTTCGTGAAATGGATATGAGCCAAGGCGAGAAGCTCTAAAACCGCTCATAACCTCATCAAGAATAAGCACTGCGCCAAATTTATCGCAAAGCTCTCTAAGCTCTTCTAAAAATTTCTTATCAGCTGGCACAAGCCCCATATTTCCTGCGATAGGCTCGATTATGACGACGCCGATTTTGTCTTTATTGTTTTCAAAGATGGCTTTTACGCTCTCGATATCGTTATAAACTGCTAGATAAGTGTTTTTCACAACATCTTGTGGTACGCCGCTGCTTGATGCGTTGCCGTATGTCGTAGCGCCACTTCCTGCTTTTATAAGAAGTGCATCGCTGTGTCCGTGATAGCAGCCTTCAAATTTTATTAGTCCATCTTTTTTAGCATATCCTCTAGCCACTCTGATAGCGCTCATAGTGGCCTCTGTGCCAGAGCTTACGAAGCGAATTTTATCTATTTGTTTAAACTCATCACATATTAGCTTTGCTAGAGCTGTCTCTTTTGGAGATGGAGCGCCGTATGAGACGCCTTGTTTTACAGCAGAGATGATCGCCTCTTCGATATCTTTGTCGCAGTGACCAAAGATGAGTGGTCCCCAGCTTTGGATAAAGTCAAGATATTTTTTACCCTCGACATCGTATAGATAAGCTCCATTTGCGTGATCGATCATTACAGGCTCACCGCCAACGCTTCCAAATGCACGTACTGGCGAATTTACGCCGCCTGGGATATATTTTTTGGCTTCGCTAAATGCCTCTTTATTTGTCATTTTTTATCCTTTTGATTTTGTGTTTTTAAATTTGTCTTTTGATTATCTTTTTGATTTGTTACTGGTTTTACTGGCGACTTTGGTGCTTGCGTAGTAGCGGTTTTTGCTGACTCAGCTGGCTTAGCTGTGGTAGTTTTAGCTGACTCTGCTGGTTTTGTAGCAGGGGCGGCTTTAGCAGATTGCTCTGGCTGTTTTTGCGTCGTATCAGTGGAAACTGGCTTGCTTAAATTTTGCGCTTTTGCTGCTTTTGAAGGAGTATTTATCTTATTCGTAATGTATTCATAAAGAATCGTAGTCTCCTCGTCTGTCAAAAAGTAGCTTGGCATGACGCCTTTTGGCTTAGTTAAAGCGGCTTTAAAGCTTTCAAAATCTATATCATTTATCTTTGGTGCTCTAAGCTCATCGTCAACCGTTTTGTTTGCCTTTTTATCAAAGTGTTTGTATTTAGAGATTAGACTGCCCTCACCCTTTGTGCCGTGACATTTATCGCATCCTATGCCACGTGGATTTAGGTAGAGCATCTTGGCATATTCGGTCTTTGTGATAAAATCAGCACCAAAAATCGCTACACAAAAAAGCAAAATCAAAAAAACAGACCGCATAAACCTCTCTTTAAAAATTTTAATTTAATTTTAGGTATGATACCACCCTTGTGATTAAAAAAGCTTTTAAATAAGGATCCAACATGAAAATTTTAGACGGCAAAGCCGTATCTTTAAAGGTCAAAGAAAGCGTAAAAGTAAGAGCTGAAGAACTAAAAAAATTTGGCGTAGAGCCAACCCTAGCTGTCATCTTAGTAGGCGAAGATAAAGCATCTCAGACATACGTTAGAGCCAAAGAGAAAGCCTGCAACGAATACGGCATAAAAAGCGTGGCTCACCGTCTAAGCGAAAATACAACCCAAAACGAGCTACTTGCCCTTATAAACGTGCTAAATTTAGACGATAGCATCCATGGCATCTTGGTTCAGCTGCCACTGCCAAAGCACATCGATACAAACGTCATGCTCGCAGCGATCGATCCACGAAAAGATGTAGATGGCTTTCACGCTGTAAATGTTGGCAAACTTGTTAGCGGACTTGATGGCTTCGTGCCTTGCACACCGCTTGGCGTGATGGAAATTTTAAAAGAGTATGGCATAGATGTAGCTGGACTAAATGCAGTGGTGATCGGCAGAAGCAACATCGTTGGCAAGCCTATGGCAAATTTACTCCTTAATGCCTCTGCAACGGTTACGGTGACACACAGCAAGACTAAAAATTTAAAAGAAATTTGCAAAAATGCTGACCTCATCGTTGCAGCCATTGGCAAGCCATTTTTCTTAAAGGCTGATATGGTAAAAGATGGCGCAGTAGTCGTTGATGTGGGCATAAACAGACTTGATGATGGCAGGCTTGTGGGTGATGTGGATTTTGAAGAGGTCGCACCAAAATGCTCATATATCACGCCTGTTCCTGGCGGCGTTGGACCTATGACCATAGCCATGCTTTTAAACAACACCATCCTTGCTGCACAAGCAAAGATAGCTAAAAATTAAAGAGTGAGATAATGAAGAGAGCTTTTACTAAATTTTATGACTTTTGCTCGAGCTGGACAGGTACGGTTATCATCGTTTTGCTTGTCATTTTCTTTGTAGCTCAAGCCTTTGTGATCCCGTCTGGTTCGATGAAAAACACGCTTTTGGTTGGGGATTTTTTATTTGCTAAAAAGTATGTTTATGGCATACCAACACCAAGAATTCCTTGGCTTGAGGTGAAAATT
Organism: Campylobacter concisus; assembly: GCF_002912895.1. Taxonomy (GTDB): domain Bacteria; phylum Campylobacterota; class Campylobacteria; order Campylobacterales; family Campylobacteraceae; genus Campylobacter_A; species Campylobacter_A concisus_G. Next base: position 34,783 of record NZ_POZX01000011.1, read on the forward strand.
TTACCTGAGCTAAATGACAATGGTCACCTTATAACAGGCGATGGTCCTGCAAGGGGCGATATAGTCGTATTTCGCTATCCAAACGATGAGAAAACTCACTTTGTAAAGCGCTGCTTTGCGACTAGCGAGGACGAGATCGTTTTTACTGAAAAAGCCCTCTATCTGCGCCCAAAAGAGGGAGATAGCTTCATAAAGGCAAACTGCCGTGAAAATTTAAACGGCAAAGAGAGCAAATTTGGCTACTCGTGCAGCGACATAGCCGAGCTTGACGGCAAGCTTTTCATAAAAGAGCCGTATAGATTTAGTGGCATCCATTACGACGAAAATGTAAATTTATTTGAGCAGATGGTTTTCATGCTAAATACAAACAAATCAAACGTTTTTATGAAGCCAGCGCTCATTAGCTCACTACCGCAAAATCCAAATTTTAACTTTAATGCATTTTACGTCAAAGTGCCAAAGGATGAGTACTTTATGATAGGCGACAACCGCGATCACTCAAACGACAGCCGTTTTTGGGGAAGCGTGGCTTACAAGGACATAGTCGGTCAGCCTTGGTTTATTTATTTTAGCTGGGACAATAACTACAATGTGCGCTGGGAGCGTATCGGACGCTTTGTAGATACGATAGAAAATGACGAATTTTTCACTAGCAAAGCTCTAAAAGAAGGTGAAGTAGATGGGCTTCATTGATAACATAGACATAGTTAAAATCGCCACTATCGTCATCTCTTTAATAATCGCCATCGTTGGTCACGAGATCGCCCATGGCTATGTCGCTTATAAATTTGGTGACAACACTGCAAAAAGCCTTGGCAGGCTTAGCATAAACCCTATAAAACATATTGACCCAGTTGGCACTATCATCGTGCCACTGGTACTTTACCTAAGCACTGGTATGATGTTTGGCTGGGCAAAACCAGTGCCTGTAAATACCTACACAGTCGTGCGAAATGGCGGATATAAAGCAGCTATCTACGTAAGTCTAGCTGGCATTTGCTACAACATCATCTTGGGCGTCTTGTCGCTTTTTGTGTTAAAGGCTTTATTAAATATAGAAACCTTTGAAATTTTACTTCAGTTTTTATTTACGCTTGCGCTTTTAAATTTGATGTTAGCCATCTTTAATCTCTATCCGATTCCACCACTTGATGGCTTTCACGCAGTTGAGTACGCGCTTAGAAATTTTGGCTTTCATGCACTGGCTGAAAAGCTTGAGGGTATTTCAAGATATGGCTTTGTCATCCTTATCATCATCCTTGTTTCGCCTTTAAAAGATACTATCTTTTATCCGACAAGATACGTTTTAGATATCGCAAGTGCCTTTATAAACGGCTAAATTTAGAGCAAATTTGCTCTAATTTTTTGGCTTTGTGATCTTATAAGAGTACTCTTTTTTAAATTCCTCTTTTGGTGCGAGGCTAAATTTAAGCTCCACCTTGCCATCTTTGCTGATATCTTTTTTATCAAAACCCTTTATCTCGACCTTTACCGCCTCATCAACAGATACTGGCACGCGATCAACCAAAGTGACATCGACACTTTTACTTGAGTTATTTTTGACACTTATCTCATAGCCCTCTTCGCTTATGCGGTCTTTGCCAAGAAGCGAGCTCTTTTTAAATTTATTTAAGCGCTCTTTTTTAAGCTCGATTAGCTCGTTTTGTCCTAAAAATAACTGCACTGGCTCATCTTTAGCTTTCATCTCAAACTCGCTTGGACTACCAACACTCACACCATTAACATAAAACTGCGTTTTAGCTGGCGTTAGATCATCATTTAGCTTAAAGCTAGCTACGTTATATGCCTTTAGCGAGCCGTAAAAATCAGCAAAAACGCTAAAATTTGTGTCCATTTTTTGCGTATCGTAAGTTATATATTTGCTCTCGCCTTTTGCTAAATTTATCCCATCTATCTTCCAAATTTTGGCAAATTCGTTCTCATCTCTTTGCACACGCATATCAGCGACCTCAGCAGTGACTTTTGCGGCTCTTAGCATATTTTTTGAAGTGCCGTAACCATCAGCCTCTGCCTCACTCTCCTCGTACCAAGGGTAAAACTTGCTTGGAGCAAGCGCCTTTTGATATCTGGTTGGATAGATAGCGAGTTTTAAATTTTTAACATCACTGGTAAATGGGTTGGTGAGCAAAATTTCTTGTTTTATCAAGATATTTTTGTTTTTTGTGTCTGCATAAATTTCATTTAGCGTCTTTGGCGCCTCATCATCCATGTATGAAAGCGTCGCCTCTTTTGGGTCGCAAGCAAATTTCATATCAAGTTGCAAAAATCCAGCCATCTCGCTCTTTGGCTCATTTTCTTTAAGCGCTTCAAGCTCACTTTTAGCAGCTGAAATTTTCTCGATATTTTCTAGGCTAAATTTATAAAACTCATCAGCTCTTTTTGTCACATCGTTACTTTTGTTTTCTTCTACTAAAGCTTGCTCTATAAACCTACCTCTCGCATTTAGCGCCTCAAGCTTGTTATTTAAATTTGCAACTTCTTGCTTCCATTTTATGTAACTTGGGCTATTTTCTTCGTTGATCTTTTTTAGATAAGCATTCGCGTCACAATCCCCATTTATCGTGATGCTCTCACTTTGCACACCCTCTGGCACAAAGGCGCTAAAAGAGCTATTTGCGTCACTAAATTTTTGAGTGATGATGGTTTGATCCGTGTATATCTCTATCAAATTTTCATTTGCAAAGGCTAGCGCTGAAGCCATTAAAAAGAGCGTCTTTTTCATATTTTTCCCTTTTAAGAATTTCTAAAATTATAGCCTTTTCTCACATGCAAGCAAAATTTTATTTTAATGCAACTTTGACTATAATCTGCAAAAATTTATTGGATTTTTCATGAAAATAGATAAAATTTTTATAGCCTGCGATCACGCTGGAGTAGAGCTTAAGGTAGAGCTAAAGGAAGCCATAAAAAAGCTTGGTTATGAAGTTATTGACCTTGGTACGAATGACAAAAATAGCGTTGATTACCCTGATTATGCGCATTTGCTAGCAAGCAAGCTTGAGCCTAACTGCTACGGCGTGCTCATTTGTGGCACAGGTATTGGCATCTCAATCGCTGCAAACAGGCATGAAAACGTAAGGTGCGCACTTTGTCACGACGAATTTACCGCAAGACTTGCAAGAGAACATAACGATGCAAATGTTATCGCTTTTGGAGCAAGGGTTATCGGAGCTGGCGTGGCTACAGCAGCACTTGAAACATTTTTAAAGACAGAGTTTGCAGGTGACAGACACGAAAGAAGAGTCAAAAAAATAGAGCTTAAGGAAGCCAAATGATAGGCGAGTGGATCGTTTTTACTGCTCTTGTTTGTGCTGCGATCTACCTAACTGTTATGGTTTTTTACTTCAAAACGCTTCTAAAAAAAGAGCGTGCGACAAAAGATTTTATGAAAAATAACCTCCAAGACACCGAGGTCGTCATAAGAAAATTTCAGATCCAACTTCAGCGAAGCCTAGGCAACATCGACATCTTAACAGACGAGCTAAACAAAACTAAAAATGACGTGACCTCGCTTCGCACAAGAAATTCCCAGTACCGCTTAGAAAACGATAAGCTAAGACAACGCATACGTGAGCTTGAAGGCAAAATCGAAGCGTTACTATAACATCAAATTTAAGGAAATTTATGAAAATTTTAGATCAAAAAAGTAAAGAATTTTTACTAAACTCTATTCGCTGCATAAACGACTTTCCAAAGCCTGGCATAGTCTTTCGCGACATCACGACGCTGCTAAATAACAAAGATGCATTTAACTTTTTGATAGATCATTTGATGGCTAGATATGAGGACGTAAATATCGACTACATCGCTGGCATCGAGTCTCGCGGCTTCATCTTTGGCGCAGCGCTTGCAGCAAGACTAAGACTGCCTTTTGTGCCTATTCGCAAGCCAAAAAAACTGCCTTTTATCACGCTTTCTCAAAAATACAGCCTAGAGTATGGCGTCGATGAAGTGCAAATTCACATCGATGCTTTTGGAGAAAAAGCAGGCGCTAGAGTGCTTTTGATGGACGATCTCATAGCCACTGGAGGCACTGCAAAGGCCTCGGTTGAGCTTATCAATCAAACTAACGCAACCTGCGTAGAAGCGTGCTTTCTAATAGATCTAGTCGATCTAAAAGGTAGCGAAAAGCTAAAGTCGCTTACTAAAATTTACAGCGTTTTAGAGGTTTAGAATGGAAGAGTTTTTTATAGAGCTGCTTAAAGAGTACGGCTACATCATACTTTTTGTCTGGTGTATCATGGAGGGCGAGATGGCCTTAATAATGGCTGGAATTCTCGCTCACACCACACATATGCACATCGCTCTTGCTATCTTTGTGGCTGGACTTGGAGGTTTTGTGGGTGATCAAATTTACTTCTACCTTGGCCGTTATAATAAAAAATACATCGCAAAAAGGCTTCACACGCAGCGGAGAAAATTTGCAGTGGCGCACATAATGCTGAAAAAATACGGCTGGCCGATCATCTTTTTGCAACGCTATATGTATGGCTTTCGCGTCATCATCCCGCTTTGCATAGGACTTACTGGCTATGACGCTAAAAAGTACGCCTTTATAAATTTAATCAGCGCTTGGTGCTGGGCGGCGATCACCACCATACCTGCTTGGATACTTGGCGAGCATATACTTGTGCTTTTGCAAGAAGCAAAAGAGCACTGGTACGTCGCTATCCCAGTGGTTGCTATATTTATGGGGCTTTTGATATATGCATTTAAGCGCATCGAAAATAAAATTTTAAACGAAAGGAGAGACAGAAGACATGCAGTTTCAAATAGTTGATAAGAAATTAAAAGATATAAAAGCTGATATTGAACTAATTTTCGTAGTAGATAAGGACTTAAAACATAAATTTATAGGCGATAAGGAGGCTATTAAATTTAACAATTACAAAGGCGAGAGCGTCCTTATCCTAAGCGAGGCAAAAAGGGCTTACGTGCCACTTTCTAAGCTTGATCTTGACGAGCTAAGAGTTGCAGCCGCTAAAGCTTATAATGCACTAAAGTCACTAAACATCAAGAGTATAAAGCTAGCTTCTTACGTAGCAGAGTGCCAAAAACTAAGCTTTGAGGTGCTAGCTGAGGGCTTTTTGCTTGGAAGTTATGAATTTAACAAGTATAAAGAAAAAAAAGAAAAATACACCCTAAAAGAGATCATCTTTTCTACTGAAGAATTTGCTGGCAAAAAGGTCGATCTAAAGACAGCAAATGAGGGCTTTAAAGAAGCAGAGATAATAGCAAATGCTACAAATTTCGCAAAAGATATCGTAAATGAAATTCCAGAAATTTACACACCACAAAAGATGGCCGAGGACGCGCAAAATTTAGCCAAAAATATCGCAAGCATAAAGTGCGAGGTCTATGACGAGAAATTTCTAGCAAAAGAGAATATGAACGCATTTTTGGCAGTAAATCGCGCAAGCGTGCATAAACCAAGACTAATTCACCTAACTTACAAGCCTAAAAAGTCTAAAAAACGCATCATCTTTGTCGGCAAAGGCCTAACATATGATAGCGGTGGCCTTAGCTTAAAGCCGGCTGACTACATGCTCACTATGAAATCAGACAAAAGCGGTGCAGCAGCGGCTCTTGGCATCATAAAAGGTGCTGCGGAGCTAAATTTACCATTTGAAATTCACGCCATTTTGGGTGCAACTGAAAATATGATTGGAGGCAACGCCTACAAGCCTGATGACGTGCTTATTTCAAGAAGTGGCATTAGTATAGAGGTGAGAAATACTGATGCAGAAGGACGTTTGGTGTTGGCGGACTGCCTAAGCTACGCTCAGGACTTTAAGCCAGATATCCTAATCGACATGGCAACCTTAACTGGCGCTTGCATCGTGGGACTTGGCGAATACACAACAGGCATCATGGGCAATAGTGAGAGTCTAAAAAGCGAGTTTAAAAATAAGATAAAAGATAGCGGCGAACTAGTGACTACGCTTGATTTTAACCCTTATCTTAGCGAGCTTATTAAAAGCCAGATCGCAGACGTTAGCAACTGCGCCTCAAGCAGATATGGTGGCGCGATCACAGCTGGCATGTTTTTAGATAAATTTATTAAAGATGAGTATAAAGATAAGTGGCTACACCTCGACATTGCAGGCCCAGCATACCGTGAAAAGGCTTGGGGATACAACCAAGCAGGTGCGAGTGGAGCGGGTGTGAGGATGAATTTATACTTTTTACAAGCACTTAGCAAGGAGAATTGATGGGACTTTCAGTTGGAATCATAGGCCTACCAAATGTGGGTAAATCAACGACATTTAACGCACTTACAAAGGCGCAAAATGCCGAGAGTGCGAACTATCCATTTTGTACGATCGAGCCAAACAAAGCCATCGTGCCAGTGCCTGATAAGCGCCTAAATGAGCTTGCCAAGATAGTTAATCCTAATAAAATTCAGTATTCAACCATCGAATTTGTCGATATCGCAGGTCTTGTAAAGGGTGCAAGCTCAGGCGAGGGGCTTGGCAATAAATTTTTATCAAACATCAGAGAAACCGAGCTTATCTTACACATCGTTCGCTGCTTTGAAGATGAAAATATTACTCACGTCGAGGGCAGCGTCGATCCGGTAAGAGACATCGAGATCATCCAAACCGAGCTGATACTAGCTGACATCGAGCAGCTAAACAAAAAGATAGAAAAGCTCACAAGAGAGGCGAAGGCAAATGCAAAAGGTGCAAAAGAGGCACTTGAGATAGCAAATTTACTTTTGGCTCACCTAAATGAAGGTAAAAGTGCAAGCGGCTTTGAACAAAAAGATAGTGAGGCATTTTTAGCGTTAAATAGAGAACTAAGACTTTTAAGCGCCAAAGAGGTAGTTTATGGTGCGAACGTCGATGAAGAGGGACTTAGCGAAGATAATAAATTTGTAAAAGCGCTAAAAGAGTACGCAAAGGCTTCAGATCATGAGGTAATCAAGCTTTGTGCCAAAGTAGAAGAGGAGCTAATAGGTCTAAGCGAAGAAGAGGCACACGAGTTTTTGGTATCTATCGGTACGAGCGAGAGCGGTCTTGAAAAGATCATAAGAACGTCTTTTGCAAAGCTAAATTTAATAAGTTATTTTACTGCTGGCGTCGTTGAAGTAAGAGCTTGGACGATCACAAAAGGCTGGAAAGCGCCGAAAGCAGCAAGCGTCATTCACAATGACTTTGAGAGGGGCTTCATTAGAGCTGAAGTGATAGGCTACGAGGACTATATCGCACATGGCGGTGAAAACGGAGCCAAAGAGGCTGGCAAAATGAGGCTTGAGGGCAAAGATTACATCGTACAAGATGGTGATGTTATGCACTTTAGGTTTAATGTTTAAATTTAGCCCTCTTTTGGGCTAAACAGCTAAAGTTTATTTAAGTCTTAAGCTATAAGTCAAATTTAAACTTCTTTATTATAGTTAATAAAAATTCTTTTAAAAAAATATACTAAGTTATCTTATGCCTTATTAATAATCTTTATTGATATATAAGCTTCTCTATACAAGTAATGATGTAAATGCTATCAGCTCTGTGATATCAATATAGGTTTTATAAGTAAAGATAATAGCTTGGTTACAGAGGTTGATGGTTTAATGAAGAACACATTAAAGCAAGAAAGATTTTGATAGATAAAATAATGTATTCATCATCTTTTACAAACTTTTAAATCTATAATAATTTTTTTTAAAGACTATATAAAACTTACCGCTAAAATCTAAGCAAATAGGATACCGGCCAAGTAAGGTATAAAAATTTTACTTATATGCCTAGCGTAATTTATTTTATAAACCCGATAGTCTCAGCAAATTTAAGCTCTTTATTTTCAAAGAGGTTGTACTCGATCGCATCTTTTTCGCTAAGTATCACGATAGTTGAGCCAAGCTCGAAATTCCCAAGGCACTCGCCCTTTTTGATATGTAAATTTTCATACTCGTAAATTTGTGTAAAATTTGCCATCGCATTTGTCTGTATACGCTCATCAAAACAAAATTTCATCTTTCCGACATTTAACGCACCTACAAAAACAAGCCAAAGTTTCTTACCATTTTTTATCTCACAAGATAGCGCTACGCGTTCATTCTTTGTATAAAGGCTGTCTACTTTTGCAAGCCATTTTGCAGCCACGCTGTAAAGCTTACCCGGAATGTATATGGCTTTTTTAATGGCAATATCGCAAGGCGCATGATAATGATGATAATCTTTTGGGCTAAGATAGATATTTGCAAAGTCATATTCGCCCTCAAGCTCACTCTGCCCCAATAGTTCGCTTACACTATACTCCATGCCTTTTATGCTAAAGGCCTTTAGTTCCTTTGTGCTACCAAAACTAAGACAAGTACCATCAACTGGGCTTATAAACATCTCATCTGCTGCATCAAAATCTCTTGGTTTTATGAGCCTTCTAGTAAAAAGCTCATTTAAATTTTTATATTCATTTGCTGGCTTAAACTCGCTCATATCTATCTTAAACAGCTTTATGTAAAAAGAATTTATGGCTTCTTGAAGTGGTTTGAAAAAGTTAATCTTTGCAACCTTTCCAAAAATTTGAGAAAACAGATTGTCTTTACTCATTTTATTCCTTACTTAAATTTAATATTGCAATCTCACTTGGAGCAAAAATTCTAACAGGAGGCCCCCAAAATCCAGCACCACTGCTAACATAAGCTTGCATTTTATCATTAATCTTATAAAGGCCATGTAAAAATCCCTGATCAAGTAAAACCAAAAGGCCAAAAGGGAAAATTTGACCAGCGTGTGTATGACCGCAAAGCACCAGATCAACATCTTGCTGCATTGATTTTATAAATTTTGGCTGATGAGAGAGCAAGATGGTAGGTAGCGATGGGTCACGTCCTGTCAATGCCTCATCTAAATTTGGCTCTAAATGTTTAAACCTAATGCCAGCCAAATCGTAAACGCCAGCTAGATTTATACTCGCAATTTTTTTGTTTTTATTACCTAAAATTTCTATGCCAAGAGAACTGATCTTTTCTAAAATGCCATCTATTCCGTGATAATATTCATGATTGCCAGGTACATAAAAAGTCCCATAAGTACTTTTAAGACTTTTTAATGGCTCTAGAAAATCTTCTATAAAAGCGGCATTTACATCAACTAAGTCACCCACTATCACTACGATGTCAGGATTTGCCAAATTTATGTCATTGACGAGTTTTTTAATAAAGTCTTTCTGTAAAAATTCTCCTATATGCACGTCCGTTATCATGGCTATTTTTAGGCTGCTTTGTAAATTTTTTATTTTTATATCTACTTGCCTTATCTTTGGTGGCATTAAAGCATTGAAAATACCTTTTAAAAAACAAGCAATTACAAAAATGACAAATGTAATATCAAAGCAAAATTTTATAAATTTTCGTCTTGTTGGACTAAAGCTACTTTTAGAAAAAATGCTACGTAAAATATCGTAAAATAGACTAACAGCAAACAAAAATAGTGAAAAACCTATGAGCGTACCAGCGATCAAATAAAGCTCAATGCTTAAGAATGAAAACCTGATCTGAAGAACAAATATAAACTCAAGAATACAAATAACATATAAAAGTATCCTGATTTTTGCAAGATGTGGTATAAAAAATGAAACCTTTTTTATGAAACGGTTATATGAATAAAAATTTATAAGAAAACTAAATATAAATGCTCCAATAATAATTCTCAAAAGTCCCAAAAATTCTCCTTGTAAAAATAAAAAATTATATTTTATATTTTTAAATTTGTACTATAAAAATTAATATCTTACTTTTAATGTTATTAGTCTTAAAAATTGTATAGTTTTGAACGTATAAAAAATGATTTAAGTTGAGTAAATCTAATAGTTATTTAAGAAAGTAAGGTGGGAGAAAACCCACCTTATAAAGAATTATTTAACTTTACCAGTCTCAATTCTTTGTTTGTATATCTCACGAAGTTTTCTTATATCATTTTTAACTTCGAATACACCGTGCCAGTGTGAGTAGTCAGGACCACCCATTAAAGCACCTTGTCTCATACGACGGCCTTCGTGGTGCCACATATGATAGTAAACATCTTGGAATTCATCTTCCCAAGCGTCTGCAAGTAGTAAGTTTTTAGCTTTCAACTCTTCAAGCATCTTAGTTGCTTCAGCATTGTAAACGTTATAAAGCTCTACTTGCTTATCACCCATAATGAAGAAGTTATCTGTATGAGTTGATGTATGGCAAGCTTTACAAACTAGCTTCATCTCAGCTCTTGCTGCTTCTGGTCCATTTGGATGACCTGCAAGTGGCGTTCCTATGGTTAGTTTGCCAGTTTTTTCGTAAACAACAGCAGCTTGTTCATCACCAGCTGTTCTTAGCTTACTGCTGACGCCCCATAGGTTCCATTTTAGTCTTCTTGAAACGTTGTGAGTTGTTGTTGTTTCACCAACACCACTCATGTGGCAAGCTGCACAAGTTGGAGCTCTAAAGTCTGGTACATCCCATGTATCAGGAGCAGCATCAAAATTCCATTTGTGAGCTTCGCTATTATAGATATGTCCGTGCATTGAGTTGTTAAAGATCTCAATATCTGGGTGATCAGGTCCAAGGTGGCAAGATGCACAAGCAGCTGGTTTTCTAGCTTCAGCTATGCTAAATGTGTGTGCGCTGTGGCATGATTTACATCCGCCTACGCCACCATCAGGATAAACATTACCTATACCGTAGTTTGGCCAAGTCTCTTTTGTAGGTTTGTGATCAGCGTCTAGTTTGATGACGGTTCCGTGGCACTGTGTACAACCAGTAGCGTCTGGAGCCATTTTGTATTCTGGATGATCCATACCTTCATAGTGATACATTAGTTTTACCATCGCAGGGTTAGCATACATTTGCATAGCACCTCTTGCGTGACCACTCTTAACAAATTCTTCAACCTCATTTTCGTGACACTTAGCACAAGTTTTTGGGCTAACTAGCATTGAAACATGGTTGTTAGAATCTTTTGGATGCACCTTAACTGAAGCCATAGGATTATCTGCATTTACAGAGTGACAATCCATACAACTTACGCCAACGTGAGCGTGGCGACTATTTTTCCAATCGGCAACTATGCCGGGTGTCTCTTTAGCGTGGCACTCAACACAGCTTTTTGATAAGTCTGACATTTTGTGAGCAACTTTAATGTTTTTTACAACATTAAGGTTTAAAGCATCAGATTTATTTGCATCCATGTTTGCGGCAAAGCCAAAAGACATTAGACAGGCTAATAACATTAGCGACTTTTTAAACATCTCTCCTCCTTACTTGGTTTTATTGTTTTCTTGTTTTTTAATTGCTTCAAATTTATCGATTTGTAGTCCTAAATTCTTGTGACCAACGTGCTCGTGGCAGTCAACACATGATTTTTTATTAGGATTTCCAAGAACGAAATAATCTCTATGTGGCAAGAATGATTTACCAGCTTGAATAACATTTTTTAAATTTGAGTGGCAAGTCAAACAGCCACTATCATAGACAAAGTGAGATGCATGCTCGCGTTTTTTGCGCCAGTCGATCTTGTCCGTATCTGTAAAAAATGTCTTATAACCATCATTTATCGATACTTTAAGTTTTGTAAGTACATAGGTATAGGCACTTGTATGATTTAGGTGACAGGCTGAACATTCAGCTTTTATGCCAAGCTTGTTATTGCCACCGTGTACATCTTCATGATATGCAGCATTCATAGGATCCATAGTGTGGCAAATGGTACAGATGTAGCCGCTACCAGTTGCATGAAGTGCATCAGCAATACCCATAGACGCAATAAGTCCGATCACAATGCCGATAATAACAGATGACCAAACAAAAAATTTCTTCTTAACTTCAGCCAAAATCTCCTCCTGAATTTATCAATATATCGTAAATTTTTACGAAAATTTTAAGTGAATGTTATCTAAAAAAATATAAATTTTTTCTTTAAGTAAATAAAAATATTTATTTGATATTAACTTTCAATAAGAATAAATTTCTTGCAGTCCACCCACATCTTTTTCCAAAATTTGGTTCTTTTCATCAAGTTTAACTAAACCATTTGTTTTAAATTTATTTAAAATTCTCGAAAAAGTTTCTGGAGTCATAT
>NZ_POZX01000012.1:0-11003 GCF_002912895.1 Campylobacter concisus
GACGTAAGCTATAATAAAATTTTGCAAAAAAAATATGGCTTTAGTCTTTGGGATATTTTTTTAAAAGCAATGAATATGAATAAACAATCATTAAGCAAGATTGATAAAGAGATGCTTTGTTTTTTTGAGATTTTGCTCTCTTATGAGTCCAGCAGGCCTGAGTTTTATGATTTTGGAGTTGATAAAATTTTAGATATCAATGTTTATCCAGAGATGCAAACTATTATATTTATTAAAAAAGCTCTACAAAAATGAAATTAACTTTTAATGGTTCTATGGCTATTATAAGGCCTTTTGGTTTTTTGGAAGCAGAGAATGTTCCATTAAAATTAAGTGAAAAATATATAAACCAAATTTCATCGCGTGATATCAGCGCTATACTGCTTTCACTAAAAAAAGTTACATTTTTTAGTCCTATTTGGCTTGGTAGAGTAATTGAAAATTTAAGCGAAGAAGCGCAAAAGCTTGGCGTGGTATTTGCGATTTGCGATTACAATGAAATTTTTTATGAATTGATGATGAGAACAGTTAAGAATATTTTAAATATCTCGATGTTTGAAAGTGAAAATATCGCAAGCTTGTTTTTAAATAAATTTCTAAATAACGCAAATGGCAAAGTATTCATTTATAACTCAACTGAGCAGTACAAACACTATTTAGCTAATTATCTCAAAAATCGCTCATTTGATGTGATTGAGGCTAGAGATGCAACCGAGTTTAATAAAAAAAAGAATTTATATAGTCATGCAGTATCGCAGCTAAATCATGTGAGATTAAGACAAAATCAGATAGATACTTTTATAAAAGATGGTGTCGTTATTTATGCCATAAAAAGTTTTATGGATTCAGATTTTATTGAAGATTTTGATATGTCAGCTCATGACATTATGCTAAAAATCGGATATAAATTTTTTATTTTATGGGTAAATATTTCTGGTGCTTTAAATATAAGGGGTGCAAGATTTCTAATCAAACTTGCTAGCATTAGCAAAAGATCAGGTGCATTTATTTCGCTTTGTGGTATAAACGAATCAAATTTATCTATTGAATTAGTAACGTATCTTAAAGATGCAAATATATTTATCTATAAAAATTTAAATGACTTTTACAAAGATGACACTATTTTTTATCTTAAAAAAAGAGACTTTGATGCAGAGCCAGTAGATATTAACAAGAGCGTTGCTCAAATTTCATCTTATGTGACTCAAATTGCGAGCAAAATTATCTCACAGTTAGCAGAAGAAGAAATTTTGTGCGTTGATACCAAAGTTAGTGCGCTTGACATAGAGGATGAGTGCGATTATTTGCGTATTTGTATTCAGTATTATGGTGATATTTACGCAAGAGTGCTATTTGGAGTAAAAAAAGATAAATTAGACAAAATTTGCTCTATTTTTATGCCTGAAGGCGATGATTCAAATGATTATTTAAGTGGATATTCTCAAATTTTTAGTATCATTACGGATAAATTTTTGACTCATCTTTGGCAAAAAGGCATAAAAGTAAAAGTTAGCTTGCCTAAAATTTTATCCGATGATGTTTTTTTCGATCACAATAGTGTAGGCATCATGAATAGATTAGATGTAAAAGATGACGAAATAGGCTTTGTATTTGTAACCAAGTAAGGAGAAGAAATGTACGTTGCACCTAGTATTTTATCGGCTGATTTTGGAAATTTGGCAGCTGAGATAAGAGCCATTTGTGAGGCTGGGTGCGATCTGGTGCATGTTGATGTTATGGATGGGCATTTTGTGCCAAATTTAACCATCGGACCAGTTGTGGTAAAAGCCGTTGCAAAAGCAGCCACGAAGCCACTTGATATACATTTAATGGTTGAGAATAACTCGTTTTTTGCCGACCTTTTCTTGCCACTAAAGCCAAAATTTCTAACCTTTCACATTGAAGAAGAGAAGCATCCATTAAGACTCATAGACCACATCAGGAAAAATGACGTTAGCCCTGGCATCGTGCTAAATCCGCATACGCCAGTTAGTGCGATCGAGCATATCATTGATGAAGTTGATATGGTGCTTTTGATGAGTGTAAATCCTGGCTTTGGCGGTCAGAAATTTATGCCAGTCGTACTTGAGAAAACAAGGGCGCTAAGAGAGCTAATAGAGCGCAAAAACGCCAAGTGTCTCATCGAAGTAGATGGTGGTGTGAATGGACTAAATGCGCCTGATCTTGAAGAGGCTGGAGCTGACATCTTGGTGGCAGGCAACTACATCTTCTCATCAAATTCTTACGAACAAGCCATCCGCGCCATAAAGCTTGAGTTTTGAAACCAAAAAAACAGCGTTTAGAAAATAGCATAGAAATTTTAGCTAGGCAAAATTTAAGCTATCATGAGTTTATTTTAAGATTTGGCGATATCGAGGAAATTTCATCTATTATTGACGTGCGCGACCTTGATATGTGGCGAACTCTTGGGCTTGACATCACTAGAAACGAAGAGAATGAGATCGAGCTTGGCACGAGATTTAGAGATATTGGCGAGCAGGAATTTTGCGTGGTTGACATCGAAACGACCGGCGGTACGACGAGCGGACAGATCATTGAAATCGGTGCGATAAAAATGAAAAATGGCGTTGAGATAGGGCGTTTTGAAAGCTTTATAGCAGCTCCTATGGTGCCTGAAAATATCACCGAGCTAACTGGCATAAAGGCTAGCGATTTAGTTGGCGCGCCAAATTTGCTAAATGTACTTGAGCGGTTCAAAATATTTCTTGGAACTAGTGTTTTTATCGCGCACAACGTAAATTTTGACTACGGATTTATCTCTCATAGCCTAAATGAGATCGGCCTTGGTATGCTGCTAAACAGAAAGCTTTGCACCATCGATCTTAGTCGCCGCACTATCGCTTCGCAAAAGTATGGACTTGGCTCGCTAAAAGAGCTTCTTGGCATAAACAATACCCACCACAGAGCCCTAAATGACGCAATAGCTGCAGCTGAAATTTTTAAAGTTTGTCTCACACGCCTACCTTTTAGTATCCAAACGACAGAAGATCTGATAAATTTTAGCAAAACAGCTCCAAGCGTGAAGCTAAAACCTGAACCGGTTTTATGTGCGAATTAGCGATAAAAAATTATTCACAATCAATACAAAATTACTAAAATTAGTTATTAATTTTTATGCAATCTCTAGCTTTTAAAGGTTTTTATAGAGCAAAATTTTACCTTTATTGGCTCAAAGCCAGTTTTGAGAAATTTAAAAGGTTATAAAGCGGATGATTATAAAAATTTTGCCGATATTAAAAAATTTATCAGCTCAGATCCAAGCATAAAAAGTAAAATTTTAAGCGGCGAAATAAACTACATCGACGACAATCTAACCAGTACGGAGGTTAAATTTGCACCTGAGTATTTTTGCGATTTTTTAAAATTTATAGTTGAAAATATCCCAGAACATCACTATTTTTGTAGTCCCAAGGAGGGCTGGATATTATTCATTGCGATGGAGGGATATGTGGAATTTGGTGTTTTGCCCTAATAAATTTATTTTTAAGCAGTTGTCTAAATTTATCCAGAAAAGGCAAAACGTAAAAAAATTTATTCGTAAAAATTCTTAAAATTAACAAAAAACTGAGCTTGCATCCTAACACCGCTTGTTGCTAGCAAAATTTAATCATTTTTTTTATATAATCCCTATTTTTCACAAAGGCAAAAAGATGGATAGAAAATCTTGGAGTTCAAGGCTCACATACATTTTAGCTGTTGCAGGAGCTACGGTCGGCTTTGGTGCGACGTGGCGTTTTCCGTATTTGGTCGGGCAAAATGGCGGCGGTGCCTATGTGTTCGTGTTTTGTATCGCGATGATCATGATTGGCATACCGATGATTTTAGTTGAAAACGCGATCGGCAGACGCCTAAAATGCAACGCTGTGGACGCTTTTGGTGGATCGATAAATGGTAAAAAGATCAGCAAAAAGTGGCAGATCGTTGGCTGGATGGGGCTTGTTGGTGCTTTTGGTATCATGGCTTACTATATGGTTATTGGTGGCTGGGTGCTAAACTACATCGCCCAAATTTCATTTGGTTTGCTTGATCTCTCGCATGTGGTTAGTTTTGAGGAGACAAGTGCATTTTATGAGCAAAATATCGTAAGCAATCCACTTGCTATAAGCTTTGCAACGCTTGTTTTCGTGCTAGTTAATTACGCTATTTTGGTACAAGGTGCGGTCGGCGGTATCGAGCGATCAGCGAAATTTTTAATGCCGCTACTTTTTATTTTAATGCTTATTATGATCGCTAAAAATATCACACTTGATGGTGCAATAGAGGGTGTAAAATTTTACTTAACACCTAACTTTTCAAAGATAAACTTAAAGCTTTTCGTTGATGTTTTGGGGCAGGTCTTTTTTGCGCTCTCACTTGGTTTTGGTGTGATGATCACGCTTTCTAGCTTTGTGAAAAAAGATGAGGGTTTGGTTAAAATCTCGATCATTACGGGCGTTTTAAACACCATTATCGCCGTGCTTGCGGGCTTTATGATATTTCCGTCGCTCTTTAGCTACGGCGTATCGCCAGATAGTGGCCCAAGCCTCGTGTTTAAGAGTTTGCCAATCGTTTTTTCGCATATGCCTTTTGGTGGATTTTTTGCGGTGGCGTTTTTTGCACTATTAATGATCGCTGCACTTACGACATCGCTACCAATATATGAAGTAATAATCACGACACTTCAAGAAAAATTTAAGATAAAACGCAAGAAAGCAATATTTTTAGTCCTTGGAGGTATATTTATTTTAGGAAATTTGCCTTCGCTGATGGCTACAAATATACTAAGTCACGTAAGCATTTTTGGTAAGAATATTTTTGATGCATATGATGCAATAAGCGCAACGATATTTTTTGTATTTACTTCATTTGGGTGTGCAATATTCGTAGGTTGGGTGCTAAAAGATGATGCAAAAAAAGAGATTTTGCAAGGTAGTGAAAAACATGCAAAATTAATAAATGTCTGGTTTTGGTATATAAAATTTGTCGTGCCGTTTATCATTTTGGTGCTTTTTATCAGCTCGTTTTACGATAATTTTTTAAAGTAGGGCGTAAAATATGTTTTATCTTTTACTCGGTATTTACTTTTTTTACGTTGCTGCAAAGGTGTGGCTAGCGATTTTGCAGATAGGCTTTATCCGTGCGGAGGCTAAAAAGCCGGCCGTCGTGCTAGAACAGAATGAATACGAAACCGCCGCTGCCGCAGCGATAACTAATCAAAAATTTGAGATAGTTAGCCTTCTCTATCACGCCGCGATATTTATGATGTGGGCGTGCTGGGGGCTTGGCGCGATATCGGGGCATGCCTATAAAACGGGAGATATAGGCGACAACGTCTTTATGGTTATGGTATTTTTGCTCGTTTCGTCGTTGTTAGAACTACCGCTAAATATCTACGAAACCTTCGTCAAAGACAAAAAGCTCGGCTTTTCAAACGTAACGCCTAAAATTTTCGCGCTTGACCTGCTTAAAACGCTCGCGCTAACGCTGGTTTTCGGCACGCTGTTTGTGTGGCTGGTGCTGCTTTGCATTAGATTTTTGGGCGATTTTTGGTGGTTTTGGGCGTTTTTGCTAAGCTTCGCGGTCGCGCTTGTTATAAATCTCATCTATCCGACGCTCATCGCGCCAATTTTTAACAAAATGCAGCCGCTAGAAGAGAGCGAGCTAAAAAGCTGTATAGAAGGGCTTTTAGCGCAGTGCGGGTTTAAAAGTAGCGGCGTTTTTACGATAGACGCTAGCAAGCGCGACAACCGCTTAAACGCCTATTTCGGCGGCCTTGGCGCGACTAAACGCGTGGTGCTTTTCGACACGCTCGTTAAAAAACTAAGTTTAGAGGAGATAATCGCCGTTTTGGGGCATGAGCTGGGACACTTTAAGCACAAAGATATCCTAAAAATGATCGCTCTAAGCGTGGTTATGCTTTTTGCGATGTTTTTTATATTCGGCAACATCCCAGACGCGGCGTATCAAGCGCTTGGGCTTCATATCGGAGGCGGCGGAACGATCGTGTTTTTGCTACTTTTTTCGCCGATTTTCGGATTTTTATTTTCGCCGGTTAGCTCGTATTTTAGCCGCGCGAACGAATTTGGCGCCGATAGATTCGCGGGCGAAATCTCAAACAAAACTGACATGATAAGCGCGCTAAAAAAACTAGGCTCCGAAAACAAGGCCTTCCCGAAGGCCCATCCGCTCTATGCGTTCGTCTATCATTCGCACCCAAGCCTTTTTGAGCGCATAAACGAGCTGGAAAATGAAAATTGAAGAGGCTCTTAAAGAGGCTAGTTTAAGGCTAAGCTCACTTTGCCAAAATCCAAGCAGAGTGGCTAAAATTTTGCTTATGAATTATCTTGATGTAAGCATTGAATGGATATTTTTAAATCAAAAAAATGAATTTGATGAGAGCGGCTATTTTGCCCTAGTTAAAAGGTATGAAAACTACGAGCCTCTTGAATATATAACTGGTAAAGCTAGCTTTTATGGGCTTGATTTTTACGTGGAAAGCGGAGTGCTGATCCCAAGACCTGAAACAGAAATTTTAGTGGATAAAGTAATAGAAATTTCACGCGAATATAATGAACCAAAGATCGCAGAAATAGGCACAGGAAGCGGCATTATTAGTATCATGCTAGCTCTAAAAACAAAGGCAAATATCGTAGCAACAGACATCAATGAAAAAGCTTTGATGCTTGCTAAAAAAAATGCAGATAAATTTGATGTAGGTGGGAGGATCAAATTTTTAAACTGCTCTTATGTGGATGAAATTTTAGAAGATATTGATATTTTGGTTTCAAATCCGCCATATATTGCAAGAGGCTATAAACTTAGTAAATTTGTACTAAACGAGCCAGAAAGTGCGCTCTTTGGAGGTGAAGTGGGAGATGAAATCTTAAAAGATATTATTCTTATAGCAAAAGATCGTAATATCAAAAACGTTGCTTGTGAGATGGGGTACGATCAAAAAGCAAGTATGCAAAAATTCTTAGAGGCCAATGGTTTTGAGTATAGTTTTTACAAAGATTTGGCTGGCTTTGATAGAGGCTTTTGCGCGAAGTTAAAAATATAAAGGAGAGAGTTTGAGAGGAGTTTATTTTTTGCTTTTGGCAGTACTTATAGGAGCTGAGCTAACGCTTGGTATTTTAGTGGCGCCAGTCATATTTTTCCCACAAAGCATCATAGGGGATGGCGTACTTACGCATTTTATGAGCGGTCAAATGATGACAAAGATATTTTTGAAATTTAATTATATTTTGCTTTTTATAAGCATAGTTATAATGATTAGCGAGCTATTTGATCTTAGAAAAAAGCTTATTTTTTCACTAAAATTTAGCATGTTAATGCTTGCTTTTTTAAATTTGGCTTTAGCTTTTAGCTTTGTATTTTTCTTTACGCCTTTTATAGTTTACGCTCAAAATTTGGGTGTTGACGCGACACAGACGGCTGAATTTGTCAAAATGCATAGTGCGAGTGAATATGTGATGAAAATCATGCTTGTTTTACAAATCATTTTATTTTTTGTGAAATTTAAGATTAGCCAAAATGAACGCAAAGCCTGATATTCAAGTCTTAACAAATTTTCTAGTCGAATACACGAGTGCGATGGTGAGTGCTGGCACCTACACAGCGCGTGTAGAAAAGTGCGTAGATCGCATAGCTAAACACTACGGCTACGACGTTAGCGTGACGATTTTCGTGAAGTACTTTACCATTAGCGTGATGGACTCGGCCGACAACTCCCTGCGCCGAACCTACGTGAAAAAGATCCCGCTAGGGCAGGTGAGCTTTAACCGTATTTCCGAGCTTTCGTCGCTTAGCTGGCGGATTTTGGACGAAAATTTGAGCTTAGAGGAGACCAAAGAGCAGTTTGAGGGCGTCATGCGCATCGGGGCGAATAAATTTACAAGCTCGCTTATTTTAATAAGCCTTGCAAATGCGGCGTTTTGCAAGCTTTTCGGCGGCGATGCTGGCTCGGTAGCTTGCGTATTTTTCGCGACTCTGGTCGGTTATAGCCTCAGATTTGCGCTTGCTAAAATGGGCGTAAATTTAAAAATCCAATACGTCCTAGTCTCGTTCGTCGTCTCTTTTATCGCCTATCTTGGCGTATTTTACGGCTTTACGCACACTAGCGACGTCGCGATCGGCTCGTCGATACTCTTTTTGATGCCGGGCGTTTTTCTCATAAACTCGGTCTTTGATATCCTAAACGACAACACGCTAGTGGGTATCAGTAGAGCCGTGAGCACGGGCATCTTGATACTTTGTATCGCAGTGGGCGTCTATATCACGCTCTCGCTTAGTAGCGCGGAGATTTTACATGTTTGAGCTTTTGACCGATACGCTCATAGACGGCGCTTTTGCCGCGGTGGCGGGGCTTGGCTTTGCCTACGCTAGCTCGCCGCCAAAAAGGACTCTCGCCTTTTGCGCGCTGCTTGCGGCGTTTGCGCACGCTAGCCGCTTTTGGATCATGCAGATGGGATTTTTTAACATCAGCGTCGCCACGCTTATCGTCTCGTTTTTAAGCGGGATTTTAGGTATGCTCTTTGCCAAACGGCTAAAAGTGCCCGCCGAGATCATCGCATTTCCCGCGCTTTTGCCGATGGTGCCGGGAGTTTACGCGTATAAGGGCATTTTGGCGCTGTTTTCGTTTCTAAACGAGACTGATATCGCTAAGAAAAACGAATATCTAATCATATTTTTCGATAACGCGATCACGACCACGACGGTCTCGCTAGCCCTTGGCGTCGGGGTTTCTGTGGTGCTTATTTTATTTTACGATCAGTCCTTGATGATTACTCGCGGCGCTAAGTGCGATCTAGTAACAAAAAAAGTGAACGAGTAATTTTAACTTTTGCTATAGAATTTGCATCACTTGTTGATGGTTGTTATTGTTTTTGTCTGAACTTTTATTAAATTTTGTTAATAACAGATAAGTTTGGAAAAATGAAATAAAATAAAGGGTGCAATTAAAATATCTAAAAAATTAAATGGGAAAGTGAGAATAGAAATATGTGTGAAGCTATTAGAGTAGAAGAGGAAAGTAATATGTTTTTTTACCAAGGCACTGAAGAACTTTTTTCAAAAAATAAACTAAACAATGACGGTGAAAAGCTATCTTTTTTGAAGCAAAAAATTACAGATTTGTTAAATATAAAGAATATACATTTTTTATTTGGTTCAGGTGTAAGCTCTGGTTCGATTCCTACAATGGCGGGGTTTATAGAAAAGGTTGAAAAGAAGCTAGAGCTAGAAGATAAAGCAATTAAAGATATTTTTAATAAATTAAAGAATAATGACGCAAATTTAGAAAGTATTCTTGGTATTTTATATTCAAAAAGAGCGTATCAAGAAGGAATAGAAGAAGAGGATAAAGACATAAAGAGGCTTATAGATTTAATTGAAAATACAATGTTTGAAGGTATAAATATAAATATTCTTGAGGACGAGTTTAAAGAAACAAGAGATTTATATGAAACTTTTTATCAAAAAATAACATATAGAAACAAAGACCTTAGCAGGGTAAATATTTTTACTACCAACAATGATCTTTTCAATGAGAGAGTATTAGACAAATTAAACATTAATTATAACAATGGTTTCGGTGGCGGACTGGATAAGTATTTTAATCCAGCTAGATTTGGCTATACTTTTTCCAAAAGAATTGAGGCAAGTGTAGAAAAGTATGAGCCATTAGATAATATGGTATATTTATATAAATTACACGGTTCTATAAATTGGATCGAGGAAGAAGGTAATAGTCTATTTAATATCAAGGAAGTTAAGATTGATGAAAGATATAAGCCAAATGATAAAAATGTTTTAATATACCCAAATCCTCTAAAACAGGGCAAAAGTTTAACTGCTCCATATTCTGATATTATTAGAGAGTTTCAAAGGAAACTATTGCTACAAAATAGTGTGTTATTTGTTGTTGGGTATAGTTTCAGTGATGAGCATATAAATAATATTATATATCAAGCATTATCAACAAATTCATCTCTATCAATAGTGATATTTGGAGATTATTCAGAAAAATCTATTTTTAAAGTTAATGATAAACGAATTTATAAGGTTCATGGAAAAGTTAATGATGAAACAATTCATTATTTTGAATATATTGTTAATGAGCTAATTCCGAATCTTAATGAAGATAAAGGTGAAAATATTCTGAAAAATTTTGTTGATGCTTTAAACAAGGAAAAGAATCAAAAGGGAGCAAAATAATGAGCATAGGAAAAGTAGTCTCCATTAATTTTAACCAGTTTAAAGTAAAAATTTTTTCAGAAATTACCGGTGGATCTGTAAACATTAATGGTGATACATATTATTTTGGAAACATAGGTAGTTATTTGAAGACTGTTAATGCCATAGGGGAATCAATAGTTTGTGAAGTTGTTTCTATTTTTGATTCTGATTTATACAATGAAGCAAAAGCCTTTAATGTTGATGGGTATAGGGAGCTTATGCTTAAGCCAATAGGAACTATAAATAAAGAGAATAAATTTTCCTTAGGTGTCGGAATTTATCCGAGCTTATATACCAATGTGGATATTATAACTAATGAGGATATGCATATTATATTATCTAACGAATATGATGTGAACGAGCCAGAGATACATAAAAGTTTTAATTTGGGTATTAGTAAAAATCTAATAAATTATCCAATTAGTATTTCAATAGATGATTTTTTTAATATACATTCTGCTGTGCTAGGAAACTCTGGAAGCGGTAAATCAAATACAATTGCTCACGTTATTCAGTCGATTTATAGAAAAAAAGAAAACTCCGCAAAAGGATCAAAGCTAATAATATTTGATGTAAACGGCGAATACAAGCAAGCTTTTAAAAAAGATTTAAATGAAGAAATAACAATAAAATATTTTAAACCAAATTTGAAAAAAGAAAATTCAGATGACCATATAGAAACGTTTTATATGCCACATTTTTTAATGTCACTGGACGAATGGAGTTCTTTTTTATTAGCAACAGATGCGACTCAAAGACCTTTTTGG
>NZ_POZX01000013.1:0-34218 GCF_002912895.1 Campylobacter concisus
CTTGTGCTTTTAGGAAGTGGGGGGTTAAAAGTCCCTCGATCTTACTGCCAAGTGGGCAGGCTTTAGGTGAGTCAGAGTGGATCTTAAAAAGTTTTTCTTTATTATTTACTGCGTTAAAGATTTGAAGGAGGGTTATGATTCTCTATTTAATATTTTAAGTAAGCTTACTATCAAATATTCTAAATACCTAGTTAAATTTATAAAAAACTCTATTTAGATAAAGTCCTTCAGCTGGAGCTGGGATACGAGTTAAGGCAAGGTGTCCATTAAGCGAAGCATTGATGAGCTCACCACTATCTTTTATACTTAAAGCTTTAAGCAGATTTGCAACCATAAGCCGTACTTGAGCGCGTAAAAATCCATTCGCTTTAAAAACGATGATAGTTTTGTTTTTGTATTCATAGCAAAATGCCTTAAAAATTTCTCGTACTGGGCTTTTTGTATCACTTCCTGTTTTCATATAGGAGCTAAAATCATGCTCACCAACAAAATTAGATAAAATTTCATTTGCTTTTTTGATATCAAATTTTGGCAAAAAGACTTTATAGTTTGAGCTAAAAACATCAAATTCTCCATGATCTATAATGTATCTATAAGACCTTGCTACGGCGTCAAATCTTACTTGAAAATTTTCATCAACTAAATTTATACGTTTTATATGAATATTTGGGTGGGCATGGCGGTTGATTAGCTCTTTTAAGTGCTCTAAATTTTTAAAATGATCGCCACAAATTACGCTTGAGCTTTGATTTATCGCATGGACGTTTTTGTCTGTACGTGAGCTAGAGACTATTTTTTCAAATATTCCAACGTGGGCTAGAGCGCGTGAAAGCTCATCTTCTACGCCATTTTCATGCGGCTGAGTTTGCGAGCCTTGGAATTTGGAGCCATCGTAGCTATAAATTAGTTGGATTTTCATTAGTATCTTCGCATGATTTTGGCTTTAAAAAGCAAAATTCCTGCCAATAAAAAGACGAAAAATATTAGCGGAATCGCAAAAGCTGGCTTTGATGAAAATAGCATTATGAGCGTAAAATACCCAAATAAAACGCCAAATGTACCAACATAAACCATGCCCTTTTCATATCTATAAGTAACGATGCCAAAGCTTATGGCAAAAAGTGTACTGGCAAGTGGAAATAGCGCAACAAGCACATATGTGCTAAGGTCTTTTCTTCTTTTTTCACTACTATTTGCCTCAGCCCAGTACTCTTTGATGCTGCCTATATCGCTTATCTCTTCACTTTGGGCAGTCCTTATCTTCATAGATTTGAAGTTACTTTGATGATAAATTTCATCTTTTATGTCATACATTTTTCCATCTGCCAAAGAGAGCTCAATGTTTTGATTTGTATTAGTGATCTTTGCATTTTTTGCAGTGATTAAGCGTTGGGAGTCTTTAATGTAAGGATTAAACATCACGATATCTTTATAGGTAGTGCCGTTGTTATCTTGCATTTCACTACCCACATAGACCATCCAGTCGGAGAATTTTTGTCCAAACTGAGTTGGTTTTAAATTTAGCTTTGCAACAGTCTTTTTATAATCAATAAAATTTGCATTTAGCTGTGCGGCTATTGGTATCATTATGGTAGCGATGACAAGTAGAGCGGTGCTTAAAAATGCTGAAAATATTAAGAAAAATTTAGCAATCTTATTTGGTGAACCACCAAGCGTAAAAATAACGATACTTTCATTCTCTTTTGATAATCTAAAAAGAGTCATTGCAAGTGATACAAAAAATGCGATAGGCACGACAAAAAGTAGTACGCGTGGAAGCATAAATGAGTAGAGTTTAAAAAGCTCGCCAAAACTGATCTCAATGTAAGAAGTGATGCGCGCGATCTGGATGAAAAATACGATCGACATGATCAAAAAAAGCGTACTAAATAGCGACGCAAAAGTCCCTAGGAAATTAAATAAAAGATATCTATTCACTCTACTCATAAATAAACCTTAAAATTTCTAAAATTTGCTCTTTAAAAGCGTATGTAATAAGTAAGCCAAGACTTAAAAACGGTACAAAGGCTAGCTCGTAGCTCTTTTTACGAACTAGCGCATAGACTGGAAGTGTAAAAAGTGCTGCAAGATAGATCGCCACTAGAGCTAGTTTGGCTGGCAAGATAGCTCCGATGATCGCTGCTATAAAGATATCTGCACTACCCATCGCTTCTTTTTTTATGGCAAAGCTTACAACAAATCTAAGCACCCAAAAGATAAGTGCAAAAAGGAATAAATTTAAAATTTGGACAAAATTTCCTTTAAATATAAAAAGCATCAGAGCATAGATAAATGCGAAAAATAGCGCTGCAAAAAGAAGCGGATCTGGCACAGCTTTATATCTTATGTCTATGACGCTAAGGGCTAGCAACATAATAAAACAAAGTCCTAAAAATAGTGCATAAAGCAGAGTTTCCACGCTTAAAATTTCGCCGCATTCTTTAAAAAAGCAGATCAGAAAAAGTATCCCAGAAATTAGTTCTATTGCTGGATAGATGAGGCTTATTTTTTGCTTACAAAAGGCGCATTTGCCGCCTAAAAATAGCCACGAAAAAATTGGAACATTGTGATAAAAATTTAGCTTATGATCGCAGTTTGGGCAATGAGAAGCTGGAAAATTTATACTTTCATTTCGTGGCAAGCGATATATCAGTACATTTGAAAATGAGCCCACACAAATACCCAAAACAAAAGCAAAAACGGCAAAAAAAATGACTAAATTATCCATTATCTCGCTAAACTCCGCCAAACCTTCGCTCTATGTTTTTAAATTTGCTAACAATATTTGTAAGCTCATTTTTGCCAAAGTCGGGCCAAAGTGTGGGCGTAAAAAATAGCTCTGCATAGCTTGCTTGCCAAAGCATGAAATTTGAAAGCCTGCTCTCGCCACCAGTCCTAATGAGAAGATCCACTGGCTCACTCTCATCAAGTGCCGCATTTAGGCTCGCTTCATTTATCTCGCAGCCTTCTAAAGTTAGCTTTCTTGCAGCTCTAATGATCTCATCTTTTGAGCCGTAGTTTATAGCTAAATTTAATAATAAATTTTTATTCTCTCTTGTAGCGTTTTTGGTGATCTTTATCTCGTTTTTTAGCTCATCGCTAAATGGTGAAATGTCGCCGATCGTGTTAAATTTGATCCCATTTTTTATAAAGTCAGCACGCTTTAAAATGAGAAATTTCTTAAGCAAATTCATCAAAAACTCGACCTCTTTTTGTGGTCTTTTCCAGTTTTCAGTACTAAACGCGTAAAGACTTAAAATTTTCACGCCATTATCGATACAAAATTCGCACATATCGCTTACTACATTTGCTCCAGCTTCGTGCCCATTTGTCCGTAAAAATCCACGTTTTTTAGCCCAGCGTCCATTTCCATCCATGATAATAGCAAGGTGGTTTAATTCATTCAATCTTTAGCCTTTTATATCAATAATTTGTTCTTTTTTGCTCCAAAGAGCACTCACATTTTGCACTGTTATGTTGGCGCTAAATTCTCTTTTTAGCAAGCTAGCTACATTATTAAATGGAGTCGTGATCTCGCATAAAGCTTCATCTTTAAATTTAAAAATAAGTGGAGCAAAATTTGAAAATATTAAAAAAATTTTTATATCATTCTCCTCTTTTTTTAGCTGAAAAACGCCGTTTATGCCATTATAAATAAATGGTATATGCACGACATTTTCTTGCAGAGCAAAGAGCATTTTTGCTAGCACTTTCATCTCGTCTTTTGTCTTAGCTTCACTTAAGCTTTTAAATAAATAGTCATAAAACCACGATAAATTCTCATGTTCTATCAAATTTTCGATAAGATTTAGCCCATCGGCTAAGACATCTTCGTCTAAAATTCTTGGCTTTTCGTATAAATTTTTTATGACAATATTCTCGCCCTGGCTTTGCACCTCGCCCCAGTATTTCGAGCCTACATTTAGCTCTTTTGCGCTTTTTGTGTTTAAATTTCTATTTGCAAAATTTAAAATGTATCTATTAAAACCGATCTTTTGGCTTACTAAGATACTAAGCGGAAGTGACGAATTAATCGCTACTAGTGGCGTATTTGCATTTTTTGCTATTTTTTGAATGCGAGAAATTTTCTCTATCATAAATTTGCCGCTAGTTCCACGATATGTCTTGCGATCTCATCTTTTGCGGCAAGCGGCAGCAAAGTTTCATTATTTTTCGTGATAAAATTTATCTCATTTTGCTCGCTTGCAAAGCCGTTTTTCTCACCCAAGATATTTAGGCAAACTGCGTCAAGTTCTTTTCGCTCAAGCATCGATCTAGCATTTTTGTGTGCGCTCTCGCTTGAGATTTCAAGCTTAAAGCCGATCTTTTTACAATTAAACTCTTTTAAGCTTTGCAAAATATCGACATTTCTCTTTAGGCTTAAGCTTAAAATTTCGCCAACGTCCTCTTTTTTTATCTTGCCATCAATTTTTGTTGGAACAAAATCGCTTACTGCAGCACACATTACAAGTAAATTCGCACTCTCACACTCGCTCTTGCAAAGCTCTAAAAGCTCACTGCTTGAGCTAAATTTTAAAATCTCAAATGGCTCGTTTTCCGCTTCAAAGCTAGCAAGCAGTTTTACCTCTGCGCCTGCGTAGTAAAAGGCTCTAGCCAAGGCTCTTGCCATCTTGCCGCTTGAGAAATTTGTAATGGCTCTAACATCATCTATCTTTTCGGTTGTCGCGCCGCCCGTGATCACCACTTTTTTGCCTGCGAGAATGGGCTTGCTAAGCCTTTTTATGGCAGTTTCTACTATCACTTCAGGGCTTGCAAGACCGCCCTTGCCAACGTCGCCGCAAGCTAGAGTTTTAAGAACTGGCTCAACCACTAAAGCGCCGTTTCTCTTTAAAATTTCAAGCGAATTTTGCGTCGCGAAGTGCTCGATCATATTGTTATTTGCTGCTGGAGCAACGACTAAAGGCACGTGCGAGGCGGCGATTAGCGTTTGCATGAAGACATTGTCGCAAATGCCTGCAGCTAGCTTATTTACTGTATTTACCGAGGCTGGCGCTATTAGCACTAGATCCATTTTGGAGTAGGATATGTGATTTACGCCATCTTGCCAGTTTTGCGTTTGTGAGCTTAAAATTTTATGCTCGCTTAACGCTTCAAAGCCACTTACGCTGCAAAATTCAAGCGCTCCATCACTCAAAGCCACATAAACATCAGCGCCTTGCTTTTTAAGCAGTGATAAAATTTCGTAAGCTTTATAAAAGGCGATGCTGCCGCAAACGGCAAGTAAAATTTTCTTAT
The DNA here is from genome assembly GCF_002912895.1 of Campylobacter concisus. Lineage (GTDB taxonomy): Bacteria > Campylobacterota > Campylobacteria > Campylobacterales > Campylobacteraceae > Campylobacter_A > Campylobacter_A concisus_G. The sequence continues at coordinate 5,257 of NZ_POZX01000013.1, forward strand.
TTTTTAACATCGTCTTTGCCAAAGAATTTCTCAAAAAAGCCGCTTTTGTTTTCTTGGCGAGCTCTACTGATAGCTAGAGCGCCGCTCTCAACATCTTTTGTGATGGTGCTACCTGCTGCGATGATGACGTTATCAGCGATATTTACAGGAGCTACTAGCTGCGTATCTGAGCCGACAAAGACGTTTTTGCCGATTTTTGTCTTGTACTTTGCCTTGCCGTCGTAGTTGCATGTGATCGTGCCACAACCTATGTTTGTGCCACTTTCTATCTCGCAGTCGCCAAGATAGCTCAAATGTCCAGCTTTTACACCACTAAGAACGCCTTTTTTGACCTCGACAAAATTTCCAATATGAGTGTTTGAAATTTCAGAATTTGGCCTTATGTGAGCTAGTGGGCCGATGTCTGAGTTTTTGATGACGCTGCTTTCTATCACTGATGAGCTTTTGATGATGCTCTCCGTGATGACGCACTCGCCAAGGATACTTACGTTTTCTTCTAGCACGCACTCGCCTTCAAATTTAGCCCTGCTGTCTATGAAAATGCTCTCAGGCATGCGCATCAAAACGCCAGCCTTCATCAAATTTTGCTTGATCTCATCTTGCATGATCTTTTCAGCGATACTAAGCTGAAATTTATCATTTATGCCCATAAAATTTTGCTCGCTAACACTCACTGCAACGCACTTTAAACCCTTTTCATTTGCTATTTTTATGGCGTCAGTTAGGTAGTACTCTTTTTGCGCGTTTTGGTTGTTTATGAGCGGTAAAATTTGCTCTAACGCCTCGCGTTTAAAGCAGTAGCAGCCGGCATTTACGCTTTTTATGGCAAGTTGCGCTTCGCTCGCATCTTTTTGCTCGACGATGGCTTCAACTTTGCCGTTTTTTATGATGACTCTGCCGTAACCAAAAGGATTTGCTGCTTCAAATGAGCTCATAACCACATCTGCTTCGGCATTTGCTAGGCGCATGAGGTCAGTTGATCTAACAAGTGGCATATCCCCGCAAGTAACAAGCACCTTTTCGCCACTTAGGCTAACGCCTTTTATCGCTCCAGCAGTGCCTGGGAAATTTTCTAAATCTTGCTCGAAAATTTTAGTTTGAGGGAAAATTTCTTTTATTTTTTGACTAATTAACTCTTTTTCGTAATGAAGCACGACACTAACGTCATTTGTGATGGCATAGGCTTGCTTTAAGATGTGAATAATCATTGGCTCACCGCAAAGTTCAAATAATACTTTTGGGCGGGTTGATTTCATTCTGGTGCCAAGACCAGCAGCTAGAATTATGATTGAAGTATTGTTCATTTTTAAGCCTTTTAACGTTAAAAATTTCGGAGATTGTATCAAAAAATGGCAAACAATTTTTTTAATTTAACGATTGTTTCAACAAAAAGCTAATAAAATAGCAGTTCTTAAGAATTTATAAATAAAGTGAGCTTAAATGGATTTAGGAACCGTCGTCGGCTGGGTTTTGACCCTGGTGCTTTTGTTTGGATCAATGGCGATAGGCGTTGGTATAGGACCATACATCGATATCCCTTCTGTGATGATCGTTTTTGGTGGTACTATCGGCGTTATGATGGTTGGCTTCAAGATGGAGACACTTAAAGGAATTGGTAAATTTTATGGCATTGCTGTTAAGCCATCAGTCGTAGTAAATTTACCTGAGACTATAAAAAAAATAGTCGATTATTCAACTAAAGCTAGACGTGATGGTATCTTATCGCTCGAAAGCGAAGTAAATAATGAGACAAATCAGTTCTTAAAAAGAGGCCTCTCAATGGCGGTCGATGGCAATGAGCCAGATGCGATCAGAGCACTTTTAGAGATCGATATCGATCAAACTAGTACAAGACATTCAAATAATATTAAAATTTTTGAGCAAGTCGGCGGTTTTGCTGGTGCGATGGGTATGATCGGTACTCTTATAGGTCTTGTTGCGATGCTTCTTAACATGTCAGATCCTAGTGCGATCGGCCCATCAATGGCGGTTGCCTTACTTACGACACTTTATGGTGCGATGATAGGTAATATCATAGGCGCACCTGTGGCAAATATCCTCTCTATTCGCGATGCTGATGAAGCACTTGAAAAACAAGTCGTACTTGAGGGAATCATGTCGATACAAGCGGGCGATAATCCAAGAACGCTTGAAGCTAAACTCTTAGCATTTTTACCACCAAAAGATAGAAAAAGTCAGTTTGAATAATGGGTAAGTTAATAAAACCAGAAGAGTGTCCAAAATGTATGCCTGAGTGGCTAGCTGCTTTTGGTGACCTTATGTCACTTTTGCTTTGTTTTTTCGTTTTATTACTTTCTATGGCGACAATGGATGCTAAAAAGATGGAGGCCGCTGTTGGCTCACTAGCTGGTGCTTTAAGTGTGCTTGAAGGTGGTGCTAGACCTGAAAATCAGATAGAAAAAGAGACAGATCCAGAAAATACTCGTGCAAAAAAGATAAGCAAGCAAAAGGGCTCACAAAGTGAGCTAAATATGAATGTTAAAAAGATAAATGAGCTGCTAGCTGCTAGCGGGGCACCTGAGATTACGATGGAAGAGAGCGAGGATGGCTTTATCGTAAGGCTTCCAGCGGCTATGCTTTTTGAGAAAGATAGTGCTGAAATTTCTGGTGAAGATGCGAAGCTATTTTTAAAACGAATAGGCATGATTGTAGCGAAAATGCCTAATGATGTAAAAGCCGATATCATCGGTCATACAGATAATATAGAACCAAGCAAAGACTCAGCTTATAAAAATAACTGGCAGCTCTCAACTGCAAGGGCTTTAAGCGTGGTTGAAGAGCTAATCAACGATGGCGTGCCACAAAATAGAATAATAGCTTCTGGCAAAGCTTCGTTTGATCCGATCGCTAGTAACAGCACAGAAGATGGCAGAGCCAAGAACAATAGAGTAGAAATTCACTTCATATCGCTTGAGCCAAAAAATAAAGAGGCTACTAAGAAAAGTATCCTTGATATGAGGAATTAGTCGTGAAGGTACTGCTTGGTTTAGCGGTTTTACTTTGCACGGTTTTTGGAGCTGATCCTGCGCTACCAACTATAAATTTAAGTCTAAATTCTCCAACAAATGCCGAGCAGCTTGTAAATTCTTTAAATGTTTTACTAATTCTCACCGCACTTGCACTCGCTCCTTCGCTCATTTTTATGATGACAAGTTTTTTAAGGCTTGTTATCGTATTTTCATTTTTACGCCAAGCGATGGGTACGCAGCAAGTTCCTCCTTCAACAGTACTCATCTCGCTTGCGATGGTTCTTACATTTTTTATCATGGAGCCAGTTGGGCAAAGAAGCTATAACGATGGCATAAAGCCTTATATAGCTGAGCAGATAGGCTATGAAGAGATGCTTGATAAAAGCTTAAAGCCATTTAAAGAATTTATGGTAAAAAACACAAGAGAAAAAGACCTTGCACTTTTTTTTAGGATTAGAAATTTACAAAATCCAGCAAATATCGAAGAGATACCGCTAAGTATTGCAATGTCAGCTTTTATGATAAGTGAGCTAAAGACATCTTTTGAGATAGCGTTTTTGCTCTATTTGCCATTTCTTGTCATCGACATGGTCGTAAGCTCAGTACTGATGGCCATGGGTATGATGATGCTTCCTCCTGTAATGATCTCACTGCCATTTAAACTGCTCATATTCGTGCTTGTTGATGGCTGGAATTTACTAATAGGAAATCTCGTAAAAAGCTTTCACTAATGAAAAAATTTTTATTCATTTTTTTGCCGGTATTTTTGCTTGGTTCAAATTTAAGCGTGATCGCAAACAAGGCAACGCAAAATGAAATTTCAAAGATCAAAGAGCTTGAGCTAAAAAGAGCAAATTTAAACGATGAAGCCACATTAAGCTCATATATGCCAAGTCTTAGCCTAGAGGGCTCATATGGCAAAAATGCAAGCACTTTTCCAAGTGTAGTCGCTAAAGAGTCAGCCGGTGTGCTAGCTAGGATAGATTTTTTGCTTTATGACGGCGGAGCGAGAGAAGCTAGGCTAAAGACGAACCAGCTTTTAAAAAACAAAGCCGCCATCGCTAGTGATGAAGCTAAAAACTACCTTGCACTTAAGGCCGTAAATTTATACTTTAACGCAGCTGCACTTGAAAATATAATCACAGCCAAACAGGCTCAGACAAATTTTTTAAAAGGTGTTTTAGATAAGCTTGAAAAGGCAAACATTGCAGGGCTTGCCGCAAAAGATGAGCTTGAAAATGTAAGGGCTAAATATTACTTAGCTAATAGTACGCAGCTTGAATACAAAAACAAAATGGAGCAAATCTTAAATGAGATAAATTTGCTGACTGGTGAGAAAATTTTGCCAGTAGCTGGAGCAAAGATGGCTGATATTAGCTCAAATTTAGCTTCAAAGAATGCTGAGCTTGATAGACTAAGCCAAGATATATTTTTAGGTGAGGCCAAGCTTAGCGAGACAAGAGCTGGTTTTTTGCCTCAAATTTTGCTTTATGACACATATGGATTTTATAAAAATAATTACGATATCGATCTAGGCAGATTTAGTTCTTACCGCTCATACGTGGATAAATACTTAAAAGAAGATACTCATGGCAATAAATTTGGTATCGCTTTTAAATGGAAAATTTTTGATTTTTTCGCCACTAGCAAGATGAGTCAGGCCCAAAAGATCGCGCTTGATGAGGCAAGGCTAAATTTGGAGTATAAAAAGCGTGAAAACGAGACAAGGCTTAAAAATTTGCAAAGTGAAATCGTGGTGCTTACTTCAAAAATCGCTTCACTAAACGAATATGTAAAAGCAAGCGATTTGGCATTAAAAGCTAGCTATGAGAAGTATAACTCTGGGCTTTTGGGATATAGCGACCTGCTTGAGGCACTCTCTCAAAAATTTGATGCCATTAGTCTTTTTGAGAGCGCAAAGGATGAGCTCGAGATCAAAAAAGTGGAGTTCTTTTTTGAAAATGGCGAGCCGATTTTGGAGAGGATTAAAGATTGAAAAAGCTGATAATTTTAATGATATTTTGTATTTTTTCATTTGCAGGGGAGGAAATTTTTGCTGATTTTGAAGTCTATGCCAAGCAAAGCTCAAAGCTTGCATTTGAGAGCAGCGGCAAGGTGGATAAAATTTTTGTAGATGTCTCGAGCCACGTTAAAAAGGGTGACGTTTTAGCTAGTCTTGATCAAACAAGCCTAGAGATCGCTCTTAAAAAGGCAAAAAATGATCTTGAGCTTGCAAAAAATGCTAGTGAATTTGCAAAAAATACTTTAAACAAATTTACTCAAGTAAGGGAAGTCACTTCAAAGCAAGAATTCGACGAAGTAAAGTATAAATTTGACGAAGCGATACTTCGGGTTCAAAGTGCACAAATCGCCATTTTAAATACGCAAGATCGCCTTAAAAAAGCTCTTTTAAAAGCTCCTTTTGATGGCGTTATCGCTAGTAAAAACATTGAGCTTGGAGAGGGTGTTTCACCGCTTAGTCCAGCTTTTGTTTTAAATTCAAATGAGGTAAAGATTTTAATAGCAATCGATGAAAAATACGCAAATTTAGTAAAAGTTGGCGATACATTTAAATTTAAACTTGACGCAGCAAGCGATGAAAAAGAGGTAAAAATCGCGCTTATCTATCCAGAGATCAAGCGAGAGACTAGAAAATTTTACGTCCAGGCTTATGACAGCGGGCTAAAACCTGGCATGTTTGGTCAAGGCAGAGTGCTAGTTAGTAAAATAAAATGATAAAAACAGCTATCAACCGCCCTATAACTACATTAATGGTTTTTTTAAGCCTTATTGTCTTTGGAATTTATTCTCTAAAGACGATGAATGTAAATTTATATCCACAAGTAAATATCCCAATCGTTAAGATCACGACTTACGCAAACGGTGATATGAACTATATAAAAACTAAGATCACGCAAAAGATCGAAGATGAAATTTCAAGCATTGAAGGTATCAAGAAAATTTACTCAACAAGCTTTGATAACCTAAGTGTGGTTAGCATCGAATTTGAACTAAATAAAGACTTAGAGGGTGCAACAAATGACGTCCGTGACAAGATGCAAAAGGTAAGGTTAAACGCAAACTACGAGATAGAAAAGCTAAATGGGCTCTCATCATCTGTATTTAGCCTTTTTATCACAAGACTTGATGGTAATGAAACTAAGCTCATGCAAGAGATCGATGACGTGGCAAAGCCGTTTTTGGAGCGCATTAGCGGCGTTTCAAAGGTCAAGACAAATGGCTTTTTAGAGCCAGCGGTGAAAATTTTACTTGATAGATTTAAGCTTGATAAAAACGCCCTTAGTGCAAACGAAGTGGCAAATTTGATAAAGGTTGAAAATTTAAAAGCGCCGCTTGGCAAGATAGAAAATGAACAGATCCAAATGGCGATCAAGTCAAATTTCAGCGCCAAAAGCGTAGATGAGATAAGAAATTTAACGATCAAACAAGGGGTCTTTTTAAAAGATATCGCAAGCGTTGATCTTGCTTACAAAGACGCAAATGAAGCAGCGATAATGGATAAAAAAAGTGGCGTTTTACTTGGTCTTGAGCTAGCCCCAGACGCAAACGCTCTAACCGTGATCGCTCTAGCTAAGTCAAAGCTAGATCAGTTTAAAAGCCTACTTGGTAGCGAATACGACGTAAAAATAGCTTATGATAAGAGCGAAGTGATACAAAAGCACATCGATCAAACCGCCTTTGATATGATCCTTGGCGTCTTGCTAACCATCGTGATCGTATATTTATTTTTAAGAAATTTCTCGATCACCATCATCTCAGTCGTAGCGATACCAACTAGTATCGTAGCGACGTTTTTCATCATAAATGCCCTAGGATACGATATAAATCGCTTAAGCCTCATAGCGCTAACGCTAGGCATTGGAATTTTCATCGATGATGCGATAGTTGTCACTGAAAATATCGCTAGCAAGCTAAAAGATGAGCCAAATGCCCTAAAGGCAAGCTTTGCAGGCATAAAAGAGATAGCATTTAGTGTCTTTGCGATCTCGCTCGTGCTGCTTTGTGTCTTTGTGCCTATCGCCTTTATGAGTGGTATCGTTGGCAAATACTTTAACTCATTTGCCATGAGCGTGGCAGCTGGCATAGTCATATCGTTTTTTGTTAGTATCTTTCTCGTGCCAACGCTTAGTGCTAGGTTTGTAAATGCCAAACAAAGTGGCTTTTTTCTAAAAAGTGAGCCATTTTTTGAGGCACTTGAAAATGGCTATGAGAAAATTTTAGCTTTAGCGCTTAAATTTAAGCTCATATTTTTAGCTATAACGCTTGCGGTCGTTGTTTGCTCGTTTGCTCTGGCTAAATTTGTAGGCGGTGACTTCATGCCAAGCGAGGATAACTCGGAGTTTAACATCTACTTTAAGCTTGATCCCTCACTTAGCCTGCAAGCTAGCAAAGAGAGGCTAAAAGATAAAATTTCACTCATAAACGCCGATCCTCAGGTTGCTTACGCCTACTTTATACTTGGCTACACAGACGCTAAGCAGCCTTATCTTGTAAAAGCTTACGTTAGGCTAAAGGAGCTAAAAGATAGAGTTAATCACGAGAGACAAAATGCTATTATGCAAAAATTTCGTGATAGGCTAAAGAGCGATGATATGAGCGTCATCGTGGCTGATCTGCCAGTGGTTGAAGGTGGCGATGTGCAGCCAGTTAAGCTTACTATCACTTCTGAAAATGGCAAAGAGCTAGAAAAATTTGTGCCAAAGATTAGCAAAATGCTAAAAGAGATAAATGACGCAACGGATGTAAATTCGCCCGAAGAAGATCTGCTAAAACGCGTGCAGATTTCTATCGATGAAGATAAAGCTAAGAGGCTAAATTTAGATAAAGCTAGCATTGCAAGCGCTGTTTATAGTGCATTTAACGAGAACGAGGTCTCTGTTTTTGAAAACGAAAATGGCAAAGAGTATGAGCTTTATATGCGTTTTGATGATAAATTTAGAAGCGATACAAATGATATTTTAAAGACTAAGATAAGAAGCAAAGAGGGCTTTTTTGTGACACTTGGTGACGTGGCGACGATTAGTTTTGAGCAAAAGCCAGCTAGTATTTCAAGGTTTAATAGAGCTGATGAGATAAAATTTCTAGCAAATACCAAAAATAACGCTCCGCTAAATAGCGTGGCAAATGAAATTTCAAAGAAGCTTGATGAAATTTTGCCTGCAAATTTTAAGTACAAATTTTTGGGATTTGTCGAGCTCATGGATGATACAAACGCCTCTTTTATCTTTACAGTGAGCGCTAGTGCGGTGCTTATTTACATGGTGCTTGCTGCGCTTTATGAGAGCTTTTTGCTGCCATTTCTCATCATGCTAGCCATGCCGCTTGCCTTTTGTGGCGTGGTGATCGGACTTTTTATAAGCGGCAATCCATTTAGCCTATTTGTCATGGTTGGCGTCATCTTGCTCTTTGGCATGGTCGGTAAAAATGCCATTTTGGTGGTTGATTTTGCAAATCACTTTGCAAATAGCGGTATGGAGGCAAATGAAGCTGTAAAAATGGCTGCTAAAAAGCGACTAAGAGCCGTTTTGATGACCACTTTTGCGATGATATTTGCCATGCTACCTCTTGCGCTTGGTAGAGGCGCTGGCTTTGAGGCCAACTCGCCTATGGCTATAAGTATCATCTTTGGGCTCATTAGCTCGACCTTGTTAAGCTTGCTTGTCGTGCCAGTGCTTTTTGCTTGGGTCTATAATCTTGATAAATTTATAAGAAAATTTTATGAAAGGGAGAGAATTTGAAGAAAATTTTGGCAGTTTTGCTCTTTGCTTTGCCTCTTTGGGCTGGAAATCTACTAGAGATCGTCGCTCTGGCGCAAAGTGCAAGGCTTGAGAGCTTGAAAGAATTTAATAAAAATGAATATATAAATAAAAATAAGAGTAAAAAGCTAAATTTATCCCTTGATGGCAGATATACCTTTATCCCCGATGAGATAAAGGGCGGATATATGACAAAGGCAGGATCGATTACGGCAAAGGTTGAGTATCTCATATTTGACGGCGGTGCGAGCGAGGCTGCTGATAAAATTTTAGACCACAAGGGCGTGGAGAAGATTTACAAAGATGAAGAGCTTATGAATTTAACCGCTTTTCAGGTCGCAAAGGTCTATTTTAACGCCGTTGCGCTAAATTCACTTATAAATTTAGAGACAAAATTTGTCGATAGCTTTGCCAAGGCTGCAGCTGAAAATGAGTTTTGGTTTGAGTATGGCGAGATAAATAAAGCTGAGTTTGATGCGATAAATTTCACGTTAAATAAAAAAAGAGCCGAGCTAGACGAGCTTGGGCTTAAGCTAGCCGAGCTAAACTCAAGGATAAATTTACTCTCAAACGGCGAGATTGGCTTTAACGCTGGCTCAAAGATAATGATGCCTGATTTTAGTAAAGATGATATAAGCGCAAAACTTGGGGCGATGGAGCAAGAAAAATTTATAAAAGAGCAAGAAAATGAGAGGCAAAAGAGTAAATTTGCTCCAAAAATTTACTTAAAAGATACGCAAAGTGTGAATAATAACAGCTTTAAAAAAGGTGAGAGGACGACTTCGCAGATGATAGGCGCTTACTCTGATGCGAACAGGCCTAGAGTGGAGTTTGAGTGGAAGCTACCTGATAGCTTAAGTCTTAGCAAGCAAAGTCAAGCTAAACGTATAGAAGAGCAAAAGGCGGCACTTGATCTAAGCGATGAGGAAAATAGGATAATCACTCGCCTAAAAGAGCTAGAAAGTACGATCAAAGGCTTAAATGCAAAGTTAAATTTGCAAGATTTGAAGCAAGATAAGCTTGATAGTGATTTTGTTGATTTGTTAAATGGCTATCTTGATGGCGAGATAAAATATGAAAAATTTTTGTTTGTGAGTGAGAAAAATTTTAGCGATAGGGCAAATTTCATACTTGATGGCGATTTACTTGAGCTAAACAAGCTTGAGTATTTTTTTGAATGTGCAAGAAAAATAAACGAGGTGATAATTGAATAAACTGATCTTTGTAACCATTTTGTGGGCGTTTAGCTTTAGCTTGATAGGTGAGTTTTTAGCTGGCAAGGTTGATAGCTATTTGGCTGTTTTTATTCGGGTTGCGCTTGCGAGCTTAGTCTTTTTGCCATTTACAAAATTTCGTGGCATCAGCCCAAAGCTAGCATTTGGCATCATGGCGATCGGAGCGGTGCAAATAGGACTTATGTATCTATTTTATTACAATTCATTTTTGTATCTAAGTGTGCCAGAAGTCGCACTTTTTACCATTTTTACTCCGTTTTATGTGACGCTTATCTATGACGCATTTAGCTTTAAATTTAGGCCACTTTATCTATTTAGCGTTGGTGTTGCGGTTTTTGGAGCTTTGATTATAAAATACGGCGCTATAAACGATGGTGTATTAAAGGGTTTTTTGCTAGTGCAAGCGGCAAATATCTGCTTTGGAGCAGGGCAGAGTGCATATAAGGCACTTTTAGAAAAATTTAACGTGGATCAAAAAAATGTCTTTGGCTACTTTCACTTTGGGGCATTTTTTGTAGCTGTCGTTGCGCTTCTTACTCTTGGCAATCCAGCCAAATTTTCACTTACTTCAACTCAAATTTTAGTGCTTCTCTGGCTTGGGGTGGTCGCTAGTGGGCTAGGGTATTTTATGTGGAACAAAGGTGCTTGCGAAGTTGATAGTGGCGTGCTTGCTATCATGAATAACGCTCTCATTCCAGCTGCCATCATTGTAAATTTAGTCTTTTGGCAAAAGGATACAAACTTAACTAGGCTAATTTTAGGTGCTGCTATAATGTATATATCTTTGATAGTTCATAACAAGATAATGAAATTTTATGGTATGAAGATCGTTTAGGTGTAAATTTTATAGCTGGCAATAGCAAAACACAGAAGTCCAAATAGTGGTAAAATGTAGAATATTGATCTAAATTTTATAGCTAGAAGTGAAGCGATATTATAAAAGATAAAAATAATAGCTGGCACAAAAATTTTAGTCGAGCTTAGTCTAAAATTTAAAACATTATTTAGCAATCCATCAAAAATGCCGCCATACGAAGCGATGTGAAGTACAGCACTTAATGGATAAAAAATGCTAAAGATGTAGTTAATAGCAAGGACGCTAAGCTGCTGTAAGCTAATGAGCGGAAAGAAATAAAGCACGCAAATTTCCATTGCAAAGCAAACATATAAATTTAAAAGAATAAGATGAATGAAGGGTGAAAATTTATCTTTTAAGTGTTTAAAATATAAAAATATGTAAAAAACGCCCATGAGTGAAAAGTAAAAACCTACGCTAAAAAGTAGCTGCGGAAAGAGCGATATACTAACAAGTGCCACTATAAAAAGTGTTTTGAAGTTTAAAATTTTGACGCCTTTTAACGTGCAATAAAATCCTAAAATGCTCATTAAGAACGCTCGCAAAAAGCTTGGCATAAAGCCTATTATAAAAAAGTAAAATGACAAGACTATAAAAACTATAATGGCTAGATCAAAGTTGTAGTTTCTAAAAGGTAAAAACCTCGCATATAAAAATTTTAAAAGCGGCCTAAATACAAAAAATATAACTGCACTTATAAAACCTAAATGATAGCCACTTATGGCTATAAGATGCGCTATACCAAGGTGCGAGACGTCATCTCTTAGCTTGCCGTCAATACTTGTGCCTAAAAATAGAGCTGAGTAGAGCTGTGAAATTTTACTATTTTCATGCTGGGCGTAGATGAGTGATTGTAGTTTTTGATTGATATTTAGCGTGGCTTTTTGTGGCAGTTTTTCGCGTGAAAAGCTAGGCATGTAAAAGGAGGAAGCGAGATAATCTTTAAAACTAACGTCTAAATTTATGACGCTTAGAAATATATTATCTCCAGCTTTAAAGTCATCTGTTTTAGCTCCAAGTGTATAAAATGTAAACTCATCAGTTTTAAGCTTTAAAATTTGCCTTTTCTTGCCGTCATCTCCAAGCTTTTCGTAGCTAGAAATCATGGTTGCTGTTAGCTCTTGTTCGCCTTTGTCCATAAAAATTTGATATTTATGATAGCTAATAGCTAAATTTATAGAAAAAATGCAAAGGCAAAATAGACAAAATATAGTAAAAATTTCTCTATTTTTTAAAGCTTTAAAACGCATCAGCCTTCAAATGAAACATCAGATACTGGTATTGCAGACATATCTTCAAACCTTGAGTGTTGCTTTTGAAAGAGCACATCAACTGAGCCAGTTTCACCATTTCTATTTTTGCCAACGATGATCTCGGCCTTTTCTTGAAGCTTATTAAAGACGTGATTGCTTTTATACTCTTTGCCCTCGGCACTTGCGCGTTTTTCTTTCTCTTTTTCTTCTTGTTCTAGATAAAACTCATCTCTATAAACAAAAAGAATGATGTCGGCATCTTGCTCGATCGCACCTGACTCTCTTAGATCGCTTAGCATAGGGCGCTTGTTTGCGCGAGATTCAAGGCTTCTATTTAGCTGAGAAAGAGCGATGATTGGCATATCTAGCTCACGTGCCAAAAGCTTTAATCCGCGAGAAATTTCAGCTATTTGGACGTGACGATCAGCGTAGTTATTTGTACTCATCATAAGACCGATGTAGTCGATCACACAAAGTGAAATTTCAGGATGCATAGCCTTTAGTTTTCGCATTTGCGTTCTTACTTGATGGATATTTACATAGCCACTATCATGCACAAAAAGCTTGCTAGCTGCAAACTCCTCGCAAGCATCGCTAAATCTAGCCAACGCCTCATCATCCATCTTTGCAGTCATTATGTCTTGAAGCGGGATAGATGTCTTGCTTGCTAGCATTCTCATCATTATTTGTTCAGCTGGCATCTCGAGCGAGAAAAAAACAACTCCAGCATTATTTTTTAAAACCTGACTCATAAAATTTAAACAAAGTGTCGTTTTTCCCATGCCTGGACGAGCTGCGACGATGATGAGGTCTCCATTTTTAAAGCCCTTTATCATCTCATTTAGCTTCTTAAATCCAGTATCAAGTCCAACGATATCTTTTTCGCCAAGCAAGGCTTGAGCATTAATATGATCCATCATTTTCGTGATGATCTCTTTGCCTTCTTTTATAACTCCAGTGCTTCCACCTTCTATCAAAGAGTAAAATTCCTGGCTAAGATCATCGACCATATCACGGCTTGGTTTGTCTTCATTTACTTTGCTTGGTATGTTGTGAGCGATCTTTACAAGACTTCTTTTTATAGATTTTTCTCTTAGTTCGTTTGCGTATTTTTGAATGTCTATTAGGGAATTTGTACCCAAAATATCTAGTATTAGCTCTTCGTCGTATTTTTCACCAAGTCTATTTTTTAAAAATGGCATAGTTATAGGATCATCGCTATTTAGGCATGCTACCATTGCATCGTATATTTGCGAATGTCCTTTTAGATAAAAATCCTTTGCCTTAACAATGTCAAAAATTTCACCTAAAATATCGTTGTTTTGCAAAATGGAGCTTAGTATAGCTCGCTCCATATCAATGTCGTAAAGGTTGGTAAATTCTATCTCGTTAACTCTTTGCTTTGCCACAACTTTTCCTTTAGTCTCTACTTTTTATCTCATCATCGATCTCTTGTAAAAATCTATCTACAAGCTCGCTTTCAGGCAGTCTTGCGACCACTTCGCCGTGACGCATGATCATGCCATTTCCTTTGCCAAATGCTATGGCAACATCTGCACCTTTTGCCTCGCCGATAGCATTTACCACGCAGCCCATGACCGAGACGTTTAACGGCTCTTTTATCCCTTTTGTCTTTTCTTCTACGAGCTTTACTGCTGCCATTAGATCAGCTTGTAAACGCCCACAAGTTGGGCATGAGATGATATTTAGACCCTCTTTTTGGCGGCCACTATCTTTTAAGATCGCCTTTGCGACTTTTATCTCCTCTTCTAGCTCGCCTGTGATGCTAACTCTCATCGTATCGCCTATACCCTCAAGCAAAAGCCCACCAAGCGCGATCGCGGACTTGATAGTGGCGTGAAATGTTGTACCAGCCTCAGTAACACCAAGATGAAACGGATAGTTTGTCTTTGGGCGAAGCGCCCTATAAGCTTGCATAGTGCGCTCGACGTCGCTTGATTTGAGCGAAATTTTAATGTCTGTAAAGTCAAAATCCTCAAGAAGCTTGATGTTATACATCGCACTCTCCACCATCGCCTCCACAGTGCGGCCGTAGCGATCCTCAAACTGCTTTTCAAGCGAGCCAGAATTTACGCCTATGCGGATAGGTAAATTTCGCTGCTTGCAGGCATCAACGACCGCTTTTATGTTTTTGGCTGAGCCGATGTTGCCGGGATTTATGCGGATAGCATCAACAAATTCGCTAACGATTAAGGCGTAAGTGTGGTTAAAATGTATGTCTGCAACAACTGGTATGGGTGAGCCTGCGACGATCTGCTTTAGCGCGCTGGCGTCTTCTTTGTCAAAAACTGCGCAGCGCACGATGTCACAGCCTGCAAAGTATAGCCTTTGTATCTGCTCAAGCGTGCCTTTTACGTCCTTTGTCTTTGAAAATGTCATTGATTGCACGGATATTGGCGCGTCGCCACCTATTGAAACATTACGAATTTTTATCTGTTTTGTTGGGTATCGTTGCAAAATTTTGCCTTTAAATTTTTATTGGGGATTATAAAGAAAAATGGCTTTTAAAAGGCTTGAAAATTTATTTTTAATAGTTTATAAAAATTAGTATTTTTATTAGATGTAGTTTCTAAAATTTTACTTACTCTTTATAGCCAACTTATCAAATTTCATAATGCTTTCATAAGCCTTAGGTTTCTCTATTATCTATTTTAAAATTTACCATGTCTTTGTTGGATAGTTTTTAGACTAATATTTTAACTAAAGTTGACCGGGTCTATATCAATATCGCTAAGCTCGCTTTTGCAGAGGCTTGCAGCTTTTAAAAGAGGTATATGAGAGTTTGAACGGAGTAAAATTTCATATCTAAATTTGCTTCCAAGATACTCTATCTGGCACTTTCCGTATCCTATGATCTCAAGTTCATCGCTTCTTAAAGGTTCTATTCTTTGCACAAATTCATTCATTGTATTTTTTACTATGTGTTCATTTTTATGTGAGATGATAATGCGAAGAAGCCTAGTAAATGGCGGATATAGCCCCTCTCGGTAGCCAATCTCTTCTTTTAAAAATGCGTCGTAGTCGCTAATGAAGCCTTCAAAAAATTCTCTTTGCTTGCTTTGTATGATGACCCTGCCAACTCCGTTTCTACCAGCTCTGCCAGCTACTTGCATAGCAAGAGCTAGCGTTCTTTCTCTGGCTTTAAAATCAGGAAAGTTTAAAAGCTCGTCAAAGCCCATAATGACAGCAAGCTCGACGTTGTGGTAGTCGTGACCTTTGCTTAGCATCTGCGTGCCAAGCAAGATGTCTATTTTACCGTCGTTAAATTCTTTTAAGGCCTTTACGAGCTTGTTTTGCGTAGTGATCTCATCTCGGTCAAATTTAGCGATCCTGGCGTTTGCAAACTCAGCTTGCAGTCGCTCAAGTAGCTCGCTGGTGCCGATCTTTTTGGCCTCTATCATCTCGCTACCACACTGGTGACAGGTCTTTGGCACAGCCATTTTGTGCTCACAGTATTGACACTTTAGCACGTTTTGTTTTTTGTAGTAGCTCATGCCGATACTGCAAAATGGGCACTTTAGCGTTTCACCGCAGTTTTTGCAGACTAGATATTTAAAATTTGCCCTTGTTGGCAGGCAGATGACAGCTTGTTTTTTATTCGCGAGTGTTTTTGAAATTTCATCTTTTAAAATTTCACTAATTCCAGTTTCACTCTCGTCAAATATATAGCTCTTTTGTGAGTCAAAAAATGTCCCTTTTAGGCGAAAATGCTCCTGCTTGTAAAAGCTAGTAAGGCTTGGTGTGGCACTTCCAAGCACCACTTGCAGGTCAAATTTACCAGTTAGAAAAAGGGCAAGATCTCTTGCGTTGTAGTGTGGTTTTGAACCTGTATTTTTGTAGCTATCGTCGTGTTCTTCGTCGATGATGATGAGTTTTAGCCTCTCAAGTGGTAAAAATAAAGCAGATCTTGCACCTGCAATGAGCCTTGCCTTGCCACTTTTTATATCTTGTAAAATTTTCTCTTTTTTCTTTGGCGTGATCTTTGAGTGCCAGACTGCTACTGCCTCGCCAAAAAAGCCCTCAAGACGCTTTTGCATCTGTGGTGTAAGTGAAATTTCAGGCATCAAAAATAGCGCTTGACCGCCTGCGTTTAAAATTTCTCTGATCTTTGCTATGTAAATTTCGCTTTTTCCACTTCCAGTGTCACCAAAGATGAGTGAAATTTTACGTTTATTTATAAATTCCAAAGCCTCTTGCTGCCGCTCATTTAGCTTTGGTGCTATATCAAAGTCTTGTTTCTCGTAAAATTCTTCTGATAAATCGATACTGTTTGGCTCAAATAAATTTAGACTAACGCCTAATTCGCAGGTATAGTAGTATGAGATAAAGGTTGCCAGTTCGCCTTGGATTTGGGTTAGATTGATTGGTAAAATTTCTAAAATTTTACTTGTTTTAAACTCTGGTTTGCCAGTCTCGTTTACGATAAAAGCAGTAAGAATTTTGCCTCTTAAAGAAGCCTTTACGCCTTGAAATTTTTCTAGTTTTTGATCGCTTTCATAAGTTAGCGGGGCTAAATTTAGCCCATAAAATGCGAGTATGTAATAATGCATTACTGAAGTGATTTGCAAATTTCATTTTCATCACTGCAACCAAAATCACCAGTATTTTTGTCGTATTTGAAATTTGCTACTTTGCCATCTAGCCTAAATGTATATTTGTCATCGCTTATTCTGTGCCAGCCATTTTTGCTACCGCTATCTTTTATCGGTATATTTATAACATTTTTAAAGAGTTTGCTTGGATCGCCATCGTCTAGTTTTTGTGGAAATTCTGGCTTTGCTTGCAAGATATTATCATTGTATTTTAGTGAAATTCCGCTTCTTATAGCAGCAAGTTGAGTTTTGGCATTTGAGATGGTAGCATCACTTCTAGAAAAAAATAGCCTAGGTATAGCGACTGTGCTTAAAATACCTAGTATAACTACTATAAATATTAGCTCAAGCAAGGTGTAAGCTCGTCTTTTCATCTCTCTTCTCGCTTTAATATCTCATCAACATTGCCAGTTAAATTTTTTACTGCCTTTATCACAGCATAATTTTCATAACATTTTTCTATAAAGGCATTTAAAAGCTCTTTTGGCTCGATAAATTGGCGCCCGCCCATTAAATTTTGCCAGTCATCTTCAAAGAATTTAGCAAAATCATCATCAAGCGTGATCGTGTAGTCGCGAGATGATATCGTGAGCGTAATTTTTTTCATATTTTAACCAAGCTTATCTGCCAAGGACAGCTTCGATTTTTCTCATTACATCGTCAGCTTCGGTATTTTTCTTGTCAAGATCCTCTTCTAAACGCATGATTTGATTGCTTTTTGCCTCATTTTGTGCTTTTAAAGTTACGATCTCATTACGCAACTCTTCGTTTGTTTTGCAAAGCTCGTCATATTTTGTGATCAGGTCATTTACTTTATCGCTTAGTGTGGTTAAGATCGCATTATCTTCAAACATAAAAGTTCCTTTAAAATAATAATTAGGCTCGTATTCTAACACGCAGAGGCTAAATTCTTATTAAAATTCTTATTTGACAAAGCACTATCTTTGCTATAAAATTCGCCCAAATTTAAAGGCAATCAATGAGTAAATTTGAAATTTCATCTAAATTTAGCCCAAGTAGCGACCAAGCAAGAGCGATAAAAGAGATAGTAAAAAGTATAAAATCAGGCAATAAATACCAAACTCTTCTAGGTGTGACAGGATCTGGCAAGACTTTTACCATGGCAAACGTCATACGTGAGCTAAATATGCCAACGCTTATCATGACGCATAACAAATCCCTTGCCGCGCAGCTTTATAGCGAATTTAAGGGCTTTTTCCCAAAAAACCATGTCGAGTACTTCATAAGCTACTACGACTACTACCAGCCAGAGGCCTATATCCCAAGAAGCGACCTATATATAGAAAAGGATAGCTCGGTAAATGAGGAACTTGAGCGCTTGCGCCTCTCTGCGACGGCTAGCTTGCTAAGCTTTGATGATGTGATCTGTGTGGCCTCAGTCTCTGCAAACTACGGCCTTGGTAACCCAAGCGAGTATAAAGGGATGGTGGCATATCTTAGCGTAGGGGAGAAGATAAGCCAAAGAAAGCTTTTAGAGCAGCTTGTGGATATGGGCTATAAACGCAATGACAACTACTTTGACAGGGGGGATTTTCGTGTAAATGGCGATGTGGTGGATATTTATCCAGCTTACTATAACGACGAAGCCCTAAGGGTCGAGTTTTTCGGTGATGAGATCGATGCAATGTATCATTTTGACGTGCTTGATAACAAAAGGCTAAAGGATATCTCTAAATTTACGCTTTATGCGACAAGCCAGTTCATAGTGGGTTCTGATAGGCTAAAGATCGCGATGAAAGAGATCGAAGAGGAGCTTGATGCGCGCTTAAAAGAATTTAACGAGCAGGGCAAGCTAGTAGAGGCGCAGAGACTAAAGCAAAGGGTGGAGTTTGACCTTGAGATGATGGCAAGCACGGGCATGTGCAAGGGCATCGAAAACTACGCGCGCCACCTAACTGGTCAAAAGCCCGGAGAGACGCCGTACTCGATGTTTGACTACTTTGAGATAAGCGGCAAAGACTATCTGGTTATCGTCGATGAGAGCCACGTGAGTTTGCCGCAGTTTAGGGGTATGTACGCGGGTGACAGGAGCCGTAAAGAGGTACTTGTGGAGTATGGATTTCGTTTGCCATCAGCGCTTGATAACAGGCCGCTTAAATTTGACGAGTTTATAAGCAAAAAGGCGAAATTTCTCTTTGTTTCAGCCACGCCAAACGAGTATGAGCTTGGTATCAGCCAGGGGCACGTATATGAGCAAATTTTGCGTCCTACGGGGCTGCTTGATCCTTTGATTGAGATAAAAGATAGTGACAATCAAGTTGAGGCACTGTTTGACGAGGCAAAGGCGGTCATCGCAAGAGGTGAGCGTGTGCTGGTTACGGTGCTAACTAAAAAGATGGCCGAGGAGCTAAGCCGCTACTACATCGAGCTTGGCATAAAGGTCAAGTATATGCACTCAGACATCGACGCGATCGAGCGAAATGAGATCATTAGAGGGCTTAGAAGTGGCGAATTTGACATGCTAATAGGCATAAATTTGCTTCGTGAGGGGCTTGACCTGCCTGAAGTGAGCCTGATAGCGATAATGGACGCCGATAAAGAGGGCTTTTTGCGCTCGACCACGAGCCTTATACAGACGATGGGGCGCGCGGCTAGAAATGTAAATGGCAAGGTATTAATGTTTGCCAAAAAGGTAACAAAATCCATGAAAGAGGCCATCGATACGACGACTGCTAGGCGTAAATTTCAAGATGAATACAACAAAGCTCACGGCATAACGCCGCACTCTGCTAGCAGAAATATCGAAGAGAGCTTGCACGTCGAAGATGATGGCGAAATTTATAAGCGTGGTAAAAATTTAGAAAAGATGCCAGCTAGCGAGCGAGCCTCGATCGTAAAAGAGCTAAGAAAACAGATGCTTGAAGCGGCGGCGCAGCTGGAGTTTGAGAAGGCGGCAGCGCTAAGAGATGAAATAGCAAAGATGAGAAAACTATAAAAAAGACAAGCCCTTTTTGTTTTATACTGCGTTGGATATCGCTTCAAACTTCGGTCACGTATCATATATACACTCCCTCGTTTTTGTTCATCCGCCTTGTCTAAAACAAAAATTTTCTTGTCTTGGTGGCTTAAATTTATTTGTCCTATCTTCGGTCGAAAATTTCTTCGTAGTATTTAAAATCATCACAAGATACTTTACTTTTATATTTGGTTGTCAAATTTTAAAATTTACTTACTATCTAAATCTACTACAAAATACCGCTGACCAAAAACTATTGCTTGGTTTTTGTATCTTTAAGCTTAGCTTTGCCTTTATAGAGAAGTAAAAATTTTTCTCTCTTTGACAAGTTTTGCCTAAATTCTAGCTCGTATCAAATTTTGCCTGCTCAACAAAATTTAAAGCCCGAAAAGTAAAATTTGCAAAATTAGCTCTAGGGTCGAGAAATTTGATTGCCTCTATCGTAGCTTTACTCCAAAGTTGGGCGTGGCAGAGGATACGGTCTGTGGCTCGGGACATTGTTATCTGGTGCCTTTTTTGGTAAAGCAGCTTGGTAAAAGCAAGATCGTATCACTTCATGCATCAAAAAGAGGTAGCGAGACCGCTTGTAGCTCAAGGATGACGGCAGGTTGATGCTTGGCAGAAAGGCTGTATTCTTTTCTACGCTGTTAGTGGGCTATTTTATAAATTTAAGCTCTGCTAACTGGCTTTAAGAAGTAGCTTGACACCGCGCAGACAAGTGAGACTGCGGCAATAAAGTAAAATGAGTGCGTTAGGCTAAAGATGTCAGCGATCTTGCCGATGACTGTTGCGAATATGCCGCCGATAGTTATACTAAGGCCAAGTGTTACGCCTGAGGCTAGGCCGATCTGATTTGGCAAATAAAGCTGCGCAAGGGCGATCGAGGGGCTAAAAGATAGGCTGATGCAGGCACTCACGCAGATGGAGGCCGCGAGAAATAGCGCGTAGCTGTCGATAAAAAGCATTAGCACGACTAGCGGTGCGGCGATGCTTAGGCTTATTTTGATGAGTCTAACTAGGCCATATCTATCCGCTAGCACTCCGCCAAATAGCGTAGAGATAGCACCTGCAGCAAAAAAGAGGCTTAAATTTATATTTGCAGCCTCTTTGCTAAGGCCAAAAATTTTGATGAGGTAGATGCTAAAAAATGCTGAAAAGCCAAAAGCGACAATCGAGCGTGAAAATATACAGACGCAAAGCCTTAAAAACGCGCCCAAATCGTCTTTCAAAGCACTATTTTTTGTGAAATTTGCTTTTTGTGATTGCCCTCGAGCGCTTTTATAAATTTGCCCTTTTTAAGGTATAAAAGTGTTAGTAAAATTTGAGGGATTACAAAGATCAGAGTCCCTTTTAGGCCAAAATTTCCCACAAAAACTGCGACTAAAATGGGCCCAACTGCAAAGCCGACATTACCTCCAAAAGAAAATATGCTTATGCTTTTGGCTCTATTTTTGGCGTTTGATGCATAGTTTACGATCCTTGCGGCACTTGGGTGAAAAAGAGCGGCGCCGATACCGCTTATCATCACGCAGACCAAGATGAGGTAGTAGTTTGTGACAAAGCCAGTTAGGCTCATGCCCCCGCCCGCTAACAGCAGCCCAAGCGGGATGACGTAGGGAAGCTCTTTTTTGTCGCTTAGGCGGCCGATCAGCGGTTGGATGAGCGAGCTTGCTAAATTTGTGGCGGTCACGAGCGAGGCGGCTGTGGCGTAGTCGTAGTGGTAGCTAGCGATGAAAAATGGCAGCATCGCACCAAGCGCACTTTGGTTTATGTCGCTACAAAAGTGCCCAAGCCCCATTAGATACTTTAAATTTTCCGCCTTTTTCATCTAAAATAGCCCCTTTAAAAGCCCTTTTAAATTTTGCTTTTCGCCGTTTGCGCCTTCATCATCTTTGCCCAGCTTTTTATCTAAAAATCTACCTATCTCTTTTTTGACCTTATTTTCAAGATATTGCGATCTGACATCGTATTTTAGATTATCTGTCGTGCCTGAAATTTGCACGTTTAGATCGGTCTTTTCTAGCCTGAAAACAAGCGGCGCATTAAGCATTTTTGTTGCGGTATTATAAGTGCCGTTTGCAACCTTTATGTCGCTTTTTGGAGAGCTTAAATTTACGTTAAAAACGACGTTATCGCCCTTTATATCGCCGTAAATTTTGCCGTCTTTGTAAATTTCTTTTGTGATATCCTTGCCGGTGAAGATTTTTATATTGTTTGTGAGATTTGTACTGGCTAGGTGGCCCTCTTTTAGCAAGATGTCAAATTTGCCGAGCTTTTGCTTCGTTTCGTAGTCAAATTTAGCATCGCCGTTGCCATCATAAAGGTGCTCTAGCCCTAAAGTCTGCGTTAGTCCCTTTACCTCAAAGTTTTTTAGCACAGCATCAAGCGTGCCAGCTTTGTAGTTAGCCTCGAGTTTGCCCTTAAATAGATCATCTGAAGTGGCTTTTATGGCTAGATCGTCTACTTTGCCATTTGCGGTAATCAGCGCTGCAAATTTACCGTGAAGCTCGCGACCAGCTAAAAATGCAAGCTTATTTAGCTCCGAAACTACCGCTTGAAGCTTTAAGCTTAGCGTGCTTTTGCCCACATCAAAACTGCCATCTATGCCCTTTATATCAGCAAGCGAGCTAAGAAAGTCGCCACTAAATTTTGCCATGTCGCCTTTGTAATTTAGGCTCAAATTTGAGCTAAATTTCTCATTTTCAGGGAATTTTTTATCAAGCATTTTGTTAAGTGCTGTGGCGTTAAATTTGCCATCATTTAAAGTGATCGTTGCGGTGATGCTTGGGCTTTTGTTAAAGATATTTTGCCCCTTTGCTTGGACATTTGTCTTAGCATTTACCAGCCTATCATTGCCACTAAGTGCTAAAATTTCTCCTAACTGCGCCTCTTTTAGGTTAAGATCAAGATTTTCATTTTTTATGGTAGCGTTTAACTTGCCAGCAAAGGCATCGCCGTCTAAATTTAACTCATCTATCTTGCTCTCTTTTACCTTCACATCGCCCGCAAGCACCATCTTTGAGCTCACCTCAAAGCCACTAACCGCTTTAAATTTCTCAGGGTCGCTAATGAGCAGGGCAAATTTGCTAAAAATTTGACTGTTTTTTAGGTCATAAATGCCCCTTACATCCTTTAGCTCGCCAAGATCGCTAAGTACGTTTGCGTCAAAATTTACAAGCTCACCTTTTGCTGTGGCGCCGCCTTTTAGCTCAAATTTCGCCGCATTTTTAAGCTTTGCTAACTCTTTATTTATAAAGCCATTTTTTATCTCAAATTTAGCCTCGCCTACAAGCTTTTTTAGCTCGTCAAAGCCGCTAAAATTTGCATTTAAATTTATCTGCCCGTCTGCGTAGCTAGGCTGCAAAGCAAGCGCTAGAAGCTCTTTTAGTTTGATGCTAGTTGCATTTAGGGCTAAGTTTTTGCTATCAAAATTTGCATTTATCTTGCCGCCAAGGCCGTTTATCTCAGCTTTTAGGTTTTGAAGGGCATTTTCTTGCATTGTAATTTCGCCGTTTGCGTCCACAGAGCCACTTAGTTGTTGATTTAAGAGCTTGCCAAAAAGGGCAAGATCAGGCACATTCATAGAAAAGTCGCTCTTTAAATTTTTGCTAGCTAGATTATAAGTCGTCTCATTTGCTTTTAAAGTGGCTTCAGGTGCGATGATAATGGTTTTTGCGCTCACTTTTTTATTTGCAAATTTAGCATTTACACCGCCTTTAAAGTTTATATCTTTTGCTAAATTTAGTCCAAATTTGTTTTTAAGAATTTCTTTGTTTATCGCTGCATCGCTTGCTAAAATTTGAGCGTTAATGATGGGCTCATTTTTCTCATCAACCCCCTGCATGTTGCTCGTTAGATCAAGCTTGCCGCTAGCTAAATTTGGCTTTTGAGCTAGGGCTGATATCTCAGAAAGTTCGATATTTTTAGCGTCAAGATTTAGAGCTTTTGGCAGGTAGTCTTTTAAATTTGCGTTTAAATTTATGTTTGAGCCAAGCGCCGTGCCAGTTGCCGCTAATTTAAAGTCGCTAAATTTACCAGCCACATTTGCCTTAAGAGCGACATCTTTTTTTAATCCAAGCTTGCTAGCTTTCGACTTGTCGGCGTCTATATCTATGTTCAAATTCATATTTTGAGCAAGTAGTGAAAGCTCGCCATTTGCCTTTAAATTTATGGCATTCATCACGGTCGCTTCTAAATTTAGCGTGCTAAGTCCAAGGCTAAAGTCTTTAAATTTGACATCTATCCCACGAGCGAGTGCCTCTTTTTCTATTTTATTGGCTATAAATTTATTACCAAAAGAGCTAAGGATAAAGCCAAAAATGCAAAGGATTATCAGCCCCAAAGCCACTACTAAATAGGCTATTTTTTTCATAAATTTCCTTTATATTAGTTTTACATATCATAAAACTTTAGTGCAAGTGACTAAAGTTTCAATAAAATTTAACTATAAATTATTGACTTTTTTAGAAAAAAGTGCTAGGATCTCATCACTCAAAAATAAAGAGTGCTAAAAAAGACAATTAAACCAAAAGGATGAACAATGAACTTTCAACCATTAGGCAAGCGTGTTCTAGTCGAACGCGTAGAGGAGACAAAGACCACAGCTTCGGGCATTATTATACCTGATAACGCAAAAGAAAAACCTTTAAGCGGTGAGGTAAAAGCAGTTGGTACTGAAGTAGAGGGTGTAAAAGTTGGTGATAAAGTTGTATTTGCAAAATACGGTGGTACTGAGATAAATTTAGATGATAAAACATATCTTGTTTTAAACATCGACGATGTTTTAGGCGTGATTAAATAATTTAAAAAGGAAAAACAATGGCAAAAGAAATTTTTTACTCTGATGATGCAAGAAACCGCCTATATGAGGGCGTAAAAAAACTAAATGATGCTGTGAAAGTGACAATGGGACCAAGAGGTAGAAATGTCCTTATCCAAAAGAGCTTTGGCGCTCCAAACATCACAAAAGACGGCGTTAGCGTGGCTAAAGAAGTTGAGCTAAAAGATACTATCGAAAACATGGGTGCAAGCCTAGTTAGAGAAGTAGCAAGCAAGACAAACGACCAAGCAGGCGACGGCACTACAACAGCGACTGTGCTAGCTCACGCGATATTTAAAGAGGGTCTTAGAAACGTAACTGCTGGCGCAAATCCTATCGAAGTAAAACGCGGCATGGATAAAGAAGTAGCAGCTCTTATAGATGCACTAAAAAACATCTCTAAAAAAGTTTCTGGCTCAAAAGAGATCGCTCAGATCGCTACTATCTCTGCAAACTCAGACGAGAGCATTGGCAAACTTATCGCTGATGCGATGGAAAAAGTCGGCAAAGACGGCGTCATAACAGTGGAAGAGGCAAAGTCTATCCAAGACGAGCTAAGCGTTGTTGAGGGTATGCAGTTTGACCGCGGATATCTAAGCCCATACTTCATCACAAACCCTGAAAAGATGCAAGTTGAGCTAAGCAATCCATTTATATTACTATTTGACAAGAAGATCACAAATCTAAAAGACCTGCTTCCAGTGCTTGAGCAAGTACAAAAGAGTGGCAAACCACTTTTAATCATCGCTGAAGATATCGAGGGTGAGGCACTTGCAACGCTTGTTGTAAACAAACTTCGTGGCGTGCTAAACATCTCAGCTGTTAAAGCTCCTGGCTTTGGCGATAGAAGAAAAGCGATGCTTGAAGATATCGCTATCTTAACAGGTGGCGAAGTTATCAGTGAAGAGCTAGGCAGAACACTTGAGAGTGCCACTATAAACGACCTTGGACAAGCTTCAAGCGTAGTTATCGACAAAGATAACACAACTATCGTAAATGGCGCAGGCGAGAAGTCAGCGATCGACGCTAGAATCACTCAGATCAAAGCGCAAATCGCTGAGACTACAAGCGACTATGACAAAGAAAAGCTTCAAGAGCGCCTTGCAAAACTAAGCGGCGGCGTGGCAGTTATCAAAGTAGGTGCTGCGACTGAGACTGAGATGAAAGAGAAAAAAGACCGCGTAGATGACGCTCTAAGTGCTACTCGTGCAGCTGTTGAAGAGGGCATCGTAGTAGGTGGCGGTTCAGCTCTTATCCTTGCTTCAAAGAGCGTAAATTTAAATTTACAAGGTGACGAGGCAATCGGTGCTGAGATCGTTAGAAGAGCGCTTCGTGCTCCACTTCGCCAAATCGCTGAGAACGCTGGCTTTGACGCAGGCGTAGTAGCAAATGCAGTTGAGACAAGCAAAGATGCAAATTTTGGCTTTAACGCTGCAACTGGCGAATATGTAAATATGTTTGAAGCTGGTATCATCGACCCAGTAAAAGTTGAGAGAGTTGCGCTTCAAAATGCTGTTAGCGTGGCCAGCTTGCTACTAACAACTGAGGCAACTATCAGCGAGATAAAAGAAGAAAAAGCAATGCCTGCAATGCCTGACATGGGCGGAATGGGTGGTATGGGCGGCATGATGTAGCAGCCCTTTTCGAGCTAGAGCCTTCTAGCTCGAATTTTTATACTTCAAAATTGCTTTTACAAGTTTTACCGCTTTTTAAATTTATTCTAGTATTATTTTGCTTTCTTTTACGGAGAACCTATAGTGAAATATGATGAAATTTTTAGAGAATACGATATACGCGGCGTTTATGAGCGCGATCTAAACGAAACAAGCGTCAAGGCGATCGGGTTAAATTTGGGCCGAGAAATGCTACGCCGAGGCGCAAAAAATGTTAGCGTAGGATATGACGCTAGACTAAGCGCGGGCGAGATTTTCGGCTGGTTAGTTAGCGGGCTAAATTTAGCCGGGATCAAGGTTTACGATATCGGTTTGCTACCGACGCCGGTCGGGTATTTTAGCGTATTTACGGACAAATTTGACGCAAACATAATGATAACCGGCTCTCATAATCCAAAAGAATACAACGGCTTTAAAATCACGATTTTTAAGGATAGTTACTTCGGCGAGGATTTGCAAAAGTTAAAAGTCGCCGTACTAGACGACATCGCGGCAAAAACGCAAATCCAGAATGATCTAAGAGCCGAAAAATTTGACATCGCGACGCCTTATAAAAATTTTCTTATAGAGCAGTTTGCGCATTTAAAAGCCTTACCGCTTAAAATCGTCATCGACTGCGCAAACGGAGCGGTCGGAGCGGTTCTGCCCGAAATTTGCGAGGCGTTAAATTTAGACGCTCAAATTTTATACCCAGAGCCCGACGGAAACTTCCCAAATCATCACCCCGATCCTAGCGAGGAGAAAAATTTAAGCGATCTAAAGGCTGCGCTAAAGGGCAAATTCGACATAGGATTTGGTTTTGACGGCGACGGCGACCGCATCGCGGTTCTAACCAAAAAACGCAACATAAAAGGCGACGAACTAGCCTATCTATATAGCCTTGCGATGAAAAATCCCAGGGTGCTGGGCGAGGTCAAATGCTCGCAAAATATGTACGACGAGATTGACGCGCACGGCGGCAAAAGCTTCATGGGCAAAACCGGCCACAGTAATATCAAAAAGGCGATGAAGGAGCTAAATATCGATATGGCGGCCGAGGTGAGCGGGCATATTTTCTTTAAGGAGAGGTATTTTGGCTTTGACGACGCGACGTATGCGATGTTTCGCGCGCTAGAGCTTGTGGCTAAGGGCTTTAACCTAGACGACGAGCTAGATAAACTGCCAAAGGTCTTTAGCACCGACGAGATCAAGATAAAAACGACCGACGCGCAAAAATTTAAGCTGGTCGCAAAGCTAAAAGAGGTTTTGGTAGAAATTTATGAGAAGGGCGACGCGCAAAATTTGCTAGCAGGCCTAGGTAAAATAGCTGAAATCATCGACATAGACGGCGTTAGAGTGAGATTTGAGGACGGCAGCTGGGCGCTGGTGCGAGCCTCGAATACGACGCCGGTTATCGTTACGAGATTTGAAGCCAAGGATGAGGAAAGTTTAAATAAAATCCAAGCTAGGATTAGTGTAATTTTAATGAGTGTGATGTATTAAAAAAAATAACTTAATATAAATTATCTACTATTGGAGAGTTAATGAAAGTATTATTATTGGCTGGTGGTTTTGAAACTAGGCTCGCCGAGGAGATATCTGTTGGACCAAAACCTATGGTTGAAATACGTGATAGACCAATAATTTGGCACATAATGAAAATTTATACGATATCATGTAGCATCTACACAAAGATTTTTAGTTACTTATGAAAATTATATTTGAATTAGTTTTATAATTTTTCCCTTTAAATTTAAATTCAATAGAAATAAGTTTAAAATTGTTTATAAAACTATTTATCGCTGGAAATAACAAAGTTATATTTCGCTTTAGTTTCCACGATTCAGCATAATTTTTATTATCATATAAAACCACAAACAACCTATTTTCTGCCCAAAATCGCATCTCGCCTTGATTTTTATAAAGCCATTTTATTAATCCTTTTTTATCTTTTTTAATATTTTTAAAAACATCTCTTATTTTATCTTGATAATCGTTTAATACTTGTTGATCCCCAGTGTCACTTTTTGCAATATCATTCATTTGAGATAAGGTAACGCCTCTAATAGATGTTTCATTACTTTTCTTGTCAAATGTTATATTTAGTTCGTTAGCTTTACTTTTTAAGAATGATATTTCAGATGTAGTATCTTTGTGTATTGTTTTCCAATGTTCTTTAATTTTTCCGAAGGCATATATGTGACTTTTAAATCAACAGGGGTATTGTTTATAAAAAAGTCAACATTTTTTATTTTGCCAGATGCTGGAATAACACTGTTGTGCTCACAAAATAGATTCTCTATCGAATAGCTACTCTATTGGTTATATACCAACTGTTATATAAATAACCAGACACTGTATATAAAATCGATGTTTTTAGTTTACTTTCCAGCTCTTCAAATTTATAAAACTCTTTAACGTAATATTTAACAATAAATTTATCTAGTGAATTTGTATGGTCTCCTCCCCATCTATAAGTCTCCAGCTTATAAAGCTCATTTTTAACGTCATCTACAGGTAATTTTCCTATTTTTTCAAGATGTTTATCTTTTAAAAATTGATTAATTTTGTCATCAGAAAAAGCAGATTTATATATTAGTTTAAAAAGACTATTGCCTTTATTTCCTTTAATATTTGTTTTTATGCCTATAATGTTTATAAAATCACACAAAAGCTCTTTTCTTGAAATTGCTTTTATTTTTAGCCATTTGATAGATTCTGGGTTTCTTTTTTAAATTCTTGGAGGTTGTTTTCTTTAAAGAGTTTATCCCAATATTCAAATTTAGTAGA
>NZ_POZX01000014.1:0-872 GCF_002912895.1 Campylobacter concisus
GAAATTTATAAAAGCTATGCGACTAAAAAAATCCTATTTCTATTAGCTTTTATTGTTTTTTCTTATTTGCTTTATAAATTTTTAGAGCCTAAGTATGAGTCAGATCAGTTATCTATTCAAGATACCAGGTTTGTTGATTTAAATACTTCTGATTCTAAAAAGTCTAAAAAAATTTTAAATAGCGTAGATAATTCAGATATAAACACCACTATTTTTAACAGCAATAGAATCTATCTAAAGATAACTTGCTTTCCGAATGGTTGTAAATTTAGAAATTACGCCATTGATTTATCTTTAGATAGCTTCTTAGAACTTCTTTCTTTCTCAAACTGCCATATATTCTTACAAGATAAGAAGTCAGGCAACTACATTGATTATTTTGTTTCTTGCCATGCAGATTTTGAAAGAGTTTTAAAAAGCTTAGAAAATTCATCACAAGGGTTTGCAAATGAAAAATCTCAAAAAGTTGATTCTAGTAGTCCTATGCTTCCTGCTCTCAAGTAGTTTATCTGCCTTAGAATATCGTAACATTACCTTTAACGATTTTTTAGGCGAGATTAGTTCTATAACTGGCAAAAATATTGTCATTAGTGGTAACGTTGATACTAATTTTGACGTATTCTTACCTACGCTTGATCTAAGTAAAACTGATACTTTTTCTAAGTTGCTTAAAGATATTTTAAACGTTAATGGCCTTGATTATTTGATACAAGATAGCGTTTTGTTGATATATAATCCAACTACTGAAGATAAGCCAGTATTGAATGATTATATAATCAAATTTAAGCACGTTTCCAAAGAAGATGTTGTTTCTGCTCTTTCTTTATTTAATGAAAACATAAAATACACTGTTTATAGTGATAGGATACTGC
>NZ_POZX01000015.1:0-4667 GCF_002912895.1 Campylobacter concisus
ATAGATAACTATTTTATTTTGTTTAATAATATTTATCAAAAAATATAAAATTTTGGAAAGTTTTCTTAAGTATATTTCTACCTAGTTTATGTATTTTAAACTAAAATTTGATTATTCTTACTTAAATAATTATTTTAATTTTAGTTTTTAAAGTATTATATTTAAAATTTTACAAATCAATCAAGCTTATTTGGGTATCATCTAAAAAGCTTAAAATAAAGAAATTAATTTCACTGAATATACAAAACAGTAAATATCTACTATTCTTAAAGCAGATTGCTGTCAAGAAAAACTATAATACGATATTTTACGCGATAAAATAAGGCATGGATTATGATTATATGCAAGCTATAGAAAAACGGTACTATAAATCTATTGCTTTAATTTTTCTAACTACCCAATTTATCTTTTATCTTTTGAATAAAATCAAAATATTCTTTTTTTATATTTCCTCTTTTGGCATTAGCCGCTAGTGTATTTTTTATCTCTTGTCTTTTTTCTTTATTTTGACTTACGGCTTTATCTATATTGTCAATGCTAGATTTCTTTTTATCGTATTCATAGTTTCCATTGTACTGTTTGATTTTAGCCGACAAATAATCTACTTCATAAAAATCTTCAAGTGTTTTTATTTTATTGGATTTATCGCAAACTTCATCATACTCAAGCCAATTTTCTTTTAAATCAGGAAAATCTTTTTCAAAATCTTTTCTTTTGTTCTTTGCAGTTTCATCACTATCGGATATTATAAGAAATTTCTTACCAGTTAGCATCATCATCGTAGTTATCATATCAACGTCTTTTATGCCGCCCATGTAAACTATCCCGCAATTTTTAAAATCATTTGTGTTACAAAGCATTTTAAAAATTTTATAGTCCATATATCCTTCAAAAATAATATTTTTTGACTGTATACTTTCAAATATATGACTTCCAATTGCTCTTTTTAAAAGTTCGTCTTCTTGAAATGGTGATTTGTCTTGTGGGACTATTTCTGAAATATCATCCTTTCTTTCTATAACCAGATGCCTCTCGATACACTCGTTATCTATCATAAAAGGGGAATGTGTAGAATAAATTACGACAGCTTTTTCTGAAATTTTTAGCAATTCTTCTTTTAAAAATCTCGCACTGGTTGGATATAAAAAAGCATCTGGTTCATCAAATAAAATTAATCTATTATCGGCTTCTTGTGTTCTAGATTCAATCGATAACATAAGCAATATCGCTATAAACCTTTAAAGCCATCACTTCTATCCTCATTAGAATAATACTCTTTTTCTTTTATTCGCACATCGAACTCTTCGCCATCTTTTGTTATAACAAAATCTATATTGTTTAAGTCAGGCCATATTTTTCTAAATTCTTTTGTTGCTCTATTAGATATATTGTCTAAAAAGCCATGTAGTCCTTTATCTTTTTTGGCTGCATTTTCAATATCTTGTTGAATGTCTTTTATATTGCTTAAATAAAAAATATTTTTTAAAGGTATACATATATCTGGGTTATTTTTAAAGTTTTCTATATTTACATTAGGTGGTAATAAATGACTATCGCTATACTCCCAAAATATAACTCTCCTATAAATATTCTCCATGGGTATTATATTTTTTATTATTTCAAACACAATTCTCTTTATGTAATCATATGTCAAAGGCTCAAGCAAAGAACTATTACTTTCGCCTTCTAATTTTGTAATTTGCCGATTATCTGTACTATAGTAGAATAAGTTAGATACTTTATATTTATCATTTAATCCTTCATATTTCCAGTGGATTAACCTCGGTGTATCATTATCTTTTATACTCAATGTTAATATTATTTCACCAAAAGCTTCTTGAATAAAGCTTTCAATACTTAAATTATTTTCAAAAATATCTAGACTTTCTATATGATATTCTTCGATTAATTTTTCTTTAATATAACTAATGTCTTTTTGTGTAAGCTTAAAGATAGCATCAATATAATATTCATCATTATCCGAAGCCGTTTTTCTTTGATCTTTTATGCCAACCTTATATCCATTAAATACTGCGGATATGGCCTTTAATATATTACTTTTCCCTGCCTCGTTTTTTCCTACTAAGATTAAACATTTTTTTCCATTTTTTTCCTCGATATTTATTTTCATGTCTTTTATAGAACGAAAATTTTTTATTTCAAATCTATCCAGTTTCATATATTAACCCTTTTTGCCTTTCACTGACATCCCTCACATTCGATCGAGCGGTCAGCTACGTCGTTTAGTTTTTCGCTATCTGGTGACTCAGAGCGTAGATAGTAGGTTGATTTTAGTCCAAGCTCCCATGCAAGCGTGTAAATTTCACTTAGATATCCGCCGCTTGCTTTGTCTAAGCTCATGAAAATATTTAGACTTTGACCTTGGTCGATCCATTTTTGGCGGATCGCGCCTGCTTTTATAAGAATTCTTTGATCAAGCTCGTAAGCTGGCGTGTAAAACTGCCAAGTATCTGGGCTTAAATTTGGCACGACATTTGGGATCATGCCGCTTAGGTTATGCTCAAACCACTTGCGTTTATAGACTGGCTCGATGGTCTGAGTGGTGCCAACAAGGATCGAGATCGAGCTAGTTGGAGCGATCGCCATTAGGTAGCCGTTTCTCATGCCATCGCGCTTAACCTTTTCTCTTAGTTTGTCCCAGTCGCAGACATTTTCGTCAAATAGCCCGCCTTTGTCGTTTAAAAGCGCTTTTGCGTTCTCGTTTGCAGTGTCTATCGGCATGATGCCTTTACTCCATTTTGAGCCCTCAAATTTTGGATAGATGCCCTTTTCTACGGCTAAATTTGAGCTAGCGTAGATCGCGTTGTAGCTTATGTTTTCCATTATGCTATCAATTAGCGCTAAATGCTCATAGCTGCCCCATTTGACGTTTTTCTCAGCTAGCATTTGCGCCTCGCCCATGACGCCAAGACCGATCGAGCGAGAAGCTAGGTTTGTGTGTTTTACTTTTTTGTGTGGATAAAAATTTAGATCTATAACGTTATCAAGCATTCTGATAGCTATCGGCACGACACGCTCGATGTCCTCTTTGCTGTTTATCTTGCTTAAATTTATACTTGCAAGGTTGCAAACCGCCGTTTTGCCCTCGATACTCTCTTTTTCTACGATGAAAATTTGCTTGCCTTTTAGGCTATCAAGCGCGCTTAGCTTTTTGGCTTTTTTAGTTATGCCACTATCGACCGTGATGTCTTCTTCTTCGTCAAATAGCTCCTCGCTGCCGTCTTCATAAGTGATCTTGATCTTATAATAGTTTGGCGCTGTGTTTTGGAAAATTTCGGTACATAAATTTGAGCTTCTGATGATGCCCTCGTGGTCGTTTGGATTTGCTTTGTTGGCATTATCTTTAAAGCATAAAAATGGCATGCCCGTTTCAAAATAGCTAGTTAAAATTTTCTTCCAAAGCTCTTTTGCAAGGATGGTGTTTTTCTGGATATTTTCGTCGTTTTCATACTCTAAATATCTCTTCTCAAACTCATCACCATAAAGGTCGCAAAGGTCGCTTACTTGAGCTGGGTCAAAAAGGCTCCAGCGGCCATTTTCTTTGACACGCTTCATAAATAGGTCGTTTATCCAAAGCGCAGGGAAAAGCTCGTGTGCACGGCGTCTCTCTTCGCCTGAGTTTTTACGAAGATCAAGAAAATCGCTCACGTCCATGTGCCAAGGCTCGATATAAACAGCGATCGCGCCCTTTCTAGTGCCTAGCTGATCGACCGCTACTGCGATGTCGTTTGTTACTTTTAAAAATGGGATAATACCGCCAGCTGCGTTTTTGTGTCCGTCGATACTGCCGCCCATCGCACGCACCTTGCTCCAGTCCCAGCCGATACCACCACCAAATTTTGAAAGTAGCGCCATCTCTTTGTAGCTATCAAAAATTCCTTCAATATTATCAGGCGTACTACCTACGTAACAGCTGCTTAGCTGGTGGCGTGTAGTCCTTGCGTTTGAGAGCGTTGGGGTGGCCAGCATTACTTCAAATTTAGAGATGAGGTCATAAAATTTCTTAGCCCAGCCTTGACTGTCTAGCTCGTTTTGCGCAAGAAACATCGCGATCGCCATAAACATGTGCTGTGGCAGCTCGATTGGCATACCATTTTTGTCTTTTATGAGATAGCGGTCATAAAGCGTCTTGATACCAAGGTATGCAAACTGAAGGTCACGCTCAGGCTTGATATAAGCGTTTAGGTCTTCTAGGTCGTACTTCTCTTTTAGCCCAGGGATGATGCGGCCTACCTTTTCGCCTTTTACTAGGTAGTCTTTTAGGTGATTGTAGCCGTTAAAGCCAGATACTTTGTGATAAAGATCGTATAAAAATAGCCTTGCAGCAACAAATGTCCAGTTTGGGCGGTCGATGTCGATCTTATCGACTGCTGTTTTTATAAGAGTCTGCTGAATTTCCTCAGTCGTTATCATATCTCTAAACTGGATTTTCGCGTCCACTTCAAGCTCGCTAAGGCTTACGTTGCTTAGTCCAAGAACTGCTTCGTTTGTATATTTTTTGATCTTACTTATATCAAGCTCTTCTGTTCTGCCATTACGTTTTATAACTTTCAAAAATATCTCTCCGTGTTAAATTTTAATTTGGGATTTTATCCAAAAGGAGATAAAAACTCTCTTTGTTAAAAAAGTGCTTTTAAATATAAAAT
>NZ_POZX01000016.1:0-484 GCF_002912895.1 Campylobacter concisus
GTACCCCAGTACAATAGACAAACCCTTTTAAAATTTATATAATTCATTCAGAATTTTAAATACTATAAACAATAAGGAGAATATGATGGCTAAAGAAGCCGGAGTAGTTAAAAGCGTAAACGGAGGAATAGCAAGAGCACTTAATGACTTAACAGGAGAGGTAAGACAATTAAGTGTAGGAGATATTGTATACCAAGGTGAAAAGATAGTTACAGAGGGTTCTAACTCTAAAGTAACAATAACTCAAACTGATGGTAAAGATATAACTTTAATAGGTAAAGATACTCTAACTCTAGACCAAGACTCTAACAATAACGAAACAGTAGCTGATATCTCAGCTTTACAACAAGCCATCTTAAAAGGAGCAGATCTTAATGCTCTAGAAGAAACTGCTGCAGGTGGTCCACAAGCAGGTGGTAATGGTGGAGATGGTGTAAGCTTATCTTCTACTAGCTTTGCAGAAGGAGGCCACATTAGTAACATA
>NZ_POZX01000017.1:0-702 GCF_002912895.1 Campylobacter concisus
GCGCTGCAGCGCGTGAGCGGCGGAAATCTTTAGCCTTTACATCAACTAGGCTCTGACCATTTGTATATGCGTGGATCGTAGTCATTAGCCCTTTTACGATGCCGAATTTATCGTTTAGCACCTTTGCGACGGGCGCTAGGCCGTTTGTGGTGCAGCTTGCGTTTGAGACGATCGCTTCGCCTGCGTATTTATCGTCGTTTACGCCGACTACAAACGTCGCCGTGTCGTCTTTTGCCGGAGCGCTCATGACGACCTTTTTCACGCCGCGAGCAAGATAAGGCTCGCATTTTTCGGTAGTTAAAAATTTACCAGTGCACTCTAAAACCACGTTCACACCGTAGTCTGCGTAGCCCAGCTCGTTTAGATCTCTTGTTGAAAAAACTCTTATCTTTTTGCCGTTTACTTCTATAAAATCGTCACTTATCACCTTAACGTCTTGCTTAAATTCGCCGTGCACGCTGTCGTATTTGAGCAGATAGCGCGTCATGTCGCGCGTCGCAGTGTCGTTGATAGCGACAAGCTCAACATCATCTCGCTCCAAAATAATACGAGCAGCGCACCTGCCGATACGCCCGAAGCCGTTTATTGCTACTTTAACTGACATCTTAGCTCCTTTTGATATAATTACGCCTAATTCTACAAAAAAGAATTTTAAAACAAATATAAACAAGGCACTTTAATAGATGAAGTTAGCACTTTTTG
>NZ_POZX01000018.1:0-930 GCF_002912895.1 Campylobacter concisus
ATTTAGAATTCTCTAGAAATTTCTTTATCTCGTCATTTATCTTAGCAAGCTTCTCTTCTTTCATGAAAGCTAACGCAATTGTCGCTCTAAAAAGTAGTTTTTCCGCATTTTTATCATCAAATTTATAAATTTCTTGTTCTAAAACAATACTTGCTTTCTTAAGTTCCAATACCTTACTTCGCACAAAAATTTCATCTCCAAGTACGGCTGAGGCGATAAATTTAGCCTCAAGCGACGAAACTACAAAGTATCCGCCCTCTTTTGTAAAATCTAGCCCAGCCTGAAAAAATGCTTCACTTCTAGCTCGTTCGCAATATTTAATGTAGTTTGTGTGATAGACTATACCACCAGCGTCGGTATCTTCGTAGTAGATTCGTATTTTCATGTTTTTCCTTTAAATTTAAAATCCGACAATCTTATTTGTTATTGGTTTAGCTAATGCAAGCACTATTTGACTGCAAGAGTTGCAATATAAAGAAAGGTAACCAAAGCACCTCAACACACTTTCACTGCTATTTTTTGGATTAGTTCTCGCACTTTTTCTTGTCGTTGCTAGCCTTGATCAGATTGATACAATAGCCAACTTACTACTTTAAAGATATTTTTATTTTTGCTTTTGTAATACCAAAAGCTCGATAATTATAATCCAAATAAACAAAAAACTTTCGCTTCTATACTGGTTTCACTATCGGCACTATTAAATCTTTTATTGCCAACAACTTTTCTCTCAAAATTAATCTCTGCCAAACCACTCTTTTGTAATTTCGCAATTTTTACTATTTGGCTCAGGATTAGATTTGTTAATGGTTACATGTAGCGGCATCGAAACACAATGGCCAAATATTAGTGCCTCCCCAGGAACTGATTGCTTTATTTTATTTACAAAGTCATCTGAAAAATAAGGTAATATAGCATTTATATATCTCATAT
>NZ_POZX01000019.1:0-1525 GCF_002912895.1 Campylobacter concisus
GGGTTTCACCCCCTTAACCCCCTTTAAAATAGCGACTATGCGAATAGTTTAGGCTCTTTATCTTCGGCAGCCTTACGAGCAAGAAAATTTTTATATTCGTCAGAATTCTCGATAAGCAAATTTATAAAATCATTGGCAGTAAAATCTTTATCTTTACTTGATAAATCTTTTAAAAATTCATCTGTGACACAGCTAATTCTTATCCCCCTAGTTTTACTTTTTTCGTGCTTTTTAGGAAATGCCATTTTTTAACCCCTTATGTCTCTTTGATTTTAGATAAGTATTAAAAAATAATGTGTTATTCATTGCTATTTCTAATCGTTCAATATTGTCATTTTTTAAAAACTCAATCAAATCATAATATTCACAAAAACCGTTCTTTTCTATCAAATCAAGAATATCATATTTAATTTTTACTACTTCACTTTTACTAAGCTCAACAAAATCAGTAATTGCAAAGCCATTAAGGCACTTTATTTCGCTTTCATCATACTGGTGCTTCTCTGGGTTGTCTTTATGAGTAAAATATCGATAATAGCCCCGTATGCTCTCTAAAGGAATAGGAATTGTGCCATTAACAGATTTTGCCAATTTTTCGGCTTGAGTAAAACGAACTGGACCGTCCCAGCAACAAATTACGTGATAATGTGCCTTTTTCTCGTGTTCATCAGCATTCAAATCTTTATCGTGTAGCGGTGAAATAGCAATAGGTGCGCCTGTTTCTTGCAATATTTCAAGCCAGTTGGTTGGCATACTCTCAGGGTATGCAACAAAAGCCCAGTTTCTCTTTTTGACATTTTTAGCATCTTGTGCCATAATTTAACTCCATTCTAAAAAAGAGAACCATAAATTTAAAAAGGTGTTTCAGGTTCTCTTTTTTTTTGATACTTGAATTGTGTCACAATATAACTTAAAATAAACTTACGTCACATGTCACAAGTCACCCATTGGGGGGTGTCGTAGTAACCCCCCAAATTCAAACACAAAAATCAGCTATAAAATTTAATTCGATCAGTGCAAAAACTTAAAGGTAAGAGTTTTTTATTAATTTGACAAGAATTGCCAATTTTTGGAGTTTGTAGGTTACACACTTATATTATATATAGCCAAGAGCCTTCCGCTCAAAACACTTCCCCACTGACGTGGGGCCCCTTGTTTTGAGCTTTTCGGCGTTTATGCTCTCTAATTAGCACTTAGGGCGGGCGTTGCCCTAATGCTCCACACTTATGGGGTAATAACCCCATACCCCATCTTTTTTATTGATTGCAGGATAGGCTTTAACGCCGAAAATGTCCGACAAAATTATAGTTGAAAAGTATATTTTTATTATGGGCGAGCATACCCCTTGTATATACAAAATCCTTGCGGTTTTGTATATCCTGCGGGTGCTCGTAAGGAGGGTTTCACCCCCTTAACCCCCTTTAAAATAGCGACTATGCGAATAGTTTAGGCTCTTTATCTTCGGCAGCCTTACGAGCAAGAAAATTTTTATATTCGTCAGAATTCTCGATAAGCAAATTTATAA
>NZ_POZX01000020.1:0-126523 GCF_002912895.1 Campylobacter concisus
GCACAAACTCTTTGTTCTCAAGCTTGTATGAGTTGTCACATTTAGCTGCTAGATCGTTGTCATGAGTTACTAGAACAAGGGCAGCGTTATTTTCATTTATATAGTCAAACAAAACTTGCATCACTTCATTTGCTGTTTGCTTATCAAGGTTGCCTGTTGGCTCGTCTGCAAATATGATCTTTGGCTTTTTGGTAAGCACTCTAGCGATACTGACACGCTGCTGCTGGCCGCCGCTTAGCTCACCAACTTTTTGGTTAATAACGCTTGAAATTTTAAGCGCTTCAAGATCATTTTTTTCTATATTTTCGCCAGATAAGATGCTTGCAAGCTCGATATTTTCATAAGCACTAAAACCTTTAAAAAGATAGTGCGACTGAAAAATAATGCCAAAATGAAGCCTTCTAATGGCCAAAAGCTCGTTTTGAGAAAGCTCATAGATCGATCTATCTTGATAGATGACCTCGCCAAAATTTGGTTTTAAAAGTGTTGAAAGTATGTGTAAAAGCGTTGATTTGCCACAACCGCTAACGCCAGTTATCGCGATGCTTTGTTTTTGATTGAGGGTTAAATTTATATTGTTAAAGAGCGTATAATCATACGCAAAGCCTAGATTAGACGCTCTTAAAATTTCCATTAGCCTATTTGAGCAGCAACTTCTGCAGCAAAGTCATCTACTTTTTTCTCTAAGCCTTCGCCAAGCTCGAAACGAACGTATTTTACGATCTCGATCTTGCCGCCAAGCTCTTTGCTCTTCTCTTCGATAACTTGTTCGATAGTCTTTTTATCGTCCATTACATAAAACTGACCTAAAAGTGTAAGGCGTTGGTCAAGCACTGTGTTATCAGCGTAAAATCTCTCGATCTTGCCAGGGATGATCTTGTCCCAAATTTTCTCAGGTTTGCCCTCAGCTTTTAGCTCTTCTTCGATCGCTTTTGTAGCTTTTGCAAGCTCTGCCTCACCTATCTGGCAGCGGCTAGCATACTCAGGGATATGGTGAAGTGGCTTACCTAGGCGTTTTAGCTCTTCATTGTCTTTTTCAAGTTCAGCGCGAAGTGCGATAAATTCTTTCTCAACAAACTCTTTATCAAGGTCTTTGTAGCTTATAACGCTTGGCTTCATAGCAGCTGCGTGCATACATAAATTTCTTATAAATTCAGTTGCCTTGTTTGCAACTTCAGCACTTTCGCAAGCTGCACCGATAAGTACACCAACACGGCCATTTGAGTGAACATAGCCATTTACCACGCCTTTATCATCGGCGCTAATAGTCTCAAAGCGGCGAACTACAAGGTTTTCACCAATAGTTGCGATCTGAGTTTTGAAATATTCTTCAAATTTAACACCATTTAATGTGCTTGCATTTAACTCTTCAACTGTTTTTATGCCACTTGTTTGGACGTGAGCTGTTGTGTCTTTTGCAAGTACTTGAAACTGTGGGTTTCTAGCAACGAAGTCAGTCTCAGAGTTGATTTCGCTGATAGTTGCTTTTTTGCATTTTGAGCAAACTTCAACACTTACTAAGCCCTCGCTTGCAAGGCGGTCAGCCTTTTTAGCAGCTTGACCTAGGCCCTTTTCACGAAGTATATCAACAGCTTTTTCCACGTCGCCATTTGCTTCGCCAAGTGCCTTTTTGCAATCCATCATGCCAGCTCCGGTTGATTCGCGGAGCTCTTTTACCATTTGTGCAGTTATTTCCATTACTCTTCGTCCTCGCCAAAGTCTTCTTCGCTCATAGCCTCAGCTACAACTGCGTCTTTTTCATCTTGGCTTACTTCTTCGCCAGCAACTTGCTCGCCACCATCTTGCTCAAGAAGTGATTTGCCCTCGTTGATCGCCTCAGCCATCTCTTGGCAGAAAAGCTGAACAGAGCGGATCGCGTCGTCGTTTCCTGGGATAGGATAATCAACAACGTCAGGATCGCAGTTTGTATCGATCGGTGCTACAACTGGGATCTTTAAGCGGTTTGCCTCTTGAACAGCGATCTTTTCTTTAACTGTATCAACAACAAATATCATATCAGGTAGGCTTTTCATATTGCGGATACCACCAAGAGTTGCGATAAGCTTCTCTTTTTTGCGGCGAAGCATTAAAGCCTCTTTTTTAGTTAACAAATTTATCGAACCATCTTCTTCCATGGTTTCGATGACTTCTAGTTTGCGGATAGACTGGCGGATAGTACCAAAATTTGTCATCATACCACCTAACCAGCGGTGATTTACATAAGGCATTCCACATTTTTCAGCGTACTCTTTGATAGCATCGATAGCTTGTTTTTTAGTACCAACAAATAGCACTGACTTACCTTCAGCAGCTGCGTCACGAACAATGTTGTAAGTGTAGCGGAAGTAGCGAATAGTCTTTTGTAGATCTATAATATAGATACCTTTTCTCTCGCCAAAGATAAATTTTTTCATCTTTGGATTCCAGCGGCGTGTTTGGTGACCAAAATGTACGCCACACTCTAATAAATCTCTCATAGTTACCATGAGTTTCTCCTTGTTTTAGGCATTTTGCCTTGAATTTAGTTTTATCCTCCACGACCATTAATGCTTTCGCACAACCAAATTTAGGATTGTCGTGTGTGAAATAAAGGGGGATTATACTTAAAGTAATATGAATTTAAACTAAAGTTTATTTACTTAACTGTGAGTCTTCTTCGATTTTTATTAACTTAGCAAAAATTTCTGCCATTGCTTGCCTTTGTTCGGATGAAATTTCAAGCTTCTTAACATTTAAAAGAATGCTTACAAACTCCTCGTTTTGTAGTGTTTCTACGCCAAATTTTCTTGCGTTTGTAGTAATTTTTAGCACAAGAGGATTTTTTGATTTAAAGTTTTCGTAAGGCATTCTTTCTCTACTTTTAAGATTACAAAGCAATTATAAAAAATTTATGATAAATTCGGACTCAAATTTATATCAAACTTTTATTCTTTTATCTCAAAACTAAGTGTCGTTTTTAACGTCTCTTTATCACACTTCGCAGCATCTGGATAAGGTCTTTCATAAATAACTTCAAATACCCAAAATCCTGGTCTTAGAGCTAATACTTCAGTGATGCCTTGCTCATCTGTCATACCGTAAAATGCGTGCTTATGGTCTAAAAATCCAGCAAAAGTACCAGTTAGCTTAGCTCGCTCTAGCGGCTTTCCATCAGCAAAAACCTGCAATTTAAAAGGCTTATCTACTCTAAATTCTGCTGGGTTTTGTAGCGGTACGATCTCAATTTTAACTCCAACAGGTTTAGTTACGAAGCCATCTATTTCACCTAAATTTAAGACTCTTTTAGATGTTATCGTCATCAGCCGGTAAATCTGTATATCGCTTAGATCCTTTAGATCAAGCTTAGTTTTGTCTATTAGCCACTTGCCATCACTACGTTTTTTAAGCGAATACATAGGATTTTGCTGTGCTAGTAAGATATATGTACCTTTGTCTAATCTTTCGCCCTCATAGCGGTAGTTCTCGCCACTTTGTGTAAGCTTCTTTTTGCTACCATCTTTACTTATTACAGTAATTGGCGCAAAAAGATGGATGCGTTCGGCCATAATAGGCGCTAGCTTTGGAAAATCGTCGCTATAACCCATGTTTGCGATAAATTTTCCTAGCTTTTCATCATTAGTTCCATCTACCCAAAACATATGTGCTTGCACCATACAAAAGGCTCCCGTTAACATAATGGCGGTCAAAATTCTACCTATTTTCATGATTTTCCTTGTTGTTCTTTTTGAGATTTGATGTCAAATTGTAGCTAAAAATTATTATATTTAGCCATTTTTTAGATCGAATTAAATATCAAAACGTTCAATACAATTTAGCGGGCAAATTTTAACAGGCAAGCAATGAAGCTAAAAATTTACTTTTATTTTTTACTGTTTACCGATGTGGCTCTATTCATCACAAATCCGCAAAAACGCCCAGTCCTACTCTGTTTGCGGTATGAGAATAATTCATCTCTCTCAAAAGTGCAACGAGGATCTAGCGATATTTGCTCTACCCCGAGCTTAGCAAATTCGTCCAATAAAGCTGCGTTTATATCAAATTTTCCATCTTTTTTGTATCGGTTAAATTCACCAAGATATAGCTTGCCTACTTCGTAGTTTTGCACTTTGATATTTGCGCCTATAAACACACGTAAATTACTAGCGCGGCAACCAAACTCGCTCATCATCAGCCCTACCGCATTTGTGCAAATTTTACTAGTAACACCTGCACGCCCTGCGTGCACAGCTGCGACTACACCAAGATGTTCATCTATTATCAAAACAGGTGCGCAGTCTGCAACTAAGACGCAAAGCGCTACGTCTTTTAATGATGTTATCACACCA
Source organism: Campylobacter concisus (assembly GCF_002912895.1). Taxonomy (GTDB): domain Bacteria; phylum Campylobacterota; class Campylobacteria; order Campylobacterales; family Campylobacteraceae; genus Campylobacter_A; species Campylobacter_A concisus_G. Next base: position 4,326 of record NZ_POZX01000020.1, read on the forward strand.
TCGCATGGAGGTAGAGTATCGTTAAAATCTTGCAAAATTTCCACTCTATTTGAGTGGATTTGGCTCATAAATTTTAAATTAACAGGCATAATGCCAAGCGCCGTTGCTAAAATTTCACGATTTTGTGAGACCTTTAGCGGATCATCGCCAACATGATCTGCTAAATTTAAGCTCTCAAAAGCACCCTCACTCACACCGCCAAATCTATTTGTAAAGCCAGCTAATACGCCATTTTTATCAAAGACGATCTCTAAATTTTCACGCATTTTATCCACCTAGTAAAGGCTAGAAATTCGCTCAACATCGTCCCAGCTAAGGCCACTATCTTGCTTACAAAAAAGCTGCCTAGCTACGTATCGAGCCAAAAGATCGCTTTCGATATTTACGCGCCTGCCGACCTTGAAAGTGCCAAAAAGACTATCTCTAAAAGTGATTGGTATGATTGTAAGCCTTATACCCTTTGGCAAAATTTCATTTATGGTTAGACTCACGCCCTCAACACCCACCGAGCCTTTATTTGACATTAAACTCATAGCTTCGCGCGGCAAGTCGATGTAAAAATCAACCCCGTTCTCATTCTTTTTGATATTTGAAATTTTACCGATAAAATCGATATGTCCTTGCATCAAATGCCCATCTATTCGGTCTCCTAGCTTCATCGCTGGCTCGATATGCACTCTTTCTTTTAAATTTTCAACCGCGATATTTGCCCTACTCTCTGCGCTTAGCTCCAAGCTAAAGCCATCTTCATGTAGTTTTATTACGCTCAGGCAAGCACCATTTACAGCAATGCTATCGCCTAAATTTGGACGAAGATTTGCCTTTAGCCTTAAAATATTTTGTGAATAACTAACAACCTGTGCTATCTCACGGATCAAGCCATTAAACATATTTTGCCTTTAAAATTTTTAAGGATTTTACTAAATTTTGCCTAAATTTGGGCATTACCATTTTTGATTGTTTTATATATTTAAGTAGATAGTGGTAGAAATGGCGGTGGAATTTTGGCAATCGCACCAAGAATGCTAATAAAAATTTATTGTGTAACCCTAGTATAAAATTTCTCTATAAATTTTAATTTTTATCTTTTATGAATTTAGCAGTCTTAACTCGTTTGTAAAATTAGCCACGTCTTGCTAAAATCGCGTGCTAATAAAAGATCATCCCTTTTTATCCACAGATAAATTCTGCCCTCTCCGTCCCAGTCCATGTCGCCATCATCATCGCTATCTATCTGTAAAAGTAGTTGCCACTGGGCAGAATTTTTCTCAAATTCCGCTATTCTTGGGTGGTGATAAGCGCTACCATCACCACAGCTAAGCCCATTTGTAACTAGCTCACACTCTAGCTCCATGCCATCTTGGATATTATCGGAGTGCCCAAGGAGCTTATTTTCTTTAGCCTGCCAGCTTGGCTCAATAACCTCATGATAGGCCTCCCACTCAGCCTCACTAATTTTACTAAATGGTACAATCGAGCTTTGTAAATTTGGCAAATTTATCTCATTTTCAAAGCTGAGCAAGCGTGCATTAAATGTAGAATTTTCTCCCTCTAAGCTCTCCGCTCTCCTACGAGAAAGTGGACCATGATTTACATCAGAAAAGATCACTGCAAAGCCGTTTTTATCGGCAGGATCATAGCCCCAAACACGTAAATTTCTATCATAAAAAAGATAGAGCATTCCGCTTTTTGGCAGTAGTGAGTCAATGTCAAATTTGCTAGCTTCAGCAAAATTTATCTGTGCTACTAAACTTAAAGCGCCATTTTCATTTAACGGCCATGCTAAACTATCTGGCAGATCTGGCGAGCCGCCAAATTTAGACGCTCCAACGGCGATATCATCGTCATTTTTAGCTTGCGTATCTATCCTTATGGCATTTCTTGCTAGTGGCGATAAAAGTTTAAAAAGTTCATCCAGCCCACGCTCTTTACAACCTTTAGAAATTTTTGCAATATCCATATTTTCCTCTTTAACAAGCATCAACGTATATATGATACTTCTTACAATGCAAACAACGAAACAAATATCCAGCAATATCGCCAGCTTTAACAAGATATTCGCGTAGCATTTTATCGTCATATTCGGCCCTTTTTGCGTAGTCCTCAAAGACCTCGTCTGCTATACCCATTTCTTCAAGCTCTCTTGTACCAACGTCACCTAAAAATTCGCAATAATCATCACAACAAGCTATCCAATGCTCGCCCTGCCAGCTCTCGTAGCCCGGGGTTCTTCTAAAGAGTTCGTCATCCTTTTTAGCATCACTTGTATTTAGTTTGTCAGCATCTTGCACAAATGTAGCATCAAATTTCTTAGCAGCCTTACCACTAGAAATACAAGTAGGACAAAGATACGAAATATCTTGCTCGCAATAAATGCTACCGCTATAATAAACTTCAGTATCTTTGCCACAACACTCGCACACTATGTTCATATCATCTTTAAATGCACCGGTTCTTAAAGGATTAGGATGGTAGATAAATTTTGGTAACGTGATGGCTTTGTCTTTTTGAGCTAAAATTTGACCTCTACTTTTTGGGCGAGGTAGTGCCCATCTATCATTTTCGTCAATGAATTGCACTAGATAGCCAAGTGTCTTTAGCTGTTTTTTATCACTTTTGTCATGTATTTTTAAAAGTAAGTCGTAAGCACTCTTTCTCATAGATAAAAGCTGATAAACATCGACTAAAACATACTTTGCACAAATATCGTCACAATTTTCCAACTCTTCTTTAAACTGATAGAGTGCCTCAATACTAGAAGCATTGCCATTATTTTTATAATATTCTTTTGAAAGAGTGATATATTTTTCTTGAAATTTATTCATTAATATTCTTTATGCGGATTTGACATTAACAATTTTAGTGTTTAAATCTTAAAGATAAAAAAGCTAGCGTAAAAATTATGGCAGTTAAAGCGATTAAATTTATATTGATTTTAAATATTTTTAGTATTTTTAGTAGATGGTGCCACAAACAAATTTAATAAATATTTTTATAAAATTGTTGTGACTATAAATTTATTCTTCAAATGCTCCGATAGAGAGAATTTTTTCTATTCTTTTTGCTACAAGATCTTTTATATCAAGCTTTTCAAGCTCAGCTAATTCTGAGATAAAATAATTTGCAAGTGCTTTTGCAGCACCATCTTTATCTCTATGAGCTCCATTTATTGGCTCATCTATAACAGCATCAATCAGTGATAGACTTTTTAAATCATCAGCTGTTATTTTCATAGATTTTGTAGCTTGTTCTTGTTTAGCTGGGTCATTCCAAAGTATTGCTGCACAGCCTTCTGGCGAAATAACCGAAAACACAGAATTTTTCATCATGGCAAGTCTATCAGCCACACCAATAGCTAAAGCGCCGCCACTTCCACCTTCGCCGATAACAACAGCAATTATTGGAGTTTTTAAATTTGTAAACTCAAATAAATTTCTAGCTATGGCTTCACTTTGTCCTCGCTCTTCAGCTCCAACACCTGGATATGCGCCTGGAGTGTCTATGAGAAATAAAATGGGTAGATTAAATTTCTCAGCCATTTTTGCAACTCTAAGAGCCTTGCGATAACCCTCAGGATGAGGCATGCCAAAATTTCTTCTTAATTTATTTTTAGTGCCACGGCCCTTTTGTTCGCCTATAACGACAGTCTTTTTGCCTCCGATATAGCCGATGTAGCAAACTATTGCTGGATCATCTCTAAATGCCCTATCTCCATGAATCTCATATCCATCAATTAAAAGCGCATTAATATAATCAATAGAATATGGTCTATCTGGATGACGAGCAAGTTGTAAACGTTGATATTCGTTTAAATTTTTATATACTTTTGATATCTCTTTGGATAAATTCTTATTTAAAATTTCAACAGCATGTTCATCGCCTCTGATTCTAGCATTTGCTATATCTTCATCAATCTGTTTTATGCTTTTTTCAAAATCTAAATAATTTGACATCTTAATCCAACTTTTTAAATATCACGACGCCGTTTGTTCCACCAAAGCCAAATGAGTTGCTCATAACAGCTTTTATATCAGCTTTTCTGGCTTTATTTGGAACGTAGTCTAGATCGCAATCTGGATCAGGTGTTTCATAGTTTATTGTTGGAGGAATAATGCCATCTCTCATTGCCATTATAGATATAACAGCCTCTATCGCACCAGCACCACCTAGACAGTGTCCAGTTTGACCTTTTGTTGAGCTAACTGGTGGACATTTATCACCAAAAACTGCTTTTAACGCCGCAGTCTCATTCTTATCATTTACAGGCGTTGAAGTACCGTGCGCATTTACATAATCTATCTTTATACCTTTTGCCATTTCTAAAGCCTGCTTCATTGCACTTAGTGGACCTTCGAGTGTTGGTGATGTGATATGATGAGCATCACCACTTTCACCAAATCCAACTACTTCAGCGTAAATTTTAGCACCTCTTGCAATAGCTGACTCATACTCTTCAAGCACAAGTGCACCAGCTCCTTCACCCATTACAAAACCATCGCGATTTGCATCAAATGGCCTTGATGCCTTACTTGGTTCATCATTTCTAGTTGAGAGAGCTTTCATTGCTGCAAAGCCGCCTATACCTACACCACAAATAGTAGACTCAGCACCGATAACTAGCATATTTGTAGCTTGACCAATCATAATGCATTTTGCAGCTTGCGATATCGCATGAGTGCTTGCTGCACATGCCGTTACGCTAGACAAATTTGGACCCTTAAGTCCGTGATTTATAGAAACTATACCACCTAACATATTTACAAGTGCCGATGGAATAAAAAATGGTGAAATTCTCTTTACGCCTTTTTCAAAGTATGTGATTGAATTTTTCTCAATATTTGGCAAACCACCTATACCAGCTGCTGAGCTAACGCCAAATTTATGAGCGTCAAACTCCTTAAAATTTGCATCAGCCATAGCTTCATTAGATGCTTTTATGCCAAGCTGTATGAAACGATCTACTTTTTTCACCTCTTTGCCGTCTAAAATGCTATTTGGATCAAAATCAGTTATTTCGGCAGCAATTTTAACAGGAAAGTCACTTACATCAAAGCTTGTGATCTCTTTCACACCTGTTTTACCCTCGCAAATAGCCTTAAAAGAACTCTCTTTGTCAAGACCAAGTGCGTTTATCATGCCTATACCAGTTACAACGACTCGTTTCAATACATCTCCTTAAATCAAACTGTGCAAATTTAAATTATTTGCCTAGTTTTTCTATATAATTTACAACGTCTTGAATGCTTATTAATTTCTCTGCTTCGCTATCAGGAATTTCTACTTCAAATTTCTCTTCTAAAGCCATAACTAGCTCTACAACGTCAAGTGAATCAGCGCCTAAATCCTCAATGATTTTAGACTCTAGTTTTACTGCTTGTGGATCTACACTTAGTTGCTCTACAACTACGTCTCTTACGTCTTCAAATACTGCCATTTTAAGGTCTCCTTATAAAAAATGTCTGTTATCTTATAATATTTACGCTTTTATTTATTTTAAATTTCAAAACTTGTCTGAAATTTACCTACATGTAAAGTCCGCCATTTATTTTAAGCGTCTCGCCAGTTACGTAGCTTGCGTGATCACTTAGTAAAAACGCCACTGACTCAGCTACTTCACTAGCACTGCCGAAACGTTTTAACGGGATGTTATCGCTATAAGTTTTTTTCACCTCATCACTTAGTCCATGCGTCATATCAGTCTCAATAAAACCAGGAGTTACACTATTAAAGCGGATATTTCTGCTTGCACCCTCTTTTGCAAAGCTCTTGCTCATGGCGATTAGTCCACCTTTGCTAGCTGAATAATTAACCTGTCCTGCATTTCCCATCTCACCAACGATAGATGCGACATTTACGACCGCTCCAAAGCGCTTTTTGCTCATCACTTTCAAAGCCTCTCTACATCCTATGAAAGCTGAAGTTAAATTTGCATTTATCACATCTGTAAATTCGCTAGTTTTCATGCGAAGCGCTAGCTTATCGTTTGTGATGCCAGCGTTATTTACAAGGTAGCTTAGCTCGCCGTCGCTATCGACTATCAAATTTATACCTTTTATAAACTCATCTTCGTCAGTTGCGTCAAATTTTATCACTGCAGCCTTGCCACCATTTTGCTCGATCTCAGCCTGCAAAGCGTCTGCTATCTCAGGCTTTGAGCGGTAATTTATCCACACTTTTAAGCCCATATTTGCAAGCGTCTTTGCGATCTGTGCGCCGATACCTCTACTTGCACCTGTTATTAGCACGTTTTTTCCGCTAAATTTCATAAATTCTCCTTATTTTTCTAATTTTTTAATGATTGTAGCTTATATAAGCTTAACGTCTAAATTTTATCGTTTCTTTCCCACCTTATCTTTTTGCCAAAACCAAGGACATTACTCGTAAATTTTAGTTTTTCAAGATTTATACACCAAATTTTTGGATCCATAGCTTTTGCATAAAAAAATCTTTTGAAATAAATTTCTATTTCGTTTTCTCTAGCTTCGCTCATCACTCCTTGAAACTGTACGCCCTCTATCTTGCCAACGATCTTTGTATCAAGAGCGACCGTGCCAGCAACAAACTTTGAGTTTTTTAAAAATTTGATATGCGAGCTCTCATCAGAGCTAGCTAACAAAAGGCTAAAATTTAGCTCATCAAAGGCGTAAAACGCGCTAAAAGCGTAAGGCTGCCCATCATCATCAATGGCGCAAACGCTTGCAAGATGCATCTTTTTAAAAAATTTAACTATCCTCTCATCCATCTAAATTCCCCTAAAAATATCAAGAATGGTTTGAAATTTAAAGATGACTATGGCGATTATCAGCACCCAAAGCGTAAAAATAATGAGCTCTATTAAAGTAAATTTATCTTTTGCAACCTTTTTAAAAGCAAGCATCGTTAAAAATGCTCCTAAAAAGCCACCAATTAGCGAAAAATAGTGGATCGCATTTACTTTTACAAAGTTTGGTAAAAGCCCTTTAAAAAATAGTGAAAACATAAAAATGGCAAGTAAATTTGCAAGTATTAAGTAGTAACCAACGACCGGTAAAACTGGGTAGAGCCTAGCAAAGCCAAAGCTTAAAACAGTGATAAGCATAAGCAAAAAGATCCTAGTCCCAAAACAACACATCGCCCGTCCTTTTTTGACGCATTTTACAAAATTTTGCTTTATGAAATTAAAATTTTGCCGATTTAGCCTCAAAAGGATTTAAAATGCAAACAAATTTTTACTCTCAAGGAAGCTACAACAACATGAGCTTTTCGATGAAAACTAGCTCAGGCGATGAGATAAGCTTTTCGATGTATGACAACAAAAGTTTGGAATTTTCCAGCCATAAAAATGCCACTTCAAGCCAAAGAAGTCTTACTCTAAAGCACGAATACGGCTATGAGTTTTTATATAAAGGAAACGGCATAGACGAGCAAGATATGAAAGAGATCGAAGAGGCGATGAAGCAAATTCGCCCACAAGTTGATGAATTTATGAAAAACGTCAAAGAGGGCGACAAGATCGCTGGTAGTAGCCAAAGCATAAGTGATCTTTCAAACAAGATCAAGCAGATGCTACCTGACGCAAAAGATCTAAATCATAAAAATTTCATAAATGATAATATGCTAAAGATGTTTGACGAGCTTCTAGCTAAAAATGATGCAAATAAAAATCTGCTAAGTGCCACAAAAAGGCTATTTGATACTTTGCTTGATGAGAGCAACAAGCTATCTTACTACGCTTAAATTTAGAGCCTTTTGGCTCTAAATTTTTATAAGCGCCTCTCTCTCAAAAAAGAGGTGCGATAAGACTATCACAAAATAAAGCTGAAAAAATAATCCAACAAGCGGCACAAGCGATATTAGATAAAACAAAAATGTAAAAGCTACAAATTTTATCCCGCCACCCTCAAGCAGCGCTAGCTCAAATTTCTCACTATCAAGCGTATTTGAGCCAACGTCTATTAGTAAAAGTTTATAGTAGATGTAAAAAAATGGCACGTTTATGATGAAGAAATTTAAGATCGGCACAAACAAAAGTGGCAGGCAAACAAGCAAGATCCCAAGAAATTTCATGATCTCAACCATCATCACCTTTAGCACTCTAGCCGTAGCAGTCTCGCTTTTAAGCATGTAGTTGTAGTGCCTTTTGTTGATCTCTTTGGCCACAACTGGAGTTAAAAAGCCGGCTACGATTAGGGCGATTATTATGCTAATAATTATCGTTAAAAAGGTGCTTAAAACGTAAAAAAGTATGCTTATAATCCATTTTGTAGCGCTAAAGTTTAAAATTTTAACAGCATATGAAGAAAGTGTTGAGTTTGTATCAATAAAGGCATAATTGCCACTTCTTGCTCCTTCGCTTAAAACATCAAATATCTCACCACCTCCCCAAATCGTAAGCCAAGCAAGGCTAGCAATACTAAGAAAAAGCGGCAAAATAGATAGCGTGATAAATTTGGCTGTAAAAAAGTCCTTAAAGCCAAGGCGTAGAAGGTTTATCATCTTACCTTTTTGTACTCGTGCTCAAGTGCAGCATAAATTTCATCTATCGTGCTAACGCCATTTGACAAAATTTCGCTCATCACTTCGTTGTCTTCGCGTCCGTTCCAGTTTTTCTTGTAGCTTCCCTCTTTGTAGCCATTATTTTGACGGAAGCGATTTAGTATGTTTTTAGCAATGTAGCACTCATAAAGTGAGTATAAATTTACGCCACATTTTAAAGACATAGAGAAGTAAATTTTTAAAATATCAAATATATCGTAGTCAAACCCGCTGCACTCATGTATAAGCATCTCAACGTCATTCATTATCTCGTAAATACTCTCGTCTTCGATACTTAATGGCTCTTTACAAAAGTCACTAAATCCACTTGCTTGGCAGATGTCATCAGCTAAAGCTTCTATGCCACCAAGTTGTTTTGATTTATAAATTTGCAAAGCCAGGCTCATAATAAAGTGCCAAATATCGACAACTTCTATGCGTAAATTTTGCTCATCAGTCTTAGCATCGATGCTCTTCCAATGCTTCCACGCAAAACTATCTATGAGCTCAGCACACTCCATATATATGCAGCGTTTCCAGCTGATTAATTTATTTTTATTAGTATAACCATTTTCCCAGCCAAGCCCATTTGTCTCGTCATTTAGGCTCTGCTGCATCTTTAACATCTCTAAAATAATCGTTCTTTCATTCATTTTAGACCCTTTTAAATTTTAAAGGATTATAACAAAAAAATATTAAATGCCACGAGGCAAGCTTGACTTAAATCATTTTATGTATAAAATTTAGGAGCTAAAATAGGCAAAAATTTCAAAGGAGAAAAAATGAGAGAAAAAGATCTAGTGGTTTGCAATGTTTGCGGACTAAAAAGCAGCGATGATACAAATGCGGTTTTTATCCACGCTCATAAAAATGGTGAAGAAGTTGATATCTGCACCAGTTGTGTTCCAAGCGTAATCCATGGCTCAGGTATGGTCGTAAAATCAAACGAAGAGATAAAGGCTGAAATTTAAATTTTTGCTATCATTTGAGGATCTTGTCTTACAAGGTCTTCAAATTCTTCTGCACTCATAGGACGAGATAAGAAAAGTCCTTGTACTTCATTACAATCAAGCTCTTTTAAGAAACGAACATCTTCTTCTTTTTCTATGCCTTTTGCGCCAACTTTTATCTTCATTGCCTTTGCTAAATCAATAATTGCAGATACGATTTGTGCATCTATTTTGCTATTTGATGCTTGAGCAACAAATTCACTTGCTATTTTTATACGCCTAACACCGTATTTTCTAATATAAATAAATGAAGTATATCCAGAGCCAAAATTATCTATGCAAACATCTATATTATTTTCTTTAAGAATAGAAAAAATTTTATCAAGCGTCTTAGTATTATTTGTCCATATTTCTTCGCCAAATTCTATTTCAAAAAGCCCTGGATTTATATGATGCGAGCGTAAGCTAGAAATAAAATCTAAAACAAATTTTTCTGATTTACTTTGAATCTGTGCAACATTTATACTTATTTTTGGTATCAAGAGTTTTTCTTTTTGCCATCTATCTACATACTCTATGGTCTTTGAAACCAAAAGCGAGCAAATATCGTTTAAAATATCGCTATTTACATTGACCTCTTTCATAAATTTGCTTGCTTCCATCAAGCCAAATTTTTCTGATTTCCAATATAAAAAAACCTCCGCGTAGATCATTTTTTCGATTTTTAGATCAAATATTGGTTGAAAATATACATGAAGGTCTTCTTGCAAATTAGCTTTTTTAAGAGCAATCTCGATACTTGAGTTTAGGTGCATTTCATTGCTAATTTTATCGCTATAAACCATAGGATTTAAAGCTGGATTTTTCTTGGCGTAATACATTGCCATATCTGCATTTTTTATAATATTTCTTGGATTTGATGAGCTATTTTTTGTTGCTACGTCTATGCCTATTATACACTTAAGCCCAAAGTGATATCTATCTATTTGAATTGGCTTTTCAATAGCATCTTTTAAGGCAATACCAAGATTTAAGCGTTTTGTATGACTATTTATCTCCATTTTTGCTAATACGATAAATTCGTCCGCACTAATCCTTGCTATGGCCTCTTGTCTATTGCAAACCTCAAGTATCCTTTTTGCAACTAATTTTAAAATTCTATCGCCTATTTCGTGCCCGTAAGATGTATTGATGCTTTTAAAACGGCTTAAATTTATATAATAAACTGCGATCTCCTCATCTTCAGAGATGCTTTTACACATTCTTTCAAGCTCATTTACTATAAAATTTCTATTGCCAAGATCTGTTAGATAGTCTTTCTCGGATATATCTTGAAGCCTTAAATTTGCGAGCATAAGTTCATTAGTCCGCTCATGCATCGACTTTTCCATCTCTCTATGAAGATTTCTCTCATAATCTAATATTTTTCTGCTTGCAATAGAGCTTTTAACATAGTAATTAACAATAGCATTTACAACTAAAACAAAAAGTGAGATGAGCGCACTAAAAGATGTTAGATCTTCTTGTAATAGCAAAGGTAAAACTATTATTATTGGTAGCCATTTTGATCCTATCGAGATATCTTTATCGGTATTTGTAACATATTCGTTTTTAGCTTTTAAATGAAAAGCTCCTATCATCAAGAAGAAGAAAGGAACGATATATAAAAAATCTATTTTATGGCCAAAATTTACATTTGAGATCTGACTATAGAAAATAAATAAATTTAGCATCGTAAATAAAATGCTAGCTGATATAAGGTAAAAGCCGCTAATTTTTATATGAAGCAAACTGCTTGTAAAAATCTCACTTAAAGTAATAAAAAGTATAAGAAAATTTATGGCCACAATAGATAGAAAAACGATATTTGATCTATTATTTATCATCGATAAGATATCTACTTCATCAAAAATACCATATATTAAAATTACTATTAAAAAAAAGACACTTATGCTATCCATAATGATGGCTAGTTTCTCTTGACTGGCTGCAAATTTTGAATACAAAAATATACTAACGCCAGCTAAAATAGATATCATCGGCAACATAAAAAACACATCAAGATACGCATAAGAACTATGAGCCCGCAATAGTACATCTTGATTTAACACCATTAATGCATCGCAAATAGACCATAAAAAAACACCAAAACATATTGCAAGCCAATGCGTTATTTTGGTTTTTACTTTATCCATTGAAGTATAAATACCAAAAGTTATCACAAAGAAACCAAGCAAAATAGATATTTTTCCAATTAGATTATAGTCTAGCAAAGATGCTAATAGTGCAAATACAAATAGTGCTACAACTGCAACTGAGATCCATTTTCGCATACCAGTTATAGATGATTTTGATATTAAAAAAATAGTGTCCCTCTCCTAAGAAATAGTCCAAATTATACAAAAATTGACTTTGCTTTTGGTTATAATTTCACAAAAAAATTTAAAATTCACAAAGGTATCTTATGAAGTGCAATATCGTCATAAATGGACAAAATTTAATAGATTATAAATCTTTTATCTTATTTTTCTCAAAGGCAGCAAGAAAGCAGTATTTTATAAACACATTTATGATATTTACCGAAGCCATCATAGCTGGTTTCGTTGCTGATATGCTATTAAAAAGTAAAATTTTTACTGTCATCGGAGCTGTTTTTGCTATATTTTGGATCATTTTTTATCCTATTTTTTTAAAAAGAAGTCGCATAGCTGCATTAAAGAGAATTGAAATTTCAGATGTTCAAAAGCAAATGAATTTTGAAGTAAATGAAGAATTTCTAGCTTACTACGAAAACAAGCCCAAAGAAAATGAAAAATTTGACCTAAATGAAGTTAGTGAAATTTATGAGCTAAAAAATATCTTTATCATTTTTTTAGAAGAAAAAATTCATCTAATAATCCCAAAAGATGAAGTTAGCTCAAAAATGATAAATGAGCTAGCCAAACTTTGCCATAAAGACATTTTGAAATTTGAAAATTTTAGCGCAAAGAGTGTACTTAAATAGCGCTTATTATAAGCTTTTCAAAATCCTCTGCACTCATTGGCTTGCCCCAAAGATACCCTTGCACCTCATCGCATCCAAGCTCTCTTAAAATTTCAAGCTGGGTTTCATCTTCGACGCCTTCAGCGATAGTCTTTAGCTCCACATTTTTAGCCAAAGCTATAACGCTTTTTACTACGTCTTTATCTATATCATTTTTAGCAATATTATCTATCAGCTCTTTAGCGATCTTTAGGCGACTCATAGGATATTTTTTGATGTAATTCATCGATGAAAAACCGGTACCAAAATCATCTATGGATATGCAAATTCCTCTATTTGAAAGCTCAGATAACGCACTTTGCATCATCTCTTCGGCATTGACAAGGCTGGCCTCAGTGATCTCAACATCTACACAAGATGGATCGATGCCGTATCTATCTATATAACTTAAAAATTTAGACGCAAAATTTATATTATCAATCTGTTTTGGCGAGATATTTATGCCTATTTTTAGGTTTGTATTATATTTTTCATTCCAAAAGGCCATTTGTTTTATAGCATTTTTTGCCACCCATTTTCCTATCGCATTGATAATAGAGCTTTGTTCAGCTATTGGGATAAATTTTGATTGATCTACCGGACCTTTTATAGGAGAGTTCCACCTAACAAGAGCCTCTGCTCCTACTATTTTTTTACCTTCTATTAGATACTGGGGCTGAAATTTTAGCTCAAATTCTTCATCAAAGCTTATGCTATTTAGCAATATTTCTATATAGTTTCTATCCTGAATAATGCTTTTTATATCACTATAAAAAACGTACTTTTCAGATGCATCTTTCTTTGCTGCTTCTAGTGCTGCTTCTGATTGCATGATAAAATCATCAGCCAAAATTTCACTGGTTTGTGTCGAGCTAATCCCTATTTTCGCATCAAGTACAATTTTATAATCATCTATAACGATTAGCTCTGAAATAGCTTTTAGTAGATAATGCAAAAATTCTCTGCAATGTACATTTTCATTTTGCTTGACAACAACGATGAAGTCATCTCCACCAGATCTTGCAAATAAGGAATCGTTTGGTGGCAATATTGACTCAATGTTTAAAGCAAACTTTGCTATTACATCATCACCGATATAGTGCCCGTACGAGTCATTTATCGCTTTAAAATGGTTTATATCGATACTATAAATATCTATCTTTTCGCCAAGTGCCTTTGACTTTATCATCTCTTCAAGCCTTGCGATAAAATACTGGCGATTTAGAGCGTTTGTTAAATAATCATATTTGCTGATCCTTTGTAGGTGCCTATTTGTCTCTTCAAGCTCTTTTACTTTACTTTCTATCTGATTATTTAATACTTTTTTGATATGTATTTCACGTTTAATTAAAATATCCATCTTTCTAACATTAGAAAATGTATAAGATAATGCCCCGTATGCAAGCAAAGTAACTAAAATAGAAAATAACCATGTCAAATTTATCTTCCAAGAGTACAAGATCATAATCGTCAAAAATACGGCGAAAACAAATAGCTTTTGTATTAAAATTTTATCAAAATCGTTTCTGAGTGCCCTAAATTTTAGATTTGCCTCACCCTCTCTTAAATGAAGCGCAGCAACAAACAACATAAAAAATGAACTCTTAAATACAATGTCGTATCCAGAAAAGGATATTTCATCTATCCAAAAATCCATTGTAGTGGTAAAAATGTCATAAGTGCTTATTACAATAAGCGCTATCAAGCATAAAAGTATAGATAGTCTTCTTTTTGAAAATTTAAGTGAAAAAAACGCAGTAAATGAAGTACAAAACATAAATAAATCTATAGCGATGTAACTTAGATTAAAAAAATCTTTTTGGCTTAAACCTTGAGTTAAATTTCTATTAAAAATCATAAACCACATAAAGCTAAAATATATTGCGGAAATAGAAACTGAGTCTACAAATACTTGCATTAAAAATAAATTTTTCAAATTTTTGATCAAAATGTAAAAAGCAGAAAATGCAAACATAAAATATGAAACTACGTATGAGATTTGTATAAAATTGACTTTAGAGAGAAATTGTTTAAGAAAATCAACCTTATCATATAGCATCCACATAGTGTCTGATGCTACCCAGCAAGTAAGGCCTAGTAATATATATATCCAATATGTTTTTAAATTTCTTGTCTCTTTTAGCTTTAAAAAGATAAATAATGTGATCATAAAATCAAATAGAGCAGTAATTATGTCTTCATAAAAACCACTAGCAATAAAACAACTAACAACATATACACAAAAAAGTATCAACATAAATAAAAAAGATACTTGATTTTCGTTACTTATTTTACTTATCATGTTCTGTCTTTATCTATCTTTCTCTGCCTTTTTGGCTAAACTTTGCCATCTTTGCCACTCGCCACTTTCATCGACGTCGTTGCCGATAGCTTCGTATCTAGCGTAAAAATGCTCAACAAATTTCTTGCACTCTTCATCTTTTGGTAGATAGCTTAGTTCATCTTTTTGGCAAAATTTCTCTAAAAATGTGCTCGCATCATCTTTTTTAGCGTATGTTTGCGCTAGATCGTAGTAGTTCTCTAAGCAAATTTCTTTAAATTTAGCGTAGGCTTGCTCGCTCATATCCACGCTTAGTTTGCCATCAAATTTAAGCACTCCAGCCCTAAAAAGCAGGCTAAGGTGTATAAGCCCCTCGCAGTAATACGCCCTCACCTCATCGACCTTTCGCCACGCGATAAGCCCAACTGCACGGGCGATTAGCTCGTGAAAGACGGCCATTTTATACTCCGCCTCTTCGTGTAAAAAGAAATTTACTAGCCCACCAGTTGTCGCCTTATACTCTTCTATAAATTTAAAGACGCCACTTTTATTCATCATCATCTCGGTATCAAGCCCGATAAAGAGGATGTGTCCGAACTCATGACCGATCGTTGAAATTTCATAGACTTTTTTCCAAATTTTTGGCTTTAGAAATAAAATTTCTCTACCAAAGTCCAAAAACTCTTTGCTAAAAATTTCAGCCCCAAGCTTCATAAAAGGTTTTGCCTTTGCGCCTTCATAGACGTGATTTACAAAGGCAAAAATTTTCTTGCCGCATTTTGCGCTCACACTCTCATCATTTGGCACGACTTGAGCACTAAAAAGCCCATTTAGCTCGGCACCATAATAGATCATCGGCACGCTTATATAAAGCTGCGTTCTAGCGATATTTTCGCTAACCGCCTTGTTTGTTTCAGCATTATCAAATTTGATCTTTTCGCAAACGCTTTCGTAAGTTTTTGTCACTTTTTCTTTAAATTTAAACTCGTCAATGCCCTCGCTATCCACCAGCCTGATGTCCCACTCAAGTGCGACTGCGTGCGTGTAGGCATCCTCGTAGTATTCTAGCGGATGGCCTGGCTGAAGCGCGCCTTTTACCTCCATCCACGCTATCTCAGCCTCTTGCCAAGCGTTTATCACTTTAGCATTGTCCTCTTCGCAAAAGGCATTTTGCAGCTTTTCAAGGTATTTTACGTAGGATTTTTGCTCGTCATTTTTGGCTAAATTTCTTAAAATTTCAAGATTTTTAACAAAAACACTTTTAAGCTCTCTAACCTCATCTTTAAAAGCGAGTGCATAAGGTAAAAAGCTAAATTTCTCGCCCTCTTTTACTACCGCACCATACGTTCTATCAGCTCTTACGCCATTAGCATCACATTGAAACAAAGCATGCTTGGTGATAAACTCATTTGCCATACCAAGATCACTAAATTTAGCTTCAAACTCTTTATTTGTAGTGTCGATAATGCGATCCTGCCATGAAATTTGCCACGCATTTAGACTAAGCCCTAGCTCGTGCATAGCCTCTACAAAAGCTTGATAAAACGGGTCTAAAATTTGCTCATCACGTGCCTTTTTTATAAGCTTTGAGTGGAGATCTTCATATAAATTTCTAACGTAGCCGTAGATCAAATTTAGCACGCGCTTTTGCTCGTCCTCGCCTAAATTTAGCTTTTTTAGCTCATTTTGAAGCGGATCTACTTTAAGATCTACTATCCTTCTTGCAAGGGCTAGTTTTTGGCTTGGTGTGCCAGCAAGACCACAAATTTTAACAGCCTCGTTTATAATATCATCATCTAAATTTTTATAAATAGCATTTAACTTGTTTTTTTGCTCTTTTGTAAGTTCGTTTAATCTTTTAAAATCATTCATATTTTTATCCCCTGAAGTTGCAGGATTTTAGCATAAAGCCATTAAAATTTGCTACAATCAACCAAAAATTTTAACATCTAAAAGGCAAAAAATGGATATTTTAAAAGATTTTGGTGAGCCACGTATAAAACAAGTCATGCTACCAAAAGATACAAACTCGGCTGGAAATATATTTGGCGGCTGGATAATGAGTCAGATCGACCTTGCAGGTGCACAAGCTGCAAGAGAAATTTCTCCTGAACGCGTTGTGACGATTTCTATGAAAGAGATCATTTTCAAGCAACCTGTCTTTGTTGGCGATGTACTAAGCTGCTACGCTAAAATCATCTCTGTTGGTAAAACCTCGATAACAACGCAAATAGAAGTAACCGCTCTTAGGCTAAATCTGGGCGGATATAGAGAAACTATACACGTTACTAGCGCTACCGCAACTTACGTAAGCGTAACAAAAGATGGGCTTAAAAAGCCAATCGATGAGAAGCTAAAACAACTTCATGGATTTTAAAAATTTGGTTGCGATTTATGCAACCAAATTAAAAAATTAATACTACTTTTAAAAATTATTGAAATTCTTAAACTAAAAGCAATATTTTTCAACTTCTTTAAATGCTTTGTGAAGTAAAATCAGGCTCTATACATTTTTTGGGAGAAAAATGAAAAAATCACGTCTAGGTCTTTTGCAAACACAAATCACAAAGATCCTAACTCAAAATGAGCTTGATAAATTTGAGTATAAAGAGCTACCAAAAACAAGCATAATCTACACCGAAGAGATCAAGATCATCATCTTAAAAAGTGGCTGTGCAAAGCTCTCATTTTTTGAAGATGGAGAGGAATTTATCCTTTATCATTTAGAAGCGAGCAACATCGCCGTGCTTGATGATAATTGCGCTTTTGAAATACTTGAAGATGCTGAAATTTATGCTATAAATTTAAACAAAATAGGTGAAATTTTATCAAATTCAAATATCGCAGATGAGATTTTAAAAGCTGTGCTAAATGCAGTGATCGTGCAACGCCAAATCATAAAATCCATACTTTTTGAAGATGCAAAAGGCAGGATTGCAAATTTTTTGATCGAGCTTGCAAAGGAGCAGGATCTAAAGCAAAATGGATATCACTACATATTTTTGCCATTTTCTCTAAAGGTGCTCTCAAGCTTTGTGGGGCTCAAACGCCAAAGTGCTTCAACTGCTTTTAATGAGCTTATAAAAGATGACATCATAAGAAAGATCACACCACACGAGTTTTTAATAATTGATTATGAAAAACTTGAAAGTTACACAAACTAAAAATCAAAAATTTTTATAATAGCTAGCAAAGAGTAGTCTTGGAGGATTAGTCTTTGCCAAGAAGCAAAGACTAAAAATTTTTAAGCTTTTTTCTTCATATCAAATTTATTCGCCATAAAGCCAACTAAACCAACAAAGAAAAGTCCGCCGCAAATATTACCAAGTGTAACTGGAACTAAGTTTTTACCGATGAAATTTCCCCAGTTTAAAACTTCTAGTTTTTCAGCCGTAATTCCATGTCCTAAAGCTGCAGCTGCAGTAGCGATATCTCCGCCGTTTGCTGCTATATAGTGAGCTTTTGAGATGATGGCTTCAGTGATTATGAACATATTCGCCACGCAGTGCTCCATAGAGCAAGCTACAAATGCGCCGATCATCCACATAATAGCAAAGAATTTACCAGATAGATTGCTCTCACTTGTCGCAGTCCAAATAGACATACAAACAAAGACATTACAAAAAATTCCGCGGATAAATAGCTCATGAAATGGCGCTGTGATCTTACCAATACCAGCTGGTATAAAGTGCTGCAAGATGTAGCCATCATACTTTAGTGGCAAGCCTGAGTAGTAGTACATATACGCAATCAATGCACCACCAACGAAGTTAAATATCCAAACGATAGCCCAGTATCCGATAGTCTTACCTAGTTTTAGCTTTCCTTCATATGCGCTAACGCCGCTTAAAACAGAGCTTGTAAAAAGATGTCCGCCATAAAAGACAACCATCATAAGACCACAGCTAAATGTGATACCGCCGATAAAATTTGAAAGACCAATAGACTGATTTTCAGCCATACCAACTGTCGAGTGAGCCCAAAAAATATCACCCATAGCAATAGCAGCACCAGCCATGATAGCAAGGAAGATAATACTAGTAAGCGGCATATGAGCCTTATGCTCCATAGAGCTTGAGACCGCTTGAGCGGTTTCTGCCGGATTTAACATCACATTCTCCTTTTTATTTTCAATCTCGCAAATGAGCCAAACTCATCTTTGCGACCAAAGTTTAACACTTTGCAAAATCACTAAAGTCAAACCACTGCTTGCGATTAAAAGCAAAATTTTGCCTTTAGCAACCAAAAAGACTAAATTTAGCTATTTGCTAAATTTAACCAACTAAATTTTTATCAATCTCTACAATTCTCAAAAAAGCTTTTCTAGCACTTTTTTTAGCCTGCTCGCTTAGTCCCTCTTCAAAATTTAAGACATTTTCGAGCAAGACGCTAATGCCAAGAAAAAGCGTCTTTGGGCAAATTTTACGCAAATAGCTTAAAAGTACTGGCGTTGGTAGATTGTGAGTTGAGTAGATATAGTCTCTATCGTCACTTAGGTCAAAAAACTCTATCTTATCCTCATCAAAGCCGCTCATCGCATCGACTACTATCAAGATGTCAGGTGCAAATTCTCTAATAGCTGAGAATTCATTCTCAGGCACATCTTGCCCAAAAAAGACCTTCCACTCTTTTAGCTCGTGCTCCACGATGCGGCCGACTTCATTGCCCACATCATCATCGCCACGCATAGGATTACCGATGCAAAGGATGGCCTTTTTCATCAAAAGTCCTTCCTAAGCACGATATATCCCTCTTTTAAATTTGCCAAAATTTCTTTAAGCTTACACTCACAAAGCTGTGGCAAGAGTTTAGCGATATGCTCGGCAAAAATTTCAACTTCAAAATATTTGCTTAAATTTCCGATCTTAAATTTCACATATTCGCCTGAGTTTTTGATCATCTCGTCAAATTCCTCATCGCTTAGCTCTAAAATTTTCTCACTAAAGTCTATCGTGCCAACGCCATGTCCCACGCAAGTGGAGAAAATTTTTATCTCTTTTAGCTCGCGTGGAAGCTTATCGTTGTCGTCCATATGCCTTTTTGTAAGCTTATAAACTTGTATCATCTCTTGCTCCAAACCTCGCTATCAACATCTATCGCAAAGCTTTTATCAGCTTTTGCATATTTTAGATAGACATCATTATGCAAAAGCCCCATGCACTCAGCATATCTAGGATCTTCCTCTTTTTTGATAGCTGTAAGCACAGCCTCTCTTGAAATGCTTGGGTCATGGACATCTTTTGAACATTTGATAGCATTCATATATTTTTCAAAAAGGATTCTACCAAAGATATAGCTCATTAGTCTTCTACTTTCAGCTTGCAAGTCGCGCTCAAATAAAATATCACCTATGACCGACTTCTCAACTGAAGGTGGCAATGTATTATCTTCTTCATAGCTTTTTTTATGAAGCTTTTGATCTATGATACCAAGAGCCATACCAAGGCCGTAAATAATGCTTGCTGGGTGTGGAGGACAGCCTGGGATATAGACATCAACTGGAATTATCTTATCGATGCCGCCCCAAACGCTATAAGCGTCATGGAAAATTCCGCCACTGCTTCCGCACGCACCAAGAGCAACCACGATCTTAGGATCTGGAGTTGCCTCATAAGCACGAAGAAGCGGATAATACATCTGTCTTGTTACAGGACCAGTACAAAGCAAAATATCAGCGTGTCTTGGGTTTGCTACAAGCTTGAAACCAAAACGCTCAGGATCCCACATCGGTGTAATAGCTGCAAAAATTTCTATCTCACAGCCGTTACAGCTTCCGCAGTCGATCCTATAAACGCTAAAGCTTCTTTTGATATTTTTTAGATGCTCTAGCTTTGCAGTTAGATCATTTGCTGTTTTTATGTCCTCTGGGACTTGATATAGACTCATTTTATAGCCTCCTCAATGCCTTTTGTTAGCCTTTCAGCGGATTGATTTTTCTTGCACTCTGGGCAGATATAAAGGTAGCCTTTTGCCTCTTCAAGTCTGCCTGGGAGTAAATTTGCTGTGCCAAGCTTTTCAAGAGTAAAATTTATAAGCCTTTTTGGCGTAAATGGCTTGCCGCAGCATTTGCAAGTTTGCATCTCAAGCTCGCCTCTTTGTATAAGAGCGCTCTTGTCAAATTTAACCGCAAGCTCAAAGCTATCACTTAGGCGAACAGCTCCAGTTGGGCAAACCTCATCGCAGCGTCCACAAAATATGCAGCGCCCGCAGTCAAATTCCCAAACAAGCTTTGTTTGCTCCTCGTTCATCTTAAGCTCTATCGCGTTACTAGGACAAGCGATACCGCAAGCTGCACAACCTATGCAAAGATCGTATGTATAGTTTGGCTGACCACGGAAATTTTCAGGAACAATATATGGCTCAAATGGATAGGCGTATGTCGCCTTTCCATATTTTTCTGTGATGTCAAATAACTTCATCATCTTAAATCCTTCTTACTAACCCCGCCATCTTGACAGAATTTTTTAAGATCTTTCTCTGTTAAAATTTTGCTCTTTTTAGTCCTTACATCGACTAATGTAACACGCTCGGTGCATGAGTAGCAAGGGTCAAGTGAGCAAACGATAAGCGCAGCGTCACTTATGTTGTTTCCTCTAAATTGATACCTTAGGCTTGGCCAGTTGTTGTATGTTGCTGCTCTGCATCTCCAGCGATATACTTTTTGAGCGCTGCCTTGCATGATCCAGTGAACATTCTCGCCACGTGGTGCTTCATCATGACCAAGTGCAAAATTTTCAGGTTTGATCATAGTCACAGGATCGATCATGATCGGAGTTTGAGGCATTAGCTCAAAGCATTGGCGGATGATGTGGATAGAGCTTTTTAGCTCTTTATATCTAACCATCTCACGAGCAAAAACATCGCAACCATGCTCAAATGCTACTTCAAATTCTATCTGTTTAAAAAAGTCGTATGGGTGATCGTAGCGGTTATCACGTTTAAAGCCAGAGCCTCTCATATTTGGACCAACTGGGCTAAAGTCACGTGCTATTTGGCGGTCCAAGATACCCACGCCTTTCCAGCGTCCGATTTGGCGTTTATCCTCCATAACTGCGTCCCAAATTTCTGAAATTTGAACGTCAAGTTTATTTATGATCTCGATACCTTTTTTGATCTCTTGGTTTGTCATATCACGTCTTAAGCCGCCCATAACGACGTTGCCGTATGTTTTACGTCCGCCAGTTACTAGCTGAGCTAGCTCCATAGAGTACTCACGAACTCTAAAGATGTGCATGAAAGCGTTGTAGTTACCAGTGACCTCACAAGCTAGACCGATATTTAAAAGGTGGCTGTGAAGACGCTCTATCTCAAGACAGATGACGCGTATAGCTTGAGCTCTTAGTGGAATTTCAAGCTTGATAGCTTTTTCTGCTGCTTCAATACAAGCAATAGCGTGAGCATAACCACAAATTCCACAAACGCGCTCTGCAAGATAGCCCATTTGATCATAGTTCATTCTATTTTCAGCTAGCTTTTCCATACCGCGGTGTTGATAAAAGAGGCGGTAGTCAGCGTCGATGATCTCGTCGCCGTCACAGAAAAGTCTAAAGTGACCTGGCTCATCTGAAGTAATATGTAGTGGTCCAAGTGGCACATCAACTACTGCATCACCTGTTGGAAACAAAAACTCCGCATCAGGCTCATCTCTATGGTCAACTGGATCAGGGCGGTAGCGATAATCCATTGCGTCTTTTCTAAGTGGGTGAAGTCCATCTGGCCAGTCATCACTTAAAACTAGACGCCTTTTATCAGGCAAACCTTCGGCTACCAAACCAAACATATCATAAGCTTCTCTTTCGTACCAAACACAAGCTGGCACTAGCGGAGTAACAGATGGAAATGTCGGATCGCTTCCTGGGATAAGCGTTTTAACAGTGATAAAGCACTTATCCTCAGCTGCAAAGTCGTCCGCTTCAGTCATCTTGCTACCTTCCATTGAAAGAGCATAATAAAGCGCAAAGCTGCCATTTATCTGGCGCTCGTCATTTGGTATCATCGTGCTTATAAAGCCGCCAATATCATAATAAAGCGTTTTAACAGCTAGTGGAAGATCGTTTCTATCAACTAAGACTGTGATCTGATCGTCTGCTTGACGAGTTACTTCTAAAATTTTTACTTTAGTTTTTAGGATTTCAACAAATTTATCGCCTCTCATTTTAAAGCTCCCATCATTATATTAACACCGTTATCTACTAGCGTATAAAAGCTATCTACGTGCCATACGCCAAAGATTATGATAAGGGCACAAAGTGCTATAAGAGGTAAATTCTCTAACAAACTCATCTCTTTATTATGAACAACCACACCTTTTGGCTCGCCAAAGCTTGCCATGTTAAAGTGTGCAAAGTCAGCTATGAAAATAACTGCAAGTGCAATAGCAAATAGCGCAACTGCAATGTATTGACCACTTGTGATAGCTCCTACAAAGACGTTATATTCGCTAACAAATATAGCAAATGCTGGAACACCAACTAGTGAGCAAACAGCCGCGCCAAACATTATAGTTGTAATTGGCGCGATCTTAACCATGCCGCCCATCTTACTCATATCTTTGTGGCCATAAATTCTTGCAATATTGCCTGTTGAGCAAAATGCCAAAGCTTTTGTGAAGCTGTGAGCCAAGCAGTGGAATATCGCTGCAAATAGACCAAATTTACCGCCAACACCAAGTGCAAATGCGATAACACCCATGTGAACGATTGAGTGGTATGCAAACATTCTTTTTACGTTGTGTTGTCTGATTAGGAAAAATCCCGCTACAAAAAGAGTGATAGTTCCTGAAACGATCATTATGCCCTCAACAAAGCTAAATCCAACAGCTTGAGCTGTGATAGCGTAGTATCTTAAGAGCGCTAGCATCGCACATTTTAAAAGTACGCCTGAAAGCAAAGCTGAGATAGGTGCTGGACCTTCAGCGTGAACGTCTGGTAGCCAAGTGTGAGTTGGAGCAAGACCAGCTTTTGTACCAAAACCAATTAGAGCAAATACAAAGATAAGCTTTGCTGCATCTGGGTTTAAATTTTTAGCATTTGCCATTATGCTTGAAAATAGCATTGAAGCCTCGCCATCTCCTAGAGTACTAAATGTGGCTGAGTATAAAAGAACAGTCGCATAAAGTGCAAATGCTAGACCGATTGAGCAAAGAACGATGTATTTGTAACCACTCTCTGTTGATTTTTGATCTTTGTGGATAGCGACAAGAAACACTGAAGCAAGAGTTGTTGCCTCGATAGCTGCCCACATAAACGCAACGTTGTTACAAATAACACTTAAAGTCATTGTAAAGATAAATACATGGCTTAATGCGTAGTATTTTTTAAGATCACTTAAGTGAATGTGTCCGTCTTCAAGCTCCCATCTCATGTAGTGGATAGAGTAGAAATTTACTATAAATCCAGTTACTGCTATAAGTACCAAGAAAACACAGCCTAAGCTATCTAAAAACAAAAATTTATCAAAACTATAAAAAGTTCCGCTACTTAAGACTTTAAGAACATTGTTAAGTAAAGCCACCGATGTCGCAGCAGAAAACAAAACATGAAGTCCGCTTAATACCGCATAATTTTTAGGACTCAAAAACAAGACCAAAGCACCAAGGAGCGGTAAGATAAGTATTAAAGCTAAACTATCCATCTCTAACCCCTTAAATTTGAAGCTTTAGAAGTATCTAAGCTATCATAAGCTTTATAAAATCTAATCGCTAGAATGCTCATGATGATAACGGCAAATATCGCATCTGTTAAAATTCCAAGCTCAACTAACTCATGTGAGTTATAAGCCATTAGAGCAAGGCTTAGGTGGATACCGTTTTCAAACAAGCAGTAAGCTAGAATTTGTTTTATAAATGAGTTTCTTAGCATGAAGCCAAAAATTCCCATCATAAAGACCGTTCCAGCTGCGATTAGCATGATCTCTTCTTTGATAAGAGAGAATTTTAAAAATATAGGGTGGATACTCATTGAAAGAGCTAGAGAAAATCCCATAGCAATAACAGGACTTACAAAAAATCCACCAACTGGCTCATCTTCGCTAACTACGCCAAGTTTTTTGATAAGCCAGAATAAAATTCCTGGCACAAGTAAAACTTTGGTAAAAAATGCAACGATCGCCCAAGTTTTGAGCTGCTCGGCGTTAAATTTCTCAGATAGCAAGAAAAATATACTAACTAAAAGTAGTGTCTCAATCGCATAAGCGATGATTGAGAGTTTTAAGCTTCTAAGACCAAAAACCGCAAGCGAAGTTACGATCATGCAAATGGCTAAAATATCAAGTGTTTGCATCTCACACTCCTACTACATAAAGTGTTAGTGCAACAAACGAGATAGCAAGTGCACCAAGTGCATTTTTGCGTAAAGATGAAGTCATTTTAAAGCGTGGGCCAAAGTTGTCTATAAAGACAGCTGCTACGTAAAATACTCCAGTTTTTATCACAAAAACGATAATAGCTAAGAAAGGATTGCTAAAATTCCATGGCTCAAATACAGTTAGGAAAAGTCCGATCATAGCAAACTGTTTTAATATAAGTGATGCTTGAACTAAACCAAGGTCGCTACCTGCATACTCGCCAAGCAAGCCTTCTTGAAGCTCTTGTTCAGCTTCAGCTACGTCAAATGGTTTTCTACCGGTCTCAACATACATGCACCATAAAAATGCGATAGAAGCTACGGCAAAACTTGGGATTTGATATCCGATAACGCCAGTTTTTACCATCTCTTGGATCTCAATTAAATTTGATGTTTTAGCTGCAAGCATAACTACGATTAAGCACATGATCATAACTGGCTCAACATATACGCCTAGCATTTGCTCCCTGCCGCCGCCTGTTGCTGCAAATGGGTTGCCGCTATCCATTGAAGCTGCACCAAATACAAATCTAAGCAACGCGCCAAGATAAAGGATCACAAATATATCTGAATACGCTCCAAAAACAGTATCTTTGCTATATGTTATAGGTATAGCAGCTAATACTGCAGCTGAAGTTGCAAAAAGGAAAAATGGAGCCCATCTAAATACCCAGTGAGAGCACTCAGGCACGGTTCTTCCTCTTCTAAAGAGTTTTATAATATCGCGATATGTTTGAAAGAAATCGCTACCTTGTTTTGATTGAAGTTTAGCCCTTAATTTTCTTGCCATACCATCAAACAAAGGAGCTACCAAAACGATAACGACTACTTGAAATATCATTAAAAGTATAGTTTGCATTTTCGTCTCCTAAACTAAAAAGTAGCCTACAGCAAGTATGGCACATAGATAAACTAGGATATAAAGTGTATAGACGTTTGTATATCCGCTTTGAACGATGCCAAGTTTATCAGCAAATTTCATACACCATTTGATGACTGGCTCATAAAACATTCCCCACCAGATATCTTTTGGATGGTTGTGATATTCAACCGCGTCAAAATAATTTCTAGTAACGATCTTTTTATCAGCTCTAAATAGCCATTGCATGATCTTTCTAAGGTCGCCTGTAAATGGGCCACCTGTCATTTGCATACGTGAGCTATATTTAAAGCCACATGCCCAAGGATCAGTCTCGCGTGGTTTATCTCTGTTTGCTTTCATAACAGCAAGGATGATAAATGGCAAAATCATGGTTGAGCAAAGAACCAAAGCAATTAGTGGAGTTGAGATCATACTGCCTATTGGTGAAGTTACGTTTATAACACCAAGACTAGCTTTATAGTCACTTATAGCGATAGAATTTACAGCTTGCATGATGTAATCAACTATATAGTTTGCACCAAGACCAAAGCCCACACATCCTATCATTAGGATGATCATACCAAGAACCATGCCTATTGGGCTCTCTTTAGCATTTTCCCAAATTTTTTGATCTCTTGGAGTACCTGCAAAGATAACAGCGTAAAGTTTGAGGTGCATACCGACCAAAACGCCTGTTAGCGCAAGAGCTACGACACCAAGTGTAAATGCATATCTAACTAATGTTCCCTCGCCCATCGCACCTTGAAGCATACCTTGATATGTAAACCACTCTGAAACAAAGCCGTTTACTGGAGGTAAGGCTGCGATACCCATGATACCTATAAACATACCAAGGCTTGTCCATGGCATCTTTTTAGCAAGACCTCCGAGAATGTCCATATTTTGTGTGTGAGTAGCGTGGATAACTGAACCTGCGCAAAGGAAAAGCAGACCTTTAAATATAGCGTGGTTAACTACGTGGTAGCAACCTGCTAGAAAACCTACTGCTGCAAGTGTTAAATTTCCAGCTGCAACGCCATAAATTCCTGTGCCAAGACCTAGCAAGATGATACCTATATTCTCAACTGAGTGATAAGCAAGCAAAGCTTTAAAGTCGTGTTGGCAAAGAGCGTATAAAACACCAAATAGTGAGCTAGCTGCACCAAGAGCGAGTATTGTAAGGCCAAAATATGTGCTAAGTGGCAAGTAAAGTGTAAATTTAACTAGTGTAAATAGAGCAACTTTGATCATAACGCCCGACATAAGGGCCGAAACATTTGATGGTGCTGCTGGGTGAGCTTGTGGAAGCCAAACGTGAAATGGCCACATACCAGCTTTACTACCAAATCCAACCAAAAACAGTATAAATGTAGCAACAGAAGCGCCAAATGGCATCTTAACACCCATAAATGCGCTAAATTCAAAGCTTCCTGCGTAGTAAGCAGTGATAAGCAAGCCACAGGTTATACAAAATGCACCGATTTGTGCGATGCCAAGATATACCATAACTGCTTTAAGTGTATTTTTACCATCATTGACGATGATAAGAAATGATGAAATAAGAGTCATAAGCTCCCATAAAACAACAAAGCAAAATACATTATCAGCGCTAATTACTAGAAGCATTGAAAGTATAAATGTATTAAACAAACATGCAAACACGCCAACATTTGCTTTTTTGATGTACTCGTCTGCATAGCTCATACCGTAAACACTGCTTGCAAATCCTATAAAAACAACGACAAAGCTAAAGAAATTTCCAAGTGGATTTAGCGCAAATTTTGGCGAATACAAAAAGCCATCCGCAAGAGCGAAGCTATCGCTTACTCCCATATTTGCAACAAAGTGACACATCGCATAAAAGCAGCTTAAAGCGCCTAGTCCAAAACCAACCTTTACAGCGGCCTTTGGAGCGCAGTAGAGCAAGATGCTAACGACGGCACTTACAAGAAATAGCATATAAACCGTAGTCATCTTATGCTCCTTGTCCGTTTAAAATTTTAGTAGCAAATTTATTCGCTGCCTCATAATCTATCCTCTTGCCAAGTTTATGCTTACCCTCTTCAGGATCAATCATAACAAGAGCACTTGTCGGACAGACATCAACACAGGCTGGTCCGTTCTCACGACCAAAGCACATATCGCATTTAACAGCGATATTTTTTGCACCTGATTGTGACTCTATCTCAAGGTTGTACTTTGGCTCGACAGCGTAATTTACTGAAGGCATAAGCTCTGCACTTGAGCTTATCGCACCGTAAGGACAAGCGATCGTGCACATCTTACAGCCTATACAAATTTCCTCGTGAAGCTCGATGCAATTATCATTAAATCGCAATGCTCCAGTTGGACACACATTCGCACAAGGACCATCGTCGCATTGTCTGCACTGAGTTGGCATAACGCCAGTAGCTTCTCTTAGCACACTTAGCCTTGCACGTGACAGCTTACCGCGTTCATAAGCGCTCTTAAAACATGCAGCCATGCAGGTTGCACATCCTATACAGCGTTTATAATCGGCAATCACAAATTTATGTTTTTTCATAAATTCCTCCCATTAAACAAGGCTAAACTGCCCTGCTCACTTTTAAAGTGATGGTTAGTCACCAAAATAGAGATAGTTAAATTTTTATTTAACATCTCAAACACTCCTTCCTAATTTTTGTAATAATTCTATAACTTACAATGAATAAATTCTGTCATCTATCTGACAAATTTTGTATTTTTAGAATTAAATTTTTATTTTATATATCTTTAAGATTATCTATTTAATATCGATTTTTAGGTATGTTTATTTGCTAAAGGATAATATTTATTAATAAAATTTTCCTATAAAGAGTAAAAATATCTTAATTAAGTTTAAATTTACAAGTTAATTATTTAAGCTCGGGTTAATTAAATAAAGCTGAAATTTAAAAATCTAAAATATAATCCGACCTTTAAATTTAAAAGGCTTTTTATGGGAATTTTTATAGTTATACTTTTGCTTATTGTTGCAGTTTTTGTATTTATGAGATTTGCCCCAGTTTTTGGTGGCGTGCCAGATATTAAAAGCCAAAAGCTGATAAAGGCTTCGCCAAATTTTAACGGCAAAGTTTTTATAAATTTAGAGCCAACGATTGATATGGTAAAAAATAATCCGCAAGCATCTATGCTAAATTTCGTCCTCCAAGCACTTTTTCCACCAAAAGGTAAGCTACCAACTAAGCCTTTACCAAATTTAAAATTTGACGCAAATGCCTTGAAAAACGGCGAGTTTATCTGGCTAGGGCACGTTAGCCTCATATGCAACCTTGATGACAAAACCATCGTCACAGATCCAGTTTTGCACCGAGCATTTCCACTGCCAATTGGCGGTAAGCCCTTTGCCTACGAGCATGCTATCACCGCTAGTGATTACCCAGATGTGATCGATATCGCCCTCATCTCGCACGATCACTACGATCATCTTGATTACAAAACAATACTTGAGCTAAAGGATAGAATTTGCAAATTTCTAGTGCCGCTTGGCGTAAAAGCTCACCTTGTAAAATGGGGCGTTGATGAAGACAAAATTTATGAGTTTGACTGGTTTGGTGATCAAAAAATAGGAAATTTAAACTTCATGTTTTGTCCTTCAAGGCACTTTAGTGGGCGCACATTTAAAAGAAATACGACGCTTTGGGGTGGCTGGGCGGTTGAAGAGGCTGGCTTTAGCTTTTATTTTAGTGGAGATGGCGGATACGGCAAGCATTTTAAGATGATAAATGAGAAATTTGGTGCCTTTGATCTAGTTTTTATCGAAAATGGTGCTTACGGCGATGGCTGGCCTTACGTGCATATGAAGCCAGAGGAGTCAGCGCAAGCACTAAAAGATCTTGGTGCAAAGCTTGGCGTACCAATTCACTGGGGCAAATTTGATCTTTCTTATCACGCTTGGGATGAGCCAATCAAGCGTTTTGAAAAGGCAGCGACAAAGCTTGAGCTAAACTACGCAACGCCGATGATCGGGGAAGTTTTCACCGCACAAAATCCGCCTAGAAAAAAGTGGTGGGAGAAAATTTAGGAATAAAATTTGCTCTAAATTTTAAAATCCAAAAGGAAACGTAGATGAAAATTTCTGAAAATTTAGCAAATCTAAAAAATGTCATCGATAAAGCTGCAAAAAATGACCTTGATATGAGCGCAACTGGAAGCTTTTTACAAAATTTAGAAAAAGCAAATAAAGAGACTGAAAAAATTTATAAACAGCTAGAAAAAGAGTTAAAAAGCGATGCGCAAATGTTTAAACAATTTGACTTCATGCAGATGATAACAAAGCTTCAATACGGCAACCTAAAGCCAAATGAACGTGAAAAACTGCTCAATAAAATGAGCAAGATCGCCAAGGAAATTTAGTTTTAAATAGGCTTGATGCGGAGCTAAATTTTACTATTTTTGTGAAATTTGGTGGGTTTTAGTGAGTGATTTGCTTAAAATAAATTTATTTAAATAGCGACCGTTAAAACTCAGATATATTTCTATTTTCTGCCAAAATGCTTACACATTCATAGCTTACGTGGCAGCATAGGCACACTACTGCTTTTAGGCTTTTAGGCAAATTTTTAAATTTTCATAAACGAGTAATTTCTGCTTTGATTTTAGTGGCAAGCCTTGCGGGACCTAAAATCAATAGTGAATTCTTACGAGAGAATGAAAGTTTTAAAATTTGCAAAGCATATAGACTATATAACTCCTATTCTTTTATTAAGGGAGAAGGGAGCTTAAATTACGAAGTCACTCCCTTCTCCCTTAACAATCCCTCTTCCCTGACACGTTCAAAGGGCATGCATTAGCGCTAAAGCACTGCATGCAGTTTTGTTAATTTCAATCAAACTTTAATGAGTAATTTCGGTTCTAAAATTTGAGCTAAGCGGTAAGTGAAGCCAGATTTTAGTAGTCGGCTCTTACTAGTGAATGAAAGTTTTAAAATTTGCAAAGACAGCTTGATTAAATTTGTAAAAGAATAAATTTAAAAAATACCTATTTATATATGTAAATTTACCAGAGAGGATTTAAGAGCCAAAGAGGCTCTTAAATTTTAGTGGAGTTCGCTCCAAACTTTGCGTTTCCAAAGCCAAGCAAAAATTCCTAATATAAAGAAGTAGATCATGACATAAAGCCCTGTGCTCTCGCGCTCAGCCTTCTTCTTGTCGCCTACTTTTTGGATATAAGCTACCACGTCGTCTTCAGCGGCTTTATTTAAACCAACTCTTGGCATTGCGGTACCTGGTAGCATCTTTTGAGTATCGTTTATAAATTTATGTAAATACTCATCACCTTTTGAACGAATCATCATCGATAGGTCAGGTGGGTTTGAGCCCATATAAGCAGCAAGGCTTACTTTGTTGCTAAATGCATATTTTTTGTCATATTTTATATCATGACATCTTTGACATGCATCAGCAAAAACCTTTTCTTCAGTGATCTTATTGTTTGCCTTTTCATAATCAGTAGATATCTTTTTTAAATAAGCTACTATATCGGCAGTCTCAGCATTTATATCACCACCAGCACCCATAAATGCAGTCATCGGAAATGGATGCTCGTCGTTAAATTTATGAGTTAGCTTTAAAGCCATAGTTGGGTTTTTAATGAGTGCAGCTAAGAATTTATCGTCATAAATTTTACCAGCAGTACTAAGATCTGGTGGCACTACACCAAAGCTTTGACTAGCTGTCTCAGCATCCATACCAGCTGGCATACCTGCTGCTTCTATACCGTGACATCCTGTACATCCTGCTGCTACAAAAGTATCAGCACCCTTTGTAGCGTCACCTTTTGTAAGATCAATAGAGTTAATGTCATTCCAAAATGCCGTATAGTCATCAAGAATTTTTTGTGCTACTTCTACATCTTTTGTAGCCGCGTCTATACTTGCCTTATTTCCGCTAGCCTTAGCAGTCTCAAGAGCTGCCTTTTTTTGCTCTAAAAAGTGCTTTGCATAGTCAGTATCTTCTTTTGAAAAGTTATACTCAGCATTTGCAGTGTGTGGATGAAGCTTTGTGTGAGCATAAGGCTCGATACCCCAATATAAAACACCTGAAAGAATAACAACAATGGCAAAAATTTTAAGCTCTTTCATGATTAGCCCCTCTTTCTTTCAAGTATTGTTATAACTGGCAACGCAATTATAAATAAGAACAAGAATAGCAATGATGAATAAAATCCTATCCAGTCATTATAACCACCTGTTGGGAGCTTGCCATATATAGATAAAACGATAAGATCGACAACTAAGACCCAGAACCATATAAAAAATAGTGGTCTTTTGTGAGCTGGAGCTACAAGGTCGCTTCTATCAAGAAGAGGTATAAGCATAAATGCAACACCTGCAAACGCAAACGCGATAAGACCAATGTTATAAGCAGAAATTCCAGCTATATCAAAGAAGAAGCCACGTAAAATTTCATATTGCCACAAGAAATACCACTCTGGATAGATATGTGGTGGGGTTTTTAGTGGATTTGCTGGCTCAAAGTTGATAGGATCCATTGCAAAGTTGAAGTGATAGCAAACAAGATAGATGACAAATATCATAAAGAATGATACATACATAAAGTCTTTTGCCAAAAATCCTGGCCAAAATGGTATAACTTTAGATTTCGCTCTATCGCCGTGTAGATACTCTTGTGCCTCTACTTCAAAGTCTATATCTTCGCTTGTTAGGTTATTAACGTGTGGAACTCTTAAAGAGTAGAAGTGAATAACCAAAACAGCTATCGTTACAAGTGGCAATAGACAAACATGAAGCATAAAAAATCTAGTAAGTGTTGAGTCGCCAACTGCGTAATCGCCTCTAATCCACTCAACTAAAGCATCGCCAATAACTGGCACACCACCAAAAAGCTGAGTGATAACAGTTGCAGCCCAGTAGCTCATCTGTCCCCATGGAAGCATATAACCACTAAATGCCTCTGCTGAAAAACAGATAAATAGCACCATACCACTTATCCATATGACCTCTCTGCCTCTTTTATATGAACCATAGTAAAGTCCAGTAAGCAAGTGAATATACATAATAAGAAATATCGTAGAGGCTGAAACTGCGTGAATGTGACGCCAAAGCCAGCCATACTCGACCTCTTGCATGATAGTATAATTTACACTATCAAATGCCAAATTTACATCTGGTTTGTAATACATTAAAAGTAAAAAACCAGTAACAATTAAGAGCATAAAAAGCGTTGTTAAAATAACGCCCATTGCCCAAAGGAAATTTATATTTTTTGGAATCCAGTATTCGCTAACTAGAACCTTTATAAGTTTTGTAAAAGCTAGGCGTTGATCAAGCCAGTCAATAACGCCAGTTGATTTATGAGCTAAAGACATTGCTATCCTCCTAAGCTTTTGCTACTAATTTTTCGTATTCTGGGCTTGTTTCGCCTAGAACTAGCTTGGTTCCATCGATCTTAAATGGTGGTATATCAAGTGGTCTTGGAGGAGGTCCGTATGTTTGCATTCCGTCGGCGTTAAATTCGCCGCCATGACAGGCACATACAAACATTTGTTTACTTGCTTTATACTCAGGTATACAACCAAGATGCGTGCAAAGTCCGATAAGAACTACGTATCTAGCATCCCCTACGACAACATCTCTTTTGTCATTTTTAGCCATATCAGGACTTTTTTTAAGGATGAAAATAGGCTTTTTACGCCATTCAACCTGCCTCATTTCTCCATCTTTGATCGGACTTAGATCAACTGTTGTGAAACCAGCAGCTTTTACGCTTGGAAGTGGATCCCAAGTCTTTTTAACAGCCACTAGTGACATAGCGCCGCCGACAGCTGCCACAGCACCAAACGCAAGGCCGATAAAGCTACGTCTTTCTTGCTTTACTGACATTAAATTCCTTTCTATAAATAAATTCTTAACGATTATACTCTCAAAAAATTAAAAAAGTATAATTTCTAAATATAATCTGCAAAAATAATGTTAATTTTAGCTTAAACGTAAATCTTGATTTTAAGATAAAAATTTTAAGTTTTATGGCTTTTTGAAATAAATCAAAAATCAAAATCAGCCAAGCTTTTTCTCATTCATCTTTATATAAATATGTAAGATGTCAATCGCAGCTGGCGTGATACCTGAAATTTCACTCGCGGCAAAGAGCGTAGGCGGTGCAAATTTCTCAAGCTTTTCGACCACTTCATTACTAAGTCCACTAACACTTCTAAAGTCAAAATTTTCAGGAATTTTTACATCCATCATATCTTTCATTTTTTCTATCTGATTTTTTTGCTCATTTATATAGTGCTGATACTTGCACTCGGTTAAAATTTGATCCACACTAGCATCATCTAAATTTGCAAATTTCTGATCAAGCTTTCTTAGTTTCTCAGCCGTAAAGCTCTTGCGTGCAACAATCTTTTGAAGGCTCACATTTTGGCTTATTGGCTCTTCATCAAGGCTAGCTAAAAGCTCTAAATTTTGCTTACTTGGCGTAATTTGAGTATTGTTAAGGTAAGCAAGTCCATCTTTTAAATTTTGCCTGATAGCTTCAATTTCATTAAAAGTCTCATCATCAATAAGTCCAAGCTCATGTCCATATCCACCAAGCCTTAAAATGGCATTTTCCTCACGCAAAAGCAAGCGGTACTCCGCCCTACTCGTAAACATCCTATATGGTTCTTTTGTCCCTTTTGTGACAAGATCATCTATCAAAACGCCGATATACGCCTCATCGCGGCGCAAGACAAGTGGCTCTTTGTTATCAAGCGAAAGCGCTGCATTTATGCCAGCCATTAGCCCCTGAGCGCCCGCCTCTTCGTATCCTGTCGTGCCGTTTATCTGTCCAGCCAAGTATAGCCCTTTTACTTTTTTGGTCTCTAAGCTATGTTTTAGCTGTGTTGGCTCGACGTAGTCATATTCGATAGCGTATCCATGCCTTACGATTTTCGCATTTTCAAAGCCCTTTACAGAGTGTAACATCTGCACTTGCACTTCATAAGGCAAGCTAGTTGAAAAGCCGTTTATGTAGTACTCTGTCGCTTCAAGCGTCTGAGGTTCGATGAAAAGGTGGTGTCTGTCGCGGTCGCCAAAGCGGTTTATCTTATCCTCGATACTTGGGCAATATCTTGGTCCGATGCCCTCGATCTGACCTGTAAAAAGTGGTGCTTTGTCGAAATTTGAGCGGATTATCTCATGGGTGGTTTCGTTTGTATAGGCGATATAGCATGGCAGCTGCGTTGGGGAGAAATTTTTAGTTCTAAAGCTAAATGCAACTGGCTTTGCATCGCCATCTTGCTTTTCTAAAATTTCAAAATTTATCGTTTTTGCATCGATCCTTGGACACGTTCCGGTCTTTAGCCTGCCTAAATTTAGTCCAAGCTCTCTTAGACTGCCGCTTAGATCCTTTGCGCTTAGCTCGCCCACGCGGCCAGCTTCAAGTTTGTTAAATCCAACGTGGATTAGCCCATTTAAAAATGTGCCAGTGGTGATTATCACCTTTTTTGCGTTATAGATGTTATTTAGGTGTGTTTTAACACCCGTTACTTCGCCATTTTCGCTTAAAATTTCAGTGGCGATCTCTTGAGAAATTTCTAAATTTGGCGTGTTTAAAAGCAAATTTCTCATATAAACGCGGTATCTATCCATATCGATCTGAGCGCGGCTACCACGCACAGCTGGACCTTTGCTCTCATTTAGCACGCGAAACTGGATGCCAACAGCGTCAGTTGTAAGCCCCATTTGACCACCAAGCGCATCAATCTCTTTTACAAGATGCCCCTTCGCAAGGCCCCCAATGGCTGGATTACAGCTTGCAGCGCCTATTTGCTCGGCCAAGATCGTGATAAGTAAAGTTTGTTTGCCCATTCTAGCAGCCGCAAGACTTGCCTCAATGCCTGCATGTCCGCCACCAACGACGATTATTTCATAGTTCATGATAAATTTTTCCTATTTTTTAGATTGCGTGATTTTATCCAAAAGCATATAAAATTTAAATTTTTTAAAAATTTTTATTACCAAATTTAATGTAGAGTTTTTTATTAATAATATTTTAAATATTTTGCTGTTAGATTTACAAAATTTTTAAAATCACAAAGGTATTTCTATGATGAGTTTATTAAAAGTTGCTGGCTTTTTATCCTACCTTGCGATCGCATTTTTAAATGCAAGCGTTGATCTAGCGCACAAAATAACCATACAAAATGTTCTTTTAAAAACATACGATGGCGACATACTTTTTATATTAACAGCAGTTATAAATGCAATGATCTTGCTACCATTTATATTTTTATTTTCGCCCTCAAGCT
Organism: Campylobacter concisus; assembly: GCF_002912895.1. GTDB lineage: Bacteria > Campylobacterota > Campylobacteria > Campylobacterales > Campylobacteraceae > Campylobacter_A > Campylobacter_A concisus_G. The sequence goes on from NZ_POZX01000020.1 coordinate 40,573, forward strand.
TTATAAATGATAAATTTGCAAAAATAAAGGTCATAAGAATTTGTGCCATTTTTGGCGTTATTATCAGCGTCGCGGTGCTTTTTAGCTATCTTGCGGGCGCTTTTGGCGTAGCTTTTGCTTTAACACTCATACTAGCCGCTCAAAGTGCGATCTACTCACCAGCAAAATACGGCATCATCAAAGCCCTGGTCGGCCCTGAGCGCCTTGGCACAGCAAACGGCATCATCCAAGCGCTCACCATTGTTGCGATACTTTTTAGCTCATTTTTGTTTTCATTTATATTTGAAAATTTATACATCCAAGGCGAAAACTCAGAAGAGATCTTAAAAAGCGTCTATCCTATTGGCGTCTTTTTAGTCGTATTTAGCGCACTTGAAGCGTATTTTGCTTATAAGTTACATTGCATCGATGAAAAAGACGAAACAAACGAAAATTTTGATATTAAAAAATATATTCGCCTTAGCTATTTAAGAGAAAATTTAAAAGAAGTAAGATCAGATAAAAATATTTGGCTCAGTATCGCTGGGCTTAGTATGTTTTGGGGAATTTCTCAGATCATCATCGCAGCTTTCCCAGCTCATTACAAAGCCATTTTTAACGACGACAGCTCGCTAGCGGTGCAAGCAATTCTAGCAGCAAGCGCCATAGGCATCGCATTTGGCTCATACGTGGCTGGCTCTATGTCAAAGCTTCACATCGAGCTTGGTATCGTGCCAATGGGTGCTATGGGTATATTTTTCTCGCTTTTATTTTTCGCATTTGGCTCAAATATGGGCGTAGTGAGCCTTAGTTCATTTGCATTTGGCTTTTTTGGTGGAATTTTTATAGTACCACTAAATGCGATGATCCAGTACTTTGCCCCGCAAAAGACCACCGGCAAGATAATGGCGGCAAACAACTTCTTACAAAACGTCTCAATGCTGCTATTTTTAGCTATTGGCATAGGTTTAGTATATTTTAAAATTTCAACCACTGGGCTCTTTGTCTTTACAGCGCTTGTTTGCTTGATCGGTAGTTTTTACGCCATTTTGCAGCTTCCACATCTTTTTACAAGGCTACTTTTGTTGCCATTTTTAAAGACAAAGTACCGCTTTTTTGTAGAAGGACTTCAAAATTTACCGCAAAGTGGCGGCGCACTACTTCTTGGCAATCACATCAGCTGGATCGACTGGCTCGTGCTTCAAGCTGCAAGCCCAAGGGGCATAAGATTTGTCATGTACAGAACTATCTATAACAAATGGTATCTAAAGCAAATTTTTAAATTTTTTAAAGTGATCCCAATAGGCGCAGGCGCTAGCAAAGAGTCAATCGAGCTAGTTAGAGAGTGCCTAAAAAATGGCGAAGTGGTCGCACTTTTCCCAGAGGGCCACATCAGCTACAACGGCCAGATAAATGAATTTCAAAAAGGTTTTGAGCTTATCATCAGAGATCTAGAAGAAATTTGCATCGTGCCATTTTATCTTCGTGGCCTTTGGGGATCTAGCTTTTCAAGAGCTAGTAAATTTTACAAAGACCTCACTTCTAAAAACGGCAGACGCGATATCATCGTCGCCTTTGGCAAGCCAATAACCACATTTATAAACGCTGCAAAGATGAAGCAAAAGGTGCTTGAGCTTAGCTTTTCATCGTGGGAGAGCTTTATTTCAAGGCAAAAACCACTAACAAGCGAGTGGCTAAATAACGCAAAAGAAGATAAATTTAAAGAGTGCGTGAGCGACAGCACTGGGCTAAATTTAAGCAACTTGAAATTTATAACAGCTGTTTTAGTCTTTATCAAAATTTTCAAACGAGAGCTAAAAGATGAGAAAAATATAGGTATCTTACTACCTAGCTCAAGCATCGCAGCTATCGTCAATATGGCGCTTCTTGCCATGGGCAAAGTAAGCGTAAATTTAAACTACACACTAAATGAGACCTCGCTAAATCACGCCCTAAGAAAGGCAAATATAAACACGGTGATCACCTCAAGTAAATTTCTTGAAAAGCTCGCACTTAAGGGCTTTGATCTAAAAGATGCGATGAGTGGCAAGGCTAAATTTGCAGAAGATTTCTCAGCCAGCGTCTCAAAAAAAGAGAAATTTTTAGCACTTTTAACCGCGTTTTTTGCCCCAGCTTGGCTTATTAAGCTTTGCTATTTTAAGCGTGTAAACTTAGAAGATACAGCTACTATTTTATTTAGTAGTGGCAGCGAGGGCGAGCCAAAAGGCATCGAGCTAAGCCACAAAAATTTACTTGCAAATATTAAGCAAATAAGCGAACTTCTAAATTTCAAAAAAGATGACGTGATCTTAAATTCACTCCCAGTATTTCACTCATTTGGACTAACAGTCACCACGCTCATGCCACTTTGCGAGGGCATAAAAATGGTAAGCGTGCCTGATCCAACAGATGGAGCGACTATCGGCAAAATGGCCGCAAGACACAGTGCTAGCATCATCTTTGGCACCTCGACCTTCTTTAGGCTCTACACCAGGAACAAAAAGCTTCATCCGCTGATGTTTCAAAGTGCCAGAATGGTCGTAGCTGGGGCTGAAAAGCTAAAACCTGAGATAAAAGATGAGTTTAGGCTCAAATTTGGCATAGAAATTTATGAAGGATATGGCGCAACCGAGACGGCGCCGGTAGCTGCTGTAAATATGCCAAATATCCTAGAAAAAGAGAGTCTAAAAGAGCTTACATTTAATAGACCTGGTAGCGTTGGTATGCCTCTGCCTGGCACTATCATAAAAATAATCGACCCTGAGACTCTTAAAGAGCTTGAAACTGGCGAGGATGGACTCATCGTTATCGGCGGATCGCAGGTGATGAAGGGCTATCTAAACGACGAAGCTAAAACAAATGATGTCATCACTTATATCAATGGCGTAAGATACTATAAAACTGGCGACAAAGGCCATATCGATGAAAACGGCTTTGTGTTTATCGTCGATAGATACTCAAGATTTGCCAAAATAGGCGGCGAGATGATAAGCCTTGGAAGCGTCGAAGAAGAGCTTACAAAGGTACTTGGAAACGACGTTGTTTTTAGCAGCGCAAACGTGCCAGATAGCAAAAAGGGTGAAGCGATCACACTTTTAGTAAAAAGTGGCACAGAGCCTGAAAATATCGAGCAAATTTTAAAAGAGAGCAACTTAGCTCCTATAATGATGCCAAGCTATATCTTCATCGTTGATGATATCCCAACACTTGCAAGCGGCAAGGTTGATTTTAAGGGCGTAAAAGCTCTAGCGGTCTCACTTTTAGCGGAGTGAGGCACCGCCCTCTTTCTTTGTGACAAAATACTACCCAGGTTGCAGTTGCGACTGACATTTGCATAAATCTTAAAAATTTTTTTGCAAAGAGTTTTGTATAAAATTTTCTAGTGCTTTTAAATTTGGTGCCATTAGTGCGATTGTTTGCTAAATTCTGCCTTTACAAAATTTTACTAGTAGATCATAAAAGATAACGCCATACAGATAGTGAACAAATGGGCTATAACGTAGAAAAAGGTAACAAAGAGCTACTAATTAAGATAAATTTTGCCCTAAATTAGCTTAGCAAAGAAGGAGCTTTAAGCGAAATTTCGCTTAAATACTTCGGCAAAGATATTTCTAAATAAGGAGAATCAATGAATTTTAAGCCCATTTTTGGCTTGATCGCAGGTGCTTTTTTAGCTTTAAATTTAAATGCTTCAACTATCAAAAAAGGCGAACTTATCGTCGCAACTGAAGGCACTTACTCACCTTACTCATTTTACGATGAAAAGGGCGAGCTAGTAGGATATGACGTAGATATTGCAAGAGCAGTAGCGCAAAAGCTAAAATTAAAAGTTGAGTTTCTAACAGCTCCTTGGGATGCGATGCTTGCGGCTTTTGATGCTGGTAAGGCCGATGTTGTATTTAATCAAGTTAGTATAAACGAAGATAGAAAGAAAAAGTATGGTATGAGCGTGCCTTACACTATGCCATATCCGGTAATTGTCGTGCATAAAGATAATAACGACATCAAAAGTTTTGCTGATCTAAAAGGCAAAAAGAGTGTACACTCTGCTACTAGCAACTGGGCAGCGATAGCCGAGAAAAACGGCGCAACAGTGGTCGTAGCTGATGGCTTTAGCAAAGGCGTGGAGCTTATCATCTCAAAAAGAGCTGATGATACGATAAACGATAACGTTACATTTTTTGACTACATCAAACAACGCCCAAATGCGCCACTAAAAATCGCATACACAAGCAACGAGCCGATGCCAACAGCTGCAATCGTTAAAAAAGGCAACACCGAGCTACTAGAAGCGATAAACAAAGCGCTTGATGAACTAAAAGCCGAGGGCAAGATAAGTGAAATTTCGATGAAATATTTTGGAAAAGATATTTCAAAATAAAGGATTAAAATGAAATTTACAAATTTATTAAAAGTAGTAGCTGTGCTTGCAATGGCTCTAAATTTACAAGCAAAAACTATAAAAGACGGCGTGCTAACAGTAGCAACTGAAGGCACTTACGCTCCTTTTACATTTTATAATGATAAAAATGAGCTAGTAGGATACGATGTAGATATCGCAAGAGCGGTAGCGCAAAAACTAAATTTAAAAGTTGAGTTTCTAACAGCTCCTTGGGATGCGATGCTAGCTGCATTTGACGCTGGTAAGGCCGATGTTGTATTTAATCAAGTAAGCATAACTGATGAGAGAAAGAAAAAATATGCTTTTTCAGTGCCTTATACTGTAACATTTGGTGCCATCATCACTAGAAAAGATAATAACGACATAAAAAGCTTTGCCGACCTAAAAGGCAAAAAAAATGCCGACTCAGCGACTAGCAACTGGGCAAAAGTCGCCGTAAAATACGGCGCTGAACACGTCGTAACAGATAGTTTTGCTAAAAGTATGGAGCTTCTTATATCAAGACGCGTAGATGCTGTCGTAAGAGACAACATCGTATTTTACGACTTCATAAAAGAGCGTCCAAACGCACCTGTAAAAATAGCTGCCTCACTTGATGAGAAAGACTACACAGCAGCAGCTGTTAAAAAAGACAACGCCGAACTTGCAGAGCAAATTTCAAATGCTTTAACTGAGCTTTCAAAAGAAGGCAAACTAGAAGCTATCTCAAAAAGCTACTTTGGCAAAGACGTCTCAAAATAAATTTATAAACCAACAAGGCAAAAATGGAAAATTTAGATAGAGTGATCGAGCTTGTTTCAAGCTCGACGCTACCGATGATCATTGCACTTTTAAAGGTGACGATCCCGCTTACATTGCTCTCGTTTTCGCTAGGGCTTGTCATCGCCATTATCACAGCAGTAGCGAGGCTTTCAAATATAAAAATTTTAAAATTTATATTTGCCACCTATGTTTGGATATTTCGCGGCACGCCACTTCTTGTGCAGCTTTTTATCGTATTTTACGGACTTCCTAGCATCGGCGTCACACTTGATACTTGGAGCGCTGCGACTATCGCATTTAGTCTAAACGTGGGCGCTTATGCCTCTGAATCCGTAAGAGCTGCCATTCTTTCTGTGCCAAAAGGTCAGTGGGAGGCTGCCACATCGCTTGGCATGACGCACTATCAAATTTTAAAGCGCATCATCGCACCTCAAGCGGTGAGGATCTCGTTGCCACCGCTTTCTAACACATTTATAGGCCTTGTTAAAGATACTTCACTAGCAGCTTCTATAACGATGGTAGATATGTTTATGGTCGCTCAAAGGATCGCAGCAAGGACCTTTGAGCCACTCATCCTCTACATCCTAGCAGCGCTCATCTATCTAGTGGTTTGCACACTCTTAACCTATCTTCAATCAAGGCTTGAAAAAGCTGTCTCAAGGTATGTCTAATGGCTATAAATTTTAAAAATATAAGCAAATCTTACGGCAATCATTTGGTGCTAGATAACATAAATACAAGCTTCAAAGAAGGACAAACGACCGTGATCGTTGGCTCATCTGGTTGTGGCAAATCAACACTTCTTAGATGCATAAATTTACTTGAGATCCCACAAAGTGGCACTTTGGAGGTAGATGACAGGAGTGTAAATTTTAAAGAGAAGCTTAGCTCAAAAAAGCTTTTAGAAATTCGTAAAAAAACAGGCATGGTCTTTCAAAACTTCAACCTCTTTCCACACCTAACAGCGCTTCAAAATGTCACTGAAGCTCCAATTTATGTTCAAAAAAGGGATAAAAACGAAGCGATAAAAGAAGCAAAAGAGCTTTTAGCCAAAGTGGGGCTTAGCCACAAAGAAGATACCTATCCAAATAGGCTCTCAGGCGGACAAGCACAGCGTGTAGCCATCGCTAGAGCACTGGCTATAAATCCATACTTTTTGCTACTTGACGAGCCTACAAGCGCGCTTGATCCAGAGCTTGAGGCTGAAGTTTTAAAGGTCATCTTATCTCTTGCAAAAGAGAAAAAGTCTATGATCATTGTCACTCATAATATGAATTTTGCTAGAAAGATAGCTGATAGAATTTTGTTTTTAGATAAAGGTGTGATCGCGTTTGATGGCTTAGTAGATGAGTTTTTCAATAGCCAAAACGAAAGAATAAAAAGCTTCATCTCAGCTATGGATATATGAAAATTTTAGCTAGAAAATCTAGCTAAAATTACATTAAGCAAAGTGAGGTTTTATCTGCTCGATCCAAGCTGAAATTCTACCCTCAGTTTTGTCACTTTGGTTATCAGCATCAAGTGCTAGGCCTACAAATTTTCCATTTCTTACAGCATCAGAGCCATCAAATGTATATCCATCAGTGCTAACCTCACCAACTACCTTTGCGCCAGCTTTTACGACCTCATCGTAAAGCTTTGCCATGCCGTTACAGTACTCATCAGAGTAGCTCTCGCTATCACCCATGCCAAAAACAGCGACTGTTTTTCCGCTTAGATTTAATGCTTTAAAGTCAAACGCGTCCCAGTCATCTTGAAGATCGCCACTACCCCAGGTTGATGTACCAAGGATGAGCTTATCAAAGCTATTTAGTTTCGCTGCGTCTACATCAGCAACGTTTAAAAGCTCGTTTTCAAGGCCTAGACCCTCACTTATAAGTTTTGCTGCATCTTCGGTATTTCCCATGCTGCTTCCATAAACTATACTTATCATTTTTATCCTTTTTAAAAAATTTTACTAATAATCGTATAAGGCACAAGCTTGATCAAACCTCTCGCATAACAGTGCCTAACCTCAACGTGTCGCCTAAATTCCTCATTTCTAGGAAAAACGATATAAACCATCTCGCACTCGCGACCAAGCACACCGACGGCTCTATCTATATCGTCGTTTAAATTTCTCATATCATCAAAGCTCACTTTTTTAAAGCTTGGCATGACACTGAGTAAATTTTTACCATCTTTTTTGACCGAAATGACACCGCCATTTAGAACAACCTCTTTGTCTTGATGGCGGAGGCGTATTTTATCATAAACAAATTGACAAAACATCTGTGCCGCATCCATGCAAAACTCAAATTTTCCACTTGCGTAAAGCATTTTTATCATCTTTGCAGCCACCATTTTTGGCTCTTTTGCTATAAATTTTATCTTTGAAAAGTCACCTTTTAAATAAGCATTTATGATGATATTTGATGAAATACAAAAGCGATCTGCTGGCTTAAAATTTAGACATTTCTCACGAAGTAGGAAATTTATCCTAGCCTCAAAAATTTCTTTGAAATTTAGAAATTTAGCGTAAGAAAGCGGAATTTTTAGCTCACTTTCTACACCAGAATTATAAAGTGCAATAAAAATTTTTGCACGTGAAAGCCTATCAAGCTTTGCAAAAATATTTGGAGTTATTTCGCCAATATCTGATAAAAGCCCGAATCTCATTGATTATTCTTTGCATCCAAATTCCTTATCTAGCCCAAAGACCTTGCAGTACTCGCAAAATACGCAGCTAACGCTTCTTTTTGCACAAACAATTGGAATATTTCTCTTTTTTGCTTGAGTTTTAATAGTCTTCATCGTGTTGTGGTTTAAAAAACTAGTTAGCATCACCACGCACTCAGTATCTTGAGGGATTGGCTTGCGATTTACGCGGTTTTCATTTCTAGCATCCCAGTGTTCTATCTTCTCAGCTCCCAAATCATGTAAAACTGCCTTGATAGGCGTTATCTCATCTGCACCGATAACTAAAACTGACATAATAAGCTCCTAAAATTTATTCATTTTCTGATAATGATTATAAGGAAGCTTAACTAAAATTTTTCTTAGTTATGATATTTATTATCACTTATATGTAGAAATTTGTAACGTTTTACTTAGATATTTAAACATCTAAACTCTTTTAATCTTAGATACTGCAAACAAAAATATGATAAGTCCGCTTGCGGCAAAAAAACTACCAACATTGCCGATATTTTGCTCGCCAAGATGAACTATCGTTTGATGCCCTATTAGCGCCCCTGCTCCGATGCCTATGTTATAAATAGCTGAAAATATCGCCATTGCAGCATCAGTAGCGTTTGAGGCTAAATTCAGCACTTTTATTTGAAAACTCATATTTACACCAGCTATGCCAAGCCCCCAAACAAAGGCCAAGACTAGCATTAAAACTTCATTTTTAGCAATAAAATTTAACACAAGCAAGCAACATAAAATAAGCATGATAGAAATTGCTGAAAATGCATTTGGAATAAGCTTATAAAATTTAGAGAAAAGCAGGCTTGCAACTACACCAGCAACACCAAATATAAGCAAGAATATTGTGATAAATTTTCCATCAAAGCCACTGATATCTTTTGCAAATGGCTCAATGTAGCTATAGGTGCTAAAATGCGCGCTTATGATAATTGCCGTTAGTAAAAATATGACCATTAAAAGGCCATTTCTTGCAAGCTCTGGCAAGCTTTTAAGCGAGCCTGAGTTTTTACTTGGCAGAAGTGGCAAAATTTTATATAGCCAAACTCCAACACCAACAGCAAAAATTCCGATCAGTCCAAAGGTCACACGCCAACCAAGTGCGTCACCTAAAATTCTTCCAAGTGGCAGACCAAGTATCATCGCTAGCGATGTACCAAGAGCTAGCAATCCAAGAGCTTGCGAGCTTTTATTTATCGGTGCTAACCTAACAGCAAGTGAAGCAGTGATAGCCCAAAAAATGGCATGGGCAATAGCTATCATTAACCGAGCAATAATTAAAATTTTAAAATTCCAAGCAAAGGCACAAAGCGTATGAGCTACAACAAATACGATAAAAACTTTTAAAAGAAGAGATCTTCGTTCTAAATTTGCAGTTAAAAGCATAAGCGGTAAAGAGAGTATAGTGACGCTCCACGCATAAATCGTGATGATAAGACCGGTATCAGCCGTGTTCATGTCAAAATCTTTTGCAATATCACTTAAAAGTGGCACTGGGACAAACTCAGTAGTGTTAAATATAAAAGCACAAAAAGCAAGAGCTATAACCCTTAAATAGGCTACCCTATGAACGCTTATCAAATTTTATCCTTAATTTTTTTCATTACGGTAATGGAATTTTGCTTAAAGTTAGTAATTTAAAAGGCAAAATTCTCAGAATTTATTAATGACATAGATTAATAGTAGATTTTGGAAACTATCTCTATAATAAAAGATTTTTAAAAATCGTAAGAAAATTTAAGGCGGAAAAATGGCTAAAATAATGAAAACTATGGACGGAAACGAGGCTGCGGCGCACGCGGCTTACGCATTTACGGAGGTTGCGGGCATCTATCCGATCACTCCTAGCTCGCCGATGGCTGATTACACCGATATGTGGGCGGCTCAGGGCAAGAAAAATCTATTCGGCATGCCGGTTAAGGTAGTCGAAATGCAAAGCGAAGGCGGAGCTGCGGGCACAGTGCACGGCTCGCTGCAAGTAGGCGCACTGACTACCACATACACAGCTTCGCAAGGGCTTTTGCTAAAAATCCCGAATATGTACAAAATCGCGGGCCAGCTACTACCCGGCGTCATCCATGTGAGCGCACGCTCTATCGCGGCTCAGGCGCTTTCTATCTTTGGTGACCATCAGGACATTTATGCCTGTCGCCAAACGGGCTTTGCGATGCTAGCAAGCGGCTCCGTGCAAGAGGTCATGGATATCGCCGGTGTCGCGCATTTAGCGGCGATCAAAGGTCGCGTGCCGTTTTTGCACTTTTTCGACGGATTTCGCACGAGCCATGAGATACAAAAGGTCGAAGTGCTTGACTACGCGCACTTTGATAGGCTTCTTGACCGCGAGGCGCTACAAAAATTTAGAGACGAGGCGCTAAGCCCCGAAAATCCGAAAACTCGCGGTACGGCTCAAAACGACGACATTTATTTTCAGACGCGCGAGCTAGCTAACCGCTACTACGACGCCGTGCCTGATATCGTGGCCGAGTATCTAAAAGAAATTTCAAATATCACGGGACGCGATTATCGTCCGTTTAATTATTACGGCGATCCGCACGCTACGCGCGTCGTGGTTGCGATGGGTTCGGTAACGCAAACTCTCGAAGAGGTCGTCGATCACCTGCGCGCAAAAGGCGAAAAAGTAGGCGTGCTAAAAGTGCATCTATACCGTCCGTTTAGCCTAAAATACCTCTTTGACGTGATGCCTGAAACGGTAGAAAAGATCGCCGTGCTAGACCGCACCAAAGAGCCCGGAAGCCTCGGCGAGCCGCTATATCTGGACGTCAAGGCGGCATTTTACGGATGCAAAAATCAGCCCGTGATCGTGGGCGGTCGCTACGGCCTAAGCTCAAAGGACGTCGATCCTGCGCAAATGCTAGCCGTCTTTGAAAATCTGAATTTAATCGAACCTAAAAACGGCTTTACCGTCGGTATCGAGGACGACGTGACCTTCACCTCGCTAAAAGTCGGCGAGAAAATTTCGCTAAGCGACGCAAGCGTGAAAGAGTGCCTATTTTACGGCCTTGGCGCGGACGGTACCGTTGGGGCGAATAAAAACTCCATCAAAATCATCGGCGATAAAACCGAGCTTTACGCGCAGGCGTATTTTGCCTACGACAGCAAAAAATCAGGCGGCTACACGCGCTCGCACCTGCGTTTCGGTAAAAATCCGATCCGCTCGACCTACCTCGTCTCAAATCCGCACTTCGTAGCCTGCTCTGTCGCGGCGTATCTTGAAATTTACGACGTCATAGACGGCATCCGCGAGGGCGGGACGTTCCTGCTAAACTCGATCTGGGACGCCGAGCAGACGGTCGCTAAACTGCCGAATAAAGTAAAGAAAATTTTAGCCGCCAAAAAGGTAAATTTCTACATCATCAACGCCACTAAGCTAGCTCACGAGATCGGGCTAAAAAACCGTACGAACACCATCATGCAGTCGGCGTTTTTTAAGCTAGCTGACATCATACCGTTTGTCGACGCGCAAAAATACATGAAAGAGTACGCGCACAAAGCCTACGCCAAAAAGGGCGAAGCGATCGTGGAGATGAACTACAAGGCCATCGACATGGGCGCGGACGGACTGGTTAAGGTCGCGGTCGACCCTAGCTGGACGATTTTAACGGATGATGCCGCTAACGAGGAAAAATACGTCGGCGACGAATTTATAGAAAAAATCGTCAAGCCTATCAACGCCGCCAGAGGCGATAGCCTGCCTGTTTCGGCGTTTGTCGGCTTTGAAGACGGACACTTTAAATCAGGCACTACGGTCTACGAAAAACGCGGTATCGGCGTGATGGTGCCTAAGTGGATCGAGGGAAATTGTATCCAGTGCAATCAGTGCGCCTTCGTCTGCCCGCACGCGGTGATCAGGCCGTTCCTTATCGACGAAAACGAGCTCGCCGCCGCTCCGCAAACCGTGCAAGATCACGTCCTAGACGCCAAAGGCAAAGAGGTAAAAGGGCTAAAATATAAAATCCAAGTTAGCCCGCTTGACTGCACGGGCTGTGAGCTGTGCGCTCAAATTTGCCCGAGCAAGGAAAAATCGCTCGTCATGGTGCCTCTTGCCGAGGAGATGGATAAAAACGAGCAGGAAAACGCCGATTATTTATTTAAAAAGGTAACCTACAAAGACGACCTGATGAGCAAAGATAGCGTCAAGGGCGTGGGATTTGCGCAGCCGTTATTTGAGTTTCACGGCGCGTGCCCCGGTTGCGGCGAGACGCCTTATATCGGGCTTGTTACGAGACTGTTCGGCGACCGTATGATCGTGGCAAACGCCACCGGATGCAGCTCGATCTACGGCGGTAGCGCGCCTTCGACGCCTTATACGACGAACAAAGAGGGCAAGGGCGTAGCGTGGGCGAATTCGCTCTTTGAGGATAACGCGGAGTTTGGCATGGGTATGAACGTCGCGGTAGAGACGCTGCGCCACCGTATCGAAGACGTCATGTTACGCACCAAAGACGCCGCGCCAAACGCCCTAGCCGCGCTATACTCCGACTGGATCGCGCATAAAAACGACGGCGAGAAAACGACGCAAATAGTTAAAATTTTAACGCCGATTTTGGAGCAAAATTTAGACGTAGAGGGTGTAAAAGAAATTTTAGAGCTAAAAAGATACCTCATCAAAAAATCCCAGTGGATCATCGGCGGCGACGGCTGGGCGTACGATATCGGCTTTGGCGGGCTTGACCACGTACTAGCTAGCGGCGAGAACGTAAACGTACTGGTGCTTGACACCGAAGTTTACTCAAACACTGGCGGTCAAAGCTCAAAATCAAGCCGCGCGGGTTCAATAGCGCAGTTTACCGCTAGCGGCAAGCCGATGCAGAAAAAAGATTTGGGCTACATCGCGATGACCTACGGAAACATCTTCGTAGCTCAAATCAACTCGAACGCGAGTCAAGCAAATACGATAAAAGCCATCGCCGCAGCCGAAGCCTACGACGGACCTAGTCTCGTGATCGCGTATTCGCCGTGTATCGCGCACGGTATAAAAGGCGGCATGGCCTACTCCGGAGGTCAAGGCGAGCTAGCGACTAAGTGCGGCTACTGGCCGACCTACGTCTACGATCCGCGCCTAATCAAAGAGGGCAAAAATCCGCTCAAAATGACCTCAAAAGAGCCAGATTGGTCGCTTTACGAGGAGTTTTTGCTAAACGAGGTTCGCTACAACTCGCTTAAGAAAACTAACCCACAGCACGCAGACGAGCTGTTGGCTAAAAACAAGGCCGATGCGCAAAGACGCTACCGCCAGCTAAAACGCCTAAGCTTAGCTGATTTTAGCGATGAGGTCGAGTCTAGCTCGCCTGAGATCGCCGAGGATATCTCTTCTGGAATAACAGCCGAGTAAGGCGCAAATTCTCCCACTTAAATTTATCATGTGGGAGAATTTTGTTTTTAGATAATTTCACTTAAAAAAAATTAAATAACCCACAAACAAAATAAGTAAGTTTCTAATCCTTAAAGTGAAATTAAGTCGTAAAAAGTCAAAATCGCATATCTTAAAATAAATAAAAAGGAGTAAAAATGCTTATTACTATAATTGTCGTTGTTATTGCCTTAGCGGCTTATATTATTAAAATATATAATAAACTACAATCAATGATGCAAAATATCAGAGAGAGCTTCGCAAATATCCAAGCTACGCTCAAAAAACGTTTAGATCTATCAAATCAAATAATAGATATAGCCAAAGATTATGCAAGTAGTGAACAAATGATTCAACTTGGTGTTTCTGGAAATGGAGTCGCAAAAGTAGCTGCTTTGGCTCAAGCCTTTCCGGAACTAAAGGCTAACGAAACATATCAAATGCTAATGTCGCAGTTAGAAAAAATCGAGAGTGAACTCCTAAATAAACGTGAAAGCTATAATGCTGAGGTGAAAAGCTATAATTCTTATAAAAACGCGTTCCCGCAAGTCCTAATAGCCTCAAAACTATCTTTTGAATCAGTCGCTTATTTTGACATTAATGATGAGGACTTTAGCGAAAATTTAAAAATATTTAAAAAAGATGATTCGGCTAGAATACAAGAAATTTTAAGTGACTCTAATAAGAAAATCACCGATATTGCAATGAATGCGAAAAAGATGATTAACGATAAAATTTCAAATAATCCAAATCAAAAAGAGTAACTTCTTATAAAATAATAAATGGTTTAAATGGCTAAAATTTTAAAAGAGATAGATGAATCAAATTAGTCCATTTAAACCGATTTTTGATAAAAACTCTAAAATTTTAATCCTTGGCTCCTTTCCCTCCGTTATTTCTCGTAAATTTGGCTTTTACTACGCAAATCCGCAAAATCGCTTTTGGCGGGTGCTGGCCGGGATTTTAAACGCTCCAACGCCTACTAGTACGGATGAAAAGATAAATTTTCTACTCGCTCACCGCATCGCTATCTACGATGCCGCGATCTCGTGCGAGATAAATGGATCGAGCGATGCTAAAATGACCGTCGTCGAGCCCGCAAATTTAGAGCCGATCTTCAAAACCGCAAATATCACGCAAGTCTACGCAAACGGCGGCAAGGCGTATGAAATCTGCGAAAAATATCTAAAAACTCAAATTTTAAACGCAACGGGCAAACCGCCCGTCAAACTACCCTCGACTAGCTCCGCAAACGCAAATTTTAGCTTTGAAAGGCTCGTGCAAGATTGGGCAGTCGTCGCAGAGGTGCTAAAAGACGGCTAAATTTGACGCGAATTCTAAAATTTAACTCATCCGAAATAATCGCGCCTTCACCTTAAATTTAATTTCAAATTTTAAAATTACCTAAATCAAACAAAGCAGGAGAACCATGAAAATCCTAAAATTTCTATTTTTACTTCCGCTTCTAGCCATCGGTGCGCAAGCTCTAGAGCCAAAAGTCGTAATGAAGCCCGAAGCTACCCTAAAAAACGGGCTTTACTACGTAAAAGGCAAGCTCTACGACGGTACGTTAAAGATGCTGCGTTACAGCGTCGAGGACCTATATGACGTAAATGCGATGGGCATGATCTATCCGAGGCTAAAACCTCTGCCGCCTACGCTCATACGCGAGATAGACGTGCAGGGCGGCACGGCGGTGCGATACAGGGACTATTTTGACGGCAGGGACAAACCCTCAAACGAATACCCCCTAAAAAACGGCGTTCGCGAGGGTATGGCGAAGCACTATCACGTAGATAGCGGTGCTCTGATGGGCGAGAGCGAATACAAAAATAACGTCCGCGACGGGCGCTACCGCCGCTACTATTTTGACGAGGGTGGCGCGTTAAAGCAGGAGGGCACCTACAAGGCAGACAAGCGAGAGGGCGTGTTTACCGACTATTACGTTAGCGGAGAGGTTAGCGCGCGTAGCCCGTACGCGGGCGGGCTTCGAAACGGCTAGAACGTCGACTACTACAAAAGCGGCAAGATCCGCGGCAAGCGAACGTATAAAGAGGGCAAGCGAGAGGGTGCGGAGACATGGTACTACGAAAGCGGCCCCGTGGAGAAGACGGGCGAATACAAAAACGACCGTAAACAAGGCGTTTGGAAGCGATTTTACGAAAACGGCAAAACGCGCGTGGTAGAAAATTACAAAGACGGCGAAAAGGACGGCATGACACGCGAATACCACCCGAGCGGCAAGCTACGAGGCGAATACGAGTACAAAGACGGCCGCCAAACGGGCGCGGGGTTGGACTACTACGAGAGCGGGGCGCTGGCGGCAAAAGTGATGTTTAAAAACGGGCACTATCACGGACTGTACGAGGAGTATCACGAAAACGGCAAGCTAAAAGCCAGAGTGATGTTTGAGGACGGGCTGGAGGTCGGCGAGGCGCGCCACTACTACGCAAACGGCAAACTAGAGGCCCATGGCGAGTTTGAGCGCGGCAGGCTCATCCGCGCAAAAAAATACGACGAAGCGGGCAAGCTAATCAGCGACAAGTCTGATAAAAACGGACTTCCGAGGGAGTAAATTTAGCTAAATTTATGCCTTTGCGGTTTAAATTCGCTCTTTAAATTTTAGCTTTTAGCCATAAATTTAACGTTTATATCGCTTTGGCGGGAAATCTGGCGCGCAAAGCTTAAAAAGCGCGAAGCGATGACAAAAGGCCAAGTAAAATCTGCGAAATTTTATAAATTTTACCGCGCGAAACGGCTACGCGCAAACGGTGCTTAAATTTCACGGCGCGAGATTAAAGCGCTAAAACGTAAAGCGGCGATGTCTGCGCGGCAAGGGGCGGGGTCTAGGCGAAATTTTGACGGCAAAACGCGGGTTTTGGCATTTGCTGGCGTAAAATAGAGGCGGTTTGGGCGTCAAGCTAGCATTTAAAAGACGCCGAAGCGACTCTGGCAAAGTGTGCCAAAAACGTAGGCGCAAGACTTGCAGACGCGAACGGGTAAAATTTGCAGGCGATTTTACCTTGCAAAAAATAAAACTTTGCCAAACCGAAAAGCCGTAAATTTAATTCGCCCGCGCGAAGTAATCAAAATGCCGCTTTTAGCCGATAAAATTTACACGCAAATTTAGGCCGCTAGCGCGCTAAAATTTGACCACATTTTCGTCGCAGGCTAAAAAATTTATGCGGTTAATTTATGCTCGTTATTTTAGGCGGTTGCAGCCGAATTTAATGCTGCGGACGAAATTTAAATTTATAGCAAATTTAATTTAAAACCGTAAAATCGCCGAAATTTAAGGAGAAAATATGAAAAAAATCGGCCTAATCGGCGGGATGAGTTTTGAGTCTACGATAACGTATTACGAGCAAATAAATCGCAAAATAAACGAGCGCTTGGGCGGCCTTAGCAGCGCGGAGATACTGCTAAGCAGTGTAAATTTCGAGGAGATCGAGGCCTGCCAGCGCGAAAACAGATGGGAGGACGCGGGCGAAATTTTGGCGCGGCATGCTAAGATTTTACAATGCGGCGGGGCGGATTTTATCTTCATCTGCACAAACACGATGCACAGGTGCTTTGACACCGTGCAAAGCGCCGTTAGCGTGCCCGTAGCGCACATCGCGGACACCACGCTAAAAGCGCTAAAAAACGCAGGCGTCGCCAAGGTAGGGCTGCTCGGCACCGTTTATACGATGACGCAGGATTTTTACAAAAGTCGGCTGATAGAGGGCGGCGCGGAGGTGCTTTTGCCAAGCGCAGGGGATATGGCGGAAGTAAATCGCGTCATCTTTGAGGAGCTTTGCTACGGCAAAATCGCGCCTAGCTCAAGGGCCAATTTCTTGCGCATCATCGAGGATTTTAGGTCGTGCGGCGCGCAAGGAGCGATACTTGGCTGCACCGAGATAGGCATGCTGGTATCGCAGGCGGATACAGATATGCGACTTTTTGATACGACGCAGATACACATTGACGCGGCGGTTGAGGCGGCGTTGTCTATGCTTAATCAAAACGGTCGCTAGACGAAGGAAATGACTTAGCCGAGCGGTAAGCAAGGTTGTTTAATAAAATCCACTAATTTTAGTTGCTTGCTAAAAATTTTACCGCTTCATAAGCGTTTTGAAAGATTAAATCCGAATGCTCTTTTAGACTTTGCGCATCCGCGTATCCGCATCCGCAAGTTAGGCCGATACCTTTGATACCAGCGTTCTTTGCCGCCATTAGATCCATCTGCGTATCGCCTATCATAAATGCGTTTCGCTTATCTTTTCCAAGTTTTGCGAGAGCTAAATTTACGGGCTCCGCGTTAGGTTTTGGATTTAGCACGTCGTCGCGGCCTACCACCACTTTTATAAAATTTAAGACCCCTAAATTTTCAAGCAAAATCTCCGAAAATTTCGACGTTTTCGTAGTAACTACGCCGACGTCGGCAATGCTAGATGCCAAACCTACGGTGTCTTTTGCAAACGGCAAAATCGAAGCCGAAGGGGAGTTTGTGCGCGGCAGGCTCATTCGCGCCAAAAAATACGACGAATCGGGTAAGCTAATCAGCGACAAGTCTGATAAAAACGGACTTCCGAGGGAGTAAATACTAAAATAAGTTGCTACTAGCATCATTTGAATTTTTACCAAACCAAATATTTATGTCCTTTTGTATTTTGAATATTTTAATTAGCTTTAAATCACACTACAATAGTCGCACTTAATATTAAAATTTTTATATTTATCTTTTGCATCTTAGTCATAAAAGCAGCAATCTCATTTATAAAATCATCAAAAAAGCATTAAAACCACTGGGCGAAGATAGTTTTATCGAGCTTATGATAGACAAACACTGGATAGAAAGCGATGTACGAGAAAATAAAGCTGGTGGAGCATTTTTTGTGAGTTTGCCAAAATTTAAGCAACCAAGAATTTTTACCACATATATGAACACTCTTTCGCACTTAATCCAGCAAGCTCATGAGCTTGGGCATGCTTGGCACTACTACTTGATGCGTGATCTTCCAGTTTTAAGCGCAAATTTTCCAATGAGCTTAGCCGAGAGTGCGAGTACATTTAATGAGACTCTTTTACGAAATGAGCTAAAAAAAGATGACTCACTTAGGGTAGAAATTTTATGGCAGGAGCTAAAAAGCGCTGCAAATTTTTTACTTCATATAAGCGTTAGATATGAGTTTGAGACTGGTTTTATAAAGCTGCGACAACAAGGTCAAGTCAGTAAAAAAGATGCAAGCGATCTTTTAAAACAAGCTTGGGATAAATTTTATAAAGACAGCACGAGCGATGTTGAAGAATTTTTGCCATATTTTAAGCCACATTTTTATAAAACAGATAACTATATCTACAACTATCCTTATAGCGTCGGCTATCTGCTATCACAATTTTTTCTAAGTGAGTTTAAAAAAGATGAAGCAAATTTTTGCAAAATTTATAAACAATTTTTAATAGAGTGTGGCACAAAAAGCGTGGAAGAGCTAATGAAAAAACACTTTAAAAAAGATACGACAAAGTGCGAATTTTGGCTGATTGGCATAGATGAAGCGCTAAAAAATTTAGATGAGTTTAAAAAAGTAGTGGCTGTATAAATTTACTAGTTACCTTAAACGTTTTATTTTTTTTCGAGAAATTTTATAAATTTTTGATGGAGAATCTTCGAAAAAATGATCATCTACTATTTCATCAGCCACGCTCATAGCCCAAGCTTCATTAAAATTTTGTCCATTTTTGTTTGCACTGCTTGAATAAAGCCAGTCAAATTTAGCTAAAAATTTTTCGTGCTCGCACTCTTTTACGACTCTAATAGCCTTTAAATTTGGATACAAAAATGTAGCTTTTCTTGAACGGCGTATAAAATTTTTATATTTTTTTGGCACTCTAACAAGCTCATTTAAAACGCTAAATTTTGCCGTTGTGATAAGGCAAGGTTTATTCTCATCACGCATTTTGGCCTTATTTATCTCTTGATAATCTTTACTCAAAAAACCAGCTGTCGTATCGGTTTGTGCTAGAAATATCATAATTTTTCTCTTTTTGATAGTAAAAATATACAAGAGATTATTAGAGTAAAACCTAAAAAATCCCAAAATACAAATTTTGTTCCAAGCCAAAAATAGCCAAAGAAGGCCGCACTTAGTGGCTCTATGCAGGCTAATAAACTAGCTTTTGCTGCGCCTATTAGCTTAACACCTATCATATAAAAGCTAAATGCAAAAATGGTGCCAAGCGTAATAACAGCAATAAATGCCAGCCATTGATTTATACCGTTAAGCCCAGCAAAATCCCAAACTCTCATATAGCAAGCAAGCACTACCCCACCCATAACCATACCCCAGCCAAGTGTGAGAGTGACTGAATATTTCGCATTTAGCCTTGCTGGAGCAAGATTATAAACACAAACGCAAATAGCGCTAACTAAGCACCAAAACAAGGCCTTTGGCGAAATGACAAGAGATGAAATTTGAGCATGTGTGCTCAGGAAAAATACGCCAAGCATAGCACATGCTAAAGCTAAAATTTCAGCTTTTTTTGGAGTTCTTTTTTCTTTCAAACAGAGTATTATTAGTATTAAGGCTGGAGCAGTGTATTGAATGACCGTTGCCACTGCGGCATTTGAAAGCTCAATGGAGTAAAAATAAGCGTACTGCGTCATCATAAGCCCAAGCAGGGCATAGACTAAAAACTCACCAAGTAGCTTTATATCTTTAATCGGAGCAAAAACGGCACTTGGTTCTTTAAAAGCATAAAAAATCACAATAACAATGCCAGCTAGCATCAGTCTATATGGCACCAAAAAATCAGAATTTATACCAAGTGAAAATAGATATTGCCCACAAACCCCACTAAATCCCCAAAGGATACCGCCAACTAAAGTAAGGAGTATCCCAAGACGATGAGTATTCATTAATTATCTGTCTTTATGAAGCTGTGCATCTTTGCCATAATGCGGCGAATATGGTCCATAAAGTATGCAGTTATGGCAATCTCTTGAAAATAAATAAGCATCTGCCATCACTGCTAGATCGTATGATCTATCTGAGATGGTATTTGCCACCTGTGAGATGACAGCTGAGACTAACATACCAAGTAGGCTACTTTGGCCGCTGCTGCTATCTTCTGCTGCCATAGCACTGCCTTGCCAAAGAGTAGCGTCGCTTTTTATATCAATAAGCTTTGCTTCAAGGACAACCTTTGTTGAGCTTGAGATGACTGCATAGCTCGTACCATAATCTTTTATATTGATGTAAAGCACACTATCTGCATGAAAAATTTTATCGAGCTTATTTAGTGGCACGGCTGCGATCTCGCTTGGCTCGGTTATACCATTTAGCTTAAAGGTATCATTTACAAGAGCTACTGGAAATACATAGTATCCTGCCTCACTTAGTGGTGCGACTGCATTTGCTAAAACAGCAGCCGGGCCTGAAATTTCTGTACTATCGTTTGTTGGCATAAGCACTAAGATAGAGTGAGGTCTTTTTTGTAAAAATTCTGAGTAGTCATACGGCTCGGGCTCTTTTATAGAACAGCCTGTAAAAAATATCGCCAAAAATGCTATAGCTATAAATTTAAGGCTATTTTTCATTATTTACTCCCTCTTTTTGCTCTGCTTTTTTTGGAGTTAAATTTTTAGAGCCTTTGATAAAATTTATATACTCCCTTGACTCTGGGAAATTTTCTACTTCTTTGTCAAAATTTGCACTTGCGGCACCTAAATTTCCATTATTTAGATACAAAAGTCCAAGGTGCGCATATACTCCAGGGGCGATCTTGTAGCCATTTTGTGCCGAGATCTGTACTAAATTTTCTAAGCGCGAAATTTGTTCGCTTGTATCGCCCTCTTCGTTTAAATAGCTGTATAGCGAGCTACTATATGATCCATCCCAATAATAAAGCGATCTTGGGCCGTTTGAATGACCGCAACCCGCTAAAAATAGCACAAAAAACGCGAGGCCGGCAAGCTTTATTTTACTTGCCATGCTCCACTTTCTATGCCATTTACTAGATTATTTACCGCTTCAATAATAGCTAGACTTAAAACCTTGCCATTTAGCGTAGAGTCGTATCCTGCTGTGCCACCAAAGCCGATGATTTCTCTGTTTGAAAGGGTATATTCGCCAGCACCGCTAACCGAATAGACAACCTCAGCTGTTTTGGTATCAACGATATTTAAATTTACCTTTGAATAGGCAGTTTGTTGCTTACCTTTGCCAAGTATGCCAAATAACTGATGATCGCCTGTTGTCTTGCGACCAAACTCTGTCACATCACCAGTGATCACGTATCGTGAGCCTTTTAAATTTTGAGTGGTTTTGCTTAGCTCGCTCTCTTGTTTGATCACTTTCATATTTGATCTATCAAGCACCAAAAATCTGCCACTTTGCTGTAAATTTGTGATCAAAATGCTTTGAGCTTGGTTGCCAAGCCTATCTTCGCCATCAGCAAATACACCATTTTGGTAAGCTGATTGATTATTAAATCGACCTATCGAAACTGAAATTTTTTGACCATTGTAAACTGTGCCGTAGCTTGCTACTTTTGGAGTCTCAACAACCCTTGAGCTCTCACTCGCACATCCAGCAAAAAGAGCTGCCGTAAGCAAAACTGCACCAAATTTAAATACATTTTTCATTTTTTATCCTTTGCGACAAAATCGCTTGTATATTACTAAATTTCTTTTTAAATAGCTTTAAATTTCATCCATGTACCTTTTAGGTATCTAATCGTAAAAAGCACCGCCTTTACAGCCCAGTCAGCAAACATTGCAAACCAAGTACCTATCATGCCAAGATCAAATGTGAGTGCAAAGATATAGGCCAAGATGACTCTACAAGCAAACATACAAACTAAATTTACAATCATCGGATATTTAGCATCCCCAGCTGCTCGAAAAACGGTCGGATATGTGTAGGCAAGCGGCCAGATAAGGCACATCGCGATACCATGATACCAGACGATCTGTCTTGTTAAATTTATAGCTTCTTCCGAGAGATTATAAACAAGAAGCAATGGCTCAAGTAAAAGCAAAATTACTGCTGTGCTAAAAAGCTGGACGATATAGATACTTATCATCGACTTTCTTACGTAAAATTTAGCCTGAGCAAAGTCGTTTGCACCAACACACCTTGAGATAACCACGCTAAGCCCTGTGCCTATCGCCATACCAGGAAGCACTTGAAACATCACGATCGTCCCTCCCACGGCATTTGCAGCGATACTTGCTGTGCCAAAGAGTGAAACAAGGCTCAAAACGATGATGCGACCCACATAAAACATCGAATTTTCAAAGCCATAAGGTACTCCGATATTTAAGATTTTCTTGATGATCTCGTAGTCAAATTTATAGATAAAGCTCTTTCTTATGTGAAGTTTTAGCCTTATATCAAGGAGTAGATAGACTATAACAAAGCAAGCGAGCACCTTGGCTATAAGCGTACTGATGGCGATACCTAAAATGCCTGTATGAAATGTATAAATACTAATGGCAGTTAGAAGTACGTTTAATAAATTTGCAGCCGCCATAATATACATAGGTAGCTTTGCGTTTGACATCGTGCGAAAGATCGCCGCAGCTGCTGCATAGACAGCCAAAAATGGCGCGGAAATAGCTGAGAAAACAAGATAGTGACTAGCATCATGCCTCACTTGCTCTCCAATATCGCCAAAGACATAATCCAAGATAATATCTTTTAAAACTATGATGACCGCTGCGATAAAAAGGGCAAAGATAAAACTAAACCAAATGAGCTGATTTGCTGTGATTTTGGCATTGCCACTTTGTTTATTACCTAGATACTGGCTAGCAACCACCGAGCCACCAGTAGCGATAGCAGTAAATATGCTAATAAATAGCGCCATGACAAACTCCACAAGACTAATCGCACTTACAGCGCTTTCACTAACACTTGCTGCCATTAGCGAGTTTGCAAGCCCTAGACTATACTCTAAAAACTGCTCAACTGCAATAGGGAAAAATAGCTTCGCAAGGTCGGCATTTGAGAAAAATTTTGTATTTTGATCTTTGATTTTGTTTACCATGCTTCCCCTAAGATAAACTTAAAAATTTTAATAGATTTAAGCCAAGATCTGCTTTTTGCAAATCCTGACTTAAAAATTTTAGTGTCTTGAAAGATAATTTGTATCGTAGTTATTGCTTAAAAAGTCTTTATTTTCCATCATGGCGATGTGAAAATCTTTTGTTGTTTTTATGCCATTTATTATGAGCTGATCAAGAGCTACTTTCATCTTATGGATCGCCCTATTTCTATCAGTATCCCAAACCACGAGTTTACCGATCATGCTATCGTAATATGGCGGTATCGAATAATCTTGATAGATATGACTATCCATTCTTACATTGCGGCCACCTGGGCAGACATATTTTGTGATCTTGCCAGGACACGGTGTAAATGTATTTGGATCTTCAGCTGTTATCCTGCACTCGATCGCATGACCTTTTAGCTCAATGCTCTCTTGTGATGGTAGCGCCTCGCCTTCAGCCACTTTTATCATAAGCTCGATGATATCAAGTCCGCTTACCATTTCGCTCACTGTGTGCTCAACCTGAAGTCTTGTATTCATCTCGATGAAGTAAAAGTCTAAATTTTTATCAACCAAAAACTCAAACGTACCAGCTCCCTCGTAGCCAATCGCTTTTGCCGCTTTTATGGCAGTTTCATGTAGCCTCTCTCTTGTTTTTTCATCAAGCAAGATAGCTGGGCTTTCTTCGATTAGTTTTTGGTGGCGACGCTGCATAGAGCAGTCACGCTCGCCGATGTGAAGTACATTGCCATGGCTATCGCCAATTACTTGAACTTCGATGTGGCGTGGGTTTAGGATATATTTTTCCATATACATTGTGCCATCACCAAATGCACTCATTGCCTCGCTCTCAGCAGACCAAAATGCTTTTTCTAAATCAGCCTCTTTTTCAACCACGCGCATACCACGTCCGCCACCACCTGCAGCAGCCTTTAAGATGACTGGATATCCTATCTTTTTAGCTAGCTCTTTTGCTGCTTTTGTGTCAGCCACGGCGCCGTCTGAGCCAGGGATGACTGGTACGCCAGCTCTTTGCATGACCTGTTTTGCCTTACTCTTGTCGCTCATCAAAGCCATTGCAGCGACACTTGGTCCTATAAATTTGATCTTGTGATGTGAGCAAATTTCAACAAAATTTTGATTTTCACTTAAAAAGCCATATCCAGGGAAAATAGCGTCTGCTTCGCTAATCTCAGCTGCACTTATGATAGCTGGGATATTTAGATAGCTATCGCTTGAGCGCTCTTTACCGATGCAGATGGCTACGTCGGCGTATTTTACATAAAGCGCGTCTTTGTCAGCGGTTGAATAAACTACAACGGCTTCTTTACCCATCTCCTTTATCGTTCGCAAAGCACGAAGAGCGATCTCACCGCGGTTTGCGATTAAAATTCTTTTTAATTCCATTAATTTTTCTCCACGCCAAATAACGGCAATCCAAACTCAACTGGCTGTCCGTCAGAGACTAGCATCTCAGTGATCTGGCAGTCAAACTCAGCCTCGATCTCGTTCATGATCTTCATAGCTTCGATGATGCCCACTACATCGCCTTTTCTCACTCTTTGACCTACTTTTACAAATGGAGCAGCGCCTGGGCTTGGAGCAGCATAGAAAGTACCTACCATAGGAGATTTTATGCTATCTTTTGGCGAGTTTGCAGCTGGTTTTACCTCTGAATTAACGACTACATTTACAGGTGCTGGAGCTGGTGCTTGTGCTGCTGGTTTAGCAGGCGCGCAATAATCTGAAAATTTTTCAAGCTCTACCTCAAAATCACCACTTTTTATTTTGATATGATTCATCTCCATATCATTAAAAAATTCGATAAGCTCTTTTATATCTTCTTTTTTCATAGAAAATTCTCCTAAATTTTTATATAAGCGTCTAATTGTAGCGAAAATTAGATAAAAAATTTTTTTATGAAGCAAAAACGAGAACTCAAAGTTACTCTTTTTTGCTAAGTTATTTTTCAGTAATAATTATCTTAATACCTTTAGTATCCACTAAATTTTCATCGATAATGATCTCATCTATCTTTGCTGCCCTTATCACGCCACTTTTTGGATTTTTTATGCTTTTTATCGCTCCGCTTGTGCTTACATCGACACTTGAATATTCAAACGCAAGACTCGTATCCATAAAAATGCAATCTTTTACGATCAAATTTTCCACGTAACAAAGTGCTTGCAAGCTCTTTATCGTGCAGTTTATAAGCGTCACATTTTTTGAGTTCCAAGCTAGATATTCACCTGAGATGAGGCAGTTTTGCGCGGTCACGTTTTCGCAGTTCCAAAATGCATCTTTTGAAATGAGCTTTGAGTTTGTGATATGGACATTTTTACAACCATCAAAGCAGTAGTTGCCATCAAGGTTTAGCCCTTCTATCTCCAAATTTTCACTATTTGCTCCAAAATAATCACCTCTCGCAAATACGTTTTTTATCTTCACATCCGCACATCCCCAAAGCGTTTCACTAGCATCTGAAAAATTTACATTTTCTAGCAAAATTTGCGAGCTTTTTCTAAAGCTTTTTGGAGCGTTGATGAGCGCGTCTTTGAAGCTTAAATTTGTACTGTACCACATACCAGCCCTTGCTAGAGGCTCCAGGTATCCGCCATTTAATTTAATGTCGTTTGCGTACCAAAGTGGGTATTTATAGGCAAAAACGCACTCATCTAGCTTTAAATTTGAGCTATGCTTTAGCGGCGATTCGCCATCTTCAAAGATGCAGTTAGTAAAATTTACACTTTTTGCCCCAAACATCGCACGCTCGCCAGTAAAAATTTCTGCATTTTTCTCTTGCATTTTTGTCCTTTATTAATTTTTGCTGTTAAAATTATACTAATTTTCATCTAATTTAGTCGCTTTATTAAATTTAATTTAAAGACGCAAAGCGTTATAATCGCCCAAAAAAGGAGCAAAAATGGGTTTAAAGTCAGACTCTTGGATAAGAAAAATGTCGGTTGAGAAAAATATGATAGTGCCGTTTGCTGAGGAGCAGGTCGGACGCGGCGTCGTTAGTTACGGCGTTTCTAGCTACGGCTACGATATCCGCGTTGGTGATGAGTTTAAAATTTTTACAAACATCGGCGGCACCGTGGTCGATCCTAAAAATTTTGACGAGAAAAACGTAGTAGATTTTAAGGGCGATGTCTGCATCGTGCCGCCAAATTCATTCGCTCTAGCGCGCACGATCGAGTATTTTAATATGCCAGATAACGTGCTAGCCATCTGCCTAGGCAAAAGCACATATGCAAGGTGCGGTATCATCGTAAACGTCACACCTTTTGAGCCCGGATTTAAGGGGCACATCACGATAGAAATTTCAAACACGACGCCACTTCCTGCAAAAATTTATGCGAACGAAGGCATCGCGCAGGTGCTATTTATCGAGGGTGATGAGCCTTGCGAGGTGACTTATGCTGATAAAAATGGTAAATATCAAGCTCAAGAAGGCATCACATTACCAAGAATTTTGAAGTGATTTTATGCCTTTGCGACCTTGCAAAGGCTAAATTTAAATACTGCTTTTATAATTTCCTCTAAACATTAATTAAAATTTGACGAAATAGAATCTAGAAAGATAAAAAAATTTTTAATAAATTTTAAAATTTTGGCATAGCTTTTGCTTAAATTTTTAGTGTTTTAATACTATACTTAGCATATTTTTAAGGATATTCATGTCAGATAAAAAAAAGACAATAGAAAGAAATTTAAGTGGAATAACAAATCCTATTTTTGAAAAAAATCTTCAAGCACTATTTCAGCAAGATGAGGTCTTGGCTGCTAGACTTTTTGGTATGAATATACAAACTAAATACGAAATCGTTCTAGATAAAAGTGATCCAATACGCATAAATATCATCAATAAAGAATCTAATGAAACAATATATAAAGATCCGGTTGAAGAAATTAGTAAAATGCTTGATAATATAGAAAAAAAATATAAAAGATATCCAGGGCTTTTCTTTTATGGCTTAGGAACTGGTATATTTTATAAAGCTTTGGCAAAAAATAAGACTCATAAAAAAATTGTTATCATAGAACCAGAACTTGAGATCATACATCTTGTTTTAAATATTATTGATATATCAGATGAGCTTAAAGATGAACAAATTGTTCTTTTTTATTCTGAATTTGCTACATATGTACAGTTTTACTATCTCGTATCGCATAGTGATTTAGATATATATGCTAAAACTTATAGCTTAATAATCCACTCTAACTATTATGATAATTTTGCAGATGACTATATCAAAATAAACAAAGATATAACAAGAGCCTTTTCTCAAAATGTCGTTTCCCATGGAAATAGCATAGATGATCTTCTGATAGGCACAAAACAGCATATCGAGAATCTACCTCATATGCTTACTAATTACTGCTATACAAATTTAGTTAAAAAAAGACACGGTCTTATGGATACAGCGATCATTGTTTCAACAGGTCCAAGCCTAGATAAACAGTTAGAAACACTTAAAAAATTTGCACCTTATGTAAGCATTATAAGTGTCGATGCATCCTATCCAATACTCGCAAGAAATGGCATAAAGCCAGATTATGTAACATCAATTGAGCGAATGATACCTACTTCTACATTTTTTGAAAAAAAGCACCCTGGATTTGATGATGATATAAATTTTATTGTAGCTTCAGTCACACACAGCCAAACTGTAAAAAATATATTACCTAGACGTTTAGTGCTTACGATGAGACCTCAACAAGAAGAAAAAATGTTTAGGCTAAACAAATATGGATATCTTGGTGTCGGACATAGTTGTGCAAATATGGCCTACCAGCTAGCGTATGTACTAGGACATAAAAATATTATTTTTATAGGTCAAGATCTTGCTTTTGGTAAAGATGGTGCAAGTCATGCCAAAGGTCACACTATCGCTCAGCCGGACGAAAACTTATACACTACTGCATATGGTGGTGAAGGAGAAGTAAGAACAACTTATGTATGGATGCTATTTAAAAATCAATTTGAAAATGATATCGAGCAAGCTAAATTAGAAGATATAAAATCATATAACTGCACTGAAGGTGGAGCTAGAATAAATGGCGCCATAGAGAAACCTTTTTTAGAAGTTATAAATGAGCTTTGCAAAGGTAAAAAAGTTAAAAATTTACCAAATATCAAAAAAGATAGCGATAAAGTAGCTAACAAAAATTTGTTAAAAGCCTATGAAGTAATACAAAACAAAATAAGAGTTCAAACACAAGCTAAAGAAAAAATAGAAAAAGTATTTTTAGAACTAACACCAAAAATTGATAATTTTATGCTTTTAAGAGATAAGGGCGAAATAAATACAAAACATTTTAAAGAGCTTGTAGGAATATCAAATAAGATAGATAAGCTTAAAAACTGTATCTCTCACAAAAAATATATGAGATATATAGAAAACATCTTTGTTATCTCGACTTATCACCAAGAGTTAGAGCTTGCTAAAGTATCAGTAGCACCAAGTGATACAGATGAAGAAAAAACTAATAAATTAGTTGAGTGGATAGAATTTCATAAATACTGGCTATTTTCAGCAGCTGGTGGTATAAATGCGGATATAGAAACAACAAAAGAAGCCTCAAAACCTCTTATAAAAGAGCTTAAAAAACGTGGCATCTTTCCAAAAAAAGACTAAAGCATGGATATATTAAGATTAATAGGACGCACGAAAAATCTCTTTGAAGATGACATAAAGGTACTTAGTAAAAATTTAAAAGAGATAGTCTCAAGCTCAAGCTTTCTAGTTATTGGTGGTGCTGGTTCTATCGGCTCAGCCGTGACAAAAGAAATTTTTATAAGAGATCCAAAAAAACTATACGTCGTTGATATCTCTGAAAACAACCTTGTTGAGCTAGTACGTGACATAAGAAGCGAATTTGGATATATGAGTGGCGACTTTAAAACTTTTGCCATAGATGTTGCAAGCGCCGAATTTGACGCACTTTTGGCACGAAGTGATGGATTTGACTATGTGTTAAATTTATCAGCGCTAAAGCACGTTAGAAGCGAAAAAGATCCGTTTACGCTTATGAGGATGCTCGAAACAAATATCTTTAACACCGATAAAACGCTGGCTCAAGCTTACAATATGAAGTCAAAAAAATATTTCTGCGTCAGCACCGACAAGGCCGCAAACCCTGTAAATTTAATGGGAGCTAGCAAGCGCATCATGGAGATGTTTGCGTTTAGGCACTCTTTAGAGATCGACGTCTCGATGGCTAGGTTTGCAAACGTGGCATTTAGCGACGGCTCGCTTCTTTTTGGTTTTCAAAAACGCATAGAAAAGTCTCAGCCCATAGTCGCTCCAAACGACGTCAGACGCTATTTTTTAACGCCAAAAGAGAGTGGCGAGCTCTGCCTTTTAAGCACCATTTTTGGCGAAAATAGAGATATATTTTTTCCAAAATTAGATGAAAATTTAGACCTCATAACATTTAGCGAGATAGCCAAGCGATACTTAGTAAATTTAGGCTACGAACCATTTTTGTGTGAAAATGAGGAGGAGGCCAGAAAGCTTGCAAAAGTGCTTCCAAAAGATGGCTTTTACCCTTGTCTTTTTGCGCCTAGTGACACGACTGGAGAGAAGGACTACGAGGAGTTTTTTGTCGATGGCGAGAGACTTGACATGCAAAGACTTCAAAATATCGGCATAGTCAAGAATGATGCAAATTTTGATAGCAAAAAGCTAGAAATTTTCAAAAACAATATCTTAAATTTAAAATCAAGCTTGACATGGAGCAAAAAGGACGTTTTGCGCGAAGTTTTTGAGCTCATACCAAATTTTATGCATAAAGAAACAGGAAAATATCTCGATGAAAAAATGTGATTTTGACGAGGTTTTGAAATTTATAAAAAGTACCTTTAGCAAGGACAAAGTCCCGCTTCACGAGCCTAAATTTATAGGCAATGAGAAAAAATATCTACTTGAGTGTATCGATTCTAGCTTTGTCTCAAGTGTCGGCAAATTTGTCGATGAGTTTGAGAGTAAATTAGCTCAAATGGTAGGTGCTAAATTTGCAGTTGCCACGACAAATGGCACCTCTGCGCTTCATATCTGCCTAAAGTTGGCCGGCGTAGAGCAAAATGACGAAGTGATCACGCAGCCAGTTACATTTATAGCCACTTGCAACGCCATTAGCTACCTTTTTGCAAAGCCCGTTTTTGTGGACGTTGATCTTGATACTCTTGGTATGTCTCCAACGTCACTTAGTGCGTTTTTGGAGAAAAACTGCGAGCTAAAAGGCGGCAAATGTGTCAATAAAACTAGCGGCAGGATAGTGCGTGCCTGCGTGCCTATGCACACCTTTGGACTGCCTTGCAAGATAGTTGAAATAGCTGAAATTTGCAAGCGTTGGAACATCGCTTTGGTAGAAGATAGCGCCGAGAGCCTTGGCAGCTACTACAAAGGCACTCATACGGGGAATTTTGGCAAGCTTGCAGCGATGAGCTTTAATGGCAATAAGATCGTCACAAGCGGAGGTGGTGGAGCGATCATCACAAATGACGAAGATATAGCAAAGCACGCTAAATTTATCACCACAACGGCTAAGGTGCCACATCCTTTTGAGTACCGCCACAGCGAGATCGGTTACAACTACCGCTTGCCAAATTTAAATGCGGCCCTTCTTGTGGCGCAGCTTGAAAATTTGGAGCTATTTTTAAAGAGCAAACGCGAGCTTGCTATGATCTATAAAGAGTATTTTTCTAAATTTGATGATATGAAATTTATAGGTGAGCCAGCGGATGCTAGGTCAAATTTTTGGCTAAATGCGGTGCTTTTTGAAAGCCATGAAAAACGAGATGAGTTTTTGAAATTTAGTAATGAAAATGGCGTTTTCACACGCTCTATCTGGCAGCTTATGAATGATCTTGATATGTTTAAGGA
Source organism: Campylobacter concisus (assembly GCF_002912895.1). Taxonomy (GTDB): domain Bacteria; phylum Campylobacterota; class Campylobacteria; order Campylobacterales; family Campylobacteraceae; genus Campylobacter_A; species Campylobacter_A concisus_G. Next base: position 71,702 of record NZ_POZX01000020.1, read on the forward strand.
CTGCCAAAGAGATGAGCTAAAAAATGCTAAATTTCTAAGCGACAGGATAGTAAATATCCCAAGCAGCGCAAGAGTATAGCTGTGCAAGATATAGTTTTAGTAGGTGGCGGCGGGCACTGCAAAAGTGTGATAGATGTCATCGAGAGCGAGGCTAAATTTAATATAATTGGTATCATAGATACGGCAGAAAATATTGGCAAAAAGGTGCTTGGCTATGAGATAATCGGTGGTGATGATGATCTGGCTGAGGTTTTTAAATCATGTAAAAATGCTGTGGTGACGGTTGGGCAGATAAAAAGCAGTGAGCCTAGAAAAAGGTTGTTTGCACTACTAAAAGAGATAGGTTTTTACCTTCCAGTCATTATTTCTCCGCTTGCGTATACCTCAAAACATGCAAGTGTAGGTGAGGGAACGGTTGTGATGCATCATGCCTTGATCAACGCTGGCGCAAATGTCGGCAAAAACTGCATCATAAACACAAAAGCGCTTGTGGAGCATGACGCAACTATTGGTGATCACTGCCATATCTCAACAGCAAGTGTGGTAAATGGCGGCGTTGTTGTGCAAGATGGGACATTCTTTGGTAGCAATGCAACTAGTAAAGAGTATATCGTGATAGGCGAAAGTTCTATCATAGGTGGCGGAACTAGTGTGATGAAAAGCTTGGAGAAAAACGCTTTTATAAAGGCGCAAAACTAGTATTTTAAAGGAAATTTGATGTCAAATAGGGTTTTTATCATAGCTGAGGCCGGGGTTAATCACAATGGCGATATAAATTTAGCCAAAAAACTAATCGATGTAGCAGCCAGAGCTGGCGCTAACGCGGTAAAATTTCAAACCTTTAAAGCTCAAAATCTTGTTTCAAAAAACGCACAAAAAGCTAACTATCAAAAACAAAATACTGATAAAAACGAGAGTCAGCTTGATATGATAAAAAAACTAGAGTTAAATGAAAATATACACAAGGAGCTCATTACCTACTGCAAACAAAAAAATATCACATTTCTCTCAACTCCTTTTGATAGCGACAGCATAAAGCTTCTTGATGAGCTTGGGCTTAGTACATTTAAGATCCCAAGCGGTGAGATAACAAATTTACCTTATCTTAGGCAGATAGGCGGCTTAAATAAAAAGATCATTCTCTCAACCGGAATGGCAAATTTAGGTGAGGTAGAATCTGCGATAGAAGTACTTATAAAAAGCGGCACGAAACATGGAAACATAAGCCTTCTTCATGCAAATACGCAGTATCCAACGCCGATGGAGGATGTAAATTTAAAGGCGATGATAACTCTTAAAAATGCCTTCGGTCTTGAGGTCGGATATAGTGATCATACGCTTGGCATCGAGGTTGATATCGCAGCGGTTGCCATGGGTGCAAAGATTATAGAAAAGCACTTTACGCTCGATAAGAGTATGCCTGGGCCTGATCATAAGGCGAGCCTTGAGCCAGATGAGTTAGTAGCGATGGTCAGAGCAATTAGAAATATAGAGCTAGCACTTGGTGATGGGTTAAAGCACTTTAGTAAAAGTGAAAGCGAAAATATCAAAATAGCTAGAAAGTCGATCGTGGCAAAGTGTGATATAAAAAAGGGTGAAATTTTTAGCGAGAAAAATATCTGCGTAAAACGCCCAGGGGACGGCATAAATCCTATGAGATGGGATGAAGTGATAGGGCAGATTTCGCAAAAAGACTATCAACAAGACGAACTGATATGAGAAAAATTTGTGTAGTAACAAGCACTAGAGCAGAGTATGGCTTGCTTTACTGGCTCTTAAAGGAGATCGAGGCAGATAGTGAGCTTGAACTTCAAATCATCGCTACTGGTATGCATTTAAGCCCTGAGTTTGGACTCACATACAAAGAGATTGAAAAAGAATTTAAGATAGATAAAAAGATAGAAGTTTTAAGTAGCTCTCATACTAGTCTTGATATTTGTTCGGAGATGGCAAGAGTTTATGAGAAATTTGCTCCGGCATTAGCTGAGCTTAAACCTGACATATTGGTGCTTCTTGGAGATAGATACGAGATATTTGGTGTAGCAGGTGTGGCTAGTATCATGCAGATACCAATAGCACACATACATGGCGGAGAAACTACCCAAGGGGCATTTGACGAGGCCTTTAGACATAGCATAACAAAGATGAGCCATATTCATTTTGCAGCTACAAGAGAGTATGCAAACCGCATAATCCAGCTAGGAGAAGAGCCTAGCAGGGTCTTTAATGTCGGTGGACCTGGCATTGAAAATATAAAAAAGCTAAATTTACTAAATAAAGATGAGTTTGAAAAATTAATAAATTTCAAGCTTGCTAAAAAAAATATACTAATCACATTTCATACGGTAACGCTTGAAAATGGTAGTGCAAAAGAGCAATTTAAAGAGCTTTTAAAAGCGATAGACGAACTGCAAGATACAAATTTTATCTTTACAAAAGCAAATAGCGACACAGATGGTGATGTGATAAATAAAATGATAGATGAGTATGTGAGTAAAAATTCACAAAAAGCTGTGGCGTTTGCTTCACTTGGGCAGCTAAGATACTTAAGTGCGATAAAATTTGTTGATATTGTCCTAGGAAATAGCTCGAGTGGCTTAACGGAAGCACCAAGCTTTAAAAAGGCTACTATAAATATAGGCGACCGCCAAAAAGGACGCGCTAGAGCTAGCAGTGTGATAGACGTTAGGCCTGTTAAAGAAGAAATTTTAGCTGCTATAACAAAAGCATATTCGAAGGAATTTAAGCAAATTTTACAAGACACAATCAATCCATACGATAGTGGTAGCCCAAGTAAAAAAATACTAAAAATTTTAAAAGAAATAGAGCTTGATGATATTTTGAAAAAGAAATTTTATGATATAGGTTTGAAATGAGAATAGTAAACGATATAAAGCTAAGCATAAATTCAACCATAAAAGACGCCCTGCAAACAATCAATAATGGCGGACTCCAAATAGCTATTGTCGTGGATGAAAACGATAGCCTTGTAGGTACAGTAACGGATGGGGATATTAGGCGTGGACTATTAAATGGTCTTGATCTAAATAGCAACATAAATCTTATAGTACACAAGAGTCCAAGTACTGCAAATGTTGGCGATACAAAAGAGTCAATACTAAAAATAGCCCTTGCTAAAAAGCTTCATAAAATCCCACTAATAGATGAACTTGGAAAGCTAGTTGGCATAGAAGATATCGAAGACATTATAAAACCAGCAAGCAAAACAAACAAAGTCATTTTAATGGTAGGAGGCCTTGGTACTAGGCTTAGACCACTTACAAAAGATACTCCAAAGCCGATGCTAAAGGTCGGAAATAAGCCGATACTTCAAACGATAGTTGAGAAATTTGTAGAGTATGGCTTTGTAAATATTACTATGTGTGTAAATTTTAATGCAGGCATCATCAAGGACTATTTTGGTGACGGTAAGGAATTTGGAGTAAACATTGACTACATTTTAGAGCAAAAAAGAATGGGTACAGCAGGTGCATTAAGCTTACTTAAAGAGCGACCAAACGAGCCATTTTTTGTAATGAATGGTGATCTTCTTACAAATGTAAATTTCGAGCATATTTTTAACTACCACATGCTAAATAAAGCCACAGCCACAATGTGTGTAAGAGAGTATGACTACGAAGTGCCTTATGGCGTTGTAAAAATGAATGACAACAAGATAGTAGAGATCTCAGAAAAACCGGTGCAGAAATTTTTCGTAAGTGCTGGGATATATATGCTCTCACCTGAAATTTTAGATTTGATCCCGAAAAATGAGTTTTACGATATGCCGACTCTTTTTGAAAAAGCCATAAGCCAAGGTAAAAACGTAATCTCATTTCCTATACACGAGTATTGGATTGACATAGGGCGATTAGAAGAGTATCAAAAAGCAAATGAAGAATATGCAAAAATATTTTGATTGGATACTTTAAATGAAAGCTCTTATCTTAGGCTATGGTTCGATTGGTAAAAGGCATTGCGAAGTATTGGAAGCTTTACCGCAAATAGATGAGATCTGCCTTGTTACTAGCCAAGATGTAGTTGGGAAAATTTGTTACAAAAGTTTAGAAGAAGTCTCAAATTTAGACAAGTTTGACTACTTTGTCATAGCAACTCCCACATTTTTACACCTGCAAAATTTAAAATTTTTAGACGAGAAAGTAAAAGATAAAATAATACTTTGCGAAAAGCCTTTGTTTGAGGAATTTTACGATTTTACACCAAAAAACAACAAAATTTTTGTAGGCTACGTGCTTAGATTTCATCCTCTTTTACAAAAACTAAAAGAGCTTTTGGAGAGTGAAAAAATTTTGTACATAAATGTTAGTTGTGGACAGTATCTACCAAGCTGGAGAAATGGAGACTATACAAAATGTTATAGTGCTAGCAAAGAAAAAGGCGGTGGAGTTTTGCTAGATCTTAGTCATGAGCTAGACTATACCATGTGGCTGTGTGGCAAATTTAAGAGCATAAAAAGCTTTCAAGGCAAAATCTCAAATTTGCAGATAACAAGCGACGATTTATGTTTAATCTTTGGCAAAACAGACAATAATGTAGTAGCCAATATAAGCATTGATTATCTAAGCCATATGACGCATAGAAACGTGCGAGTGGAGTGCGAAGGCTCCACTTATGAGCTTAATTTCATAGAAGGTACTCTCATAAAGCAAGATATCAATAGGCAAATTTTTAATATGCCAAATTTGGCAAGAAATGAGATGTTTCTAGCTATGCATAAAGATGTCCTAGGTGAACAAAGATACGTTTGTGGCTTTAGCGAAGGACAAGATACTATGGGCACAATAGATCAAATTCAAAGGCAAAATAATGAGTAATGTGTTATGTACAATATGTGCAAGAGGCGGTAGCAAGGGTGTAAAAGGAAAAAATATACGTGAGCTTTGTGGAAAACCACTTATCGCTTACACCATAGAGCAGGCTAGAGAGTCAAATTTATTTGAGCATATAGTAATTAGTACTGATAGCGATTTGATCGCAGAAACAGCAATAAAATATGGTGCAGAAGTATTTTTTAAAAGAGATGCTGCTATGGCCAGCGATACAGCTGGAAAGCTTGATGTGATAAAAGATGCTTTTGTAAAAAGCGAACAACATTACGCACAAAGATTTGATTATGAGATCGATCTTGATGCAACAGCCCCACTTCGTGATGTAAGCGATATCATAAACGCTTACAAGCAGTTTCTAGACGATGAAAATGACAATCTAATAACCGCGATGCCAAGCAGAAGAAGTCCATACTTTAACTTGGTTGAAATTTATCCTGACGGACATGTAGGGCTTGCAAAAACTTTAGCAAAAGCCATTGTAAGACGACAAGATACACCAAAGACTTATGACATGAACGCTTCTATCTATATCTGGAAACGTGAAGCCCTACTAAATAACGATACATTGTTTTTACCAAAAACTGGGCTTTATGCAATGAGTGAAGACAGATCAATCGATATAGACTGTGAACTGGATTTTAAATTTGTAGAGTTTTTAATGAAGGAAAAAAATGCTAACAGATAAAGTCATAGTAGTAACAGGAGGGGCTGGTAGGATAGGAAGTGCTTTCATAAGAGCCATCACTAGTCAAAACGGAGTTGGAGTAATAGCAGAAGTTGACACAAAAAGAGCAAATTTACTAAAAAATGAAATAAAGACCTCAAACAAAGACGCAAAAATCGAAGTTTTACAAATTGATATCAGTGATGTAAATTCTGTTAATGAGGCCATAAATTTCTTATACTCAAAATATGGCCACATAGATGCATTGGTAAATAACGCCTATCCAAAAAACAAAAATTACGGTAAGAAATTTTTTGAGATAGACATGAATGATTTCAATGCCTTCTTAAATTTACACCTTGGTGGGTACTTTAATATCTCACAAAATTTTATAAAATACTTCTTAGAGCAGGGTTACGGCAATATCATAAATATCTCATCTATACAAGGTATCGGAGCGCCTGCTTTTGAGACTTACGAGGGAACAAATATGCACTCTCCTGTCGAATATACAGTAGTAAAACATGGCCTTCTTGGCATGACAAAATACATGGCAAAGATGTTCAAAAAAGACAATATCCGAGTAAACGCTATAAGTCCTGGAGGAATTTTAGATGGGCAGCCTGAGCCATTTTTAAGCCAATATAAAAAAAGATGTGGCATGAAAGGAATGCTCAATGCAAATGATATTTGCGGTACTTTGATCTATTTATTAAGCGACGTATCAAAATATGTAAATGGACAAAATATCGTAGTTGATGATGGATTTAGTTTATAATTTAAAGCCTTAGTTTGCCACTAAGGCTTTAAGTAGCAAATTTAGAATGAGTATTTTAAAATCTTATATACAAAGCTTAAGATATTTTATTGATTGTAAAAGTATAAAACCCCAAAGCTAGGCTTTGGGGTGTGGGTTTGCGTATTGTAAAAGCATTAACACTCTTAAGGCTTTGTGCTACTACAAAGCCTCTACTTAAAACCTTAATTAACTACTGTAGTAGCTTCATTACGTTTTGTTGTACGCTGTTTGCTTGACTCATAGCATAAGCACCTGACTGAGCTAGGATGTTATGTTTTGAGAAGTTAGCAGACTCGCTAGCAAAATCAACATCTCTGATTTGAGATTCTGCTGATTTTACGTTAACTTGAGTTACAGTGATGTTATTAACTGTAGCTTGAAGTTGGTTTTGAACTGAACCAAGGTCTGAACGAACTTGATCTAGTGTTTTTTGAGCAGACTCAGCGATACTCATAACAGCCATAGCACCGCGAAGTGTCATAACACCAGCAGATTGAGCTACTGATAAAGCTTTGCTCATTCTTTGGAAGCCCATAGCAGTTGCTAGGTTTTTATCTATTTGTCCTCTTATGTCTCTTAGGGATACTGATTGTTGAGCACCACCATCAGCAGAGAATGCTATTGACAATTTAGTAGCACCGCCACCTTCTAGTTTAATATCTCTACCATCAAGACGAACCAAATTTAGTCTTCCAACAAAGCCTTTTGTTAAATTGTTACCTTTTCCGCCAAGTCCTTTCTCAATGTCTGTACCAGTTGCAACTATAGCACGACCATCACGGCTTGTTAGTACCATTTTGCCTGTTTCAGCATCAACAGAAGCTTCAACACCAGTTTGATCTTTTACAGAGTTGATAGCATTTACTAGTGCACCGTTTGCATCATTTGCTTTAACCTCTAGGTCGCCGATTTTAACGCCGTTGATTGTTAAAGATTTAATTAGACCACCAGCAATAGCAACACTAGCTTTCCAAGTAACATCAGCTGTCGCTCTAACACCAGTTTTATCAGCAACTTTGTTGATATTCTCAGCTAGAGCACCAAGTCCTTTACCTATACCTGTTGAAATAGTAGCAGCTGTAACGCCAACATCATTTACACCATCAACGTTTAAGAATTTAAGCTTTACTTCACCCATAGCGGTAAGTAATTTTGAACTCTCAAAACGTGTAAGGCCGATCTTATCAGATGTAGTCGCACCAATACTTGCTTTAACAGTTTGGTTTGAGTAAGCACCTATTTGGAATTCTTTATTAGAGAATGTTCCGTTTAGTAGTTGCTGACCGTTAAATGAAGTAGTGTTACCGATATTGTCAAGCTCTTCCATTAGACGAACGATATCAGCTTGCAATGCTTGGCGTGATTGAGTTGTTTGGCCGTCTTGAGCTGATTGAGTAGCTTTTGTCTTGATAGTGTCAAGAATTTTTAGCTGCTCGTCCATAGCTTTATCGGCAACTTGAATGATACCAATAGCATCATTACCGTTTGCAATAGCTTGACCTAAAGCTGAAGCTTGACTTCTTAAGCTATCTGCGATAGATAGACCTGAAGCATCGTCTGCAGCTGTTTGAATCCTAAGACCTGAGCTAAGTTTGTTAAGTGACTTAGATAGGTCAGTGTTGTTGCTAACTGCGTTAGCGTGTGTGTTAAGTGCGTTTACGTTTGTGTTAATACGAAAACTCATTGTAAATCCTTTTAATTTTTAGTTACGACTTCTTGTCGCACAAAAACTATATCGTGAAATTTTCTAAAAACTTTATAGGTATGAATGAAAAAATTTTTAAAAAATTAACATGGATTTGATTTTTATGTCTTGATACTTTAAAAATTATTTTTGCTACAATTACGCCAAAAAAAATTAAAGGCTATATATAAATGAAAAGCTTAATCATCGTGGAATCTCCCGCAAAAGCAAAGACTATCAAAAATTTCTTAGATAAAAGCTACAACGTCATCGCCTCAAAAGGCCACATCAGAGACCTGCCAAAAACTAGCTTTGGCATCAAGATAGAAGATGATAAATTTACCCCAGAGTACCGCGTCAGCAGTGATCACTCAGCCATCGTAAAAGAGATGAAAGAACTCGCCAAGGGTGCTGATGAAATTTACCTCGCAACCGATGAGGATAGAGAGGGTGAGGCGATAGCGTTTCATATCGCAAATGCTATCGGCAAGGAGCCAACCAGCCTTCCTCGCATCGTCTTTCACGAGATCACCAAAAGCGCCATACAAAACGCTCTAAAAAGCCCAAGACGTGTCGATATGAATAGCGTCAATGCCCAGCAAACAAGGCGCTTGCTCGACCGCATAGTTGGCTACAAGCTAAGTCCGCTTTTAAATTTAAAGATACAAAAAGGCTTAAGCGCTGGCCGCGTGCAAAGTGCAGCCCTAAAAATAATAGTCGACCGTGAGCGTGAAATTCAAGCATTTAAGCCAGTTGAGTACTACACTATCGACACCGTTTTCAAAAAAGATCTAGACGCTGAGCTAGTTAAATTTGAAAATCAAAAGATAGAAAAGCTCACTATCCAAAACCCAGACCGTGCAAAATACATCATTGAAAATTTACAAAATGAGAAATTTAGCGTCCGAGAGATCGAGAGCAAGGATAGAAAGATCCAGCCAAGTCCGCCATTTATGACTTCAACACTTCAGCAAAGTGCGAGTAACCGTCTTGGCTTTAGCCCTAAAAAGACCATGATGATCGCTCAAAGTCTCTATGAAGGTGTACAAACTCATGAGGGCTTCATGGGCGCGATCACCTATATGAGAACAGATAGCTTAAATTTAGCCAAAGAAGCCGTCGCAGCCGCTAGAGAGCATATCCTCCAAAACTACGGCAAAGAGTATCTGCCAGCCAAAGCGATAAGCTACACGACAAGCTCAAAAGGTGCACAAGAAGCCCACGAAGCGATCCGCCCTACAAATTTAAACTTCACACCGCAAATCGCAGCTAAATTTTTAGATAAAGACGCGCTCAAACTCTACACGCTCATCTATAATAGATTTTTGGCCTGCCAAATGAGCGCATGTGTGAGCCAAACGCAAAATGTCTATGTCGCAAGCGAAAAAGGCGAGTTTAAGATAAGCGGCAGAAAGGTACTATTTGACGGCTTTTACAAAGTTTATGGCGAGCTTGATAAGGATAAAATTTTGCCAAATTTAAAAAAGGGCGACGATATGAGCTTGCAAAGCATAAAAAGCACGCAAAACTTCACCGAGCCACCAGCTAGGTACTCAGAAGCTGGACTTGTTAAAAAGTTAGAGAGTCTAGGCATCGGCCGCCCAAGTACCTACGCACCGACCATCTCGCTGCTAACATCAAGAGACTACGTGAGAGTCGAGAAAAAGCAGCTCATACCAAACGAGATCGCATTTAGCATGATAGGCGTTTTGGAGGAGCACTTTAGCAATATCGTTGATAGCGAATTTACCTCACATCTTGAAGAAAAGCTCGATGAAATCGCACTTGACAAGGCCGACTGGCAAAAGGTACTAAGTGACTTTTACTATCCATTTATGGAAAAAATCAGCGCTGGCAAAACTGGAATAAAAAGCCTAAAAACAGCCACTCCTATCGGCGAAAAGTGCCCAGAGTGCGGAAGCGAGCTAGTGCTTAGAAAAGGCAGATACGGTGAGTTTATCGCTTGCTCAAATTTCCCAAAATGCAAATACTCAAGAAACATCGCAAAAGATAATGAAAAGAGCGCGGAGGCAGGCGCTGCTACTACGGCAGCTAAACCAAAACGTGAGCTTAAAAAGCTTGATGTGCCATGTCCAAAATGTGGCGGTGAGATCGTCGAGAGATTTAGTAGGCGCGGTAAATTTTACGGGTGTGCCAACTATCCAAAATGTGACTTCGTCTCAAACTACGAGCCAGTTGAGCAAAAATGCGACGAATGTGGCGGCGATATGATCAAAAAAGAGCTTAAAAAAGGCACATTTATAGAGTGCAAAAAGTGTAAGAAAAAGACACTTATCTCTGAAAATTAAAACTTCTAGCCAAATTTTAGTCTAAATTTGGCTTATAAATTTTTGGACCTTAAATGCCTGAAACCATCATAGAAGTTAGCCAGTATAAAGGGCAAAAGAGCCTCGTCATAAACTGCACTCAGTTAGAGGGCAGCTTCACATCGTAGTATCCACCTTTTGGACTTTTTGGCGAGCTTAGCGCTTTACCAAATTTAAAAACAGATCTTTTAAAAGAACGAGTGGAAATTTATAAGAGAAAGTAAAAGTTCTCTAAAAATTTTAAAATTTATCCGAATTTTAGACCGCATGCAGTGCGCCAGCACCATTGCATGCACCTTGAACGTGCGAGGGGATTGAGGGATCTAAAGGGAGATAAGGGGGCGACTTCGTGTCTGCCATGCAGTTGCGAGCTTGCGAAGCAAAATTCAAGCCCCTTTGCCCCCACCTTTTTTTGAATAAAAATAAATTTATACATTTCATCAAACTTTTTTGCAAATTCATAAACCATCCTACTTAAATTTTAAACCTATCAAAGCTATAATACGCCCCAAAAAAGGATGAAAAATGAAAACAATTATGCTCTGTGCGATATGCTCAGTCACTCAAGGAAACTGCGCCGAGGACTGCGCTTACTGCACACAAAGTGCCAAAGCTGGTGCCGATATCTCAAAATTTAAAGAAAAAAGCGTGCAACAGGTGGTGGACGAAGCCAAAATGGCTTATAAAAACCACGCTCTTGGCTTTTGTTTGGTCACAAGCGGTGCTAGACTAAATGACAAAAAGACCGACTATATCGCATCTTTAGCAAGAGCCGTGAGCAAAGAAGTGCCAAATTTGATGCTCATCGCATGTAACGGCATGGCAACTTACGAGCAGCTTAGCGAGCTTAAAAAGGCTGGCGTTTTTAGTTACAACCACAACCTTGAAACAAGCCGAGAATTTTTCCCAAAAATTTGTAAAACTCACACTTGGGACGAGAGATATCAGACAAATTTAGATGCAAAAAGAGCTGGGCTCATGCTTTGCATCGGTGGTATTTACGGCGTTGGCGAGAGCGAGGCTGATAGGGTTAGCTTTAGAGCTAGTTTAAAAGAGCTTGAGCCATTTTCGTCACCGATAAATTTTTTCATTAAAAATGAAGCATTGAGTCTTGACCTGCCTCCTCTTAGTGCGGATGAAGCCCTAAAAATAGTGTGTGAGACCAAAAGAGATCTACCAGAAACTAGAGTCATGATAGCTGGTGGTAGGGAGAAAATTTTAGGCGATAGACAATACGAGATCTTTGAAAATGGCGCCGATGCGATCGTGATAGGCGACTATCTCACCGCAAAAGGCGAGAAAGCTAGCAAGGATATCGAGGAGCTTACAAAGCGCGGTTTTAGCTTCGCAAGTATCTGCCACTAATGCTTGCAAATTTGCTTTTCGCAGGGCTTGGAGGCTTTATCGGAGCTGGATGCAGGTTTTTAGCTGGCGAGCTTCTAAAATTTAGTCACCTTCCGCTAACCACGCTTGGTGTAAACGTGCTTGGTAGCTTCATTACCGGCGTTTTGTTTTGTTTAAATTTAAGCCAAAGCGCAAGAGTATTTTTGGTCGTTGGTGTACTTGGCGGATTTACGACATTTTCAAGCTTTAGCCTTGATAGTGTGAAATTTTTACTAGAAGGCGAGCTAGTAAAAGGCTTTTTAAATATCTTTTTAAACCTTGTTCTTTGCCTACTTGCAAGCTATCTCGGAATTTTGCTTGGCAAGAGTTTATGAGAGTTTGCAAATTTAATAGAGTTTAAATTTTGCTAGATTTTCTTAATCGCATGCAGTGCAAAATACCGCCACATCCACCTTTCTACCTAGCTTCTACCTTTGGCATCTGAAGCATAAAATTTCTAGCTTCACTTAAAAGTACAGGCTTAAGCCCATCTACCAGAGTTTTTGGATCATAAATTCTCTCATATGAAAGTATTAAGACTCCATCATTTTTAAGTAAAAAGTGGATTATTTCTATATTTTTACTACTTATTTCATCTTTTATGAGAGCTAAAATTTGATCATTCTCTTCACTATAAAGCACCTCTTTAGCCTCTTTAATCTTCTTTTTTAGCTCAGCAAGCATACTTCCACTTTTTATATTTTTATCAAATTTCACTCTAAAGCCTACAAAATGCTCATCAAAATTTTCATTTTTTAAAAAGTAAAAACTCTCATCTTTGGCTATATTTTTCTTATAAAAAATACTTCCATCAAATTTAAAACTTTGAACCAAACTTAGCTCGTCTGTAAAGCCAAAAATTCCAAAAAGCATCAAGACAAAAAATAGAAATTTACGCATAAATTTGCACTCCAAATTTTTAAAAATTTGTCGCCATTTTGCCCAAAAATCGCTTAGCTTAATCAAAAAATAACAAAGCTTTTTATACAATCAAACATTTTTAATTTAAGGATCTTTTTGCAGTTACATCAAGCTAGCGAGCTTAGTATTCTTGTCGTTTTGGCATTTATCGTCTTTGCTTCGCCTTATATTTCTAAAATTTTACGCATTCCTGTCGCTCCTGCTGAGATAATACTTGGAGCACTAGCTAGCTACATCGGGCTTGTCGGCGAAAATGAGATGTTTAAGCTAATTAGCGAAGTTGGTTTTTTCTTTTTGATGTTTCTAGCTGGCATGGAGATCGATCTTAGAATGCTTATAAACATTGACCGTAAAATTTTACGTCTGGGACTTATCTATCTTGCCCTCATCTACTCGCTAGCAACTGCACTTACATTTAGTTTTGATCTTAGTTTGCTTTATATTATCATTATACCGATAATGGCCGTTGGTATGATATTTACGCTGTTTAAAGAGTATGGCAGGGATGTGAAATGGCTAAATTTAAGCATGCTTATTGCAACTATTGGCGAGCTTATAAGCATTACGCTTTTGACATTTATAGCAGCCTATTTGCAGTTTGGAGCTAGTATAAATTTATGGCTAACGATTGGCTATTTGATCTTATTTTTAGCTATCAGCGTACTTAGCTTTAAAATTTTAGATGTGCTTTTTTGGTGGTATCCAGGGCTTAAAGTGATCCTTATGCCACACTATGACAAGGATGAAAAAGATATTAGGTTAAGCATTGCGGTGTTTTTTTCGATGATTGCACTTATGCTTTATTTGAATTTAGAAGTTGCCTTTGGCGCGTTTATCGCAGGTATGTTTATAGCGACATTTTTTGACCATAAAAAAGACTTACCGCACAAGCTTTCAAGCTTTGGATTTGGATTTTTGGTACCGATATTTTTTATACACATAGGCTCAACTTTCAAGCTCTCAAGCCTAAGCTCAAATGAAGTGATAAAAGATGCTATTTTTATATTTTGTGCGATGCTTGCCACAAGGCTTTTTTCAAGTGTGTTATTTGTAGGAAAATTAGGATTTAAGGGGATATTTTTGTTTTCTCTCTCACAATCCATGCCACTAACACTTCTAGTAGCAGTTGCTACTATCGCACACAAATCAGGTGAAATAAGTGATTATTCTTACTCATCTTTTATCCTAGCAAGCCTAGCTCAAGCTATAATAGGGACAATAATTATAAAATTTCTAATGCAATCAAGAAGTAAGGAGTAAAAATGTCATCAAATACAGCTACACTAACTGATAACAGAACCGGCAAGAGTTACGAGTTTCCTATACTAAAAGGCACTATGGGGCCTGACGTGATAGACATCTCGACATTTTTTAGTGATACTGGAATGTTTACTTTTGACAGAGGCTATACTTCAACTGCGATGTGTCGCTCTGCGATAACTTATATAGACGGCTTAAAAGGCGAGCTAATGTATAGAGGTTATGATATCGCGTATTTGGCCGAAAATAAGACATTTTTAGATGTGGCATACTTACTCTTAAACAAAGAGCTTCCAACAAATGATCAGTATATAAATTTTAAAACCGAGCTTAAAAAAAGAAGCTTTATACATGAAGGTATGATGAAGCTATTTGACGCATTTCCAGACAAAGCTCACCCTATGGCGATATTGCAAGCAGCGGTCTCAGCGCTAAGTGCCTTTTACTCAGATCACTTAAATATGGATAAACCCGAAGAGTATCACGAGATGGCTATGCGTATAATCGCTAAAATTCCAACGATTGCAGCCTTTAGCTACCGCTACTCACGTGGCCTTCCTATCATATATCCAAATTTAGATCGTGGCTTTACTGAAAATTTCCTCTACATGATGAGGGGCTATCCATACGAGCACGTCGATCTTAAGCCTATCGAGATAAAAGCACTTGACACGGTCTTTATGCTGCACGCAGATCACGAGCAAAACGCTTCGACTACGACTGTTAGAACCGTTGGCTCAACGCATGCTCACCCATACGCATGTATAAGTGCAGGTATTGGAGCGCTTTGGGGCTGGGCTCACGGCGGGGCAAACGAGGGCGTTATACGTCAGCTCGAAGAGATAGGCTCAGTCGCAAATGTCGATAAATACATCGCTAGAGCAAAGGATAAAAACGATCCATTTAGGCTAATGGGCTTTGGCCATAGGGTCTATAAAAACTTTGACCCTCGCGCAAAAGTGCTTAAGAAGATGAGAGATCAGCTTATGGATGAGATAGGCATTAACTCAGAGCTTATCAAGATCGCAAACCGCATCGAAGAGATCGCGCTAAATGATGACTACTTTGTAAGCAGAAATTTATATCCAAACGTTGATTTTCACTCTGGGCTCATTCTAAAGGCGCTTGGCATACCAAATAATATGTTTGCCGTAATCTTTGTCATCGGCAGGACTCCAGGCTGGATCAGCCAGTGGATCGAGCTAAAAGAGCAAGATACGATAAAGATCGTCCGCCCAAGGCAGCTTTATGTTGGAGAGACAAACAGAACACCAAAATGAGCGAGCTTCTAAATTTAGCTAAAAAAGCAGCCGTTAATGCTGGAGCGCAAATAATGAAATTTTACTCTGCAGATAATACGGCTCTTAAAGTCTGCCTAAAAGATGACAGCTCGCCACTAACTAGCGCTGATCTAGCTGCAAATGAAGCGATAATAAAAATTCTAAGCAAAAGCGGGATAAAAATTTGCTCTGAAGAGAGCATCTTGCAAGAGAGTGACAAAGATGAGTTTTGGCTCGTAGATCCTCTTGATGGCACGAAAGAATTTCTAGCTAGAAACGGCGAATTTTGCGTTTGCATAGCACTTATAAAAAAAGCTAAACTGGTGCTTGGCGTGATATTTATCCCGGTTAGCAAAGAGCTTTTTTGTGCTGATGAAAATGGCGCTTTTAAAGAAATTTTAAATGACAATGACGAGATCATAAACAGAGTTGATCTAAACAAAAAAGATAAAATTTTAGGCAATCTAATCTTTTCAAGCAGAAGAGGCGACGCCAAAGAGATAGAATTTATAGGGCAGAGCCTAAATTTTGAGCAAAGATGCATCGGATCTGCCATAAAATTTTGTCGTTTGGTTGAATTTGGTGGAGCTTATTTGAGATTTGCCCCAAGCTACCTTTGGGACAATGCAGCAGGAGAAGCGCTCGTAAATTTTTGTGGCGGAAAAGTATTTGACGCTAATAGCGGCAAAGAGATGAGCTATGAGCTTGCTGATTTAAAAAGTCCATTTTTCATAGCTCTCTCAAAAAATATACTAAATCTAAAAGACAAAATCACACAACTATATAGGCAAAGTAAAATTTAAAGCTACTTGCTATCCGTTTTTGCTTACTAAATTTCTTCTAGTAGATAAAATGTACTAGCCATTTTTGCTGTGCCTAGCACATAGTTCATTATGTTTGCGGCAACCTTATCTTTTTTAAGTACTTTCCCATCTATATCTAATATATTCTCGTTACTTTCTTTGATAAATTTCAAAGCCTTTGCTGCTATTTCTTCTAAACTATTTTTGCCATCAAGTAGCAAAAGTATGTAATAATCGACGGTATTAAATTTTCCTAAAATGCTAAATTTATTAGCAAAAGCAACATCAGCGTTATTTTTATGATTTAAAAAATACTTTACATAGTTTGTTAAATTTACACTAAGTCTTGAGTAGCCAGGCCTATACTCGATATTTTTTTGCTCATCTTTTAGGATCATTGCATCAGATGAGTTTGTTAAAATTCTTACAAAGGCGCTATAAACCATGAGTTTATCTTCTGGTAAAATTTCTAAAATTTGAGAAAGGTTTATGCTAGCTGGATACATCTTATAAAAGACCTCACAAAGCCATGAGATGTCTTGTGGCATAACGGAGCAACTGTCTTGCCACTCATTGCCTTTCTTTGTAAAATTTGCTACAACGTGAATTTTATTAATATCGCCTGGGCCTATTTGCTTATTGGCTATACTCTCATAAGTTTTGTTATGGACTATTAGGCTTTGTCTGAAGACTTTATTGCTAACTATGTCCATAAACTGTTCTAAATCGATCCTATCTTTAAATTTATTGTTTTTGTATTCATCTACTGTGACTATGCCAATGTCTGGAACAAAGATATCATCAAGCGTATATTCGCAAAGATAAGTAAGCTCATTTTTGGCAAGCATGGCATTAAAATCTTTAAAATAAAATGGATTATTTACATCTTCTAAAAATTCATGAGCAATATAAAAGTCATCTTTTGAAAGCACATGTTCTATTGTGAATATAAGCATAGTAAGCGGCATTTTCTTTTCATAAATTTCTTTATCTCTTGTTAGTAAATACTCTTTATAAACCAAAAGTGCCTCTCTAGCCGCTTTTAGCTTCTCTTGCATTGTTTCTTTGTCTTTTGCAGCAAGTAGCATTATGTCTCTTATGACATCTTTTACTTTCCAACCAGGATAAACATTATAGGAGATAAATGCCACGCCGTTCGTGCTTAAATTCTCTCTTACAACTTTTAAAATAGCTTCTTTTACAAAGTCAGGTACCCAGCTAAAAACACCATGAGCAATTATATAGTCAAATTTCTCATCGCTCTTAAACTCATAAATATCGCCATGGATGAGCTCTAAATTTGTAAGCCTCATCTCTTTAACGATCTCTTGCCCACGCCTTATCTGCTCTCCACTGAGGTCTATACCAACTACTTTTGCGTTTTTATTATTCGCTGCAAAGGGGATCAAATTTCCACCAAAGCTACATCCTATCTCTAAAACTCTTGCATTTTTTCATGGCGGCGGATTTATGCCAAGAAGTGTAGCGCAAGCTTCAAGCCTGTAAGGTGATGATTGTGCAAAAGCTATTGATTTATAAGTTAGTTCGTCATAAGACTTTTCGATTTTGCTATTTTGACTCATTTTAACTCCTAGTAGTCTTTTTCTTTGAGTTTTTCTAGCATATTTTTAGCATCATTTTCTGGATCATCCACTATATATGCGCGCCTTACCTTACCATCTTTTATGATAAGTGTTTGTCTAAAGTAGAATTTATGACCATTTGATGCAGAAAAAACCGGAAGTTCTAGTGCTTTCTCAAGCATAAACTCACTATCATTTAAGAACATAACTCCAGCTGAAGTTTCTTCTTGAAATTTCTTTTGAGCTGCGATATCTTGGGAACCAATAGCCACTACCATGAAACCAAGATCGTTAAAATCTTTTAAAAATTTCTTGTAGTTTATTGCTTGTTTGGTGCAACCCTTCATGCCAGCTGTATTTTGCAGTTCCTCGCTTAAAAGCTCAAAGTCATCACCTATCTTTGGGTAGATAAAAATAACGCAGTCGTGTGTCCTTGCAAAGGTAGAAAAATCAAATTCCTTACCGTCTAGGGTATTTAAATATATACTTGTAGGCACTTTTATCATACTTCATCCTTTAAATTTTTTTACTATTATATCTTTATAAGCTTTGTCTTAAGCTTTTTTAGAATTTAAAAGATAAACTACAAAAAGGACAAAAAAGCTAATTATTAACATCAAGAGTGCATAGATATGAGCCTTGGTGTAATCAAGCATTTCAACTGCTTCAAATATCGCAATGCTCGCAACCTTGCTCTCTCCAGCTACGCTACCGCCTATCATTAAAACAACACCAAACTCGCCCATGGTGTGCGCAAAACTAACGACAGTAGCTGTTAATAAATTTGATCTAATACTTGGCAAAATCACCCTAAAAATAGTCGTGAGCTTATTTTTACCAAGACTATAGCTCGCTTCAAAAAGGCTCTTTTTTAGGCTATTTAGCCCAGCATAAATCGGCCCAAACATAAATGGCAATGAATAGATACAACTTGCCACAACAAGACCTGTGAAATTAAAAACTAACCTAACCCCAAAATTTTCTTCAATAAATCTACCAAAGGCCGAATAAGGCGAAAGAAAAATGAGCAGATAAAAGCCAAGAACACTTGGCGGCAAAACCAAAGGCAGTGAGATTATTGACTCTAAAAATGATTTGCCAAAGAATTTTTTCTGCGACATAAAATATGCAAGTGCAATGCAGGCAAAAAATAAAATAAAAGTTGTTATGAAAGATAATTTTAGTGATAGCCAAAATGGCTCGTAATCGATACTTTTTAACTCGTCTATCATGCTTTTTCCAAATTTACGCTAAATGCTTTTGTGCTAACTACTACCATATCGCCTACTTTTAGATTTATTGCTTCGCTGCTACTTAGCACCACTTCACAAATTTGGCGGTTTATTAATACACTTGCCACGTAAATAGCATCACGTTTTTTTATCTCTAAAATTTTAGCGTTAAAGGCAAATTTCTGCGATCCTGCACTCTTTAAAAATATCTCACTTGCACTACCCGATCTTGAAATTTTTCCATTTTCAAGGACAAAGACTTTATTGCAAAGCTTATAAATTTCAGCGATATCATGACTTACTAAAATAATGCTCATCTTAAACTCATCATGAAGTGTGAGTAAATAGTCTTGAAGTTTCTCACGCATGGCGTTATCCAGGGCACTTAATGGCTCATCAAGTAGCAAAATTTCAGGCTTTCTCATAACCGCACGAGCCAAAGCAACGCGTTGCTTTTGACCGCCAGAAAGAGTGCTAATTTTTGTATTTTTTAGACTTGTTAGGCCACAAATGTCAAGAAGCTTGTTCGCTAGAGCTAGATCATTTTTTGCAAAGAGTAAATTTTTAAAGACATTCATATTTTCAAAAAGTGCGTAGTCTTGAAATAAAAAGCCGATATTTCGCTTTTGTGGAGCCAAATTTGTCTTTTCATCAAAGAAAATTTTATCCCCAACTCTTATAAAGCCACTTTGTGGTGCTTCAAAACCAGCGATCAAGCGTAAAACAGTAGTCTTTCCGCCACCGCTTGCTCCATAAAGTGCGACAAAATCGCCACTTTCAAAGCTAAGATCAGCCTCAAGTAAAAATTTTCCGCCACCGCCATTTAGCTCTTTTTTACAAGAAATTTCTATCATTTTTGTGTACTTATGTGAATGCTTGTAGATTTTATATAGGCAAAGACTTCATCGTTTTCACCTAAATTCATAGTTTTTAATGCGTGATTTGAGATAATAGCTTCGAAGTAAATTTCGCCACACTTTAAGCTAATAACACTTAAAATTTCACCAAAATTTATAGCTTCAATCACGCACTTTAGCTCGTTTTCAAGCGAGCTATTATTTAGTTTGTCTTTTGCCAAGATAACATCGGAGCTTTTAAAACCTAAGTCAATCTCATCATTTAAGGCGAATTTGCTAGCCTCATTCAAGACTAGCATAAATAAATTTGCCTCTAAATTTAGACCCTTTAGCTCAAATAAGCTAACGTCATCTTTAGTTAAAATTCCAACGATCTTTGCTTTTATCATTTAGCTGGAACGTTGTAACCAAATTTCTTGAAAATTTCTCTTGATTTATCGCCCAAGATAAACTCGTAAAATGCTTTTGCATCATCATTTTTATCGGCATGTTTTAGAAGAACTATGCCTTGATCGATCGGAGTGTATAGCTCTTGTGGAACAAAGATGTAATTAACGCCCTCTTTGTATTTTGACATTTTCTCATCAAAAAGTGCGCTAGCAGCGATAAAACCTACATCAGAAGCACTTAATGCTTGAGATAGAGTTTCAGAAATTTTTTGAGCATAGACGATATTTTTTTCTACTTCGTCATAAAGCTTTGCGTTTTTAAGAGCCTCTATACTAGCTTTGCCGTATGGTGCAGTTTGTGGATTTGCGATAGAGATCGCTTTTAAGCCACGAACAACCTCAATACCTTTTTTGAAATCAACATTTCTAATAGAAAAAATAGCAACAGCGCCTTGTGCATAAACTTTTGGCTCAGTGCTTGCAAAGCCTGTATCATAGGCTTTTTGCGCAAAGCCCATATCAGCAGCCATGAATATATCAGCTGGAGCCGAGTTTTGGATCTGTGTAACAAGACCGCCACTTGCACCAAGAGTTAGATTGATCTTGGCATCTGGATGAAGTTTATTAAACTCTTTTATGAGCTCTGGAAATGCGTATGTTGTGTTTGCCGCAGCATATACATTTACTTCAGCACCAAATGCGTTTATGGCAAGCAAAGCCGCCACACATAAAAATTTAAAAACTTTTCTCATTTATACTCCTATAATAATTTGAGATGATTTTACTATTGCTAAAAGTGTATCGCCAACACCTATTTTCATCTGGATAGCACTATCTTTTGTGATGATGGCAGTTAAAGTCTGCTCATCGCTTAGTTTTAAAGTAATTTCAGCATTTACAGCACCTATCTTTGCTTCGATCACTTCGCCTTTTAATTGATTTTTTGTGCTTATTTTTATATCTAGATCCCTAGCCAAAATAACAGCTGGAGCTTTAAAAATATAAATAACTTTTTGTCCAACTTTTAGGCCTAAATTTTTCTCACTTTCAACCGTGATGTTTGACTCAAGCGTGCAGCCATTACTTAGTTTTGCAACTATTTGAGAATTTACCGCACCGCGGTTTATGCCAATAATCTCGCATGAGAGCTGATTTCTAGCACTTAGGTTCATATTCATTCTTTGAAGATTTACAATATCTACATCCTCAAAATCTACTTTTTGACAAATTTTTTGTAAAAAGTCCTTTTGAGTCTCAAGAATGGCATCATAAATTTTTATCAGTTTATCGGCATACTCGCTTAGCTCGGAGCCACTATTTTTTTTATTTCCATCAGCTCTAATAATAAGCGGCTTGCTACTTTTGTTATTTATCGTATCAAGGCAGTCCCAAGCATTTTTGTATGATATACCAACCAGTTCTGCTGCTTTTGTGATACTTTTTGTCTCTTTTATGGCCTTTAATAATGTAATATGTTTAGCTAAAACCTGTGTATCTTCGCCTAAAAATAGTTCTAAATTTATATCTGCTTTCAAAATTTTTACCTTTACTATATTGAAGAATAATTTGTGAAGTATATCTAATTATATTAATCCTTAAGCTTAAAGATTTAAGCCAATTTATAAATTTCTCTTAATTTCTTGTAAAGTTTTTAAAAGATAAAATCGAGCTACATTTTATAAATAAAAATAAGGCTTAGTATGAAATTTTTGCTTTCTATCTTTTTTAGTTTGCTTTTAGCCTGTGCTAATACTGACATAAATACAAATAGCGAAAGCGACGAATTTGATGTTGAATTTGAAGCAAGAAAAGATGTTTTTGACCCGCTTAGTGGCTACAATAGAATGATGACACATGCAAATGACTTTATCTATGTAAATATGCTAACTCCAGTGGCAAAAGGCTATGCCTATGTTGTGCCAAAAACAGCTAGAACAATGATTTCAAATTTCTTTGATAATCTGCTTTTCCCAGTTCGCTTTGTAAACAATCTACTTCAGTTTAAATTTCAAAATGCTGGTGAAGAGACATTAAGATTTTTAGCAAATACGATAATAGGTTTTGGCGGACTAACAGACGGAGCAAAATACTACAACCTCAAACCTCACGATGAAGATTTTGGACAAACGCTTGGATATTGGGGGCTTGGCAGCGGTTTTCATATCGTTTGGCCACTTATTGGACCATCAAATTTAAGAGATACTGGTGGCATGGTTGGAGATTATTTTGCTGATCCTATTAGCTACGTTGATCCCATACTTTTATCAACTGGTATCAAGTCATATAGAGCGTTTAATAGCTTTTCACAAGATCCAACTGCTTATGAAAAACTAAGAAAAGATGCTATTGATCTTTATCCATTTTTACGCGATGCTTACGAGCAAAGACGCGACAAGCTTATCAAGGAGTAAATATGAAAATTTTAAAAATTCTAACTATGATTTTACTTTTTACAACTAGTCTTTTTGCTATTTCAAAAGAGCAGATCAAGCCTGAAGTAGAGATGAAAACAACAAAGGTTATTGAAATTTTAAAAGATACAAATTTAGACAATAACGCAAAGACAAAAGAAATTTTTGCTCTTCTTGATCCATTTTTTGACTATAAACAAATGGCAAAGATAAGCCTTGGTAAACGTTACAACAGTCTAAGTAGCGATGAGCAGGCTAAATTTGACGCAGCATTTGAGCAAAAACTAAAAAGCTCATACATAGATAAACTTTTAGGATACAAAGATCAAGAGATACGTATAACTGGCGAGAGCGAACCTCAAAAAAATAGATACTGGCTCACATCTGAGCTTATAAATGATGGCAAGAGCTACGAATTTGTCTATAAATTTTATGACGCTAAAGAGCGTGGTTGGCTCATTTACGATCTTGATATCGTTGGTGTAAGCATCATTCAAACTTATAGAAGTCAGTTTGGCGATGTGCTAAATAACGCTGATTTCAATACTCTTTTACAAAAGCTAAACGAAGCTGTTTTGCCTGATCAAAATAAAACTAACCCTTAATGCGACAAATTTTTAAATTTATCATTGCTAAAAACAAGCTTATTATTGCTCTGATTTTAGCTTTAAGCGTAGTTTTTGGCTATCTTAGCACCAAGCTTAGCGTTGATGCGTCAGCTGAAACGCTACTGCTTGAGCATGATCCTGACTTAAAAGCTTATAGGGAGATAGCCAAACGCTACGACTCACCCGGATTTTTAGTGGTCGCTTTTACCCCAAAAGACGATCTTTTTTCACCTAAAAATTTAGAACTTATCAAAAATTTAGGCGATGAACTAGCTAAAAACGATATGGTAAATAGCGTCATCTCTATAATAAATATTCCACTTTTAAATAGTGTAAAAGGGGGGATTACTGGTATCTTAGATCATACTCCAACGCTGCAAGATAAAGATATAAATATTCCAAAAGCAAAGCTCGAGTTTGCCAAAAGTCCGATTTATAGCGGAAATTTGATAAGCAAAGATCTAAAAACCACAGCGATTGCTCTAAATTTAAAACAAGATGAGAAATTTAATGAGCTTGTAAATGAAAGAAATTTACTTAGCCAAAAAGAGTCAAACGGCACTATCACACAAGCTGAGCGACTTAAGCTAGAGGCTCTTGCCTATGAGTTTAAAGCCTACCGAGATGAGCTTAGAAAAAGTGATCACGAAAACCTTGAGGCTATAAAAGCAACCATAGCTAAATTTAACGCAAATGACGAGCTATTCTTAGGCGGTGCAAATATGATCGCTGATGATATGATAGGCTTTATAAAGAGCGATCTTTTAGTCTATGGCTTAAGCGTACTTGCTCTTCTTAGCTTTAGTTTGTGGCTATTTTTCAGGCAGGTTAGATGGATCGTTTTACCGATGTTTATATGTGCCGTAAGTGCCATTTTTACGACCGGAATTTTTGGTATATTTGACTGGGAAGTGACGGTCATTAGCTCAAACTACATCGCGCTTCAGCTCATCATTACTATTTCAACGGTTATCCACCTTGTCGTTAGCTATAGAGAATTTTTCGCAAAGCATCCAAAATATAGCCAAAATCAGCTAATTTATCTAACGCTTCGTGATAAATTCTTTCCATCTTTTTGGGCGATATTTACCACAGTTATTGGCTTTAGCTCGCTTATGAGCGCTGACATAAAGCCAGTTATCATGCTTGGCATTATGATGAGCACTGGCATTAGCGTTTCGCTTGTGCTTTCATTTTTGCTATTTGGCGCGATAAACGTAAATTTAAAAAAATTAGCTCCCATTAGAACCTTTGAAAATAGCTTTAAATTTACAAAATACTGCGCAAATTTAGCCTTAAACTCAAGAAAGATTATCTATGTAGTTTGTGTGCTAGTCGTTTGTTTTGGCATTTATGGTATCAGCAAGATAAAGGTTGAAAATAGCTTTATAGGCTACTTTAAAGAAAGCACAGAAATCCGCCAAGGAATGCAAGTTATTGATACCAAACTTGGTGGCACGATACCAGTTGATGTGATAGTGAAATTTAAAGAACAAAAACAAGATAAAAATACCGAGCAAGATGAGTTTGAAAATGAGTTTGAAAGCAATGCCAAGGATGCAAAATACTGGTTTAATAGCTATCACACAAGGGTTGCTGAGAAGATTCATGATTACTTAAAAGAGCAAAAATTTGTCGGACATGTAAGCTCGCTAGCAACCCTTATAAAAGCCATAAAAGAGTTAAATAACGGCGCGAGTGATGATTTTTTATTAGCTGCGATGTATGAGAAATTGCCACAAAATTATAAAAATATCTTACTAAGTCCTTATGTGAGCATTGAAAATGATGAGCTTAGATTTAGTATAAGGATCGTTGATAGTGACTCTGAGCTTAGACGAAATTTATTTCTAAAGGAGCTTAGAGAAGGGCTGGCACAGCTTACTAAAAATGATAATGTAAGCATAGAAGTGGCCGGAATGATGGTGCTTTATAATAATATGCTTCAAAATTTACTTAGCTCACAAGTTGATACTTTTGGACTAACTGTCGCTATACTTTTTGTCATATTTTGCTTTATTTTTAGAAGCATAAAGCTAGCAACCATTGCGATAGTTTCAAATTTAATCCCACTTTGTACACTCTTTGGTGTGATGGGATTTTTTGGCATTCCGCTTGATGTGATGAGTATTACGATCGCAGCCATTAGTATTGGTATCGGCGTTGATGATATCATTCACTACATACACCGCTTTAAAGAAGAAATGCTTACAAAAAGCGTTTTTGAGAGCATTAAAGTCGCGCACGCAAGCATCGGATATGCGATGTATTACACATCGTTCACTATTTTTCTTGGCTTTAGCGTGATGATAACCAGTAACTTTATCCCAACTATATATTTTGGCTTACTAACTGATCTTGTTATGGTTTTTATGCTTCTTGGCGCGCTAATCATCTTGCCAAGCCTAATAGCAAGCTTTGTAAAAAAGAGCGATATTTAAGCTAAATTTATTTGATAACTTTGATGAACGAGTAGACATCGGCCACATCGTCAATGTGCTTAGCATACCAAATGGCGTGCTTTTCTTGTTCGATGCTATCTACCACACCGCTAAAAACAACGTCACAGCCAACGATGCTAACACGCACATTTGTGCCCTCAACTATACTATCTTTAAAAAGATTTTGCTTTAAGTTTGTAAGAATTTTTAGACTATCGCATGGATATTCTGGCTTTTTGATACGAAGATAGGTATAAATTTTTCGCACACCATCTGTACTTTTGGCTAGTTCTACTAGCTTATCTTCAAGCTCTTTACTATCAACAAGTCCGATCAGATAGGCATCTCCGTAAAAAACCTCTATCTCGATATCAATATTACTAAGACCTTTTGAAAATAAAATTTTGCTTTGCAATTTGCTTTGTATAAATTTATCTCTTGTGATCGAGTAAATACCACGTTTATCACGCGAAATAGAGTACGCATCATATACATTTAGCGGCGCAGTTGCTGGAGAAAGAACCGAGGAACAAGAGCAAAAAAATAGAGCCAAAAATGCAAAAACGCTAAATTTTAAAATCAGAAATCCTTTTGTAATTTCAAAAAAGTTTATATAAAATGGGCTAAAATTTATCTAAATCTGCTAAAATAACGCACACGGAGGATAAAGTAATCTGGTGATGCTCACGGGCTTCAAACCCGATGACTGGGCGGTTGACCGTCTGGTGGGGAGTTCGATTCTCTCATCCTCTCGCCACTCACTCTAAATTTTACCTTTATCAAGCAAATTTATAATCCCAAACAAAATGAAACTTAACACAACCAAAACAAGGCTTAAAACAAGTGCTTCATCGCTTTTGCCATCGTATACAGCATTATAAATGGCAAGCGAGATAGTGTCGGTTTTTCCTATTATATTTCCGCCAAGTATAAGTGTTATGCCAACCTCGCCAAGTCCGCGTGAGATAGCCAAAATAAAAGCCGCTGCTACGCTTTTTGCAACACATGGAAAAAGCACAAAAATAGCTGTTTGAAATTTGTCTTTTCCAAGGCTGTATGCTGCTTCACTTAGGCTCTTTGAAAGTGAGCCAAGAGCAGAAGCGACAGGCTTTACAAATAGCGGCAACGAAGCTATAAAAGCAGCTAACACAAGAGCCTTAAAACTAAAAATAATTTCTAAATTTAAAGCCTTGCCGATGATGCCATTTCTGCCAAGCAGGTAAAGCAGTAAAAATCCAGTCGCAATGGGCGGAAAGATGAGAGGAAAAGTTACGATCATCTCTAAAATGGCTCTAAATTTACCTTTATAAAAGGCCAAAAGATAGGCCAAAGCTAGCCCAAAAACGACGAGCAAAGCCCCTTGGCACAAAATGACCTTTATGCTTAAAATCAGAGGATCAAACACCCATGTGAGCTCTTGCAAATTTAGCCTTATCTTATGCCAAATTTAGTGTAAATTTCTTTTGATCTCTCGCTTTTTAGCTCATCCAGAAATTTAACGCAATCAGCCTTTTTATCGCATCCTTCAATCTTTGCAGCTACGATGTTTGCTGGAGCATAAAGGGTTTTGTCTATCAAGATAAAACTACTAAATTCGTCTTTGTGCGCATTTAGTTCGGTCTGGTTGATGAACCCAGCATCAACTTCACCGTTTAATATATATGTAACGACTTGTGGTACGCCAGCAACTGCTAAAATTTTATCCTTTAGCTCACCACTTAAATTTGCTTTTTGCATAAATTCATTTGCTCTTTTACCATAAACAGTCTTTGTTGCGTCTGGCATAGCGATCTTGGAAAGCGCTTTTAACTCTTCAACTTTTTCAATTTTCACACCTTTTTTAGTAGCTAGCACCAAAGCGCCTGAGCCTAAATTTACATACTCGGTGATCTTTAGATCAGACTTTTTCAAAAAGTCCTCATCGCCTACGATCACGTCAGTTTTGCCCTCTTTTGCCTGAGCCATGATAGCTGTGATGTTTGCAAAAGAAGTGTCGATATTTACGCCATCTTTTTTGAGATTTTGTGCGACTGCCTCAACTATCTTTTTATATCCGCCACCAGCACTTACTAACAAATTTTCATTGCCAAATGCAAAAATTGCAGCCATTAGAAGTAAAAATTTTTTCATATTTTTCCTTTAAAATTAAAATTTCACGATTTTATAAAATATACTCTTATATATTCTTAAAATATATTTTTATAACTTATTCGGCTTTTTGCCAAAATGGTATAATCTCAACAAAATAAAAGGATGGGCATGAACGAACTTGAGCTAAAGATGCAAGGCAAGATAGAGAGGCTAACAGATAAGACTTTTAGGCTAGATCCTAGGATTGGCGAGGGCTACTTCACGGCGAAATACTTTCTAAAAGTAAATGAGATAATTAAGCAAAATCTGCCAGATCAGCACGTGACGATGCAGTTTTTCCAAAGGCGTGATGATATCATGCTTTGCGGTATCGACGAGGCTTTAGCTATCATCAACAAATTTGCCAAAAACCCAAGCAAGCTTGAAATTTACGCACTTTATGATGGCGATATCATAAATGCAAACGAGCCAGTTTTAAAGATAAGCGGCAAGTATGAAAATTTCGGCTTTTTAGAAAACGTCATTGACGCGACACTTACTAGAAGAAGCTGCGTGGCGACAAACTCTAGAGACGTGATAAGAGCGGCAAATGGTAAGGACGTCTTTAGCATGGCAGACAGGCAAGATGACATCTGCACGCAGCCAGGCGACGGATATGCCTCATTTATCGGCGGTATAAAAAAAGTCGCCACAGACGCTCAGGGCGAGCTTACAGGACTAAAAGGTGGTGGCACCATGCCTCACGCACTTATTCAAATGTGTGGCGGAGATGTGGTGAAGGCTTGCCAAATTTACGCTAAAACCTTTGAAAACGAGCAGATTACGGCCTTGGTTGATTATAACAACGACGTGATCACCGACGCTTTAAAGGCTGCAAATGCCCTAAAAGAGAGGCTTGGCGCGGTTAGGGTTGATACTAGTAAAAATTTGATAGATAAGTATTTTGAGGACAAAGATACGAGTAAATTTGACCCACATGGCGTTTGCAAGGAGCTTATATTTGCCCTAAGAGAGGCACTTAATAAAGCTGGTTTTAGTCACGTTAAAATAGTCGTTAGCTCAGGCTTTAATCCGCAAAAAATGAGTGAATTTGAGAAATTTAACACTCCGGTTGATATTTACGGCGTGGGAAGCTATCTTGTTAAAAATGATATTTGTGGCTTTACAGGCGATCTAGTCGAGCTAAACGGCAAAAATGAGGCTAAATTTGGTAGAAAAAATTTCGCTTCAGATAGGATAAAAAGAGTGAAATTTTAAGAGAAAAGATGAAATTTATAAAAATTTTAATGTTTCTGTCACTTTTACTGACCGCTTGCAATGCCGCAAACTACGCTAATGCCTTTGAAAAGGTTGGCATCTTTGAAGACGGCATTTATCGTTTTAGCCAAAATGGTATCGGTGTCAAAAAAGACCTACTTGTAAAGGTGATCTCGGTGCAAAACGCAGAAATTCCTCATAAAAAGATCATCTCCATGCTAAATATCCCAAAAAAGTCTAAAATAAATGATTTTAAAACAAACGATACTGGCGTGATAGTCTGGCCATTTTACGAGTTTGAGGGCAAATTTATAACGACAATAATCGTTGAAAATATAAAAAAAGAAGATAGCGATCAAAAACTGCTTAAGATGCTAGAACTCAAACATCCATTTTACTCAACGATCCTAGCTCGAAGAAAAGGTGCTAAAGACGCCATAGACGTGAAATACGTGCTAAATTTCAAAGAGGCAAAGCTGGTAAAATCGTTTCAAAACCGCCCTTAAAACTTTATTTTAAATAAATTTCATTAAAATGGCGTAATCAAAAAAAGGATCATCTTTGCACAATCTAAAAACCATAAACGTCGCTCACTCGCCGGACGCTGACGATATTTTCATGTATGCCGCGGTCAAATTTGGCTGGGTTAGCAGTAAAAATTTAGCCTTCACATCAAAGGCGCTTGATATAGAAACACTAAACGAAGAGGCGCTAAAAGGCACTTATGAGGCCACAGCGATCAGCTTTGCGCTCTATCCAAAAATTTGCGATGAATTTGCGCTTTTACGCTGTGCGGTGAGCTTTGGCAAAGGATATGGCCCAAAGCTTATCAAGCTAAAAGATAAGCAGCTAAAGAGAAATTTCAAGGTCGCACTCTCAGGCAAAAACACAACAAACGCCCTACTCTTTCGCATAGCCTACCCAGAGGCAAGGATCGTTTATAAAAATTTCTTAGAGATCGAAAATGCCGTGCTTAGCGGCGAAGTCGATGCTGGCGTGCTAATACATGAAAGCATCTTAAACTTCTCAGACCAGCTCTGCGTGGAGCGTGAGATCTGGGACATCTGGAGCGAGCTAAATGGCGAAAATTTACCGCTTCCACTTGGTGGCATGGCGCTTAGACGAAGCCTACCGATAACCGACGCAATCGAGTGTGAGAGAGTGCTTAGTGAGGCTGTTAGAGTCGCCACTTCACACAAGCCATTTTTATCTCACATGCTAATGGAGCGAAACCTCATCAGAGTTGGCAAAGAGGAGCTTAAAACTTATCTAAATTTATACGCAAATGACGAGTCAATAAGCATGAACGAAACGCAACTAAAAGCACTAAATAAGCTATATCAAATAGGCTATGACAAAGGCTTTTTTGAAAAAGCTATCGACGTAAATGACTACCTAATCCCAACTGAATACAACGAAGCAAGGTTTAGCTGATGCAAAGTACGCTTGTCTCACTTGGAGTTGAAACCTTTAAGATCGCCCTTTACATCAGCCTTCCGATGCTGCTAAGCGGCCTAATCGCAGGTCTTATCATCTCCATTTTTCAAGCGACCACACAGATAAACGAAACCACGCTAAGCTTTGTGCCAAAAATTTTGCTAGTTGTCGTTGTCATCATATTTTTGATGCCTTGGATGATCTCGATGATGGTTGAATTTACCACTCGCATGCTTGATTTTATACCGGAATTTATCCAGTGACGAGGCTTGTTGATTTTTCTAAATTTACCTCGGTTAGGATAGGCGGTGTGCATGAAATTTTTGAGGTTGATAACCTTAAAGATCTAAGCTCGCCTCACTTTTTAGGCTCAGTGATGATAGGCGGGGGCAACAACCTTCTTATCTCGCCAAATCCCCCAAAAATGGCGATGCTCGGCAAGAGCTTTGACTATATAAATTTAGAACGCTTAGGCGATAAAATTTACCTTGAGATAGGTGCTGCGACGAAATCCGCCAAAATTTATAACTTCTCAAAACAAAACAACATCGCTGGACTTGAGTTTTTAAAAAATATCCCTGGCACTCTTGGCGGGCTCATAAAAATGAACGCTGGGCTACTTAAATTTAGCATAAGCGACAATCTCACACATGTGTGTCTGGCTCGTGGCTGGGTGGGCAAAGATGAGATAAACTTTAGCTACCGACATAGCGGCATAGATGAGACTATTTTGGGAGCTAAATTTAAGCTTCATAGCGGCTTTGACGCGAGCATATCTGAAGCTATAAGTGCCAAGAGGGCAAATCAGCCAAAAGGGGCTAGCTTTGGTAGCTGCTTCGTAAATCCAGAGGGGCACTTTGCAGGGGCGCTGCTAGAGGCAGTTGGACTAAAAGGATACGCTATTGGCGGAGCGAAATTTAGCGAAGAGCATGCGAATTTCTTGATAAATTTTAACCACGCAAGCTTTGAGGACGCCACTAGCCTTATAAATTTGGCAAAGGCTAGAGTTTTAGAGAAATTTGGCGTAGAGCTTAAGACCGAAGTTTGCATTTTGTAAGGATGATGATGAGTGAGTTTTTAATAGAAGTTTTTACCCTTTCAGTTTTGTTTATGATTATTGGTCTTTACGCTGTTTATAGGGCCAAAAAGGCGCAAAGCGAGCATGAGAAAAATGTGGCTGATTATGATAAAAATTTACTAAATTTTGCCAAAATTTTAGGTGTAAAAGATCGCATAGACCTAGTTAAATTTGATGAAATTTTAGTTCAAGCCTTAGAAGAAAAACTAATTTTTAAATTTAATAAATCTACTACTCAAGAGGAATTTATCTCTTTTATAAAAGATGAGAATTTCAAAACCAAACCTCAAATTTCACAAAATAATATCGACGAAGCCTTTCTTACACTTTGTGCTAGCTCTCTTGTGGAGCCGCTTAAGCTGGCGATACTAAAAAACGAAGATCAAATTTATGGATTTTTGTTTGAAAAAGAGCACCTTTTTGCTCTCATAGATAGCGCTGCGCTGCTTGGCGAAAATATTATAATTTGCGAGTAAATCAAGTAAAATTCATCTCTTTTTAGATAAAATCAAGCCAAATTTCAACTTATAAGGTAAAAAATGGCAAAAGAAAAAGATAGTGACAAAAAGATAGCTATCCCAGAGAGCGAAGCGGACAAGAAAAAGGCGCTTGAGCTTGCGCTAAAGCAGATCGATAAAGCTTTTGGCAAAGGCACGCTTTTAAGACTTGGTGATAAAGAGGTTGAGGCTATCGAGTCTATACCGACTGGCTCGCTAGGACTTGACCTAGCTCTTGGCATAGGCGGCGTTCCAAAAGGCAGGATCATCGAGATATATGGACCAGAAAGCTCAGGTAAAACCACTCTTACACTTCACATCATCGCTGAAGCGCAAAAAGCTGGCGGAATTTGTACGTTTGTCGATGCAGAACACGCACTAGACGTAAAATACGCTTCAAATTTAGGCGTAAATACTGACAATCTCTACGTCTCTCAGCCAGACTTTGGCGAGCAGGCACTTGAGATCGTTGAAACGCTTGCTAGAAGTGGCGCGGTCGATCTTATCGTAGTTGATAGCGTCGCTGCACTTACTCCAAAGAGCGAGATAGATGGTGACATGGGTGATCAACACGTGGGTCTTCAAGCCAGACTAATGAGTCAGGCGCTTAGAAAGCTAACTGGAATTTTAAGCAAGATGAAGACAACTGTTATCTTCATCAACCAAATTCGTATGAAGATCGGTATGATGGGATATGGCACGCCTGAGACTACAACTGGCGGCAATGCACTTAAATTTTACTCATCAGTAAGAATAGACGTAAGAAAGATAGCCACACTTAAACAAAACGACGAGCCTATCGGCAACCGCACAAAAGCAAAAGTTGTTAAAAACAAGGTCGCGCCTCCGTTTAAAGTGGCTGAATTTGACATCATGTTTGGCGAGGGTGTGAGCAAAGAGGGCGAGATCATCGACTATGGCGTAAAGCTCGACATTATCGACAAATCAGGCGCGTGGTTTAGCTACAAGGCCGAAAAACTAGGCCAAGGCAGAGAAAACGCCAAAGCCTACCTAAAAGAGCATCCAGAAATTTCTGACGAGATAGTAGCGGCTATAAAAGGCTCAATGGGCATAGATCACCTAATAAGTAGCGGTGCAAAAGACGAAGATGACGACACAAACGAAGCAGGAGATGAATAATGGTATTTATTGAAGATGTAGAAGCTCACGAGGTTTTAGACAGTAGAGGCAACCCAACAGTCCGCGCGACAGTTAGACTAAGTGATGGAACCGAGGCAAGCGCGATCGTACCAAGTGGTGCAAGCACCGGCAAGCGTGAGGCGCTCGAGCTTCGTGATAAAGACGAGAGATACGCTGGCAAAGGCGTACTAAAAGCCGTTTCAAATGTAAATGAAAAGATCGCAGAGGCGATCATCGGTCTTGATGCCTACAACCAAAAAGCAGTCGATGAAGAGATGCTTGAGCTTGATGGCACACACAACTACTCAAATTTAGGCGCAAACGCAGTTCTTGGCGTATCTATGGCAGTGGCTCGCGCAGCTGCAAAGAGCCTAAAAATCCAACTCTACCGCTACCTTGGCGGTGCAAACGCTAGTATCTTGCCAGTGCCGATGTTTAACATCATAAATGGCGGCGCACACGCAAATAACAGCGTTGATTTTCAAGAATTTATGATCATGCCATTTGGCTTTAGCACATTTAGTGAGGCACTAAGAGCTGCAACAGAAATTTATCACAAGCTAAAATCTATCCTAAACGCAGCTGGACACAGCACAGCTGTCGGTGACGAGGGCGGCTTTGCTCCAAATTTAAAAGACAATGAAGAGCCACTAAAGCTTATCTCACAGGCTGTAAAAGAGGCTGGATATGAGCTAGGCAGCCAAATCAAACTAGCTCTTGACGTTGCTTCAAGCGAGCTTTATAAAGACGGCAAATACGAGCTTGAGGGCAAGAAATTTAGTAGCGACGAGCTCATTAGCTACTACGAAAAACTTTGTGAAAAATATCCGATATTTTCTATCGAAGATGGCCTTAGCGAGGACGACTGGAGCGGCTGGGCTGAGCTTACAAAAAGGCTTGGTAGTAAGGTACAGCTAGTTGGCGACGATCTTTTTGTCACAAATGAGAAAATTTTGCGCGAAGGCATCGAGAAAAATATCGCAAATGCGATCCTAATTAAGCCAAATCAAATAGGCTCAGTCACTCAAACTATGCAAACCGTCCGCCTTGCTCAAAGAAACGGCTACCGCTGCATCATGAGTCACAGAAGCGGTGAGAGCGAAGATGCGTTTATCGCTGACTTTGCGGTTGCTCTAAACACTGGCGAGATAAAGACAGGTGCAACTTCAAGAAGCGAGCGTAATACAAAATATAACCGCTTACTTGAGATCGAGCTTGAGGCTGGAGAGTTTTTGGGGGATAATATTTGAGCGAAATTTTAGACGAATATGGCAACACTGATGGCATATTTCATAAAATTGTAAAATATATTAGACCAACATTACGATATGTCATAGCCACAATTTGCGTGGCTATGTTTGCCTTTTATGTGGGTAATATGATGTTTGGCAAACGCTCACTTGATGTTATGCTAAGCCTTCAGAGTAAAAAGGAGAGGCTTAGCGAGGACGTGGAAATTTTAAAAAAAATGAACGCGCGTCTACAAAAAGACTATTTTGAATTGCAAGGCCTTGAGCCAGACTCCAACAAAAAGTAGGAACGATGAAGAAAATTTGGTTAGTTTTATCTATTTTGACAGCAAGTTTATGTGCTAGAGAAAATCCATTTATGCCTATGAGCGAGCTAAATACAAGTGTTATGACAACAAATATCATTGAGAAATTTGATAGCTTTAATTCACTTTCATTTAAATTTCCAAGCGATGCAATGCTTTTGCTAGATGTTACTATAAGATACAGGGCAAATGACGGTAGTATAAAAGAAAAAAGACTAACCGATATAAATAAAACTATCGATCATGGTGATGAATTTACTCTAACAAAGATGAAAACTCCAGAGCCAGTTGCAGCCAAAAAGCTAGATGTTTCAGTAACGATGGCTGAGATACCTACTCAGAAATTAAGCACTCCTATAATAATAGAAAAAAATGAGACTAAAATTTTAAACAAAGATAGAAATAAAACTTCAGATATACCAGCCCCAAATGTCGTGGTTATCGATCTTGGAACAAAAAAGATAAAAGAAACTAGCACGAAGGCTGAGCAAAAAGTAGTCGAAGTAAAAATAGAGCCTAATGCAAAACCAGTTGAAAATACTAAAAATGAAAAAGTGGTTAAATTTTTAAACTTTATAAGCTTTTTAGCTAGTGAAAAAGAGCTAAAAATCGTCACAAAAGCTAAAAATTTAAAGCATTTTGCTTATGAGAAAAACAAGATTGTTCTTGATTTTGCAAAGCCTCCAAGAAGCTTTAAAACTAAGAGCTTAAAACTTGAAAATGAACATTTTAAAAATGTGATCATAGGTTGGCATGATAGATATTTCAGGGTGGTTTTGGAGCTTGATAAAATGCATAAATATAAGCTTGAAGCCATAGAAAATGGGTATGTACTTAAGCTTTTATAGTTTTTGAATTTCAAAAAAAGTAGGTTTCATAAAATTTCAAATATAATACTTTTCAAAATAAAAAATTTAAGGTTATTGTTTTGAAATATGCACTTGATTGCAAAGATAATTTTGAAAACTCATTTATATTTTGGCTCACTCGCTACGTCAAATTTAAACTTAGCTCGCTTTCAAACAAAGAGCTTCGAGATCCAAAGGCGCTTGCAAGTGTGAATTACGCTCTAAGCCGCGAGGTAAAGAACATTGATCAGCTTGATGGCTTGGTAAAAAGCGCAAGAAACGCAGGGCTTACTGGCATAAATACCTACTTTAACCCACTTAAAAAAATATATGAGACGATGAAATTTTATGAGCTTAGTAGCCTAAAGCAGATTGATGAAGAGCTGTTAAGTGAAATACTAGCTAGCACAACTGGTGGGTTAAGTGATGCTAGCAAGAAAAATTACCGCATCTCAGTGATAAATTTCTTTGCATTTTTAGACAAACAAAACGAAGAGGACGGCAAAGCTCATGTTTTTGATATAAATTTAAAAAACTGGGGTGGAGTTAGCGGCAACAAAGGGCAAAAGTTGCCCGAGTTTATGGGCGAGGATGAGGTTAAGAAATTTCTAGATGCGATTGAGCAGAGCGACTTTAAGCAAAACTCAAATCGCAATAAGCTCATAATAAAAACGATAATTTTTACTGGCATTCGTGTAAGTGAGGCCCTAAATTTAAAGAGGAAAGATATCACTGAAGATGGTGATCTTTTTATCATTAGAATTCGTGGCAAAGGTAATAAATACCGCATCGTTATGATAAAACGTCACCTCATAGAAGCTCATCTAAACGCGATCGCAATAAACTACATCAACAAAGAAGGTTATCTTTTTATAAACAAAAAAGGCACCAGGCTGACACAGGCGTACGTAAGCCGCATAGTGGAGCAAATCCTTTTTAAAGCTGGGATCAGAAAAGAGAAAAATGGCGCTCACATGCTGCGTCATACCTTTGCAACGATGCTTTATAAAAAGCAAAAAGACCTAGTCCTTGTGCAAGAAGCTCTAGGGCATGCAAGCTTAAATACCTCAAGAATTTACACACACTTTGATA
Source organism: Campylobacter concisus (assembly GCF_002912895.1). Taxonomy (GTDB): domain Bacteria; phylum Campylobacterota; class Campylobacteria; order Campylobacterales; family Campylobacteraceae; genus Campylobacter_A; species Campylobacter_A concisus_G. The sequence goes on from NZ_POZX01000020.1 coordinate 108,189, forward strand.
GTGACAAGCTAAAACTTGCTGCAAAAGTGGCTGAGGATCTAGCTGGAGAGTAGATTTTGCTTCTTGTGTAAAAAGCCACAATAAACAAAAAGCTTTATGAGAAAACTTATACGTGATTTACAAATTTAGATAATTCCACCTAGTAGTGAGATTTGTTGGGATTTAAAAACGTCTTTCATATAAATACAATGAAAAAATGATGGCAAAATTTAAGAATAAATAGTAACTAAGAAATAAAAATTTAAAGCTTTAGTTTATATTTAAGATTAATAAAAACCTTTTAAAAATTTATATCCCAAACCAACAATAGCCATTTTTATAAATCAATCATCAGATTTAAGGGCTAGTAAAATTTTACCAGCCTGCTAAATATCAAAGTTTATTTGCTACTTTAAAGAGTCTTACGGCCTGTTCTGCTGTCATCTTTAAATTTCTAATCGCGACATCTTTTCTCATCGCTTCTTCAAGACTCACTGGCTCATTTAATATACAAAAATAGGCATCAATCCCATTTTTGTGGCAATCTTTGGCGCATTTTTGCACGCTTCCAGCAAATGCGATCACTGGCTTATGATACTTTTTTGCTAGTTTTGCAACCCCAGTTGGTGTCTTACCCATTGAGCTTTGAAAGTCCATACGGCCTTCGCCAGTGATGACTAGATCAGCCTTTTTGATCTCATCCTCAAGTGAGATGGTCTGCGTAATGATCTCAATACCTGGGCGAAGTTTCGCTCCTAAAAATGCCACGAATGCAAAACCAAGTCCGCCAGCTGCGCCAGCACCTTTTTGTGTGTGAAGTCTGCTATTAGTCTTTTCCTTTACAAGAGCTGCAAAGTGTTTTAGCCCATCATCAAGCTCTTTTACCATGCGGCCATTTGCACCCTTTTGAGGGGCATAAACATGGGCTGCTCCATTCATGCCATAAAGCGGATTGTCTACATCGCAGGCTATTAAAAACTCGCACTCCTTTAGCTCTTTTAGCACCTCTTCATCTGTAAACTCACAAATTTTGGCTAAATTCTCGCCTTTTCCTTCAAGCAAAGCACCATTTTTATCATAAAATTTAAAGCCAAGTGCACTAAGCATGCCTGTACCAGCGTCATTTGTCGCACTTCCGCCGATGCCAATGATAAATTTTCTGGCACCTTTAGCAATGGCATCTTTTATCATCTGACCAAAACCAAATGTGCTAGTCTTTAGTGGATTTCTCTCGTCTGGGTTTATGAGTGTAAGGCCAGAAGCACTTGACATTTCAAGTATTGCAAGGTCATCTTTTAGTGCATATCTAGCTAAAATTTCAATTCCAAGTGGATTTTTAACTATCGTATCTATAAATTTCGCACCAAGTGCATCAGCCATCGCCTCTACACTACCCTCGCCACCATCTGCGATAGGCTTGACAACGACCTCACAGCCAATCTCTTCTAGTCCTTCTTTTACAGCAAGGCCCGCCTCAAGTGAGCTAAGCGAGCCTTTTAATGAATCAATCGCAACTAAAATTCTCATAAAAGCACCAAAGATAATATGTAAACGCTAATTATACCAACGATGCCCATTATAAACGTCATAGCTGTTTGTGTGCGATATCCTTGTTCTGCGCTCATCTTGCTAAAATTTGTCACAACCCAGAAGTAGCTGTCGTTTGCGTGAGATACACACATCGCACCAGATGCTATCGCCATGACACAAAGAGCAGCTGAAATTTCACTTGTAAAGCCAAGTGTTTGCATGAGCGAGTTGTCGGCACTAAATGCACCCATGATAGATGCTGTCGTGATGATTGCCACAGTTGAGCTTCCTTGAGCGGTTTTTAGTACGGCTGAGATGATGAATGGGAAGAAAATTCCTATCGCTTTTATGGCGGTTGCATTTTCTTTTATGAAATTTACAAAGCCAGCCTCAGTGATGACATTGCCCAAAACACCGCCAGCTGCAGTGATAAAGAGTATCGGTCCAGCGATCTTTAAAGACTCGTTCGTGATGTGGTCAAATTCTCTTATCTTTCTGGCTTCTACTAATAAAAACACGCAAAAGATCACGCCAATAGCAAGAGCGATGATAGGGTTGCCTAAAAATAAAAGTACTTTTGGTAAAAAAGAAGCCTTATCAAGCATGCCTTGTTTTGCTAAAACATCGACAACAGAACCAATCGCCATAAAAATGATAGGCATGATGATAGGAGCAAGGCTCAAAAATCCGCTAGGTAGCGTGCCAAATTTCTTTAAAAGCTCTTCGTAACTAGCTGTGATAGTAGCGTCAGCATCTTTGTCGCTGATAGTCACGCTTTTGCCAACACTCTTTGAAAAGAAATAAACAGCTATTAAAACAGGCGCTGAAACGACTGTTCCCATAATGATAACAAGGAGTAAATTGCCGCCAAGACCAAGTGTTCCTGCAGCTGCTATTGGACCAGGGGTTGGCGGGATAAAGACGTGAGATGCGTATAGACCGCCACTAAGTGCGACTGACATCGCGACTGGGCTTGCTGAAATTTTCTTATAAAGTGCCTCGCGAATAGAGTTTAAAACGACAAAACCGCTATCGCAAAACACCGGAATGCCGACAACCCAGCCCATTATAAGCATGGCAAGTTCTGGACGTCTTTGTCCGACTAACTTTACAACCATGTCAGCTAGCTTTAAAGCAGCTCCTGTTTTTTCAAGCACAGTGCCGATGATAGTTCCAAAGATGATGACGATACCGATACTCTTAAAAGTGCCACTAAATCCGACACCTATCATCGCTGGGATCTTGGATAGATCGATACCTGCGACGATCGCAAGGATCAAAGATATACTCATAAGTGCTAAAAATGGATGCACTTTTAGCTTAGAGATCATAACGATCATAAGTATGATCGCGATAACAAAACATACGATCAAAGCAATTCCGCTCATGAAAAGCTCCTTTTGTTGTGAGATTATTGAAGACGATTTTAGCAAATTTTGCTTATATTTTTTCTAATATTTTAAGTTTTTTAATTAATTAATTTTTTTTGAGGTATTTGGGCAAATTTATGATTATTTGCCCAAATTTAGCCATTTATCAAGTATAAATTTTTAAGTTTATTTCAAGATAACAAAACCAAGTCCGATCTTATCAGTGTGTCTGTTGTAGTCTATCAAGCTCTCGCCGTATCCAGTAAAATACTGCAAATAGCCATAAACACCAGTTGAAAATATCGGAAACATATATGAAATCTCAGCCGCACCTTTATTTGTTTTATCAAAATGTAAGTTATTTCTTAGCATAAGGCTAAATATGTGATCATTGAGATTGTAGATAAGTCTTACATCGCCACGTCCGATATATTTTAGGATGTCTTTATTGTCGCCCTTGTCACCGATCACTACCCAAGCCCTTGGCGAGATATTAAGCTTGCCGTAAACAAAATCACTTTGAACATAGGCTCTATTCCAGCTTCTTGATTTTTTGCCATCTCGTCCATTTGACTCATGCAAAAGTCCAAATTTTAGGTTTTTTATACCTATTTGATCCAAATATTTTGGCGAAGCAAAATTTAGAAAAATTTCTGGCTGATAGTTTGTCTCACGAAACGGCGCAGATGTCCTTGTTATCTGCCACCAAGATGTCTGCGTGTAGGCTGCCACAAGGCTCTCTCCAAATCCAAACAGGTCATAAAATAACGGCTTTGCAAGGCTTATTTGAAACTTAGTTTCAACGCTCTTTCGCTCATCGTTTGGCACATTTTTGGCATAAGTTACTGGCAAAAGGTAGTTAAATTTATAAAGCTCGATACCAAGTGCATTTTGTAAATTTTTATCACTTTTATCTTCTCTTAAAAGATCGGCTTGCTTTAGCTTCGCCTCTCTTGGCGCTGGCTCGCTTGCTTGCAAATTTTGTATCGCGTTTTGCTCGTTTAAAGAGCTTTTGGCTAGCTCTTTATAAATTTGCATCGCAGCCTTTATGTCGCCGCTTTGCTCCAGCTCTTGTGCTCTTTTAAAATCTTCTAGCTCACTTGCCATCAAAAAACTAAGGCCAAGGCTTAAAAATAATAAAATTTTACTCATCATCTATCTTCTTTTCTTGGATTTTCTTTGCCATTTCGTATTCGTCAGGGAAATTAACATTAAAAAACTGCTCACTATCTTTAAAATTTATGACTTTGCATTTACAGCTTTTTCTCAAAAGTCCGATTTTATGCTCATTTTTTAAATAAAACTCATGAGCCAAAGTGGCAATCCCTGGGCTAAAAAAACCACAAAGCGAGTGAATGTGCTCATTATCACTAGCCACGACCATGTCAAATTCATCTTTAAATTTAACAAGCTCCTCTAAACTTTTAAGATCAAAAAATGGCATATCGGCTGGGATCACAAAAACACTATGATCAAAATTTTTAAGAATGGAGTAAAGTGCGAGCATTGGCGAATAGTTATTGCTATTTTCATCTTTTATAAGCTTTAGTGGCGGGCTAAATTTCTCAAATTTTGAGCTCACATAAACCTCTTCAAAAACTTTGCTAAATTTCGCAACCTCATAATGAGTAAGCGTCTTAAAACCACCAAATGGCAAAAGTGTCTTATCTTGCCCCATACGCGAGCTTTTGCCACCTGCTAAAATCACGCAAGTTTGCATCTTTTCCCCTAAGAAAGTTATGAGGCTAAATTTAGCTAAAAGCGGCTTTGATCTACCAAAAATATGTGATAAAAACTTATTTTTGTTTATGCTACTTGTAAAATTTTAAGCCTGCTTTACCCTTTTCATTGTTAAAAATTCCTCGTAGCGACGATCAATAATAGCTTTGATCAAGGCATAGTTTTCTTGTGAGTTTTCTATATAAAAATAGGCGTTATCAAAGTATTTTTCACCAAATTTTTTCGAAACAAAATCCGTATAATCCTGCAAATACCAACCATACATTTTGGCAAATTTTGTCCGATCGGTCGTATAGTAAGCTTTTGCAAAGGCTTTACCAACAGTATTTAGCTCCGCACTTCCAAGTACGCCGTCCATAGCGTCAAAAAGATACTGACGATAGTTAAAATTTTCATCCATCTGTGCTATATCGTCCGCAAAATCTGCTGCAAATTCCTTTGAATAAAATTTGTGTTCCATGCACCAGCGAAAGAAAAATGCAATGTGTGTCGCACCGTTTTCATGCGGTATATCAGTCGGCGCATCTTTCGCACCCCAATGCCATTTTGCTTTGTCATATACTATATCTGGCATTTTTATCCTTTTAAAATGCTCAATTTTACTAAAACCATCTTAATCGCAGTAAAAATCATGGCTACTTTATCCATTTGCTTGCTATGATTAAAAAAGACATAATGGCGCTTTTATTCAAGGAGAAGCAATGAGCGAAAAAAATCTACAAATTTTAGGCTGGATCGGCACATGCCTATCAGTTGTTATGTACTTTTCATACATCCCACAAATAATGGGCAACCTTGACGGCAACAAGACGCCTTTTATACAGCCACTGGCAGCCGCACTAAACTGCACAATCTGGACAAGTTACGGACTATTAAAAGCTAAAAAAGACTATCCACTTTCTGCCGCAAACTTTCCAGGCATAATCTTTGGTCTTTTGGCTACGATAACAGCGTTTTAATGCACCATTTAGTTGTTGTGGCGATTTTACAATAAAATATTATTTGCTTCGCCGCAACAACTAATTTATAGTGTTTGCGCTATTTTAGTCAATTTTTCTTTGATTATATTACCTTTTGAGCTTAGCGAAAAGATCATTTGCACTAGCTCCTCAGTTGTTGCCCCTATTCTTTTGTCATCACTACCTAAAGTTCTGAATTTGTTTAGGATAAGCGGACCGAATTCTTGATATGTGGACATAAAATCCTTATAGTCCTCTTGCAGTTCTGGTGCGTAAAAACTGATAAGCGAGTGTAATTTACCAATTTCAAATTTTGGATTTTCTATATTTAAATTTGGATTTATTAATAAAGCTACTTTGTAATGTATTCCCCCTAAAATATCCCCTACTATAATAAACGCTTCCTCTAGCTTTTGTTGCCTGAGTTTATTTTTCTCTTTTTTCGTGTTTAGATTAGCGTACACCCATTGCGCACACATTGTTAGGACTGCACCAAGTATAATTTTCAATAAGTCAGATATCAAACTATCCATATTATTTTTTATAAGTCCCTTGGATCAGCGATTTTACCTGCTATGGCTGAGGCTGCTACAACTGCTGAGTTGGCTAGATAAATTTCACTCGTTCTATCGCCCATACGGCCGACGAAATTTCTATTTGTTGTTGAAATACAGCGCTCATTTGCGCCTAAAATTCCCATATATCCGCCAAGACAAGCGCCACAAGTTGGATTGCTCACGACCGCTCCTGCTTCGATGAAAATGTCAATTAAGCCCTCTTTTTCGGCAGCCCTTGCGATCTTTTGTGTCGCTGGAGTGATGATAAGCCTTGTCTTGCGAGCTACTTTTTTGCCTTTTAAAATTTGTGCTGCGATACGCAGGTCGCTTAGACGGCCATTCGTACATGAACCGATAAATGCTTGATCAATGGCTAAATCGTCACGAACCGCTTGTCTTACGCTCTTGCCGTTGCTTGGCAAAAATGGATATGCGATAACTGGATCAAGGTTTGTAACATCGATCTCTAAAATTTTGTCGTATTTTGCACCCTCGTCTGAGTAGAAAAATTTTGGTTTATCGCGTAAATTTTTATCTTTTAAAAACTCTTTTGTGATCTCATCAACCGCGATGATACCGCTCTTTGCACCAGCTTCGATCGCCATGTTGCACATTGAAAATCTATCATCCATGCTAAGGCCCTCTATCACCTCACCGCTAAACTCAAGTGCCTTGTAAAGTGCACCATCAACGCCTATTTGGCGGATGATCTCAAGGATGAGATCCTTGCCATAAACGTGCTTATCAAGCTTGCCTTTAAATATGACTTTAATGCTCTCAGGCACTTTAAACCAGTTTTTGCCAGTGATCATCGCATAAGCTAGGTCGGTGCTGCCCATGCCAGTACTAAACGCTCCAAGAGCGCCGTGCGTACAGGTGTGGCTGTCTGCGCCGATGATGACGTCGCCTGGGATGACTAGCCCTTTTTCAGGCAAAAGCGCGTGCTCGATGCCCATGTCCTTCTCGTCGAAATAATTTTTCAAATCGTGCTTATACGCAAAATCGCGGCTGATTTTGGCTTGGTTGGCGCTTAGGATGTCTTTGGCGGGGATGTAGTGGTCCATCACGACGCTAAAGCCGTCAGGATTAGCGAGCTTCGTCGCGCCGCTTCGCTCAAACTGCTTGATAGAAATCGGAGTCGTGATGTCGTTGCCGATGACCATGTCGATGTCGCTTTCGATGATCTCGCCCGCAAAAACCTCGCGTCCTACGTGCTCGCTGAAAATCTTTTCGGTGATGGTTTGCTTTGAGTTTTGCATAAATTTCCTTTTTTGCGGATGCCGCGCGTTTTTAAAATTTAGCGATTTTAGCGAAAAATGGATAAAAAGAGATTGAGATTAAAATTTGAGCGTTTCAAATACGAATTTGGCTTGGATAAAATATCATAATACGTCGCGGGTTTAAAACAAAATTTGACGCTTTTGGGATACGGGTTCGGGCGAGTCGAATTTGAAGTCAAATTTGCAAATTTGATTAAATTTGACTTCAAAATTTGAGTGTAAGAAGCTAAGGTGAAGTATTTTTCGCTAGACAAGGCGGAATTTAAATTTTAAGCGTAGGCTAGACGAATGGTCTGCCGAGCTTAAAATTTAAATTTCAACGCCGTATAGCGAGAAAAGACGAGCCGCTTAATGTTAAAATTTAACGCTAGCAGTCAGCATAAACTGCCTCGCATACCCCGGCTGTATCGGTATGATATTAGCCTGCGTGCCGGTCGATGAGGACGTATAGTAGAGCTTGTCGGTCAAGTTTTTGACGTTAAACGAAAAATTCGTCTCGTAGCCCGCAATCTTGGTATCGTAGCTGATAAATGCGTCGTAAACGACCGCGTCGTCCATCTTAAAGCCCGTTCCAGCAGGCACGGCCGGTAAATTCGTCCTCATGTAGTAGGTGTACCATGAGCCAAAGTACCTCGCTCCGCCGCCGATCCTTAGGCCTTTTGCGCCTAAGTGGCTAAAGTCGTAGTTAGCAAAGAGGCTGGCTTGGTGCTTAGGCGTGGCTTCTAGCGGTTTGCCTACTAGCACGGCAAACGCTCCGCTATCCTTTCGCACCTCAGTCTTTGTGAATGCGTAGCTAGCGCCCACGCTTAGTCCCTGCGTCACGCGGCCGTTAAAGTCAAACTCAAATCCTCTAGAGCGCGCCTCGCCCACTGGCGTACTCACGCCACTTACGGTACGCATGATGTTTTTCTTATTGATATTAAAAACCGCCGCACTAGCCGTTATGCTATCGTTTTGGAATTTAGATCCAAACTCAATACTTTTGCCCTCTTCAGGCTTTATATCGCCGATATCGCCTTTCATAGCCATTTGCGGATTGAAACTTTGTGCGTAGTTGGTATAGACCGACCACTGAGGCGTTAGTAGATATAAAAGCCCAGTTTGCCACGCAAATTTGCCATCTTGTTGATCTGTGCTATTTGGTCCACTAGTTGTGCCGCGAGCTACTTGGTCGTAGTATTCATACCTAGTTCCTAAAGAGTAGATTAAATTTTCAGTTAAATTTATGCTATCTTGTGCGTAAAATCCGATCGTTTTTAGCTTTTGGTACTGGATGCTTGACTCCCTGGCAGTTGGTAGTCCAACTCTTCCATAGATAGGATGATATATGTTTATGCTTAAGTGGTTACCCATATCTTTTAGACCACCTGGCCTATAACGATAGTATTCCTTTGCGTCGATACCAAAGAGCAAGTTATGCTCTATCTCACCGGTTTTAACGTAGCCGTTTAAATTTAGTGATCCAACATGTGTGCGGTGGATAAATCCGTCGTAGTATTCATTTCGTCTAGTTGCCATGCCATTGTTTAAATCTACCTTCATTAGCCTGATGTGGCCGTACTCGTGCTTTGAGCGAGAAAATGCATAAGCACCCTTTAGTAGCCAGTTTTCGCCGAGATTTTTCTCAAAATTTACATCTAGCGTGTCAAGCTTTGTTTTTAGCTTATTAAATGGCTCGTCAAGGCGTCTTTTCTTATCTATGGGTAGTAGTTTTCCAGTACTTGGAATGAGATACATGCCTCGGTCGATCGGATCGGTCGAGCGTGTGTGCGCATAGGCCAAATTTATGCGGTAGTCATCGCCTTTATACGAAAGTGAGGGAGCAAAGAGAATATTTTTATATTCACCGAATTCTCTCCAGTAGTCTTTTTGCATCGTATCAAATATAAATCTATACGCAAATCCGCTCTCTGCAATAGGTCCTGTGGTATCAAAGCCTGTATTCCAGTAGTTGCGGTTGCCGATACCTGCCCAAATTTCGTTTGAGAAGTCGTATTTTGGCTTTTTAGTGACCATATTTATGATACCGCCTGGCTCTTGCGCGCCGTAGAGCAAGCTTGCTGGGCCCTTTAACACCTCGACGCTTTTTACAGTTGCATTAAAGTTGTGCGTCACACCAGCTGATACACCATTACGCATTATAGAGCCGTCACGTCCGCCACCAAAGCCACGCTTTAAGCCGCATCAAAATTTCCTGAAGTTGTATTCGCATAGCTAACACCACTTACATTTTGAAGCGATTCCATTAAATTTTATGGCTTTTTATCCTTTAGCTGTTGTTGCGTTACGACGTTTACCGTCTGTGGTATCTCAAGAATTGGCGTATTTGTCTTGCCCACCTCACTAGTTGTGGCTCTGTAACCATCATCTGCGCTATCTTCAATGCTTAATTCCATCCAAGCTTACATCAGTAGCATTTAAAGCAGAAATAGCAAAACAAAGCACCGCACTAATGCGAAATTTATTCATTTTTTATCCCTTAAAAAATTTTTAATATTATAAAAATAGTTATCATTATATAAAAATATATTTTAAATTTTTATGGAAAAAATTTACGAAAAATTTATATTTTAATAACATTACAAATAAAATATTTGTAAAAATTAAACATGGATCAGAAAACAGATTTTTGCCATTCTTTCATAGCTAGCGATAATGCTTTTATTAAAACATTTTTGCAACATTTCTGATATAATCCCCACATGAAGTACGCACATTTAGTTCAAATAGCAAGTTATCTATCAAATTTTACAAAGATAAACCAAGCAAAACGCATTAATGATATGGCTATTTTAATCGAATTTAATGGGGAGAAGATTATCTTTGATCTAAACAAATCAAACTCCGCTATCTACAAAGATGACGAACTAAAAGAAGCAAAAATCTATCAAGCACCATTTGATAATGTCCTAAAAAAGCGCTTTAATGCCTCGCATATAAAAAGCGTTGAATGCTTAAAAGACAATAGAATTTTAAAATTTATCTGCACGCAAAGTGGCTCATATAAAAGTGAAAATTTTATCCTCTATCTTGAATTTACAGGTCGCTTTACAAATGCTGTAATAACTGATGAAAACAACGTAATAATCGAGGCGTTAAGACATATCGATAATAGCTACCGCAAAATAGAAACTGGCGAAGTTTTAAGAGAGCTTCCAGCAATTGCTATCAAAGAAAAACCGTGCGAGCCCATAACTGACTTTGAGGCGTTTTTTAAGAGCGAAGCGATCAGAGTAAATGAGTCCAGGATAGCTAGCTTAAAAGAGGCAAAGCTTACAAGTGTACAAAAAAGGATAGATAGCATGAGTGAAATTTTAAACTCACTTGAAGACAAAGATGAGCTAATGAAAAAAAGCGAGGAAGCTTCAAATTTAGGATCGCTTTTGCTTGCAAATTTGGGAAATTTTAAGGGCTATGAGAGGGAAATTTTCCTAAAAGATTTTGATGACAATGAGATAAAACTAACTCTTAGCGATACACCAAAAAATAGCGCAAATGAGTTTTACGCAAGATCAAAAAAGCTTCGCGCAAAAGCCCTTGGCGTGGAGATAGAAAAGAGAAATTTAAGCGAAAAAATCGAGTTTTTTGAAGGATTAAAGTCTCTCTTAAAAGAAGCGAGCGGTCTTTATGAGCTTGAAATTTTAAGCCCAAAAAATAAGGCAAAACAAAAAGAACGCCATGTAAAAGATGTGAGTGAAAATGCTGAAATTTTTTACGTTAGAGAGTTTAAAATTTTAGTTGGTAGAAACGAAAAAGGCAATATAAATTTGCTTGACCTTGCCAAAAAAGACGATATATGGTTACATCTAAAGGATAGCCCAAGCGCTCATGTCATTATCAAGACAAACAAGAGTAGGGTGCCTGAAGATGTTCTAGAAATGGCAGCTAAATTTTGCGTGGAATTTAGTGTAAAGGGAGCTGGCAGATACGAGGTAAACTATACTAAGCGTGAAAATTTAAAACGTGAAAACGGTGCAAATGTCACTTATACGAACTATAAAACTATCATCATAAATAAAGGCTAAAAAATGGCTGTAACACCTTTAGGAAATAGTAACTTTATAAATCAAAATGCCCCAGTAGTATCGCAAGTGCATGCAAATCAACAAGCTAGATTTGATATGCAGTCTTTAATGGCAGCTGAGCTTGCCTCGCAACAAAGTGAAGAGATCAAAGAGGTGCGTCCGATGGAAGAGTCTTATAAAATAGACCCTGAAAAGGAACATGAACGCCAAAAAAATGAAGAAGAGGCAAGTGAGTTTGAGAGCAAAAAACAAAATTCAAGAGATAGTGACGAGGAAAATTTGGATAATATAGCAGATAATGAGGAAATAGTGCCTAGCGAACATCATATGCTTGACATAACTATTTGATGCCTAAGCACCCCAGCCCCACAAACGCCACATCTCAAGTCAGTGATACTCCCCAACACCTAACCCTCCTTCAAATCTTTAACGCAGTAAATAATAAAGAAAAACTTTTTAAGATCCACTCTGACTCACCTAAAGCCTGCCCACTTGGCAGTAAGATCGAGGGACTTTTAACCCCCCACTTCCTAAAAGCACAAGAAGCTTTAGAGAATAGTTTAAGAAGCATTACTTTGCAAGATCTATTAGATGAGCTTATTAATTTATAAAATTTAAAAAATAGGTAAACTAGGTTATAGAATTAAAAAGCAGGTAAACTAAGTTATATAATTAAAAAGTAGGCAGATATATAAAAAACCAATCTATTTTATTAGTTAGGAGTGCTATGCGCTCCTAACTATTTTTATATACTTTATGTAAGAATTTTTATAAATTTCTAGATTTTATTACTCTTTGCTCTTCTCTTTTTTAGCTTTACTCTTTTTCTCTACTTTATCTTTTAGGCTTTCTTTCTTATCTTTTATCTCTTTTATACTATCATCTTTAGCACTATCTTTTTTCTCTTTTACTTCATCACTCTTTTTACTTGCTTTTTCTTTTATCTCATCTTTTTTAGATTTTATTTTTGATTTTGTGTCATCTATCTTTGTAGTGCCTGATACTGATATATCTGATTTTAGATTTTCAAATGTCTTATCGCCTATACCATTTACATTTTTTATGTCTTCTATTGAGTTAAATTTATTTGCTTTTCTATACTCTATTATTGCATCTGCCTTTGAAGAACCTATACCATCTAAGCTCATTAACTCTTCTTTTGTGGCGGTGTTTAAATTTATGGCTGCTAGTAATGTAGAAGCTGCTGCTAATAGTGAGAATATAATCTTTTTCATTTTTGTCCTTTTTGGGTAAATTTGGGTTTGGAGTCTATCATATTTGGTGTTTTTAGTCAACACCCGTATAAAAGCATAAACTAAAAAATATTTATAAATGTAAAGATAAAAAGTCTAATTATTTAAGAATATAAATAAATGTAAGATTTGATATTTTATTATAAATTAAGAAATAAATATTAAAAGATAATTGTTTAGATAAAGAAGATTAAAAATTAACAAAGCCCGCAACGACCTACTTTTCCAACATCCCAGTAAGGGAGAGTATCATCAGCCAGGACGAGCTTAGCTTCTTGGTTCGAGATGGAGCAAGGCGTTTCCTCGTCTGTATAGTCACGGGCAGTGTTAAATAAAAGATATATTAGATAAATCTCTTATTTAACACTACTTGATAAAGTTAAAAGTCATAAACAAAGTTTTATAAAAACATATCTTATTAAGTTTTTATCCTTAACAAGGAAGTGATGCTTATTAAAAGATAAGCAGACGAGCTATTAGTACTGGTCAGCTAAAGGACTTTCATCCATTACACACCCAGCCTATCAAACACATAGTCTATATGAGCTCTTAAAAGAAGATTCATCTTGGAGTTGGCTTCCTGCTTAGATGCTTTCAGCAGTTATCACATCCCAACATAGCTACCGAGCGGTGCTCTTGGCAGAACAACTCGTACACCAGTGGTTGGTTCGACCCGGTCCTCTCGTACTAGGGTCAACTCTCCTCAATCTTCTTACGCCCACGGCAGATAGGGACCGAACTGTCTCACGACGTTCTGAACCCAGCTCGCGTACCGCTTTAAATGGCGAACAGCCATACCCTTGGGACCTGCTCCAGCCCCAGGATGCGATGAGCCGACATCGAGGTGCCAAACCTCCCCGTCGATGTGAGCTCTTGGGGGAGATCAGCCTGTTATCCCCGGGGTACCTTTTATCCTTTGAGCGATGGCCCTTCCACACAGAACCACCGGATCACTAAGACCGACTTTCGTCTCTGCTTGACGTGTGTGTCTCGCAGTTAAGCTGGCTTATGCCTTTATACTCTACGAACGATTTCCAACCGTTCTGAGCCAACCTTTGTAAGCCTCCGTTACATTTTGGGAGGCGACCGCCCCAGTCAAACTACCCACCAGACATTGTCCTACTTGAGGATAACTCAAGCTAGTTAGCTATCAGAATAAAAAAGAGTGGTATCTCAACAATGGCTCACCATAAACTGGCGTCTATGGATCAAAGCCTCCCACCTATCCTGCACATTTTTATCCCAATAGCAGTGTCAAGCTGTAGTAAAGGTCCACGGGGTCTTTCCGTCTTGCCGCGGGTAGGAGGAATTTTCACCTCCACTACAATTTCACTGGATCCCTCTTCGAGACAGCTCCCATCTCGTTACGCCATTCATGCAGGTCGATATTTAATCGACAAGGAATTTCGCTACCTTAGGACCGTTATAGTTACGGCCGCCGTTTACTCGGGCTTCGATCAAACGCTTCGCAGAGCTAACGTCATCAATTAACCTTCGAGCACCGGGCAGGCGTCACACCCTATACATCCTCTTACGAGTTAGCAGAGTGCTGTGTTTTTGGTAAACAGTCGGGAGGGACTCTTTGTTGTAACCTTCTATGCTTACGGAGTAAATCCTTCACAAAGTTAGGCACACCTTATACCGAAGATACGGTGCTATTTTGCAGAGTTCCTTGAAGAGAGTTCTTCCACGCGCCTTAGAATACTCATCCCACCCACCTGTGTCGGTTTACGGTACGGGCAACTATAACTAAACTTAGAAACTTTTCTTGGCTCGACAGTATCGGCAATTCGCTATCCATTCCGAAGAACTTCAAACGCCTATGGGGTCTCGGCTTAAAAAGATCCGGATTTGCCTGGATCTTAACCTACACCTTTCGACTAGCACTACCATCCGCTAGCTTGCTTAACTCTAAGCGTCCTTCCATCGCACATTATAGTTGGCATTGGAATATTAACCAATTTTCCATCGCATACCCCTTTCGGACTTTGCTTAGGACCCGGCTAACCCTACGATGACGAGCATCGCGTAGGAAACCTTGGGTTTACGGCGTTGGGGATTCTCACCCCAATTATCGCTACTCATGCCTGCATGCTCACTTGTATTCGCTCCAGCACTCCTTACCGGTATACCTTCAATGCAAATACAACGCTCTCCTACCACTTAGTAAAACTAAGTCTAAAGCTTCGGTACTCATTTTAGCCCCGTTATATTTTCCGCGCAGAATCACTAGACCAGTGAGCTATTACGCTTTCTTTAAAGGATGGCTGCTTCTAAGCCAACCTCCTGGTTGTTTAAGTAACTCCACATCGTTTTCCACTTAAATGAGATTTAGGGACCTTAGCTGTTAGTCTGGGTTGTTCCCCTCTCGACGACGGATTTTATCACTCGCCGCCTGACTGCCATGATTACATACTAGGTATTCGGAGTTTGATAGGGTTTGGTACATTGGTGTATGCCCTAGCCCATTCAGTGCTCTACCCCCTAGTATTACTACATGACGCTATACCTAAATATATTTCGGAGAGAACCAGCTATCACGATGTTTGATTGGCCTTTCACCCCTATCCACAAGTCATCCCATAGCTTTTCAACGCTAGCGGGTTCGGTCCTCCACCGGCTCTTACACCGGTTTCAACCTGCTCATGGATAGATCACATCGTTTCGGGTCTGCAACGTCTGACTAAACGCCCTATTAAGACTCGCTTTCGCTACGGCTCCGGGTTTCCTTAACCTTGCCAGACATCACAACTCGCAGGCTCATTATGCAAAAGGCAGTCCATCACCCTGATAAATCATAGGGCTCTGAATGATTGTAAGCAAATGGTTTCAGGTTCTATTTCACTCTGATCACCTCAGTTCTTTTCACCTTTCCCTCACGGTACTTGTGCACTATCGGTCTAGTAGTAGTATTTAGGGTTGGATAGTGGTCTACCCAGCTTCAGACAGAATATCACGTGTTCCGCCCTACTCAGGATACTGCTAAGTAAAACAAAGCTTTCATATACGGGAGTATCACCCTCTATGCTTAATCTTTCCAGATTATTCTATTAGCTAAGTTTAGTCTATATTGCAGTCCTACAACCCCGTTAGTAAACTAACGGTTTGCCCTATTACGCGTTCGCTCGCCGCTACTAGCGTAATCTCTTTTGATTTCTTTTCCTGAGGGTACTAAGATGTTTCAATTCCCCTCGTTCGCTCCATATTAGGTAGTTAAGCTCGCGCTTAACTGGGTTGCCCCATTCAGAAATTCCCGGATCAAAGCCCCTTGACGGCTCCCCGAGACTTATCGCAGCCTGGCACGTCTTTCATCGCCTCTACTAGCCAAGGCATCCACCACTTGCTCTTTGTAGCTTACCTTTTCTATATTAGATTATTCTAATTCGCATCACTTCCTTGTTAAAGATAACTTTATGTTACTATATTTAAATTCTAGCTCTCAAGACGGAAAGCATTGACTACTATTTAGATAAGTTTTAAATCCTAAATAGATTGTGATGTCAAACTTTTGCATTAAATGCAAAGAGATTAGAAATTTAAATCTTTAACAAGTCCTGTAAAATTGTTTTTAAAACTTGCTTGTGACTATTAACAATATTAATTAAAAGAACATTTAGACAAAAGTCTAATTAGAAAGTTTAAAAATTTAAGCTCTCTAATTAGACTTAATACAGTTAAACTATTTTATGGTGGAGAATAGCGGGATCGAACCGCTGACCTCCTGCGTGCAAAGCAGGCGCTCTCCCAGCTGAGCTAATTCCCCAATTAAATTCTCTGGTGGGCCTAACAAGACTTGAACTTGTGACCTCACCCTTATCAGGGGTGCACTCTAACCAGCTGAGCTATAGGCCCCTATAGGTCTATCAATCTTTCAAAACTAAACAAGGATGATTGAGAATATCTTTCTTATAGATATCTTGTGAGAGAATATCTATATGTACTCTAGAAAGGAGGTGATCCAACCGCAGGTTCTCCTACGGTTACCTTGTTACGACTTCACCCCAGTCGCTGATTCCACTGTGGACGGTAACTAATTTAGTATTCCGGCTTCGAGTGAAATCAACTCCCATGGTGTGACGGGCGGTGAGTACAAGACCCGGGAACGTATTCACCGTAGCATGGCTGATCTACGATTACTAGCGATTCCGGCTTCATGGAGTCGAGTTGCAGACTCCAATCCGAACTGGGACATATTTTATAGATTTGCTCCATCTCGCGATATTGCTTCTCATTGTATATGCCATTGTAGCACGTGTGTCGCCCCGGACATAAGGGCCATGATGACTTGACGTCGTCCACACCTTCCTCCTCCTTACGAAGGCAGTCTCATTAGAGTGCTCAGCCGAACTGTTAGCAACTAATGACGTGGGTTGCGCTCGTTGCGGGACTTAACCCAACATCTCACGACACGAGCTGACGACAGCCGTGCAGCACCTGTCTTAACATTTCTGCAAGCAGACACTCTTCCATCTCTGGATGATTTGTTAGATATCAAGTCCGGGTAAGGTTCTTCGCGTATCTTCGAATTAAACCACATGCTCCACCGCTTGTGCGGGTCCCCGTCTATTCCTTTGAGTTTTAATCTTGCGACCGTACTCCCCAGGCGGTATACTTAATCCGTTAGGTGCATTACTGCCAAGACTAGCTTAGCAACAACTAGTATACATCGTTTAGGGCGTGGACTACCAGGGTATCTAATCCTGTTTGCTCCCCACGCTTTCACGCATTAGCGTCAGTTGAGTTCCAGCAGATCGCCTTCGCAATGGGTATTCCTGGTGATCTCTACGGATTTTACCCCTACACCACCAATTCCATCTGCCTCTCCCTCACTCTAGATTACCAGTTTCCCAAGCAGTTCTATGGTTAAGCCATAGGATTTCACAAGAGACTTGATAATCCGCCTACGCGTCCTTTACGCCCAGTGATTCCGAGTAACGCTTGCACCCTCCGTATTACCGCGGCTGCTGGCACGGAGTTAGCCGGTGCTTATTCGTTAGGTACCGTCATTGTTCTTCCCTAACAAAAGGAGTTTACGCTCCGAAAAGTGTCATCCTCCACGCGGCGTTGCTGCTTCAGGGTTTCCCCCATTGAGCAATATTCCCTACTGCTGCCTCCCGTAGGAGTCTGGACCGTGTCTCAGTTCCAGTGTGACTGATCATCCTCTCAGACCAGTTATGCGTCATAGCCTTGGTGAGCCATTACCTCACCAACTAGCTGATACAATATAGCCTCATCCTACACCGAAAAACTTTCCCTATCTAACTTATGTAAGACAGGAGTATAGAGTATTAGCAGTCGTTTCCAACTGTTGTCCTCTAGTGTAGGGCAGATTAGCTATACATTACTCACCCGTGCGCCACTAACTCATAAGAGCAAGCTCTTACTTGTCCGTTCGACTTGCATGTATTAGGCACGCCGCCAGCGTTCACTCTGAGCCAGGATCAAACTCTCCATATTAATTACCTATCAAAATTTATTTGATAGGATTTTATTATGAAGTTTTTAATCAAAAAAACTTTTAGTTTTATTTATTAGTTTGTCTAATATATTATAAATTATAAAATAATAGACTGGCTCAATCGATCACTTGTTTAGATTTCAAAGATTGACTAATAGTTTAACAATTGTAAGTTAAAAGAACA
>NZ_POZX01000021.1:0-34911 GCF_002912895.1 Campylobacter concisus
GTTTAATTAGTGTGTAGTAAGTGATAAATTTTAGAAGCTAATTTATAATTAAGCTAAAAAATCTTTATAAATATAATAAAAGTACATCATAGAAACGTGATTACAGAGCGTTACAAGTTGTTTTTGCTTTGATCTATTGGGCAAAAATTATTAAGCATTTTTAATTTTTAAGCTTATAAAACGCAAAGCAGCCTACATTTGTTAATAAAGAAAGGTACTTAAAATTTAAAGATCGTACCAGCCAGGATTCATGCGTAAAAATATATTAAGGCTTACGATAAATATAGTTCTTTTTATAATATAAAGAGTATTTGGTGGCAATGTAAAAAATATTAAAGACGCAATTATAAAGAAAGCTCAATTTAAATAGTAAAAATAAAGGCTATTAAAATTTCAAATCCAAATATAAAACTAGCAAACAAGCTATTTCTTTTTATTTAGTTTTTGCCTATCATATCAAGCTTAGCTTTGCAAGCATCTTTATACGGGCTTACAAAATTTGAATCAGAGCACTCATTTAAATAAGGTCTAGCCAACTTAAACTGTTTTTGCCTTATATAGATTTCGCTTATCAGATTTAAAGCGTGTAAGCGGTCTTCTGGTCCAAGCTTCATATTTAGTATAAATTTCGTCTCGTCAAGCGCCTCATCTAGGTTATCTGTCTTTAATAATGCTTCTGAGTAGTTAAAATTTATCTTTGGTGAAAATGTATTTATCTTGGCTTTTGTTTGTAGCTCAAGAGCTTTTTTGGCATACGTTGTAGCTATGGCGTAGTCATTACTTTTCATCGCATAGTCGCTTATAGCTGTATATGCTTCGATAATCTTAAAGTCTTGGCCTCTTAGCTGCTCAATAGCGCTAATGGTTGAGATCGCCTCCGTAAAGCGTTTTAATGCAAGCAATGAGTAAAACCTGTCAAAAAGAGATGGCGTTGGATCTGAATATTCGACTGATGAGCCAAGTGAAAGTGCGTCATTTGCGGCAATGATCGCATGCTCATAGTCTTTGTTTTTATATAAAATTTTGCTCAAATTTACCAGCCATTCGACTCTATCTTCTAAATTTTCATCTTTTGCATGAGCTTTTGCTAGCTCAAGTGCATCGTTGTAGCGGGCCGTTCTGTAATAGCAGTTAAAGAGCTTAAATTGCGGTAATGAGATTTTATTTATATCGTAGTTTTCAAGTAAATTTATAACAGCCGTGCAATCATCTTTTATAAAATACTCTTTTGTAAGCTCTAGCGCAGCCTCATTTATCAGCTCTATTGCCTTACTTAAATTTCCATCTTTTGCCATGGTTTTGTAAGATAGTGCATCGGAGAATTTACGCTCTTTAATATCTAGCTCAAGCTCGCTTATTAGAGCCTTTTGACTAATATTTGTCCCAGCATATTTTTCGATGAGCTCTTTATATCTAGTGTGAAGTACAGTAGAGTTTTTGTCCTCTTCTTCAAAAAATAAACCATCTTTTGCCTTGGTGACTTCATCGACATAATCACCATATTTAAACTCTGCCTCGTACCGGTTTAAGTATTCGTACGCCTTTTTTTCATCTTTTGTTTTAGCTAGATTTAATGCTAAATTTTTTAATGCAACTTCATAAAAATCTTTTGTTCTATCGCTATTATTTATTAGTATCTCATATATTTTAGCGGCTACATCAGGTATATCTTTACTGGCAAATGTAGATGCTAGGTTCATCGATTTTGTTGGGTTGTTCATAAAAAATTTTTCATTTGCATTTGCGATTTTGAGCACAAATTTCTTTGCTTCGTCAAATTTTTCTTTATCGATATTCGCATCCGCCAAACTGAGCGCTGCTCTACTTGCAAGGTCTATATCATTTGTCGAGTAAAGCACCTTTTCATAGTCACTAAGTGCTTCTTTTTGTCTGCCTATTTTGTAAAGATAATCAGCATAATCAAGCGTTGCAAGTTTTGTAAATTTTGAATTCGCGTGCTCTTCGTTTAGGATATCAAGCATATATTTCGCATCACTTGCGATGCTATCTTTTAGGTAGGCTCTGGCGATCAGATATAGCACCTCTGGGTAGCTTTCGTCAGATGGAAATTTTCTGATCCAAACTCTGCCTTCGCTCACGATGTCCTTTGGCTCAAGCTCTTCAAGCTCGCTTTTTGTTTCAAAAATTTTATCAAGTGCTCTTAGTCTGTAAAGTAAAAATTCACTAGAAAAAAGACTCTTTGGGTGTCTTTTTATCGCAGTTTGAGTATCTTTTACTACGCTTTCAAAAGCGCCTTTTTCGTAAGCTCTTTTTATATTTATATAGATATCTATATCGTTGCTATCTAGCCCGGTAATAGGAGCTTTATTAAGATCTAATGCCCCAATGCTGGGACTTAGCATATCTTTAAAGTCAGGGGCAAAGTTTAGCCCAGATCTCTTTTTGCTACTCTCTACCAAAGATGTGTCGATGATGATGCTAAAGTGCTTTGAGATGCTGGTTCTTGGCGTATCTTGCACGCTTGGATTGTTGTAAAGCTCGGTCTGGACGTTTAGTAACTTTGATGGTGCTTTTGGCATGATCACGATAAAGAGCTTGCCATCTTGCTTTTTGTATTTTATATCCATTAGTGGTAGCGTCGTGTCCTCGATGTTGGGTAAAATTCCATCATTTAGCATGCAGACATAACGCTTTGTATCATAGGCTAAAATTTGCTCCACACATTCAAATTCTTGCTCATCGCTTAGTTGTAGGACGCTGTAAGGCTTATTGCCATTTGCGCCGCTGTTTAGACTAAGGCTAAAAGCAGTTAGATAAAGCGGAAAAAATAAAATGATTAAGAGCTTTTTCATGCCGCCATTATAGTTAAATTTTCTAAAATCCTGAAGCAAAGACAAAATGCCCAATAAATTCTAAAATTGCCCCAGAAAACAAAAAGGCAAAGACCGTTCCGGCCACTGCGATGCCAACTATTACCTTTAGTGCCATCGAGACGTTTGCTGTGTAGAGGTTTTTATCCTGTACGATAGGCTCTTTTAAAAACATAAAGACAATGAGCTTTAGGTAGTAGTAGATAGCAATGGCGGAGTTTACCATGATAATGACGCTAAGCATGACATAGTCAGCTTTTATGAGCGAGGCTACAAGTACCATTTTGCCCCAAAATACACTAAATGGTGGAATGCCAGCAAGGGCGATCATAAAAATTCCCATTATCACGGCATAGCTTGGTAAAATTTTAATAAGCCCTGAAAATTTCTCAAATGGATGTTTAAAGCGTTTGTCCCAGCAGACAACGTCGTCGCACCTTGCCACCCAGAGCATAGAAAATGCACCCAAATTTGCAAACAAAAACATGACCCAGTAAAAAAACAAGGCAACATTTGCCTCGTGAGAATTTGCCACAAGCGCGCAAAGCACGACACCAGCGTGAGCTATGGAGCTAAAGGCGAGCATTCTTTTTACATCCTTTTGCACTAGAGCCATGATATTTGCAAGGCTCATCGTAAGCACGGCGATGATGTAAAGAAGGTCTTTTATCCACGAAATTTGCGAGGCTTCAAGCATGGTAAAGACGCGAAGTGCGACGATAAATGCCGCTACCTTTGGCACAATCGACATATAGCCTGCTAGCGGGGCATTTGAGCCCTCGTAAACGTCTGGTATCCACGTGTGAAATGGTATGAGCGAGAGTTTAAAGCCAATGGCTGAGGCGATGAAAACGCAGCCAAGTAAGATGATTAAATTTTGATTTAGGCTCAGATCTTTTATCACAATGCCGATACGAGCGATGTCTATTGAGTTTGTCGCTAGATAAAACATCGCTATCGCCATCGCAAAAAAGCCAGCTGAGAGTGAGCCCATAGCAAAGTATTTTATAGCAGCCTCAACGCTTTTTGCCTTGTTGTGAAGGGCGATTAGGGTGTAGAGGCAAAGCGAGCTGATCTCAAGGCCTAAAAAGATGATGAGTAAGTTATTTGAGCTCACCATAAACAAAAATCCAGCGATCATAAACAAAAATAGCGCGTAATACTCATAAATTTTGTACTCAAAATACTCTTTTGTGCTAAGTGCGAGCGGGATAAAAAGTGCTGAGGCGATTAGGATGATGACTTGAGAAATGACCGAAACCCCATCAACTAAAAGCATATCCCAAAAGCTAAGGCTAAGACCGTTAAAATCAAGTATTAGGCCCAAATTTACAAATATTGCGATGATGCAAAATACGCAGTAGAAATTCCTCGAAAGATCCTTTTTTATAGCACCTACTATGAGGATAAAAAGTGCAAAAACCATCATGCTAAGCATCGGCGAGAGTGATTGCAAAGAGATCTCGTTTAGGTCTAAAAAGGCTATTTCGTTCATAGTTTGCTCCCGCCATTTAAAGATGAAATTTTATCTTTTGTATCGCTATTTACAGCTCTAGTTTGCATTTTGCTTATGATATTTTGCACGCTTGGCTCAAGCGGCTTTAGGATTAAATTTGGAGCGATACCAAGGGCGATGATGAGTAAGCAAAGTGGCACAAGAGCGGCTAACTCTTTAAAATTTAGATCCTTTAGGCTTAAATTTTTCTTCTTACACTCGCCAAAAAATACCCTTTTATAAAGCACCAGCATATAAACAGCGCCCACGATGATGCTAAAGCCACCAAGTAGCGCAAAGAGCTTATTTAGCTTAAAGACGCCAAGCAGGCTCAAAAACTCGCCCACAAAGCCGATCGTTAACGGCAAGCCGATACTTGCAAGCGTTGCTATAAAAAATATAAGCGCATACTTTGGCATCACCTTGGCAAGGCCGCCAAATTCGCAAATTTCTTTGGTGTGAGCCCTCTCGTAGATGACGCCAACTAACAAAAATAGCGCGCCACTTACGATGCCGTGGCTTATCATCAAAAATATTGAGCCGCCAAGACCTATTAAATTTAGCGAAAATATGCCAAGCATGATGACGCCCATGTGTGAAATGGAGCTATAAGCGATCACTTGCTTCATATCGCTTTGCGCATAGGCAACAAGGGCTGCGTAGATGATCATGATGATGGCTATAATGCAGACAAGGCCGCTTAAAAGTAGGCTCGCATCTGGAAAAAGTGGGAGCGAAAATCTCACAAAGCCGTAAGTGCCCATCTTTAAAAGCACACTAGCAAGCAGCACTGAGCCGATAGTTGGAGCCTGTCCGTGCGCGTAAGGCAGCCACGTGTGAAATGGAAATAATGGAGTTTTCACGCCAAAAGCAAAGAAAAATGCTAAAAATAGCCAAATTTGAGCATTTTCTCCGATGCCAAGCTTATACCAGTCAAGCAAGCTAAAACTAAAGGCACCACTTTTTTGATAGCACAAATAGCCGATAAAGATGATCGCTACTAGCATAAAGACAGAGCCCAAAAATGTATAGATGAAAAATTTAATCGCAGCGTAAATTCTATTTTTACTGCCAAATGCGCCGATGATGTAAAGAAGCGGTATGAGGCTAAGCTCCCAAAAGCTATAAAACAAGATCATATCAAGTGCGCTAAAGACGCCCATCATCGTGCTCTCTAAAAATAACACGCTAATAATTAGATGCTTTAAATTTCCATCATCACTAAGTGCGGCGATAGAGATGAAGCTCATAAATGCACTAAGTACGATAAGTGTTAGCGAAATGGTATCGATGCCGACAAAATAGCTGATATTTAGACTTGGTATGAGCGGGACTTGATGCATGAGTACGAACTCATAGCCTTTAAAATCAACATTAAAACAGATAAAAATGGCTAACAAAAGCTCAATAAGAGCGATGCTTGCTCCGTAAAATTTGATACTTTTATTTTCTATCAAGAAGCCAAGCATAGCACTAATGGCAGGGAAAAATATGATGACATTTAGCATTATTTGGCTCCGTTTAATAAAAATATAAAGCTTAAAAGCAAGGCAAATCCTGCAACCATAAACCTAAGCATGATGCTTAAGTCGCCGCTTTGCATTTTGTTTGCTAAATATGCAAATTTAGTAAAGGCAAGTGCGACTAGATCGACGCTTTTATCGATTATCATCTCGTCAAATTTTTTGCAATTTTGAGATAGCCTTGTGTAGCCATTTATAAAAAATTTCTCATAAAATTTTGGGATAAAGTAGGCATTTTGTAAAATTTTATAAATTCTGCTCTCACAAACACTCTCTTTAAAAATTTCTTTTTTATAAGCAAATACTGCAAAGCCAGCGCTTGCTAGCACTAGACTAAGTGTTAAAATAAGTAAAAAAATTTCGCTGCCATGAGATAAATTTAGTGAAAAATCTTTTAAGCTTTTTTCTAAAAATCCACTAAAGTTGCTCCAAAAAAAGCCGCTAATGATAGAGAGCACACCAAGTGCTGCCATGCCAGCTAGCATGTAATTTTTAGCTTCATGCACATGTTTCTCGCTCTTTGGTTTTGCAAAAAATACAAGCATAACGAGCCTAAAGCTATAAAATGCCGTAAGTACGGCACCAAAGAGTAAAATAATCCATAAAAATTTATTCTCACTAAAAGCAACCTCTAAAATTTTATCTTTAGAGAAAAAGCCAGCAAATGGATAAAAGCCAGCCAGCGCACAGCTTGCGATGATAGAAAGGAGCGCAGTTGGCTTCATAAATTTATAAAGTCCGCCCATTTTTTTGATATTTAGCTCATCATTCATCGCGTGCATGACGTTACCAGCGCATAAAAAGAGAAGCGACTTAAAAAATGCGTGCGTGACAAGGTGAAAAAGTGCGATCTTGTAAGCCCCAAGACCAGCTGCTACAAACATATAACCAAGCTGCGAAAGTGTCGAGTAAGCGATGATCTTTTTAAGGTCATTATGCACAAGCGCGATGCTAGCTGCAAATATCGCTACAAATGTGCCAAGGTAAGCTATAAAGTGTGATACTTCAGGCACGTTTACAAAGATGAAATTCGCGCGTATGACTAGATAAACGCCAGCCGTTACCATGGTCGCAGCGTGAATGAGCGCAGAAACTGGAGTTGGCCCCTCCATGGCGTTTGCAAGCCAAGTGTGAAATGGAAACTGTGCACTTTTACCCATGGCGCCTATAAAAAGAAGTGTTGCAATGATGCCTAAATTTAGCCCGCTAAAGTCGCTTCTAGCGTTAAAAACCTCGCTAAATTTAAGTGAGTCAAAGCTATAAAATATATAAAAAATGCCAACAAGCATCGCGAGGTCAGCGACTCTATTCATTATAAAGGCTTCGTTTGCAGCGATATTTGCACTAGCTCTTTTATACCAAAAGCCAATGAGTAACCACGAGCAAAGTCCAACGCCCTCCCAGCCGATGAACAACCTTATAAAGTTATCGCTTGATACAAGGACGTTCATACAAAAGACAAAGAGCCCAAGATAACTAAAAAAGCGGTTAAAGCTTGCGTCATCTTTCATGTAGCCAATCGAATATATATGCACTACACTAGCTACCACACCCACAGTGCTAAGCATAACAAGGCTAATGGCGTCAAGATAGAAGCCAAAATTTAAATCTAGACCACCGAAATTTATAAATTCTTTTAGTGATAAATTTAGCGGTTCATCTATGCCAAGGCTAGCTGTTAGCATGAGTGAGGCAGTTGTGCTAATTATCATTAAAAGTGAGCAAAAGATACCAAGTAAAAAATTTTTACTACTATGTGAAAAAAGTCCAGAAACGATAAAGCTAAGAAGAGGGAAAAATAGTGAAATACAAAATAAAGTCATCTCTTAGCCTTTCATATTTGTCATCGAATCTAGGCTAATGCTGCCAGTCTTTTTATACCAAAGCACGAGCAGGCCAAGCCCCACAGCGACTTCACTAGCCGCGATGGCAACTATAAAAAATGCAACTATTTGTCCAGTTAAATCAAAGTGATATTTTGAAATGGCAGCAAGTGCGATATTTGCCGAGTTTAGTAAAATTTCACTTGAGAAAAATAGCATGATCAAATTTCTTCTTCGCATTATGCCAATTAGCCCTATGACAAAGACTAAACTTGCAAGGATGAGGTAGTGGGTAAGCCCTATCATAGCATCTCCTCTAGTGTATTTTTAGTATTTAGGTCTTTATGTATCAAGATAATGCCAGCAACCATTGCCACAAGAAGCATTACAGCACACATCTCAAAAGCGATTAAATACTTGCTAAAAAGAAAAATTCCAATAGCCTCGATATTGCCAAGCTCGCTAGCAATGGGACTTAATCCATCAAATTTTGCACCATAAATAGGTACTAAAAATATAAATATCAAAAGAAGTGCTATAAAGCTACTTAAAAGATAGATGGTGATCTTTGCTTTTTTGCTACTTTTTGGCTCACATTCTTTACTGCTATCAAAAAACATCATCGCAAATGCGTATAAAACGACCACAGCACCTGTGTATACGATGATCTGCACTACGCCTAAAAATTCCGCTCCAAGTAAGAAAAATATAGCCGAGATAAAGACCATGCCAGCAGCTAGCGCAGAGACTGCATTTAGTGCGTTTTTGCAAAATACACTAAAAGAAAAACTAACTAAAACCAAGGTGCTAAAAAGATAAAATGCAAAACTCTCATACATCTTTTGCCCTTTTAAAATTTATACTACTCATCACTTTTTGTCTCATTTTCATTTTCGCTTATAAATGCATTTGGTGTCTTTTTGATTAAGCTATCAGCATTTTTAGGAAGCGCTCCGTATCCTTCAAACTCGCTTTGATCTTTTAAAAATTTATCTTTTGTCAAAAACTCATCTTTTGTGCCAAATATAATCCTACTCTCACTTGCAACTTCGTACTCTTGTCCGCAAACTATCGCAAGCTCAGGGCAAACATCAGCACAAAATCCACAATACACGCATCTACTTAAATTTATTGAGTAGCTTGCGACCTTTTTGCGGCCATCTTCACCAAGTGAAGTCTTCATCGAAATACAGTTGCTAACGCAAATTTTCTCACATAGCCCGCACCCAATGCAACGTTCATTTTCACTTTCAACAAATTTTAAAAGCTTGTGAATACCCCTATATCTAGCATTTAGCTCCATCTTTTGCATAGGGTATTTTAAAGTATGCGACTTGCTAAAGAACATCTGCTTTATCGTGACTTTTAGTCCGATCAAAAGATCAGGCTTAAATGTGGCAGCGATGAAGTGCTTAAATTTATCAAACGTGCTCTTTGGCTTTAACTTTTCATCTATTAAAATATATTTTTTCTCACTCATTTTTCGCCTTAGATTAGTAGCATAAAGCCAGTGATTACGATATTTAAAATTCCAAGTGGAAGCAAAATTTTCCAGCAAAATGCACTTAACTGATCAACTCTTAAATGTGCCCATGAAGCCCTTACCCAAAGAAAAAAGAAAAAGACAACGCTTGATTTTAAGATGATCATCAAAGCACCTGGGATAAATAAAAATTCGTTAAATCCACCTAAAAATAAAATCGTAATGATGATGCTAGCAGCGATCATATTTGTGTACTCGCCGATGAAAAACATCGCCCATCTCATGCCGCTATACTCGGTGCCATAGCCTGCTACTATCTCTGTTTCGTTTTCTGTTAAGCAAAATGGCGTTCTATTGCACTCCACGAAGCTTGCTATTAAAAAGAGCAAAAAGGCAAGGGGCTGCTTAAATATAAGCCAGCCAAAAATTCCTTTTTGATAGTTGTTTATATCCACAAGTGAGAGTGAGCTAGTTACCATTACGACGCTTAAAAGAGCCATGCCAGCGACTATTTCAAAACTAAGAAGTGAGACTACTGCGCGAGCTGCACTAATTAATGCAAATTTATTATAGCTTGCAAGACCTGCTGCAAGTGGAGAGAAAACGCAAACTGAAGCAACGCCAGCTATGTATAAAATACCAACATTTATATCTGAGAGAATCGGACGTAATGTATGTCCAAAAATTTCAAACTCAGGCAAAAATGGAACAGGTGCAAGCGCTGCAAATGCGGCAATGGCTGATATTAGTGGAGCTATTAAAAAGATAAATTTATTCGTATTTGCTGGTACGATATCCTCTTTTATAAAGAGTTTTATCATGTCAGCTACTATCTGTAAAATTCCAGCAGGTCCCACCATATCAGGTCCCACGCGGCGCTGCATGTAGGCTAGTACCTTTCTCTCAGCATAAGTTGCAAGTCCTGCAAGGCTTGCCATGACGGCTAAGATGACCACGGCTTTAATGATAGTGCTTAGCACAAAAAATAGTGTTTCACTCATCTTTTGCCTTTATGATTTTAACTACGGCGTAGCTTTTACCATTAAATATAACGCCCACATTAAGCTTGTCGTCATAATCACCTAAATACGCACCAACTCCGCCAAGCTCGCTATCAAGCTCCACACAAATGGCAAGCTTTCGCCTATCTTTTTCTAAAACAATCGCTTCATTTTGTGAAATTTCAAATTTAGCCATAAATTCGCTACTTGCATAAAGCTTCGCTCTTTTGGCTGTTTGTGTGGCATAGTTTGCAAAAAATGATGGTAAATTTATAGGATTTGCAAGATTTATAAGTGCCTCGTCATCTTTTAAATTTATGCTCTTGCTATCTTTTAAAAGCGGATATATATCATCATTTGGCGTAAAATTTGAAATTTCTAGTTTATAACCTCTGTGACTTGTGCCGTTGTTTGCGTAAAAATTTTCTAAATCATCAAATTTAATGCCTCTATATCCTTTTTCTTTTGGCAAAAGTGGCGTGTAATCAATCGTATCTTTAGCCATTAGTCCAAGTGCATTTGCGATATCGTTTAGAAAATAACCTTTGTGCGGTATCGCCACATTTGTTGGCACTAGGGCGTTATTTATGCTTGTAAATGTTCCTTCTTGCTGATTTAGCGCGCTAGCATCGATGTCACCTTCAAAAATGCTAAATTTATAATCACCATTTTCGTTATAGCCAAGCGTCTTGCCAGGCTTTTTCTCGCTTGTAAGAGTGCAAATTTTAGCAACGCCAAGTGAGTTTGTGCGTGGTGGTATTAGCATCACACGAAAAGGCGTAGCTCTTGCGATCACTCCAGTAAGTGCGGCTAGTAAATTCGCATTTTCATCCGTATAAAAATCGCTTCCTAAAATGAGCGTAAATTTCCTTTTGCCCTCGCTTAAAGCCAGTATATATAAGCCAAAATTTTCATCAAAATTTTCAAGCTTTGATGTAAGTGCGCTAGGTAAATTTTTACCCCAGTTTTTAAGTATAAAAAGTAAAATTTGCTCTAATTTTCCAGCTTCATGCGCTACATAGATAAAATTTTTAGAATATTTTTTAACGATCTCATCGGCTATGTGATGAAAGTAAATTCCAGCTGCTTTGTTCATTTTTAAAGCGTTATTTAACTTAAAGCTTGTCACTGGACTCTCATGCCTTAAGAAACTGCCAGCAGTGATGATAAAATCGCTATTTTTAATATCTGCATAATCTGCGTTATATGAGCTAAGCCCACTAAATTCACTAAATTTATTTAAAAATTTTTGATAATTTAGCGCTTCATTATTTATTAAATTTAGATCAAATTTCTCTCTTAAACGCTCTAAAATAAGGGCCTCTTCGTTTGTGATGAAGCTATTAAATTTTATATTTTTGATCGCGCCATTTTTAATATTTAAAACAATCTCTTCAAATTTCTCTTCATTCTTACAGGCAAGCTCGTTGTGAAAGTCATAGCCAAACCTAGCTGCTCCACTTATTTCGCCAAATGTAAAATCATTGTTGACGCGGTAAATTTGCTTACTTCTATCGCTAGTGCTCTTTTCTTTTACATCATAGTAAATTAGCTCGCAATCGCTTTGATGTGGATTTGCTGCTGGGATAGGGTTTAGCTCCCAGATATTTGTGCTATATTGAAAATGCGAACTAATAAGCGCTCCAGTAGGGCAAACGCTGATACACTCGCCGCAAAATGAGCAGTCAAGACTCTCGCCCACGCTTGGGCCTATTAAGCTTTTTTGCATTTTGCTAAAAACAGCATAGGCATCTTTTGGCATACTCTCTTTTAGCTCTTTTGGCACCTCAACGCCTCTTGGTACGGTCTTTAGCGCACTCTCACCGATCCTATCCTTACAAACAGTGACACATCTTTCGCAGACTATGCAAAGAGCTGGATCGTAGTTGATTAGCCCCCATTTTTTATGTGGTTTATGCGTGTCAGTTATGGCAAATTTTTGCTCATTTACTTTTAGATGCGTGGTTAAATTTTGTAGTTCGCATTCGCCGCTTTTATCACAAACGCCACATTGAATCGGATGATTTACGCAGTAAGTCTGCATGATCGCATTTCGCTCGGCAGCGATTTCTGGCGTGTTTGTATAAATTTGCATATCCTCTTTTGCTTTGGCATTGCAGCTATAAACTACTTTGCCATTTGCCTCGACCATGCAAAGTCTACAAGCAAGAGTTGGTGAGCAGCCACTAAGATAGCAAAGAGCTGGGATATAAATTCCATTTGCCCTTGCGATATTTAGGATACTCTCGCCCTCATCTGCTTCTAAAATTTGATCATTTATGCTTATTTTCATTTACTAACTACTACTTGTTTAAATGCGTATCCATCAAACTCTTTTGCGCCAAATATCGCAACTGTGCCTTTTAACGAATGGTCTAGTTTAAATTTTGCCTTCACGCTAAAATCTTTTGCTTTAAGCTCTAGTATATCGCCATCTTTTGCCTTTGCTACGATACCAAACTGCACACCACCTACGATCTCATCGCTTGCGTTCTTGTTTAGATAAACGACCGCTCCGTCAAAATTTTCAAGCTCTTTTAGCTCGTCTATTTTGTGATAATCATTAAATTCTTTCCTGCAACCACCAGCTAAAACGACATTTTTGCCTAAAATTTCAAGTAGCCAAAAGATCGCATCTTTATCTGGATGAGTAAAAAATGAATCATCAACAACGATGTTTTTAACGTCCTTTATCCACTCGCCAAGTTCCTCAAACTCCTCCTCACCCACGTTGCACTCGCCACTTATCAGCCCATCATCAAGCTCACTAAAAAACTCATCGCAAGATAAATTTGCGTATTTGCAAAGAAGAGCTAAGACGTAGCTTATTGAGCCTATTTCACAGCGGATTAAATTTTCGCCGCCAAGCTCGCTATCTTCAATGCAAGAGATGTACTTAAATTCGTGCTCTTTTATCTTTTTTGCTAAATTTTTATCGCTCAAGCTTAGTAAATTTGCAATGCTTAAGCTTTTACCTGCTATTAAATCATTAAATTTCATATCTTGCCCTTTTTTATGGTTAATACCCAATCAACTTGGTTAAATTTAAGTGAGTTCATCACTTCGCAGTTTAGATTATAGGCTAAATTTGCAGCCTTTGTCACACCACTAAAATCACCTATCTCAAATAAAAATATAATCACTTCGCCAGCCTCGCTAGCCTTTATCTGCTGTCCAAGAGTGCTCAAAAACTCACTCTTTAAGTGTCTAAGATCGACCCTTCTCATCTATCGACCTCGCCTAAGATGATATTTGTGCTACCAATTATCGTAGCGACATCAGCGACGTACTGACCTACTAATAAATCTTCATAAATAGCGCAGTGCCAAAAGCTTGGTGTGCGAATTTTTAGGCGATATGGGCTTGCGCTGCCATCTGAGTTTATATAAATTCCAAGCTCGCCCTTTGGCGATTCGCTAGCAAAGTAAATTTCACCTTTTGGTGGCTTTAGTCCCTGAGTTATTAGCACAAAATGCTGCATTAGCGAGTAGTTTTGGCTCATTATCTGCTCTTTTGAAGCGCTCACGTAATCTGGCGCGTCGGCGATGATCGCAGGGCTACTTATTTGATACTTGCTAACACACTGCTTTAAAATTTTCACGCACTCGCGCATCTCTTTCATGTAAAGCAGATACCTTGCGTAGCAGTCGCCGTGTGTCGCATAAGGCACGTCAAATTCTAGCTCATCATAGATGAGATATGGCTCTTCTTTTCTGATATCACGTGCGACCCCGCTTGCTCTTAGCATGACGCCAGAGCAGCCGCTACTAAGGGCTAGCTCTTTGCTAATTACGCCCACATCAATAAGCCTTGCTTGCCAAATTCTATTTTCGCTTAGCAGATCTTCATAAAGTGTGATGTCGCTTGGAAATTTTTCGCAAAATTTAAGCAGCTCCTCGCACCAGCCATCAGGCAGATCAAGCGGCACACCACCGATCCTTATCGAGCTATGAGTTAGTCTTGCGCCGCAGTATTTTTCTATAAGATCAAGGACGTATTCGCGCTCTCTAAATGCGTATAAAAAGACGCTCATTGCCCCCACATCAAGGGCATGCGTGGCTAAAAATAAAAGGTGTGAGCTGATGCGGTTTAGCTCCAAAAGCATCACTCTAATAATCTGCGCACGGCGAGGCACTTCGATAGCGCAAAGCTTCTCCACAGCCGCGCAAAATGCGTAGTTATTTGCACTTGATGCGATGTAATCAACCCTGTCAGTCACTGGGATAAATTCCTGATAGGTCATATTTTCAGCCATCTTCTCAACGCCTCGGTGCATAAAACCAACCTCTGGCATGGCACGCACGACCTTTTCGCCATCAAGCTCAAGCACGAGCTTTAGCTGACCATGAGCGCTTGGGTGCTGTGGGCCAAAATTTAATATCATCTTGCCGTCATTTTGCTCAAATTCTAAATTTTCAAAAAATGGTTTTAAGCGGTTTGGTGACTGGCTCAAGGTCTTTCCTTTACTATCTGGCTCTGGCTAAATTTAGCCTTTTTGACAAATTTTACGCCACCATCTTCTTGATACTCGTACTCTTCGCTAAACACCCTTGAAAATCCAAAGGTATCTTTCTCGTCCACATATGCTGGGTCGCGGTTCTCTTCGCCAATTTGCTCTCTAAATTCACTTCCAAAAATTTTATCCACCTCGTACCATTTGGCAGCCTCGTCGCCAGTTAGCGGATAGCTCTTTAAGAGCGGGTGTGAGTGCCAGTCATCAGGCATGATGAGGCGCTTTAAATTTGGATGATCTTTAATGAGAACGCCGCTTAGATCATACATCTCGCGCTCAGCCCAGTTTGCGCTTTTATAAAGCTCGCAAACACTTTTTAGCATTTCATCTTTTTTTACAAAGCATTTTACACGAGCGCGTCTATTTTTACTAATGCTAAGAAGCTGATAAAAGACTTCATATCCACCTTTTTGATTTATGAAATCAAGTGCTGCAAGCTCACTAAGCTGTTCGTAACCAAAGCTTTTTAGTGTCTCAAGAGCTTTAAAATTTTCACTAGAATTTATATAAATTACAAGCTGATCAAACTCCACGTAGCTAGATAAATTTTCTACTCCGCTTTGCTCTAAAACAGCCAGCTCCTCGTCAAATTTAGAGCCACTTGCTGCTTCTTTTGGCGTCTGCTTGGCGATATAAAATTTCTCGCTATAGTACTGCTTTTTTTGCAGATCGTTTTTTGGCTTATACTCTCTCATATCTCAAGCTTTCTTGGCTTTTGCGCCCTAAATGCACTTTGTTTTCTTATCTTTTTTTGAAGCATCATAAGCGCGTATTGAAGCGTTTCTGGGCGAGGAGCACAGCCTGGGATGTAGATATCAACTGGTATTATTCTATCAACACCTTGAACGGTTGAATAGGTGTTAAACATGCCGCCAGTGTTTGCACAGCTACCCATTGAGATGACCCATTTTGGCTCAGGCATCTGATCATAAAGACGTCTTGTAAACTCAGCGTGTTTTTTAGTTAGCGTGCCAGCTATGATCATCACCTCTGAGTGTCTTGGACTTGCTCTAAAAATGGTGCCAAATCTATCAAAGTCATATCTACTAGCGCCACTTGCCATCATCTCGATCGCACAGCAAGCAAGCCCGTAGCTAAGTGCCCAAAGCGAGTTGCTCCTGCCCCACTGAACTAGCTTATCAACGGTTGTTAAAGCGACTGGCAAGCCACCATTTGCAGCGTAATTTATCTGATGCTTTGCCATTTAAAGACTCCTTTTTGCCAAGCATAAGCAAAGCCGATAAGTAAAATCGCCACAAAAAGCAACATTTCGATTAGTCCAAAAATTCCAAGTAGCCTAAAATCCACCGCCCACGGATACATAAAAATGACTTCAACATCAAACAAAATAAATAAAATTCCATAAAAAAAGTAGTGGATATTTATCTTATTTGGCTGTTTTACAGTGGTTGGACCACACTCATAAAAGCCAAGTTTTAGACGCTGGGTATTGCGGTTGGCTAGTTTTTTGCTTATTTTCGAAGATAAGAATGTTATTAAACAAAATGAACAAGTCGCTAGTAAAAGTATGATAAATGCACCAAAATAGGTGCTTTCAAGCTCCGAATGTGACATACTTTGCCTTTTTTAATTTTTAAGATTCTACTAAATTTAAATTTATTTGAGCTTGAAACGGCTTAAGAGTAGGGTGAGTATTGTGCTTTTGTGTAAAAATTACTCCTATTTTATCTTCTCAACTGCATCTTTTGCAGCACTTATTCGCTCGCTCTCGTCTAGTTCGCGCACAAAGCCATCTTTTACCAAAATGATCCTAGTTGCTACATCAAAATAGCTATCATCGTGGCTAACAGCGATTATGCTGATGCCCTTACTTTGTAAAAACGGCAAAATTTCTTTGTAAAATTTACGCTTAAATAGCGGATCTTGATCGGCCGCCCATTCATCTAGGATGAGGATAGAGCGGTGCTCTAAAATAGCTATTAAAAGACTTAGGCGCTTTCGCTGACCGGTTGAGAGTTGCGTGGTACTAAGCTTATTATTTATGACGCTTACTTTTTTGTCGATCTCAAGTAAGGCTAAAAGCTCGTCTATTTCGTTTTGGCTAGCAAAGCCATTATGAGAGAGCGTTTGCGAAAATAGATAAAAATCAGCAAAAATAGCGCTTATCTTTGCCTGATAGCTTTGTAAATTTGCTGCATCTATCTTTGTGCTATCAAGGTAAATTTCGCCACTACTTGGGCGCATTAGCCCGCAAAGTAAATTTATAAGCGTACTTTTGCCGCTACCATTTTTACCGATAATAAATGTTATCTCACCGCGTTTGATCTCTAAATTTACATCTTTTAGGCTAAATTTGCCGTGAGTGTAGTTGAAAATTATATCTTTTAGCTTTATGTTTTGCCACTCGCCATTTAGGCTATCGTCAAATTTGAAGCCTTCCTGAAATTTATTTAAATTTAAGCTCATAATCTTTTCTAAACTCACTTTTGCGCTAAGTGCGGCCGGTATGGAGCCAACCATACTCATAAATGAGCCTCTTAAAAATAGTATCGTTAAGCTAATGCTTAGTGCCGTTTGCAGGCTCGCCCAGTCAAATGCTACGCACAAAAATACACAAAGTCCAACTGAGCCAAGTAGCATAATGTTTGTAAAATTATCGCTTAATGCGTGATAAATATCGGCCTTTACCATATTTTGACGTTTTTTATCGCCTGTCAAATTTAGCTCATCAAAGCAGACACTTGCCCTTGCTCTATTTAAACTAAGCTCTCTATGCCCCTCTACGATATCGTCGTAGTGCTTTTGCAATGCGTCATCTTGAACTCTAGAATGCTTAAAATAAAGATGAATTTTTTTCATAAAAAGCGTATTTATAAAAAGAGTCGCACCGATCCAAATGGATAAAAAGATAAAAATTTTTGGAGCGATTACACAAAGATAGATGCTGGCACAGACGATAAAAACTAAGCTTTGTATAAAACCAGTAGCACTCATAAAAGCAAATGTGATCGTTTTTATATCATTGTTTAGACTAGCTATGATCTTTGCCTTGCCGATCTCGTTTATCACACTATTTGGCGTGTCTAAAATTTGCTTTACACTTTGATATCTTAGCTCGTAGATAAATTTATGCCCAAAATTTGTAAGCGATATATTTGCGGCGATGGCGCTTATAAAAAATAAAAGTAAGACTGCTATAAATTTAATTGCAAGAATCGGATCAAATTCTTTTAAACTTACAAGCTCATTGTTTATAAATGAAAGGGTCCAAACACCAAGTCCGCTAAATAGGAGTGTTAATAACACTATTTTAGAAATTTGGTAGATATTTTTTTTGATTAAATTTGCAAGCATTACATCGCAGCTCGTGGCTGAATGATATTTGGCTCATACTTTTGTTCAGTATTTTCGCTCATTATGCGAAGCACCTTGCTTCGTTTTATCTTAGCGTCATCCTTAAATATCGCACGCACTTTGTCCATGCCAGCGTAAAAATCACGCATAAGCACGATGCAGATATATTTGCCAAAAAATGTCGGCTTGATAATGCCATTTTCTTCATATACCGCATTTACAAGCTTAAGCAAGCTAAGCTCCATAAATAAGGCCTTGTTAATGTTTGTGCTATTTTC
This sequence comes from Campylobacter concisus, assembly GCF_002912895.1. GTDB lineage: Bacteria > Campylobacterota > Campylobacteria > Campylobacterales > Campylobacteraceae > Campylobacter_A > Campylobacter_A concisus_G. Next base: position 18,263 of record NZ_POZX01000021.1, read on the forward strand.
ATCGTTGTATCTTTTAATATCAACTCCGCCATCAAAAAGCCTTGTTAAAAACGTGTATTTAAGTCGCTCTTTCTTACTAAAACCACATTTTGCGATGACTGGGCTTTGCCTATTTTTTATCCTTTTGCCGTATTCAAGTAGATTAAACGCATTTATTACAAGCTCACCGTTAAGAAAGCTAAATGCTCCGCTACCAACGCCAAGATACTCTAAATTTGAGCCAACATATTCGTCGCGAAGATCGGCATTTTTTTCATTTGAAAACGCCCAAGCATTGCTTTGTTTGTAGTTGCTTTTGCTAAATTCTTCAGTGATTATCTCATAAAATTCACGCTCATTATCTACGTTTGAAACGCCAAGCGAGCGAGCTATATTCTCTCTTGTTAGCTCTGATTTCATAAGTGGATAGAAGGTGATCTGCTGCGGAGAGATCGATTTCGCAGTATTTATGTCGTTTATGAGTTGCTCTTTTGTTTGATTTGGCAGGTTAAAGATGAGATCCAGGCTAATGACTGGGATCTTACCAAGAGCAAGCTCAAGCTTTCTTTTTACCTCCTTGGCTGAGCCAAATTTTTCATATCTGCCAACTCTTTTTAACGTTTCATCATCAAAGCTTTGTACGCCAACGCTTAGTCGATCAATTAATCCATCAAATCTAGCTAAACTCTCGGGTGAGATGTGATTTGGATCGCTTTCTGCTGAGATTTCATCTATACTAAAAAGCTCTTTTGCAAGCTTAAGTGTCTTCTCAAGCTCTGGCTCATTTATAAGCGTCGTGCCACCGCCAACATAAAGTGAATCAAAGTCAAATCCAGCCTCTTTAACCTGTCTCATCTCCTCGCGCAAATTTTCAAAGTAAATTTTTGCAAGCTCCTGCTCATAATGGTACTTGTGAAACGAGCAATATGGACAGAATGTGTGACAAAATGGTACATGTGCGTAGAGCATATACTTTTTGTCTTTTTTGGGAGTTTTGGTGTAGGTTGTGGTTAAAATGTCTATATTAAATTCATTATATAGTGATCTTTGAATAGAATTATGAGCGTAATTTACGGCAAAATTCTCGACAATATTTTTAAAGATCATAACTAATCGCCTTAAATAAGTTTGGTTTTAAATTGATATGTTAGGATAGCTAACTTTTAATAAATTTAGCCTTGTGCTAAAGAAAATTTTAGCTTAGCTAGATAAATTTGGCCTATAAATTTTAATTTTTTAAATCTATAAATTTCACGTATCGATCAAATTTTAGCCCCAAAGCTTAAGGAAGTTACTCCTTGGCTCTTGAGATAATTTTGCTTGCATCAAGCTCAAATTTTACTCCATCTTTTGTCTGCAGATAATAAAATTTACCAAGAGTTGATAGGGCTTTTACATTATAAAGTTTTATAACTCCGTTTGTTTCGTTTTCATCATAATAAGTTTTACTATCATCACAATATATGCCATTTTTGCAAATTTTTTCTGGCAAAGCACCTGTTATACTTTTTTCAATAGATAAATATTTATATTTAATGTTAGTGATTTCAAATTTCTTTGCGATGTCATCCACTAGATAAAAGAATATAACTATTGGACATAAAAACATTAAAATAAGTGAAATTTCCTTGTGCGTACCATCCTTATAAATACCTTCACAAAAACACAAAACACCTAAGCAAAAAAAGATATATGTAATGTAAATAAAAAATAGATTTACCACCAAAATAGAAATTAGATTAGTTTGAAAATTAGACAAAAATATTAAAATAAAAATATAAGCGAGCCACATTATCATGCAAAGAGCAAATACTCTTTCCAATATTTTTCCCTTGATCCATATTGTAATACACGATAACAAATATGATAATGCTAAAAAAACCATAAAAGTAAATAGTACGCCTTTTGCATCTATATAGAAAGCTATACTTATAATAAAAGTAGTTAATAGTGCTAGAGGAAATGATAAAGATAATAAAAAAAGTGAAAAATATTCACCATTTTTATATCTGAGGGAGTATCTTATATGTCCAGGATAAAGCATTATGGGCAATATAATAAAAATAGTAAAAATAGCTACAACAAAAAACAATAATGCTCCGACATGAAAAATATCAGAATTACTTAAAACTGGAAAATATCCAACAAAGAGACTAAAATATACAAAATAACAAATCATACTAGCTAAACTAACACCAGTTAGTATCAGTGGATGAAATTTTAAAAGAATTTCAATATGACTTTTTTGGTAAGTCTTACTAGCCCGCCTTTTTCTTTCATCTAAAATATCTTGATAACTCAAATTTAAATCCTAAAAATTTATAAAAGCTTGCTATTTAAGCACCTTTGCGATTTCGCTCCAGCCTAAATTCTCAGCAAAATCAGCTGCCGTTTTGCCACTTTTTGTGCGGGCATTTTTATCAGCGCCGTTTTCTAGCAAGAGATTTACAAGATTTAAATTTCCTGCGATCGCCTCGTTGTGAAGCTGTGTATAGCCAAACTCATCAGCGTCTGTGACCATATTTGGGTGCTCTTTTATATACTGCTTTACTTGCCCATACGTATTTTTGCTCATTGGATGCTCTATCAAATTTTCAGGATGCTCTTTTTGCTCGTAAACAACCAAAATATCGTTAAAATCGCCAAAATCAAGCCCCCACTCTTTATCGTGCTCTTTTAGCTCTTTCTTTTGCATGCGTGAGCGCATCGCCTGCACGCTAAATCCGCCGTATGCGCGTCCATCTATCGAAAAGAGCCAGTCGCTCATCTCGTCTATCTTTGCGCTTATTTGGTCGCCCAACTTCACGTTTTGCACGCTATCTGGCTCATTTACGAGCGTGCCATATATCGTTTCGCCGTCAAATTCCACATCATCTATCCACATGTGCTCACCGACTTCTTCGCCATTTACTACATCTAAGAAGCAAATTTTTACCATCACATAATCAAGCATAGGAACGATCCTGTGGCGCTCCCAGTAAACCTCACGCCAAAAATATCTAAAGCTCTCTCTGGCCTGCTCAAACGCACGCTGCATATAGTCTTCGTCGCTACTTACAAAATAGATTGGCATTTGCTTGCCAAGATCGATTTGTTTACCGAGAATTTTCTTAAAAAAGCTCATTTTTTTGTCCTTATTTTTCATTTTAGATAGATCAAATTTGAATGCAAAATGATAAGATAAATTTCACTCATAAATCCGACAAATTTTAAATACAAAAATCATGCGAAATTTCGCAAATTTAGCCCAAAATCCTATAAAATTTTAAATATAAAAGTCACGCAGCCATTTCGCAAAATTAGGCTAGGCGATTTAAATTTTTGCAACGGGAGTTACCGAGTTGGTAATAACCGAGTAAAAATTTAAATTAACGACGCATAATAAAGCGAAAAAGTGCGTTACTTTAGGTTTTTAAAGCTTATCGGAAGTTCTAAATTTAACCCCCTCACCAGCTTTATGCACTCCTGCAGATCATCTATGCTTTTGCTAGTTACTCTGATCTCTTCGCCCCTGATCTGCGCGCTCACCTTGATCTTTGAGTCTTTGATTGCCTTGGTGATCTTTTTTGAGTTTTCGCCATCAAGCGTGTCATTTAGCTTTAGTGTCGCCTTTAAATTTCCACCACTCGCTGGCTCTCTTTTTGTCTCTGTGATCGCTACTGGTGGGATGTTGCGCTTGATGAGCTTTGAGATCACGATGTCTTCTAGCGCGTCTATCTTGTTGTCGCTTGAGCTAAGAAGCGTGATAAATTTTTCTTTTTCGTTTAGCTCGACTTCAGCTGCAAGCCCTTTAAAATCATACCTCGCAGCGATCTCTTTTTTTGCCGTCTCAAGAGCGTTTTTAACCTCCATCATATCGACCTCAGCACTTATATCAAAACTATGCTCAGTTGCCATTTTTATCCTTTCAAATTTATTTAAATAGCCCTTTGATCTTCTCAAAAAGCGACTTTTTGCCAGTCTCTTCGTGATTTATGGCCTCGTCAATCTGCTGCACTGCGGTCTGTGCGTAGATGATAGCGCCCTTTGGATCGCAGTTAAAGAGGTTTGAATATGAGCTTGATTTGTTTAGATCAAGTGGATTTGGCTCCACGACCTCTGTGGCCTCAAGCAAGCCTGTTTCTAGCTCGCATGCGTAGTTTAGAGCATCTAAAAATGTAGGTAAATTTTGCGCGTAAAAGCCATCAATCGCCCCTTTTATCTCGCCATCTGCCTCATAGTCAGCCTTTAGTTTAGCTACGTTTTTAGCGTTTACATAAGCGCCACAACAGTAGTTTTCGGTGATCTCATTATAAATTTCGCCACTAAATTTATCCAAAAACTTACTTGGTAAAATTTCTCGCCAGTTGCTGACGTAGTTTTTAAATTTCTCGTTTTGCTGTGCCAAAGAGCTTAGTGCTGTGCCCCGAGTGTAGAAATATTTTCTAAAAAAACCTTGCGTGACAGCGATACAAAAGCCGTGAGTTTTGTTAAAAATTTCATCGTCTTTATACTGCAACGCAGCACTTAGTATATCTTTGTACTTTTGAGCGTAAAATTTCTCTACGCCAGCCTTTGTTGCAAGTGCCAAAACCTCGTCAAATTTACTAGCCCTTGTAAGCTCAAGTGCCTCAAAATACCACTTTAAAATTTCATCTTCGCTAATAGCGTGATAGCTTATATCATAGCCCATTACTTGCTCTCATTGATGAAATTTTCGATGTTTGCGACGATCTTTGCGATGAGCGTCTTTCTAGCCTCCAGGCTACCCCATGCCACGTGCGGCGTGATGAGTAGATTTTCTTTGTTTTTTACATTTAAAAATGGGCTATTTTCGCTCATTGGCTCGCTTTCTAAAACGTCGGTGCCAAAGCGTAAATTTCTCTCATCTATCGCCCTCGCCATCGCAGCTTCATCCACTATGCCACCACGTCCTAAATTTAGCACTATCGCATCATCTTTTAGCAAATTTATCTCGTTTGCGCCTAGTAAATTTCTAGTCTTTTCATTTAGTGGTGCGTGGATGCTGATGATGTCGCTACTTCTTAGTATCTCGTCTAAGCTTTTTTGCCTAAATTCGCTATTGTTATTTACTCCGCTTGTCGAGTAGTAGCTCACGTTTGCGCCAAATGCACGTGCCGCTGCCGCCACACCGCGTCCTATCTCGCCAAGTCCGATGATGCCAAATTCTTTGCCAGCGATCTCGCTAATGTTTGCGCCAAGATAGGTAAAAATTTCACTCTTCACCCACTCTCCGCTTTTTACGTAGTGACCATAAAATTTGATGTGATTTGTTAGCTCAAAAAGCATGGCAAATGTGTGCTGCACAACGCTTGCGGTTGAGTAGCCAGCGACGTTTTTTACAGCTATATTTTTAGCTTTTGCATGTTCTAGATCGACATTATTCATCCCAGTTGCGCTTATGCAGATAAGCTTTAAATTTAGCGCATCAATCACGGCTTTGTCGATGATGACCTTGTTTGTGATGACGACGTCAACGCCCTTTAGACGTGGCACGACCTCATCGCTCTTGGTTTTTTGGTAGCTGATAAACTCGCCAAATTTCTTAAAAACACTAAGATCTACGTTTTCTCCCAGCGTTGCCGCGTCTAAACAAACGATCTTCATCTTTAGTCCTTAATGAAATGTCCTACAAATTTAGAGTAGTTATCTAAAATTTTGCCGCCCTTTCTATATCCAAGCGCACACGCTTCATAAGCGTAAAATACGCCTGCTTGGTAGTTATCGCCTCTTTCATCTTGATTAAACTCGTAAAATTCTTGATAGATAGCTTTATTTGAGTCGTATTCGCCCTCGTTACTTGCTATTTGTGTGCCGTTTTCATCGTGTATCGAGACGTTTGCTCCTTCTCTGCCAAATACCGGCTTTTTCACATATTTTTTGCCTTTTAATGGCTCGTTTGAGGTCTCAAGCAAGAGTGGATGATTTGGATAAAGATCCCAAAGAATTTTTAAAATTCCCTTACTTTGGAAAAGTAGCGTGTAGGCGGGATTTATGATGATGGCTTTTTGGTTTTTGATGATATTTGAAAGTATGAGTGCTAGCTCGCCCTCGTCGATCGCTATGCTCTCCCAAGGCACGAGTTTAAACCAGTACTCAAAATTTTCATCACCTTTAAAAATCCCCTCGTCATCGTTAAAAACGACCTCATCAACGTAAGCAAAGTCGGTTTTAAAGCCAGCCTCTTTTGCGATGTATTGCAGTAATTTCACGGTTTGCTCGTCCTCTATACTGCCAGCAATAGAGCTAAAGAGTATCCCCCAGCCCTCGTAAACATCATCAAAATTTACATTATCGTCGCCAAGAGTGATTAGACGCTTGAAATTTTGTTTTAGAGCTTCGTAAAGGTTATTAAATTGCTCTGTTTCATCCATATGATTTAGTTTTAGCATCGCCCACTGAATGATCGCTGTCTCAAAGACTGCCGTTGGCGTATCGGCGTTAAATTCGATCAGTTTTATCGGCTTGCCATCAAGCCCGCCTGCAAGATCAAATCTACCATAAAGATGCCAGTGAACGTCATTTTCCCAGCTTTTTTTGATGCTATCAACTAGGTTAAATGGTATGCCTATCTCGTGAAAAAGGTTGCTGTCAATGACGTGCTGAGCGGCATTTACATACATATCGTATAGCTCATTTGCCGCTTCGTAGTAAGCATCCGCCTCACTTGCTTTTACCTGTACGATCTCATCTGCGATATACGAGCTGTTGTCGTTATCTGTGTGCCATACAAAGCCGATTTTTTCCATAAATTCGTTATTTAACGGAGTGATTTTTCTTAAATTTATCATTTTCAGCCTCCAAAGCTTGATGAGCTAGAGCCTGACTTTGAGCCACCACCGAAAAATCCACTCTTGCCACCACTGCTTCTTGCAGCAGAATTTGCCGCTTTTTGCTTATTAAAGCTATCAACGCTTCTTGTGTATGCGCTTGGATTTTTGTAAGAATTTTGACGAGTAGCTTGGAAATTTTGATTTCCAAAAAGCTTGCTACCTATCCAGCTACCAAGTATCGCACCGGCTGCTGAGGCAAGTATCGTCTCACCAAGGCTTAGACCGCCACTACTTAGCTGTGCGTCACTCGTTTTTGTTAAATTTGAAGTGCCATTGTCGATATTTGCGTTTGCTTGAGCTATGAGTTTATCGATCTCGTCTTTGCTTAGCACACGCTCAGTGCCGTTGATATCTTTTAGCACAACTCTAGTTTCAGTGCTTGGATACTCTTCTAAAATTTTATAAACTCCAGGTGCGCTCTCTTCGATGATGACAAAGGCACCGTTTTTTTGTGCAACTTCGTTTAGTGCATTTTCGTTACCGCCATCGTTGCTTCCACAACCAGCAAGGCCAGCCATAACGATCGCACCAAATCCGCCTACCGCAGCATAAGTAGCTATTTTTTTAATGTGTTTCATATCTCTCCTATCAACTCTTTTAAATTTTTATGTCTTCTAACAAGTATCACGCCTCGTTTAAATTTTATAAATTTGGAGTGATGTATGTTTTTTATTATCTTTTCACTGGCTTTTTTCGTTGCCTTTGGCTTTAGATTTAGCTCCTTTAAAAATTCACTTAAATTTATCCATTTTGACTCATTTTCTATCTCAGCCTCTATCGCTTCATTATTTGGCATATCGTCATTTTTTTGTGCTAAAAGCGGCCTTTGCATAGCATTTAGAAACTGCATGAGCTTTTCATCTCTATCTTTATAAATTTGTAAAATTTCATTTTTTCGCTCGATTAGCATCTGCTCTTTTTCTTTAAAAAGCCTATCTTTATCGGCTTGCAAGTTTAAATTTAAGCTCTTTAATTCGCTTAACTCATTTAGCAAATAATTTACAAACTCATCATTTTGGGATTTAGTTTTTGTACTTTTTGGAGCAGATTTTGTGGCTTTTTCGCTACTTGGTTTTTCATCAAGGATGACAAATTTTGTGCCATTTTCAATGACTGTATTTATCGAACCACGGCGGATTCTATTATAGACTGCTTCTTTTGTTATGCCTAAAATTTCTGCAGCTTCGTTTATAGCTAGCTTTTGCATCGAATTTCCGTTTAAAATAAAATAAAAAAATTGCTTTGATTATAAAAAAATAAGGCTAAAAGAAGAGTTAAACAAAGAGAGCAAAGCCCTCTTTGTCTTGGTTTTAGAGTCTTGACTCGTAGCGTCTAAGCATATAAAGACGTTTAAGCATTTTCTTGCGAGCTGCAATTTTTTGTTTCTTGCGGATCTCAGTTTTAGGCTCAAAGAAGCGTCTAGCTCTTGCTTCAGTTACTACTAAGTTACGGTCAGTTTGTTTTTTAAACTTTCTGTAACCCTCGTCAAATGACTCGTTAGGATGTACCTTAATACCAGGCAACGTCCTCACCACCTTTCAGATTAAAATAAGCCGTGAGTATAGTTTAATTTTCATAAATTTAAGCTTTTAACTATTTTTTTTTAAAACTCTTTTAATGCCATAAGCTTTATAATCATAAAATTTCAAAAAAGGCTTATTATGTCAAAGGATTTTCATCTTAGCTACGCCAAGAGGCGTTACATTTTTTTTGCCTGTATTACGCTATTTGTCTTTATTTTGCCATTTATCAGGGTAAATGATGCACAGCTATTTTTGCTAAGTTTTGATAAAAGTAGAGTTGATCTATTTTTTACAAAATTTGATATGCAAGAGCTTTATTTGTTGCCATTTTTGTTTATCATTTTGTTCTTAAGCATATTTTTCTTAACGACACTTGCAGGGCGCGTTTGGTGCGGTTGGAGCTGTCCGCAAACTATTTTTAGAACAATATTTCGTGATCTTTTGCAAACTAAAATTTTAAAGATCAGAAAAAATATCCAAAATAAACAAAATGAGCCAAAAGGACAAATTTTAAAGCATGCTTTAGCAGTTGGAATTTGGTGCGTTTTAGCTCTTATTATTTCGGCGAATTTTTTATGGTATTTTGTGCCACCGCTTGATTTTTTTGCTTATTTAAAAGAGCCAAGCGAACATGGAGTTTTGCTTGCATTTTGGTTTGTTATCGCTATTTGGTTAGTTTATGATGTCATCATTTTAAAAGAAAATTTTTGCATTTATGTTTGTCCTTACGCTAGGGTGCAATCAGTGATGTTTGATAACGATACGATCCAAGTTATTTACAATCAAAAAAGAGGCGGCGTAATCTATAACGGAAAAGAGAAATTTAAAAAGCCAAAAGAAGAGGGCGCGCTATGTACTGGCTGCGAGGCATGCGTGAGGATATGCCCAACGCACATTGATATAAGAAAAGGCATGCAGCTTGAATGTATAAATTGTCTAGAGTGTAGCGATGCTTGCGCTAAAGTGATGAAGCATTTTGATGAAAGCTCGCTTATTGAGTGGAGAAGTATAAATTCTATAAAAGAGCAAAAAAGAGTCAAAATTTTACGCTTTAGAACGGTTGCTTATCTCGTCATTTTGGGCATTGTCTTAACAGCTGGGGTATTGATGGGTGGCAAAAAAGAAAGTATGCTTTTAAACATAAATAGAACAAGCGAGCTTTATAAAATTTTAGGTGAAAATGAAGTCGAAAATTCTTACGTATTTTTGGTGCAAAATACACAAAATAAAGAGCATACCTTTTACTTTGAAGTAGACGATAAGAATATAGAAATTTCTCGTCCAAATAAGCCATTTATATTAAAAGCTAGCGCAAAACAACGAGTCATCGTTACGCTAAAATCAAAAAATGAAAATTTAAGCGATAAAGATCTTTTAAAACATATAAATATAAAAGCCTACGCCACTGATGAGCCAGCTATCAGCGTGCAAAGACAAAGTACTTTTATCTATCCTAAAAGATGATAAAATGGCAAAAATTTAATAGGAAGCAAGATGGCGATCTCAGAAAAGGGTAAAAAAGATACGAACTTATTGTAAAAACAGCACTTGAGCTATTTTTAGAAAAAGGATACGAAAAGACAAGCTTAAGTGACATCGTAGCGATAAGTGGCGGATCACTTTCTAGCATTTACACGTTTTTTGAGAACAAAGAGGGGCTTTTTGAGGCGATCGTTGAGCAAGAGATAGATGCGCTTATAAAAGAGATCGATGAGAGGATAGATCTTAAAATTTCTCACAGCTTGGAGGAGTTTTTAACCAAATTTGCAACCATAATATTTTCTATTACTTGCAGCAAAAGGCATATCTCTCTTGGTAGGATAATGATGAGTGAGGGTTCTAAAAATGGTGGTAAACTTGGTAAGACGTTTTTGGATCAAATTTTAAAAAAGATCGATCTTGTGCTTATAAATTTCTTTGAAAGAGACGAAGTAAAAGCCAAACTTGATCCAAAATTTTCAGCCAAATTTGCTGCAAAGTACTTTATACAAAGTGTGATAGGAGCTTATTACTACGATTCGCTTTTGATAAATGAAGAACCAAAGCTTAGTGAAAAAGAGCGCAAAAAGCATGTTGGCTTGTGTGTTGAGTTGTTTTTGAATGGAATTAGTAAAAAATAAAATTGACTTTTTATTTGTTTTCTAATAGAATCGAGAACTTTAAATTTTTGTAACAATTATTACAAAAACTAAATATGATATTAAAATTTAAAATTAAGAGAGGTTTTTATGGCAAATTTTAAAAGTGCTCTTGTGCTTTCGGTTGCAGTTTTATTTCTAAGCGGTTGTTTTGAAAATAAAGAGAATAAAGCGGCAGCAGGTCACCAGATGCCACTATCTCATGTAGATATTTTTACCGCACAAAAAACAGACATACCTATTAGTTTTGATTACACCGCAACGGTTGTAAGTAGTCAAGATGTTATTATCTATCCAAAAGTTGGCGGAACTATCATAAAGCAGTTTTTTAAGCCGGGAAGCAAAGTAAAAGCGGGCGATAAGTTATTTTTGATAGATCCAGAAAAATATCAAGCTAGCTTTGACTCACTTGATGCCTCTGTTGGCGTAGCAAATGCAAATTTAAAAAATGCCGAGACCGAGTTTAAAAGAATTTCTGCCCTTTATAAGAAAAATGCAGTCTCTCAAAAAGACTACGACGCAGCAGTTGCGGCTTATGACATTGCAAATGCGAATTTAGTAAGCGCAAAAGCAAATTTAAAAAATGCGAAAATAGATCTAGGATACACGACTATTACAGCGCCATTTGACGGTGTAGTGGGTGATAACCAAGTAGATGTTGGCTCACTTGTCATAGCAAATCAAACAAAACTTGTAAGACTTACAAAAATAAATCCTATTGAAGCAGAATTTTATATCGCCGATGTGGATAATCTAACTAGAAAGACAAATTTGGATAACGGCTCATGGCAACAGCTAAATAGTGACACTGTGTTAAGTGTCAATGGCGAAAATTTTAATGGTAAAGTAAATTTTATAGATAGTGTCGTAAATACCGCGACTGGCAGCGTTTTAGCAAAGGCTAGTTTTGATAATAGTGAAGGTAAAATTTTACCAGGTGCGTTTGGCCATATAAAGATGAGCGGCTTTGTTCAAAAAAATGCCTTTAACATCCCGCAAGTTGCCCTTCAGCAAAGCACTACAAACACTTATGTTTTAGTCGTAAAAGATGGCAAAGTAAGCCAAAAAAATGTAAAAACAGGATATCAAACAAAAAATATGGTAGCAGTCACTGAAGGCCTTGAAGATGGTGATAAGATAATCGTTAATAATTTCCTTAAAATTGGAGTTGGTGCACCAGTTGAAACTGATAAAGACCTAAGTACGGAATTTATAAACGGCAAAGATACAAACGCTACAAGTAGCAAGTAAAGGCAGATAGATGTTTTCAAGATTTTTCATAAACCGCCCGATATTTGCGACTGTTATATCTATTATCATAGTTATAGCAGGTTTTATGGGTATCAAGGGGCTTCCAATAGAGGAGTATCCAAGTCTTACACCGCCTACTGTCTCTGTAAGTGCGACATATAGCGGTGCTGATGCGCAGACTATCGCCGACTCAGTCGCAAGTGCGATCGAAGATCAGATAAATGGCGTTGAAAATATGCTTTATATGCAAAGCACATCAAGCTCAGCAGGTACGATGAATATAAGTGTATATTTTAAGATCGGCTCATCCTCAAAACAAGCTACGATTGATGTAAATAACCGCGTGCAAGCTGCCCTTTCAAGACTGCCTCAAGAAGTGCAAAATATGGGCGTAACAGTGCGCGAAAGAAGCGGCTCGATCCTTCAGGTTGTTGGCTTTACAAATCCAAATATGGATTTGATCGAACTATATAACTATGTAAATTTAAATATTGCTGATGAGATAAAAAGGGTTAGTGGTATAGGTGATACAGTATTGATAGGTACTAAAGAGTATTCTATGAGAATTTGGCTAAAGCCAGATAGACTAGCTCATTTTAAACTAACTCCAAGTGACGTCATTTCTCAAGTAAAAATTCAAAACTCACAATACGCTGCTGGCAAGATAGGCGAACAGCCATCGGATGGTGGTAATCCTTATGTCTATTCTGTTCGTACCGATGGACGTCTTAAAAATGCAGCCCAGTTTGGCGATATAATAATTAAAAGTTCCGATGGATCAGTTTTGAAGCTAAAAGATGTAGCTACCATAGAGCTTGGAGCTGCTAGCTACGCATCTGAAGCTATGCTAAATGGCAAGCCAGCAGTGCCACTTTTGCTATTTTTACAAAATGACGCAAACGCACTTGCAACTGCTGAAGCGGTCAAAGCAAAGCTTGAAGAGCTAAAGAAAACCTATCCAGTTGGCCTAGAGCACACCATAGCCTACAACCCAACTGAATTTATCACCGTCTCAATAGACGAAGTTATAAAAACTTTCATAGAAGCGATGGTACTAGTTCTTATCGTAATGTACTTCTTCTTAAAGAGCTTTAGAGCTACCATCATACCAATGCTTGCCGTTCCAGTCTCTATCATAGGCACATTTGGCGGTCTTTATGTGATGGGCTTTAGTATAAATTTGATCACACTTTTTGCCCTGATCCTAGCCATCGGTATCGTCGTAGATGACGCGATCATCGTTATAGAAAACGTTGAAAGAATTTTGCATGAAGATAAAGGCATAAGCGTAAAAGACGCCACGTTTAAGGCGATGGAGGAGGTACAAACCCCTGTCATCTCTATCGTGCTCGTGCTTTGCGCGGTTTTCGTGCCAGTTTCATTTATGGAGGGCTTTGTTGGCGTTATACAAAAGCAGTTTGCGCTAACACTTGTTGTTGCTGTTTGTATCTCAGGCTTTGTCGCTCTTACTCTTACGCCAGCACTTTGTGCGGTTATGCTTAAAAAACAAGAGAACAAGCCATTTTGGATAGTTCAGAAATTTAACGACTTTTTTGACTTTAGCACTAGGCTCTTTACAGCAGGCGTGGCAAAAATTTTAAAACACGTCATCATTAGCTTTATAGTCATTGGCATAATGGGATTTGCGACGTATGGCCTTTTTCAAAAAGTGCCAAAAGGGCTTGTACCTTCAGAAGATAAGGGCGCTTTGATGGTTATCACCTCGCTTCCACCTTCAACAAATATGCTAAAGACCAAAGAAGAGGTAAAATCTATTAGTAACGCCATTTTGAGCAATCCAAATGTCGAATTTACCATGGGATTTGCAGGCTATGATATGCTAGCTAGCTCACTTAGAGAAAACTCAGCCATCAGCTTTGTCAAGCTAAAAGACTGGAGCGAAAGAAAAGGCGCAACGGACGGTGCAGATGCCTTAGTAGGTCAGTTTAATGGCATGCTTTGGGGTTCAAAAAACTCAATGACTTTTGTCGTAAATGTGCCACCTATCATGGGTCTATCAATGACTGGCGGCTTTGAGATGTATCTACAAAATAAGAGTGGCAAGAGCTACAACGAGATAGAAGCGGACGCTAGAAAGGTAACTGCAGCTGCAAACGCAAGACCTGAGCTAACTGGCGTAAGAACGACGCTTGAGACAAACTACCGCCAGTTTAAGATAACGGTTGATAAAGAAAAGGCAAGGCTATTTGGCGTAAGCGAGAGCGAAATTTTTAGCACGATAGCGGCTAGCTTTGGCTCTTACTACATAAATGACTTCAACCTTGCGGGTAAATCATACCGCGTATATGCAAGGGCAAGCGATAACTTTAGAAACAACCCCGAGGATCTAAGAAAAATTTTCGTTCGCTCATACGAGGGCGGCATGGTGCCACTAAATTCAGTAGCGACGCTCACAAGATCGATCGGACCTGATATCGTTGATAGATTTAATCTCTTTCCAGCGGCTAAGATCATGGGCGATCCAAAACCTGGCTACACATCAGGCGATGCGATAAGAGCGATACAAGAGGTCGTAAATGACACACTAAGTAGTGATGAGTACGCTATAAGCTGGGCTGGAACGGCGTATCAAGAGGTAAATTCTCAAGGAACAGGCACGGTCGCCTTTATCTTTGGTATGGTCTTTGTCTTTTTGATCCTTGCGGCTCAGTACGAAAGATGGCTCATCCCACTTGCAGTCATAACTGCCGTGCCGTTTGCAGTATTTGGCTCGTTGCTAGCTGTTTGGTTAAGAGGGCTAACAAATGATATCTACTTTGAGATCGGACTCTTGCTGCTCATCGGTCTAGCGGCCAAAAACGCCATTTTGATCGTAGAATTTGCTATGCAAGAGCGCGAGAGTGGAAAGAGCATATTTGAATCAGCTGTAAATGCGGCCAAACTTCGCTTTAGACCTATCGTAATGACCTCGATCGCATTTACTCTAGGCGTTTTCCCAATGGTTATAAGCACGGGTGCTGGCGCTGCATCTCGTCACTCACTAGGAACTGGCGTAGTTGGCGGTATGATCGCATCAACAACGATAGCGATATTTTTCGTGCCTATGTTTTACTATTTGCTTGAAAATTTAAATGAAAAATACTGGAAAAAGGGAGCAAAAAAAGATGAGAAATAAGGCGTTTATACTTATAACAGCGGCGTTTTTGGCTGGTTGCTCGTTTCGCCCAGATATGCCAGATGTGGATACAAATTTCACCTCAACATACACTTTCGAGACAAGCGATGTAAGAGATCTTTGGTGGAAGGAATTTGGAGATGAAAATTTAAATATTCTTGTTGAAAGTGCGCTTGGGAAAAATACAAATTTACGCATTGCCTATTTAAATTTAGAAAAAGCAAAGGCGAGCCTTGGCGTTGCTGAGGCTAGCTTGCTCCCTGGGGTAAATTTAAACGTAGGCTACACAAAAGCAAAAAGCAGTGGCGAAACATACACTAAGCAGCCTCAAACACGCTACCGAACATCGAGCATAAATTTAGGGCTAAACTACGAGATAGACCTTTGGGGCAGAGTGCGAAATAGCGTGCTTGCAGCAAATGAGAGCCTAAATGCAAGCGAATTTGACTACGATAGCGCCAGGCTAAGCCTTAGCTCAGGTGTGGCAAAAAGCTACTTTGCTCTAGTGTCGCTAAATATGCAAGAGGCCGTACTTCAAGAGACGCTAAAGACTTACGAGGCGACACTTGCACTTCGCAAGACGCAGCTTGATCTTGGCGGCATAAATGAGATGACCTATCTACAAAGCAAGGCTGCGGTTGAGAGTGCAAAAATGAGCCTTATTTCGGTGCTAAATTTAAAGTCAAAGGCGCTAACCTCGCTTGCTATCCTAACTGGCAAAAACAATGATGAAATTTTAAAAGGCGCAGTTGCTAGCTCAAAAACCTTGCCAGCCTCACCAGAGATAAGTGCTGGCATAAGCTCTGATATTTTGCTAAGAAGAAGCGACGTAGCAAAAGCGCTAGCTGATCTAAAGGCGACAAATGCGCTTGTTGGCGTGACAAAGGCTGATTATTTCCCTACGATCTCACTCACTGGACTTTTAGGCTTTACGAGTGTTGATTTTGAAAATATATTTGTAGGAAACGCCAACACTTGGAGCATAGGAGGCTCTTTAGTTCAGAAGATCTTTGACTACGGCAGAACAAAAAACAATGTCCGCATCGCAGAGACAAACGAACAAATCGCAGCCATTACCTATGAAGGCACGGTAAAATCGGCTCTTGGTGAAGTAAGAGATGCGCTTGTTTCAAGACAAAATGCAAAAATTTCTTTGGAACAAGTGAAAAATTTGCTAAAATCCCAACAAAGAATTTACTCGCTTGCTAAAGAGCAATATGATGCTGGCTACATTGGACATTTAGAGCTTCTTGATGCGGAGAGAAATTTGCTTCAAGCAAAATTACAAGACGTCTCGGCAAAGCTTGATGAGGTTGATAGTGCAGTCGAAGTTTATAGGGCTTTTGGTGGCGGTTTTAGGTTAGAAAAATAATTAAAAAGGAGAGAAATTGGGAACTAAGATATTAAATTTCTTATTTTCTTGGGGATTTTTTGTTTTTGCTATCGCTCTTGGCGTAGCATTATGGTTTGCGATAAATTACGTGGATACATTTAGGCTTGAGTCAAGCTTTTATGATATCGGCGAGATATTTATGATGGCGGCTGTTTTTTGTATTGCTTTTTATGTGATCGCAGCAATATTTGTTATTCCTATTAGAGCGATCAAAAAATCTTAATCTTTCATCTAAGGACAAAATCCTTAGATGAATTTCTTGACTTCTTTATGTAAAATTCTTAGATTTTTGATTATTTATTTTAAAAATTTATTTATGAAATTTATCGCATTTATATTACTACTTCTAACAAGTATATTTTTAATAGCTTGCTCAGCTAATCAAGCAAACAAAAA
>NZ_POZX01000022.1:0-66465 GCF_002912895.1 Campylobacter concisus
ATTTTAAGGTTTGTAAAATCAAAGCTAAAATTTTTGATTGTGACGATAAGAATTAAACTAGGACTAGAAAATGGTCCTAAAAAGAATAAATTTAAATTAAAGCTCGTTTTGATAAAATCCCAACATAAAAATCACTAAAAAGGTTATCATTATGAGAGGCTATAAAATTTTCTCAGGAACGGCTAATATTGAGCTTTCAAAGAAAATTTCGCAATATCTTTCACTTCCTCTTAGCGAGGCAAGTATAAAAAGATTTAGCGATGGAGAGATCAGCGTGCAAATCGGCGAGAGCGTGCGCGGAAAAGATGTTTTTGTCATTCAGCCAACATGTGCACCGACAAATACAAATTTAATGGAGCTACTTATCTTAACTGACGCTTTAAGACGCAGTAGTGCAAGCTCTATAACAGCGATTGTGCCGTATTTTGGCTACGCTAGACAAGATAGAAAAGCAGCTCCTAGAGTACCGATCACTGCAAAGCTAGTGGCAAACATGATGCAAACAGCAGGTATCGATAGAGTCGTCACTATGGATCTTCACGCAGGACAAATTCAAGGATTTTTTGATATTCCGGTTGATAACCTTTATGGAAGTATTATTTTTAATGACTACGTAAGAGCTAAAAATTTACCAAATCCAATCGTTGCAAGCCCTGATGTAGGTGGCGTTGCTCGTGCTAGAGCTTTGGCTAAAAATCTAAATCTTGACATGGTTATCGTAGATAAGCGCCGCGAAAAAGCAAACGAGAGCGAAGTGATGAATATAATCGGTGACGTAAATGGTAAAGATGTGATTTTAGTTGATGATATGATCGATACAGCTGGCACGATCGTAAAAGCAGCTGAAATTTTTAAAGAGCGTGGTGCAACTAGCGTTATGGCATTTTGTACGCATCCAGTCCTTAGTGGGCCAGCTTACGATAGGCTAAAACTAGGCTTTTTAGATGAGCTAGTGGTAACAGATACGATACCTTTAGCAGAGGAGCTTCCTTGTATAAAAGTGCTAAGTGCCGCTTCATTGTTTGGCGAAGTGATACGCCGTGTATATCACAATGAAAGCGTAAATAGCTTATTTTAATTAAATTTTTTGGCTTTAGACTTATTTTAAGCAAAAGCCAAAACTTTCTTTATCTATTGTTTTTAGAATTACTTGATTAAAATTTTAACTCTGATAAATCAAAATTTATAGCAAAAAGATAGCCTCTATTTATAGCTGGAATTTTTAAAATTCTAGCCTTCTCTTTAAAAATTTTTGGCATTATGGCTTTGCAAAATGGAGTTACTAGAAGGTAAGTATCTGCGTATCCGACAGCGATCTTGCAGCTTAGCACCACGCTTGTTTGCTTTGCTAAATTTGCACTTAGCTCTTCTTTTTGCGCTTTGCTTAGAAGCACATTTAGCTCTTTTGCCGCCATATCAACGCCTCGTATCGCATTACTATCATTTTTTATGATAAAAATTTCATCACTTATTTTTGTGATATTTGGCATTAAAATTTGTCTATCAGCTTCTAAAAACTCAAAGCTCTTTCGTACGCCACTAAAATATCTATCCAAAAATGGCTCACTAAAATTTAGCCTCATGAAGCTTCTTTTAAACTCGCCTTTTAAATTTGTATCATCGATAAAATAGTGTAAATTTCTCTCGTCAAGATAGCTTTGAAGCTCTTTTTTGCGTAAATTTAAAAGCGGCCTAACTAGCCAGAAGTGCTTTCTCTTTTCAAGCTCGCTCATGCCAAAGAGCTCTTTTAGTCCAGCACCCTTACTAAGCTGCATCAAAAACCACTCAAATTTATCGTCAAACTGATGCGCTAGGATCAAATTTTTATAACCAAATTTTTGACAAATCTCACCAAAAAACTCATATCTTGCCTCGCGCGCGTTTTTTTCAAAATTTGACTTATCTAAAAAAACGCTTTTAGTATAAATTCTTTTACCAAATTTATCTGCGAGCTCTTTTGCACTTTTTATCTCGCTTTTACTTTGCTCTCGAACATTGTAATCAACCATCGCTAGATCAAATTTGATCCCAACCTCTTCTAAAATGTAAAAAAGTGCGGTGCTATCTATACCGTGCGAGAAGGCTAGTAGATTTGCACCTGAGCTTAGCTTTTCTCGCACATTTTGGCTTATCATTTTGCTTTTTTGATGATTTTAGCGACTAGTTTTTGATCAACCACGTCAGTGGCCTCGCAAAGGTAGAGTAAGCCGATCTCAAGCTCTTTTACATCGCTCTCGTTTATTAGAATTTCGCCGTCTATATCTTTGTCCCAGATATCTTTTTTGGCTGCGTAAAACATCTCACCCTCGCTACTTTCGCCCTCAAGAGAAGCATAAATTTGCTTGCCAATCTCTTTTTGCAAGCTCTCATTTATCGATTTTTTGGTGATCTTTTCTATCTTGTTTAGTCTTTTTGAAATGATCTTGGCTGGGATTTGCTCCATTTCAAAAGATGCTGTGTCTTCTTCTTTTGAGTAGGCAAAGGCTGAAATTCTATCAAATTTAAACTCTTCTAAAAATTCGCAAAGCTCCTCAAAATCCTCCTCGCTCTCTCCTGGATGACCCACGATGACACCAGTTCGTAAGAATGAATTCTCGGCATTTCTCATTAAATTTAAAAGCTCTTTTATCTTTTTAGCGCCACTTCCACGCTTCATTATCTTTAGCATGTCTTCGCTAATGTGTTGGATCGGCATGTCAAAGTAGTTGTGAAAGACAGGCGAGGCGATGATACGCTCAATTAGCTCCTTACTAGTCGTGCTTGGATAGAGATAAAGTATCCTGGCACTCCTTACTCCCTTTATCTTTTCTATCTCGTCTATTAAATTTATAAGCCCGTCGCTAACGCCTTGATCGCGCATATATGAGCTTGAGTCCTGAGATAAAAAGCTAAAGTCGTAGTAGCCTTTTTTGACTAAATTTCTGACCTCGTTTACGATGTTTTCAAGCGAGCGTGATTTTAGCTTGCCTTTAAAAGTTGGAATGGCACAAAAACTACATTTTTGGTTACAGCCCTCTGAAATTTTGATGTAGGCATGGTAGTTTGAGCCAGTTATCACACGCTCTTCATTTGCTTGCAGATAAGTTTGCGGGCTAAATAAATTTTGCTTTTTCAAGATGATCTCATCGATCTTGTCATAGTCAGCCACACCGGTAAAGAGATCAACCTCTGGTAGCTCTTTCATGAGTTCGTCTTTGTAACGCTGCATAAGACAGCCAGTTACCACCAGTAAAGAGCCATTTTTACGAGCTTCGTGCATCTCAAGTATGGTTTGGATGCTCTCTTCTTTGGCGGATTTGATAAAGCCGCAGGTATTTACAATGATGACGTCGGCATCGCTGATGTCATCGGTAATATCGTAGTTTTGCAATCTACCAAGCATTATTTCCGAATCAACTAAATTTTTGTTACAGCCAAGTGAAATTAAGTGAAGTTTTGGCATTTTTATATCCAGATATTATCTATTAGCCTAGTTTTGCCAACATAAGCTGCCACTAAAATGATGGTATTATTTTTTTCTATTTTGGAAATTTCATTTAAATTTCTATCCGTAATAGCGACATAATCAACCTTTAACGGCTCTAGCACTTCAAGCATCTTTGTTTTGATCTCACTTGCGTCTTCCTCGCCGTTTTGGATCAAATTTTGTGCTTTATTTAGCGATCTTGAAAGTCTTAGAGCATTACATTTATCTTCGTCGCAGATATAGACATTTCTGCTTGAAAGCGCTAAGCCGTCTGGCTCTCTAACGATATCGCAAGCCACTAGGCTGGTATTAAGAAAAAATGTCTTTATCATGTTTTGCACGATGATTAATTGTTGTGTATCTTTTTTGCCCATGTAAACGCTATTTGCACGAGTTAGGCGAAATAGCTTGTTTAGCACCCTTAAGACGCCGTCAAAGTGTCCAGGTCTAGTTTTGCCCTCTAAGATGGCTGAAAATTTCTTTGGAGCGACGATTAGAGGTTCATCTTCAAAGTAAAGTTCATTGGCATCTGGGATAAAAATAGCGCTAACGCCATTTTGCTCACAAATTTTAATGTCGTTTTGTTCGTTTCTTGGGTATTTGTCCAGATCTTCGCCTGGTAAAAATTGAGTTGGATTAACGAATGTTGAGACGATACTTATCTCATTTTCGCTCACGCATTTTTTAATAAGGCTAACGTGTCCGTCATGAAGTGCGCCCATGGTCGGCACAAAACCGATCTTTGCGCTTGTGCTAGAGACGAAATTTTCAAGTTCTTTTATAGTTCTTATGATTTGCATTTTGACTCTTTTTGTTTGAAATTTTAACTTGGCATTGTAACAAAAAAGGATTAAAAGGGCGTAAATTTAAAAATGTAAGCAACTTTTGGCTAAAATCGGCAAAAATTTTTGGAGAAAAACTTGGATAGTTACGAATACAACGAGCTTTTAAAGAAGCTACAAACAAAAGTTGAAAATATAGGCTCTATCGTAAAGCCTGAAGAGATCAAGGCTAGACTAAAAGAGATCGAGGCCACCGAACAAGATCCTGATTTTTGGCAAGATATCGCTAAAGCAGGGGCGCTAAATAAAGAAAAAACTAAAATTTCAAATATGCTTGCAAAATTTAATGACGCTAATCAGGCAGTAAGTGATGCAAAGGAGCTTTTTGAGCTAGCAAATTCTGAAAATGACGAAGAGACTATAAATTCTCTTTTTGACGACGCTAAAAATTTAGATGAAAAGATAGTAAATCTTGAAATTTCTATGCTTTTAAGCGGCGAAGATGACGGCAAAAATGCGATCGTATCGATCCATCCTGGAGCTGGTGGCACTGAGAGTAACGACTGGGCCAGCATGCTTTATAGGATGTATCTTAGATTTTGTGAGAGAGAAGGCTTTAAGGTCGAGACTCTTGACTTTCAAGAGGGCGATGAGGCAGGGCTAAAAGACGTGAGTTTTATCGTAAAAGGCGAAAATGCTTATGGTTACTTTAAAGCAGAAAATGGTATCCACAGACTAGTTCGCACAAGTCCATTTGATAGCGCAGGGCGCCGTCATACAAGCTTTTCAAGTGTCATGGTAAGCCCTGAAATAGATGATGATATAGAGATCGAGATCGAAGAGAAAGATCTAAAGATAGATACTTATAGAGCTAGTGGTGCAGGCGGTCAGCATGTAAATAAAACTGAATCAGCCATCCGCATCACGCATATACCAACTGGTATCGTCGTGCAGTGCCAAAATGACCGCAGTCAGCACAAAAATAGAGCCACAGCGATGAAAATGCTAAAATCACGCCTTTACGAGCTTGAGCTAATGAAACAACAAGAAGCGAGCAACAGCGTAGAAAAGAGCGAGATCGGCTGGGGACATCAGATAAGATCATACGTACTTTTCCCGTATCAGCAAGTAAAAGACAACCGTAGCGGCGAAGCATACTCACAAACTGATGCGATACTTGATGGGGACATCAAAAAGATGATAGAAGGTGTTTTGATCGCTCAAAAGGCTGAGGCGTAATAAATTTATAAAAAGAGATGAGAGCTAAAATTTCATCTCTTTTAGCTTTGTGCAAGCTTCTTCTTTACCTTTAAAGCAAGCTTCATCAAGATAAATTCTTGCTTTTTTATAGTCATTTTTGCCTAGATAGATAAGCCCTAGATCGTAGCTAGCCTCGCTTGAGCCAAGGCTTGTGGCTTTTTCGTAAAAATATATCGCTTTTTCTAAATTTTTATTGACCCCAAGGCCGTACTCGTAGATATATCCAGCGCTTCTTAGTCCGTCTATGTTTCCGTATCTGCCAGCTGTTTCAAACCAAAAAAGTGCTCTTAAGATATCCTTGCTAAAGCCTTTGCCGTCACGAAAGCAAACTCCAGTTTGCTGCATGGCTAGAACATTGCCATCTTTTGCATAATCATAAAATCTTTTACAAGCTTTTGAATAGTTGCCTTCATTGTATAGATAGATGGCGTCTGCGATCTGCTCGACCTCTGGATCAAGTGGTGGCTCACTAAGGCCAAAATTTTGCGAAATTTGATCTAACGAACATCCCCAAAATAGCAAAACACTAAACACAAAAATGATAAATTTTTTCATATTTGTCCTTAAAAATTTAGGCGATTTTATCCAATTTTATCTTATAATGCCCGCAAATTTTAAGCAAAAGGAACGATATGGATCATAATGCACTTTTAATTCAGCTTGGCTATAACGTCAATGAAACGACCACTGCTCAAATGTGTAGAATTTTAAACAATACTGATGGTCTTTTGCCAAAGAGCATAATTGAACTAAACGATCATTTAAAGCTACACCTTTGTTTTGTGGCGATGAGTGGAAGTGAAGATAGACTAAAGATAAAAAATGTAGCTACCGTTAATGAAATAAAAGAGCGAGTTGATGAGATCATAAAAAACTGGGCTAATAAATATAAAATGGAGCTAAAAAAGATAAATGAAACAACTTACTATGTAATGGGAAAGATAAGGGACTGAAAATGAAATATGATATTGTAATTATTGGTTTTGGAAAAGCTGGTAAAACGCTAGCGGTTAAAGCTGCCGCACTTGGCAAAAAAGTGGCTCTTGTAGAAAGATCACCAAAGATGTATGGAGGCACTTGCATAAATGTTGGCTGCATACCAACCAAACGTCTAATAACAGCCGCTAAAGAGGCAAAATTTGTAAATAATAGTGTCGAAAGCGAATATTACACGCTTAGCGTTGAAAATAAAAATAAACTAATCTCAGCTTTGAATGCTAAAAACTACGCAATGCTAAATGATAAAGAAAATATCGATGTGATCGACGGTGTTGGCTCATTTACTAGTGAAAATAGTGTCCTTGTGACAACGCCAAGCGGCGAGAAAAAGATAATAGAGGGCGACTTTATCATCATAAATAGCGGCTCAAAAGAGGCAGATACTCCTTTTGAAGTTGTAAGCTCAAATGTATTTTCAAGCCAAACTTTGCTTGATCTAAAAAATTTACCAAAGCATTTTGTCATTATCGGTAGCGGTTTTATCGGTATAGAGTTTGCATCGATGTTTGCAAATTTTGGCTCAAAAGTGACTATCGTAGGACGTTCAAAACTACTTAAAAACGAAGATGATGATATAGCTAATAGCGTAAAAGAAGCTCTTAGAGTCCAAGGCGTTGAAATTTTAGAGGGTTGCGAGATAGAGTGCATTAAAGAAAATATATTAAATTTCAAGCAAAATGGCGAGCAAAGATGCCTTAGGGCTGATGCATTTTTGATCGCACTTGGCAGAGTAGCAAATGTGGATGATTTAAATTTAAAAGCTGCTGGAGTTGATCTAAATGAAAAAGGCTTTATAAAGACAAATGAAAACCTTCAAACGAATGTACCAAACATCTATGCGGTAGGCGATGTGCGCGGCGGAGAGCTTTTTACTTATACGAGCTTGGATGATTTTAGGATAGTTTATTCACAAATTTTTGGTGATAAAAAGAGAAATACTAAAAATAGAAGCATTCACGCAAATGTGCTATTTACTGATACTCCGCTAGCAAGAGTTGGAGTAAATGCAAAAGAGGCTAGTAAATTTGGGCTAAATTTTAAAGAGCTAAAGCTTAGCATGGCAACAGTGCCAGGTGCAAAAGTACTAAATCACGATGTAGGCATGCTAAAAGCTATCGTTGATGCACAAAGTGGAGAAATTTTGGGTGCTAGCTTTCACTGCATCTATGCAAATGAGCTGATAAATGAAATTGCAATTGCGATGAATTTAAAAGCAAACGCAAATTTCTTTAAAAATCAAATTTTCACTCACCCAAGTATCAGTGAAGCATTAAATGACTTATTTGGACAATTTTAAAAGGAAAAGAATGAAAAAATATTTATTGCTTTTATCGGCTTTATTTTTCACTGGCTGCTTAAACGTGATTGGTGTAGGACAAAAACAAGATGATTCGTGGCAGCAACCAAAGGATGAAAAAATAGTGCAAAATAAAGAGCAAATTTCAAGAAATGCGATTGAAATTTTAATACCAAAATGCGAAGAAGGTGATGCGGAAGCTTGCAACGATTTGGGCGTAAATTACGAGCTTTTAAAAGAATATGAAAATGCTTTAACAAATTATAAAAAAGCTTGCGATGCTAAGGTGCAAGTCGGTTGTGCAAATTTGGCCACTCTTTATGAGCTTGGACTCGGAGTTAAAAAAAATCCAAAAAAAGCTGTTCAAATTTACAAAGATAGCTGCAATAGCGGCGGCGTGCAAGCTTGCTATCATCTAGGCAACGCCTACCGCAAGGGCGAGATCGTAAAACAAGACTACTATCTAGCGATGGAGGCATATACAAACGCTTGCAATGCTGGCGATTTGCCAAGTTGTGCCAATATCGGAGCGATGTATGAGCTTGGTCTTGGTGTCAATAAAGATGAAAAAAGGGCTTATGGAATTTATAAAGTTGCTTGCTTTCGTGGGCTAAGCAAGGCATGCCCGCAGATGAAAAGACTAGGCACAAAGCTGGGAATGTAAGTGAAAAAGGTCTTAAATTTTGGTCTTATTTTGGCCATAGGCTTTATGCTTAGTGGTTGCTGGTCTTGGCAAAAGATGGTAAGCTTTGGCTTTTGGCAAAGTGATGAAGAGGCTAGGGCAGAGCATCTTGAGCTTGAAAAAGAGAAGATGATACAAAACTGCGAGGGTGGAAATAGTATCGACTGCAACAATTTAGCTGTAAATTTTAGCAATGAAAAGGACTTTGTAAAGGCAAAAGGCTACTATGAAAAGGCTTGCGGCGCTGGGCTTGCGACGGCTTGTTCAAATTTGGGTCAAATTTATGAGCAAGGGCTGGTTGATGAGCAAAAAGATATCGAAAAAGCTCTAAAGCTTTATAAACTAGCTTGCGATAGTGGCGATGGCGTTGGCTGCTACAACGAGGCCATGGGGCTAAAATCCTACATCGAAAGCGAAAATTTAAAAACTCATAAGATAGATAGAACTAAGGCCGAGGCTAGAGTTTTAAAGCTTTTGGCAAAGAGCTGCGAGCTTGAGTATGCTCAGTCGTGCTTTTTGCTTGCAAAGCTAAGCGGCGATGAAACAAAGGCAGACGCACTTTACAAAAGAGCCTGCCAACTTGGCAAATGTGTGGATAAAAAGTAATACTAGTCAAAATACTATTCTAAAAATTCGTAATAAATCAACAAAGGCTCTTTTTGAGCCTTTTAAAATTTGATGTTTTATTCGAGAAATTCTAAAAATGCCTTCAAATGTGTGCGGATCTGGCCAACATACATTTTGTTTGGAGTAGTCAGTTTCAAGACTCATATAGCTTACACCAGCTTCTTTGCTGCTTCTTTTATCTTGTTTGTTTCTATTGCATAAGTGTGACAGCCACTTAAAACGATATCTGTTGCACCATCTGCTTTATATTCATCTACAAATTTTTAATAGCATCAGATATTGCGTCGTTTTTGTACATTACAGAAGAGGGGTGTCTTTAAGTAACGTTTGGCGATATTTTCTACAAGGTTACCTTGTGTACTCATATTATTTTTAATTTTTTAGTTCCTGTACAGTTTTCAAAAACTACTACATCCTTGCCAGGTTCTTCTATTTGTTTTATCGATTTTTTTATATGTCCTGGGCATTCTTTAATGATAATGTGCTTTTTATGGTTTGCTTTAGACACATATCTTTTTTGTTTTAAAGCTTATATGTATGAGTGAAGCATTTTTATCTTTTCTTTTTTATCATATATAAAATCACTTGCAAATAGCACTTGGTGCATCTCTTTCTTTATTAAAAATTTCTATTGTCTCTTTTAGCTTTTCGTCTGTATTTTTTACACCAAGACATTTCTCAAGATAGTCTTTAAAATTACTCATCTCATCTATTCAAAACTCCAAACTACGCTTTTTGTCATATTTGGAAGTTCTAGGGCATGCACTTCTAAGAAGCTTATATATCTTGTTCTTGCCATAACAGGTTATCTTACCTATGATAATATCACTAGCATTCATATATGGATATTTTTTGGTTACAGTATATCCGTAGCTTGCTTTTATAAGCGGGAAAAGATTTCGTGGAAACTCAGCGTGAGTAGTATTTATAGGACTTTCACCATAGGTACAAAGGCTAATTAGCACAGCACCAGTAACATAAATCAACTCCTTTGGAGAGTATATACAAAATATGCCAATTACGTTTTTCTATTTTAATGGCTTTTGTATCTTATCCGCCGACATCTATAACTATGCAGTCTGGTTTAAATAAATGGTAAGCTTCAAACCCCTGACAAAGTATTTCGCTTGCACCAATATTTGCGTATTCTACACTTGCTCTTCCATACCCAGTAGCTACGATTGAGGCATATTGATAGCCTTTTTATTCTAAAATTTCTTTTATATCGCGTACTATTTTTATGGCACTAAAACTACTTGATAACAAAATAGATTACAAAAATTATCTTGATTATCTAGTATCGCTACTTTTGTAGATGTTGAGCTTATATCAATACCGATGAAATACATAAATTTATGTCTATAAAAATATGATTTCTATAATTAAGAACTTGAGAGAAATGTTATCTATTTGTAGCTTTTTATTAAATGAAATCTAAAATTTTACTTCAACCCAAAAACTTTTATATTAAAAGTAGTATGGATTTTATCCTTTTCGCCTTTCATGACGATAGGAAATTCGGTCTTTACGATACTGCCATAGCTGCTAAGCGCATCTAAAAAGTCATAAAATTTTTGTGGTGTTCGTAGAGAGCTAGTTACATTTAGGCGAAATCTGAAAAACTTCTCACTAGCGTTATTATCACTTTCTTCTATTTTACTAAGGCTTACTTCACTGAAAAATTTAGAGGCAAATTCTATAAATTTATCTTTATCAAATTTAGTATCAAAAGCTGAAATGATAGCTCCATCTTTTTGTTTAGTTGCTTCAAGGTTTTTAAATTTGGCTTCAAATTCATTTTTTACTTTTGTATAAGATGAGGTCTGTGAATAATTTTGTCTAGTTAGGCTTTTAAATTCTTTTATATTTGGCACGATAAAACCAAATATCATAATGAAACAAACTACGATAAAAGCAAATATAAAAAGTAAAAGCTTGACAGGATCTATTTTTTCTAAGCTCGTATCTTTTTTACTCATTATATCCCTCAGAATTATCAATTTTATTTGTGCTTATAAAGCCATACCAGCCGTTTTTGCTTTGATAAAAGCTGGTATTTGAAGTTGTAAAAATAGATCTTAAAGGTGAAGCTAGAAGCTGGTTAAATACATCTTTTGTCGGCGTTATACCGCGAATGATGAGTGAGTTTTTATCCATAAAAACCTCTTCAAGCGTTATGCTGTCAGGCACTAGATCAAAAAGATTGTGCAAACTTTGCTTGAGAATAGAATTTGAAGTGAAAATATCATTTGCAGATTCTATTTGTACGGCCAGTTTAGCTGAAATTTCATCTGTTGTGACTATTTTTTGACTAAGTTCTTTTTGCTCATTTGATAAAAAATTTATATTTTTTTCAATTGAATAGTTTTTATAGAGTATAAAAAAATTTGTTGCCAAAAGAGCTACAAAAATAAAGCTTATAAGGCTTAGCCAAATTTTACTAAAGATAGATATAAGTGGTCTTGGTTCTGGAGCAATAAAGCTAAATCTCATAATATTATCTCTTCTTGCATGATTTCATTCATAATATGATTTGTATTCACTGGATACACCGAAGTCTCCACTAAAAGCTCGGATTGCAGATATTGTAAAAAGGTTGCACTTGTTTTTGTATTTTCAAAAACAATGATTTGCTCAATAAAATCGCCGCCGTAGAGAGGATTTTCGTAAAATTCTTTTACAGCCTTTACTATGTAATCAAACATCTTCATGTCATACCCAAAAATAGCAACCGACTTTTCTACATTTGTAGAAACTGGCATATTTAGTTCATAATTTAGATCTTCAAATTCTTTTGGCTTATCATCACTTAAAAAATCATCTAAACTTTTAAAATCATCAAGAGATGTTGCGTCATTTTCTTCTTTAATTATCAAGTTGTCAATATCTGTTATATCTTCTTCTTTTAGGCTTTCGGCTTCCTGGTTGGTTTCTTCAATGCCAGACATATTTAAAAAAGTGGATAACTTCATTTGTTTATCTTTAAAGATCGCAAGTGTAAACGAATATGCATGGATATAAAGATAAAGTGTAGTTTTTGGAGAAATTCCGCGTTTTAAAAGCTCGTGAAAGAGTAGAGCGATAGGTGAGTAGATGAGATCTACACTATCTTGTCCAAATAAATTTTTATATTTTTTTATAGCATTTAAATTTGCATAAATACTCCAGCTATCCTGCATGATAAGGCTTGTAAGATTTTTAGTATTTATATTAAATTTTTTGTATTCATCGAAGCTAACACTAGGAAGCGCGCCTTGCGAGTCGTCGTTAAAAAAAACTGAAACATATACACCAAAATATGCTTTTTCTTGCTCTTCTATGTATTTTATGATTTTTTCATCGATATTATCGATATTTATATCTGTAAATTTAGCGTTTATGGTTTTTAAAAGTTTGCCATTTCTAAAGACCTGACCGAAGAATATGCACTCATTACCCTCCAACACGACGCTTAAAAAAAGGTTAGAAAAAAGCTTTTTGACGCTAAAAGACATAAATCTCCTAAATTTAGTGCATAATTTTCGTTATGGTAGCTAAAAAGGGATTAAATAAGTTTAA
The DNA here is from genome assembly GCF_002912895.1 of Campylobacter concisus. GTDB lineage: Bacteria > Campylobacterota > Campylobacteria > Campylobacterales > Campylobacteraceae > Campylobacter_A > Campylobacter_A concisus_G. The sequence continues at coordinate 12,672 of NZ_POZX01000022.1, forward strand.
AACAGCTCGTTTTTAAGCTTAACGAAAATCTCTTTTGTATTTAAAGCTTCATTTTTTAGCTCATTATCAAGTAGGGCCGAGTTTTTAAGGTCGTCAAAATCCTCTATCATCACATCACACATCATCTTAATACGTTCACTATCAGCCTTGTTGACGCTATTTTGGCTCATTTTTTTGATACGCTCAAGATACTCTTTGCCATTTTTTATGTATGAGCTAAATTTGATAGCAGCCTTGCTTTGGTTTAGTATAGTATTTGCCATTTTGTTATAAATATCTATATCAAGTGCTTTTTGGCTTAAATTTAAGGCCTTTTCGTATTCTTTGTTTTCGTATAAAAATTTTGCTTCAAGAGCGAGCTTATAGGAGTTGTCGCTATAAAAAAATAGCCCAAATAAAATAATTATAAAGATGGCTATAAAGATAGATAGTTTATTTTTCATAAATTTCGTCCAAAATTTCTTTTATCTCATCGCTTATTTGTGGATTTTTATGCGCATATTTTTTCCACCAAATTTTTAAATTTGACCTAAAGTCCTCTTTATTTTGCAAAACGCTCTTTCCGCCATCATTTTGTGAGGCTTGCCAAAGTTCGTTTTGTATCTTCTCTTTTGCATCTTTTTGCTCCAAATTTTCCACATTAAAAGGAGCTGAGAGGCTAAAATTTATAGTTGAAAATGGCTTTGGAAGTATCATCTTATCCCAGCTTTTAAATTCCCAAAACGAGTTTGCTTCGAAATTTAGAGCATAAATTTCGCAAGATGATTTTTGTGCGATCACAGCAGCTCCGTCTGCCACGCTGTGTCTTGGACCGCGTGGGCCATCTGGCGTGATGATGACGTCGTGGCCTTGCTTTATCTCTCTTAAGGCTTCTATAAGTGCTCTTGCGCCGCCTTTTGAGCTGCTGCCTCTAATGGTGCCGATGCCAAAAAATTTGATTATTCTAGTGATTAGCTCGCCATCTTTGTGGTCGCTAATTATCACCTTGCCTTGCTTTCTATTTTGACTGCTCCACCAGTGTCTATAAGCAAAGCTCATAAAGCTAAGGCGCCCGTGCCAAAAGACGACGACGCAGCCATTTTGTGGTAAGAAATTTGGAGTGTAGCTCTTTTTGCAGGTTAGAAAAATGAGCCACATCAAAATGTATATGAAAAAGATGCCAACATTTAGGGCGAGCTTTTCAAGGGTGTTTTTAAATTTGCAGCTCGCCATACAAAACCATTCGTTTTGGATTTGTGATCTTTACTTTTTGCGTAGTGCCAAGAAGCTCTTCGCTGCCATCAACTTGAACTAAAAAGTTGTTAAAACTTCGCCCAGCAACGCCGCCATTTGCCCTTAGCTCTTCAAAATATACATCAAAAATTTTATCTTTTTGTGCAGCCACGATCTCGTCTAAAATTTCGCTGTGGCGATTTTGCAGGCGTGTTAGCCTTTCTGAAGCGGTTTTATCATCTATTTGATTTGTAAAAGTAGCTGCTTTTGTAAGCGGACGAGGCGAATACTTAAAGCTAAAAATTTGCTCAAATCTAACTTGCTCAAGTACGTCCATAGTATCTTCAAATTCGCTATCACTTTCGCCCGGAAATGCGACGATGATATCAGTTGAGATGCTCACATCTGGGCACATCTTTCTAAGTCTTAGTGCACGGTCTAAAAACCACTCTTTTGTGTATCCGCGCTTCATTTCACGTAAAACTTTGGTGTTTCCGCTTTGAAGTGGCATGTGCATAGACTTACAAATTTTAGGATTATTAGTGAAAATTTCAAGAAATTTATCATCCATATGAAGTGGGTGCGGACTTGTAAATCTTATCCTCTCAACGCCCTCTATCTCGCTTATCTTTACTAAAAGATCGCTAAAATCGATATTCTCTTGCACGCCTGAAAATCTTTTACCGTAGTTATTGACATTTTGTCCTAGTAAAAATATCTCTTTTGCACCGCTTTTTGCGGCCTTTTCTACCTCTTTTAAGATAAGGCTTGAAGGAATAGAAATTTCATCTCCTCTGGTGTGTGGGACGATGCAGTAGGTGCATTTTTTATCGCAGCCGATCGAGATGTTGATGTGGCTTTTATATGGCGAGCCTCTAAATTCGCCAAATGCGTATTCGCTCTCGTCGTGATTAATATCGGTTGAGATAAATTTAGGCGTATTTACAGCTTTTGTGATCTTGCTAACATTTCTTGCGCCAAGAACAAAATCAACATAAGGAGCGCGCTTAAAAATTTCGCTACCCAAATGGCTTGCAGTGCAGCCGCAAACACCTATTTTAGCTCCTCTTTTTTTGGCTTTTTCAAACGCGCCGACTTCGCTAAAGAGCTTATGAACTGGCTTTTCGCGAACCGAGCAAGTATTTATAAGGATTAAATCAGCTTCTTCTATGTTTTGTGTTAAGAAGTAGTCTTCTTTTTGTGAGAGCTCGGCTATGATATGCTCGCTGTCACGAACATTCATAGCACAGCCTAAAGTTTGGATAAAGAGTTTTTTACTCATTAAAGTATATGCACTTCATACATGTAGTCGCTATCATCAAGTCCGTATTTTACGGTTCTGTGATAAACGCTTAGCCCTTTTTCTTCAAAATGCTCGACTAAGGCGATTAATTGTTTGTGTGTGTTTTCTTTATCAAAATAGAAAATTTTCTGACCCTCTTTTTCGACAGCTGCCTCTATTTTTTCTAGTGAAATCGTTTTTGGTTTTGCGTCTAATTCAGCTCTTGCAAGTTTTAGCTCCATTTTTAATCCTTTCAAAATCTTAAATTTTAATCGGTCAATATATCCAAAACATCATAAAAAAAGGATTAAATAAAAGTTAATAATAAGCTTAAACTTATTAAAAGTATGGCTTATGTATAATTCCAGAACTTCACGAAAAATCCCCAAAATTTATCGTTATAATGGAGAAAAAATGGAAAGAATTTCAGATATTATTGAGTCAATTGCAAATGAGAAAAATTTAGAAATTGAAGATGTAAAAGAGCGTGTTATAAGAGCCTTGATAAATACTGCAAAAAGAGTTTATGGTGAGAATTATGAGTATGATGTAAATATTGACGCAAATAAAAATTTAAAGCTTTATCAAAAAATTTTAATTGTAGCAAACGATGACGAGAGGCTTGAAGAGGACAACGAGCACTTTTTGAGCTTAAAAGAGGCAAAGAAAATAGATAGCGGTGTTGAAATCGGCGATGAACTAACATACGAGCTAAGCCTTGACAATCTTGGTAGAACTGCCGCACAAACGCTTCACAAAGAGCTTGAGTATCACATCCAGCGTCTAGTCGAAGAGAAAATTTTACAAAAATATAATGAGATGAGCGGTCACATGGTCTTTGGGCCAGTTGTGAGAGTTGACAATGACGAAAATACATTTATTGAAATTGACGAGCTTCGCGCTGTTTTACCACGTAAAAACCGTATAAAAGGCGAGAAATTTAAAGTGGGCGACGTCGTAAAAGCTGTCATTAGAAAAGTATTTACAGATAAAAATTTAGGCATAAAAGTAGAACTCTCAAGAACTTCACCAAAATTTCTTGAAGCACTACTGACTTCGGAAGTGCCCGAGATAAAAGATGGCGGTATCATCATTCAAGGAAGTGCGAGGATCCCTGGTGAAAGAGCCAAAGTAGCACTCATCTCAACCACTCCAAATATCGATCCAGTCGGTGCAACAGTTGGTACAAAGGGCGTTAGGATCAATGCCGTAAGCAAAGAGCTTCATAACGAAAGCATAGACGCGATCGAGTATGCCACAGAGCCAGCGATATTTGTCGCTCGTGCGATGGGACCAGCTATCATCACATCGGTTAAGATAGAAGAAAACAAGGCGATTGTTACACTTGCAAGTGAGCAAAAAAGCAAGGCGATCGGTAAAAACGGCATAAATATCCGCCTTGCAAGCATGCTAACGGGCTATGAGATCGAGCTAAACGAGCTTGGCTCAAAAACTAGCAGTGATAGTGACGGCGGAATGGTCAAGGACTTAAAAGCACTCTTTGGCGATAACTAATGAAATTTCAAATAAGAAAAGCGACTGAGGGCGACATAGACGTGATCTGCGAGCTCGTAAGAGAGCTTGCACGCTATGAAAAGCTAGGCGATCAAGTCACTTTTACAAATGAAATTTTTACAGACTCCATCTTTAATAAAAACCATGCAAAAGCCCTTATCTGCGAGAGTGAGGGTAGGGCTATTGGTTATGCTATCTACTTTTATACATTCTCCACATTCTTAGGGCTTGGTGGGATGTATCTTGAGGATATTTATGTCAAAAAAGAGTTTAGAAATCAAGGCATCGGAAAAGCATTTTTTAAATTCTTAGCTCAAATTTGCAAGGATGAAAATTTAAAGAGGCTTGAGTGGTGCTGCCTAAACTGGAATGAACCAAGCATTAAATTTTATGAAAGTATGGGAGCTAAAAATCAATCTCTTGAGTGGAGAAACTATCGCTTGGACGACGAAAATTTAGAAAAACTTTTAAATTTATAGTTCGTTTTTAAATAGAAAGCTCAAATTTACTCTTAAATTTGAGCTTGTGAGCGATTAAAATTTATATGTATATCCCAAATAAAGACCTACATTTGTCTCTTTTGTTTTTGCATTGTCATATTTTGCTATAGAGCGATATTTTGTTCTATCAGCTTTTAGACCAAACTCAACTGCATTATTTTCGTTGATAGAGTATTCAGCACCAATTCTTGCACCTAGTATCCAGCCTTTTGTATTAGCTTTTTCCGAGCCATCATGTGTGTCAAATACATCAAATTTAAGTTTTGAAAAACCAGTGTAGCCACCAAGAATTAGTTTAAGATCTTTTGCTACGCTCGGAGTATAGTCAGCTCCAACTATAAATTTATGTGTATTCCATTTTACTACTGTGCCATCTTCATCACCAAGTGACTTTTTGGCTTGAAAGTCATATATGTAAGCACCATAAACTCTAGCTACATCAAAGTCATAACCAGCTTTTATGCCAAGACCTGGTTGTGCTTTTTTAATACTATCTTTTGATCCATCACCTCTTTTTACTTTTAATTTTGATCCAAAAGAGTAGTCTCCTTCAACTCCCACAAAGGCTCCTTGCGCTAGAGCAGCGGCACTAGCTAGGCTTAAACCTAAAGCAACCTTTAAAACTACATTTTTCATTTTTACTCCTTATTTAAAAAATGTTACGCGGCTATTTTAGGTTTTCTTATATTAAATAAAGTCTAAATATTCAATTAAATATATAAAAAACATAAAATAATTCAATTGTTTTCTTATCAGAATAAAATTTATAAAATCACTCGAAAAAAGGAGTGTAAAGTGGCTAAGATGACAAAACGTGATATGGCTTATCATCTAGACGTTGATGTTGCTACGCTTTACAACTGGCGAAAATACAAGCCAAACCTTTATCGTATTGTGATGCTTGGATTTAAATTTGATGAGCTTATCGAGCAGAGTAAAAAGACTTGCAACGAGCTTTGCGAATATGAAAATTTAATCAATCAAGATATAGAAAAATTTAGTAAATAATCGTTTAAAAATCGTAATCTTTTTTATAATCGAAAGTGCTAGAAAATTCAAAATTTCTAAGATATTTTTGGCTAGAAAAGCCGTAGTTGTCTATTTTAAGTGAAGAAATTTGAGCTCAAAGCAGGCGCTTCAAGCTCGGTTAAATTTACTCGTTTAGGATAGAGAGAAGCTCTTTATTGTCTTTTGTTTTTAGCATTTTTGCGTATAAGAATTTAAGCGCTTCGACGTCGTCCATTGTAGCGATCGCAGAGCGGATAGCCCAAATTTTTTGAAGCTCATCGGGCTTTTGAAGTAGCTCTTCTTTTCTGGTGCCTGATTTTAGTACGTTGATAGCTGGGTAAATTCTGCGGTCTGAGATGTTGCGGTCAAGCACAATCTCGCTGTTTCCAGTGCCTTTAAACTCTTCAAATATCACTTCGTCCATACGTGAGCCAGTGTCGATAAGTGCTGTTGCGATGATGGTTAGAGAGCCGCCGTGCTCGATGTTTCTAGCTGCGCCAAAGAAGCGTTTTGGCTTGTGAAGTGCGTTTGCGTCCACGCCGCCTGTTAGCACCTTGCCGCTTGGTGGGGTCACTGTGTTGTAGGCACGCGCTAGACGGGTTATGCTATCAAGCAAGATGATGACATCTTTGCCCATCTCAACTAGACGTTTTGCCTTTTCGATGACTAGCTCTGCTACGCGGACGTGGTTAAGCGCTGGCAGGTCAAATGTCGAGCTAAATACCTCGCCTTTTACGCAGCGCTGCATGTCGGTAACTTCTTCTGGTCTCTCGTCAACCAAAAGCACCATTAGCTGGGCTTCTGGGTGATTTTTAGCGATGCCGTGAGCTAGCTCTTTCATAAGTTCAGTTTTACCACTTCTTGGAGGTGCGACGATTAGACCACGCTGACCTTTACCGATAGGTGTGAAAAGGTCAAGCACACGGCCCGTTAGCTTCATCGGATCATATTCTAAATTTAGCTTTTCAGTTGGGAAAAGTGGGGTTAGGTTGTCAAAGAGTGGCCTCTCTTTTGCGTCTGCTAGAGGCATGTAATTTACCGCTTCGATCTTTAAAAGGGCGTAGTATTTTTCCTGATCTTTTGGCTCTCTTACTTGGCCGGTGATGATGTCGCCTACACGAAGTGCAAATTTACGGATCTGTGAGTTTGAAACATAAGCGTCGTTTGAGCTGTCGCTTAAATTTGCATCAACAGCTCTTAAAAAGCCGTAGCCCTCGTTTGTGATCTCTAAAATTCCAGTAAATAGTATAAAGCCGCCTTGTTTTGTCTGGGTTTTTAGTATCTCAAATATCAAATCCTGCCTACGAAATTCTCGTGGATTTTCGACACCAACGCTATTTGCGATCTGTACTAGCTCATCTAAGCTAAGCGTTCTTAGCTCTTCGATCTTGTGTCCGTCTACTGGTATGTGTGTTCTTGATGCTTGATGTTTTTTTGTAGTTTTTGTGCTTTGAGCAGCACTTTGCTCGGTTTGGTTATTTTCCATATTTCCTCTTTAAATGCGGGGATAATTTTGCAGAATTTCTAAGTTTCAAAAAGAAGTTTTTGAAAGTTTTGGCATTTTATAAAAATAAAACTTTGTTGTCAAGAAATGGTATAAAATGAAATTTTTGCTCAAAAATGGTTGATTTGCTATAATCTCGCCATTTTATAACGGTAACAAAAGAAGAAATTTGTGCCTATTTTTGCAGTTTACCTACCATAAATTTATATGGTGTGTAATAGGCATGTGATGCAATAATATTGGTAAAAAATTTTAGATAAAAGAAAGTAAAAATGCCACAAAGTAGATGTGCTCATTGTAGATTAAAATTTGATGAAAGCGTGATGATCTCAAATGAAAGCGGACTTAAATTTTGCTGCGCTGGTTGCAAAGGTGTTTATGAAATTTTAAATGAAAATGGGCTTAGTGAGTTTTATGAACGTCTTGGTAAAAATACACTTACACCGGCGAGCAACGGTGCAAATATCAAAAATTTAGCGGCAAATTTTAGTGAGCTTGTGACAAAAGAGGGCGACTTTAGTCAAATTTCATTTTTAATCGATGGTATCACTTGCTCAGCTTGCATCTGGCTACTTGAAAAGGCACTTTTTAGCTTGCCTGGCGTCTTGGAGGTAAATATTAACTCGCTTAATCAAAAAGCGGTTATTGTTTTTGATGAGCAGGAGCTTTTGGTAGAGCAGATAATTGAAAAAATTTATGCCGTTGGTTATGTCCCAAAGCCCTATGCTACGAGTCAAAAAGAGGATGAACTAGCTAAGAAAAGAAGAAAATTTTACACAAAAGCGCTAGTTGGTATCTTTGCTACGATGAATATTATGTGGCTAGCTATTGCTCAGTATAGTGGGTATTTTAGTGGTATAAGAGGTGATATAAAAGATATTTTAAGCTTTGCGCAGTTTGTATTAGCAACGCCTGTACTTTTTTATACTGGTAGCGAGTTTTTCAAAGGGGCAAAGATAGCCATTAAAAATGCTTCACCAAATATGGATCTGCTTGTTATCACCGGAGCTAGCATAACCTATATCTACTCCATTTTTGCGATGTTTACGAGGAGTGGTGAGAGCTATTTTGACTCAGTTGCGATGATCATCACCTTTGTTTTTATCGGTAAATTTTTAGAAATTTTGGGTAAGAAAAAGGCGCTTGAGATTTCAAATTTCTTAAATGATATGCTGCTTGCAAAGGTGTGCGTTTTAGAAGATGGTAAGGATATTTTAAAAGAGCCAAGAGATGTAAATTTGGGCGAAAAGATCGTGCTTAGATCAGGCGAGAGGGCGCTACTTGATGGAGCGGTGCTTAGTGGTGAGGCAAGTGTGGATAGCTCAAGTCTAACTGGAGAGAGCCTGCCTGTGACCTTGGGAGTAGGGCAAGAGGTGAAAAGTGGTGTTATTTGCCAAAATGGACAAATCATCTACGAAGCAAAGAAAATTTTTAAAAATTCTTATCTAAATCAGCTCATAAATTTGCTCCAAAATGCAGAGCTAAAAAAGCCAAATATCGAGCTAGTAGTCAATAAAATCGCTTCTAAATTTTCTCTTAGCGTGCTGACTTTGGCATTTTTTACATTTTGGTTTTGGTACTTTAAATTTGGCTTTTCAGAAGCTATCGTCACGGCTGTTAGCGTCATCGTGATCGCTTGCCCTTGTGCGCTTGCGCTTGCCACGCCAGTTAGTAGTGTTTGCGCTCTTGGTGTAGCTTTTAAAAATAGAGTGCTTTTTAAGGAGGCTAAATTTTTTGAAAGCCTTGCAAAGTGCGATGTAGCGGTATTTGATAAGACTGGTACGCTCACAAAGGCAGAATTTGAAGTTAGTGATTTTTTCATAAAAGAGAGCATAAGCTTAGATGAAATTTATTCGCTAGCTCTTATATCAAATCATCAAATAAGCGTGGCAGTGGCTAAATTTCTAAAGCAAAAAGGTGCAAGGAAAATAGAGCTTAAAAATACAAATTTAAGCGTGGCAAAGGGTGTTGAGGCTGAAATTTCAGGTAAAAAATTTTATGCAGGAAGCAAACGATTTTTAGTTGAAAATGGTATTAGTTTTGATGAAGCTGAAGAAAATGTGAGCTTTTTTGTGGGGCTTAATGGTGAGCTAGTGGCGAAATTTTACCTAAAAGATAGCGTAAAACCCGAGGCAAAGACCTTGATAGACGAGCTAAAGAGCGCTGGCATGAAAGTGTGTATCTTAAGTGGAGATGTGCAAAAAGTGGTAAAAAATGTGGCAGATGAGCTTGGCGTGAGTGAGTTTAGAGCAGAGATGTTGCCTGAAATGAAAGCTAAATTTATAAGCAAACTAAAAGAGCAGGGCAAAAAGGTGCTAATGGTAGGGGACGGCATAAACGACGCAGCAGCACTTAGCCTTGCTCATGTTGCCATTTGTATGGGAAGCGGGGCGGTAATAAGCTTAGAAAGAAGCGATGTAGTGCTACTTGATGATAGTTTAAAAAGTCTAGCAAAGGCCATAAAAATCTCAAAATTTACTTACAAAACGATAAAGCAAAATTTGCTCTTTTGTCTTCTTTATAATGTTCTTGCTGTGCCATTTGCTGTGTGTGGCTATGTCATTCCGCTATTTGCTGCACTTTTTATGTCGCTTAGCTCACTAAGTGTTATCTTAAACTCGCTTTATATTGTTAGGAAATTTAAGGAAAAATAATGGATAGTGCAACACTTGCGATGCTAGTTTTTATCTCAGTTTTGATAGGGGCATTTTTGCTTTTTGGCGTGCTTTGGGGGATAAAAAATAAGCAATTTGAGGACTACCGAAAATTTTTAGACGGAGCAAATTTGGACGATGAAGATTCGCTAAATGAAGCTTATAAGTTAGAGCTTCGCAAAAAAGAAGCTCTAAAAAAAAGAGCAGGGTCTAATAAAGATAAAATTTAGCTCTCAATCGTTGGCTCGCCAAAAAGTCTATTGGCCTCTTTTAGAGCCCCTTGTTCTCTTTGTCTTTGAAGCTCTTCTGGCGTTTTTGGCTCTTTATTTAGTATCAAAGTAAAGTTATTTTTCTCGTTTTGCAGTTCGCTTTTTATTTCGGTTTTTGGCTCATTTTTAGTTTCAACGTTATTTGCATTTAGTCTTGAAATTTCCTCATCAAGCTCGTCTAGTTCGCTTTTTTCATTGTTTTCTAAAGAGGCTTTAGGCGTATTAGTTTGTGCTTTTTGTTCATCGCTCTTTGCATTTACTATCTTTGCATTTTGTCCAAAAAGCGTACGCAATATCTCATTTAAAATTTTCCAATTTTTCTTAAAATATTCAAGATTTTCATCTTTTGCATTTACTATCAGTCCAAGCTCATTATTATTAAAGAAGCTAAATTCTACAAATTCTTTAAAAAACTCGCCAAGATCGTAATTTCTATCATAAATTTTTGTTAAGAAAAGTTCGTATGGACCTTGCATTTTAGCAGGAGCTGCTTGGCTTTTTTGAGTGATGACTTCTGTGATTTGAGTGGAATTTTCGCTATTTTTTGAGATCACTTCATTTATAGCGTCATCGATATCTTGTAAATTTAGAGCTTCTATCATCATAAAAAGCATTAGCATTAGTACAAAGCCATTGTCGCTACTTACGTTTAACATACCTTTAGCTTGTGCCAAAATCCTAAAAAATCTCTCATAAACAAGTAGTGAAATTTTTGAGTCATTTTCTATAAATTTTTGCTTTAAATTTGCCAAAATTTCATCTATTATCATCTCTGGATCATAGCTTTCAAGTTCGCTTACAAGCACTCTGATAGCATTTTTATCATGATTTAAAACATGAGCTATTATCTCTTCGATCTTTTCTGGATCAAGAAGTCCTAACATCGATGCTACGCCATTTGCCGTGACATTATTTGCCCCGTAAATGATAGCTTGATCAAGAAGTGTCAAAGTATCTCTTAGCGATCCTCCGCCACTTCTTGCTAAAATTTCAAGTGCCTCTTTTTCGTAGCTAATGCCTTCTTTGCTTAAAATAAACTCAAGATGTTTAATGATGCTGTATCTGCTTATTTGCTTAAACCTAAAATGCTGTGTTCTTGAAAGCACCGTTGTTGGGAGTTTTAATGGATCAGTCGTCGCCAGGATAAATTTTACATAGCTTGGCGGCTCTTCAAGCGTTTTTAAAAGAGCATTAAATGCCTCTTTGGTTAGCATATGCACTTCATCGATTATAAAAATTTTATATCTTGCCATTGCTGGAGCATATTTTGTTTGCTCTATTAGCTCTCTTATGTCATCTATCTTTCTGTGGCTAGCTGCGTCCATTTCGATGATGTCCATATGTCTTGACTCATTTGCCATTATGCATTGTGGGCATACTTCACATGGCTTTGAAGTAGGTCCTTTTTCGCATACTAGAGCTTTTGAAAATATCCTGGCACTTGAAGTTTTACCACTGCCTCTAAGTCCAGAAAATAGATATGCGTGGCTTATACGACCCTTGTCAAGTGCGTGTATAAGACTTTTACTAACTGCTTCTTGACCAATAAGTTCATCAAAATTTTTAGGGCGATATTTTAAAGCTAGTGCTTGCAATGCGGTATCCTTTTTATAAAGTTCAAGGATTTTATAAAAAAAGGCATAAATTTATGATTATTTATATATTTAATTGGCTTTAAAATTTTTTATTTTAGTTTAGTAATGGCGGATAAATTTTTATAGATTTGCATAAAATTTCTAGTGTATTTGCAAAAAATATAAAAAATATCCCTTTTTATAATGATCCATAGCTGTATAGATTTAAAATTTATAATAAAAATACATAAAATTTTATGTTAAATATTTAGTATATTTATATGTATTTGTTGAAAAATATTTTAAAGTAAAAGATGCCCTGAGAAATCAAGGCATCATAAAGTAAACTTCTTTTAGCAAGAGAAGCAGGTTTTAAACTCATAAGCGGTTGGGCGCGCTTCGTAAGGCCAAACTTGAGTTTCAAATTTGAAGTGTTGATAGGTATCTATGAAAAGATCGGTCATTATTGGTTTTAAGTATTCATTATCGCGAATTAGCGCTTCAAGGCTACCACGAAGTGTGTGTGGAAGCTGCTCTATGCCACGCTCTCTGATCTCATCTAGGTGAAGTTTAAATAAATTTTCATCCATCGGACCAACTGGCTCGTATTTGTTTTTGACGCCGTCAAGTCCTGCCATTAACATTGCCGAGAAGGCTAGATAAGGGTTTGCTGTGCTATCTGGAAATCTCATCTCGGCCCTAACTGACTTTTCGCCTGAACCATAAGGTATGCGGATACTTGCTGAGCGGTTTTGGCTAGAGTAGGTGAGGATAGATGGCGCTTCAAAGCCTGGGATTAGGCGTTTGTAGCTGTTTGTGCTTGGGTTTGTGAAGGCTGCAACGCTTCTTGCGTGCTTTAAAACGCCACCAATGTAGTATCTTGCGAAATCACTTAAATTTGCGTAGTTGCCCTCTTTATAGAATAAATTTTTACCATCTTTCCAGACTGATTGATGAACGTGCATGCCGCTTCCGTTATCGCCATAAAGTGGTTTTGGCATAAATGTAACTGTCTTGCCGTTTAGGTGAGCGACCATGCGAACGACGTATTTATAAATTTGGACATTATCGGCGGCTTCGACTAAGTTACCAAATTTCACGCCGATCTCACCTTGTCCTTGAGCAACTTCGTGGTGTCCTAAAAAGACTTCAAGACCAACTTGCTCTAGAACTTGCATCATCTCGGCTCTTAGATCTACCATGCTGTCGATTGGTTGAGTCATCAAGTAGCCGCCTTTTCTGCGTGGGCGATGACCTGTGTTGTAGCTATCTTTAAAGTCAGTATCATCGTTCCACTCGCCTTCTTCGCTATCTACTTGATACATCGCGCAGTTTGGGCTATCGATGATTTTGACGTTGTCAAAGACAAAAAATTCATTCTCAGGGCCAAAATACGCCTCATCGCCAAGACCACTATCTTTTACATATTGCATTGCTCTTTTGGCTATTGAGCGAGGGCATTTTTCATAAATTTGACCCTTATAAATGTCGTAAATATCGCAAAAAACAACGACTGTAATATCAGAAGTAAATGGGTCTAAAAATGCAGTTGTAGCTTCTGGTTTCATTATCATGTCGCTCTTATCAATTGGTTGCCAGCCATGCATAGAGCTAGCGTCCATCGGGATGCCATTTATAAAATTTTCTTTTGTAACAGCTTTTATGTTGTAGCTAATACTATGCCAAGCACCACCTAAATCAGTAAATCTAAAATCTACAAATTTGACTTCATTTTCTTTACAAAAATCAAAAAAATGATCTATATTTTGGACGAATTTTCCCACTTTTTTCTCCTTTTAATTTTTAAATTTTTCGTATTCTATCATAAAACCTAATATTTAAGATTAAATTTATATTTTATTTGAACCCAATCTAAAATTTTACTAATTCTCTATCTCTATTTTTAAAAATAGCACATTTTGAATAACCTAAATCTCTAGCTATTTGCTCGCAAATTTCACCATTTTTACCGATATCTTCTTTTGCGTGAGCGTCTGAGCCAAAGGTGATGGTTATATCTTTTTCGGCTATTAGTTCAAGTAAATTTACGCTTGGATATTGCTCGCCGATAGGTTTTCTAAAGCCAGCGGCATTTATCTCAACAACTAAATTTGCTTCTTTTATCGCATTTACTGCATTTTTAGCCAAAATTCTAACATCCTTTTTTGGTAAAAATTTAAAAAGTTTTAAAAGATCAATGTGCCCCATAATGTCAAATTTGCCAAGCTTAGCCGATCTTTCTACATGATCAAAATACTCTTGCCAAATTTGATCCAAGTCTTTGCCCTCGTAGCCACCGATAAATTCTGGATTGTCAAATGCCCAGCCATTAAAAAAATGCACAGAGCCTATCAGATAATCGACCTTTCTAGCAAAAACTCGCTCATCCATAAATCCATCTAAAAAATCCATCTCATAGCCAAGCAAAATTTCTATCTCACCGCTAAATTCATCTCTTAAATGTAAAATTTCATCTTCATAGTCTTGCATTTCATCAAAGCTCATTCTGTAAGCTTCATCGTAGTTCATCGGTGCGTGATCGCTAAAACCAAAGTATTTTGTACCAGCTTTTATTGCGTTTTGTACATACTCTCTTGGCTCGCCAACTGCGTGTTTGCAAAGTGGCGTGTGGTTGTGAAGATCGACGGTCATTTTTAGCCTTTTAAGGTCGTTTATTTTTAAAAATGCTATCTAAAAATTTATAAATTTAAAGATAAAAGCATTGCCTTTAAACTTACTTTTTATTTAAATCCTATATAATCAAGCCAAATTTTATTAGGAGCTTTTATGACCCAAGAGGAACTTGACGCACTTATGGCAGGTGGACTAGATGATGAGTTAGATAATGCTAAAGAAGATGCTGGCCAAGAGGTTGCGGACGTCAAAGAGGAAACAGACGAGGTAACAGAAGTTGCAGAAGCAATCGATACTAAAGATGAGCCACAGTCAAAATCAGAAAGTAATTCAAAGAATGCAGAAAATTATAGAGTAAGTGCAGATGGTGTTTGGCCACCACCACCACCGACTGAAGACCATAAAATGGTGCATCAGCTTGATGACGTAACAAGAGATAGCGAAGAAAAAGCTACTCAGATGTTTGACAAGCTTGAGACAATAAATAACTTTTTTATGGACGCTGAGAGTGACTCAAATAGCCTAAAAGACACAATAAGCTCAAATATTGAGCTATTTACGACGCTAAGTGAGAAATTTCCAAATATCGCCGCATTTAGCGAGGCTTTGGAGAAAAATAACTCACTTCTTGGCACGATCGATAATATCATCGGAAATTTACAAATGGGACAAGATGAGATAATGATGGCTATGGATATGATGCAGTATCAAGACATTCATAGACAAAAGATCGAGCGTGTTATCAATGTTATGAGAGCGCTAAGTAAATATATGAATACCTTGTTTGAAGGTAAAATTGAGGATGATAAGCGTGTTAGCTCTGCTGTTCACATCGCTGGTGATACAACGACTGAAAATCTTGTGAGCAACGACGATATCGAAGCCTTGATAGAAAGTTTGGGTAAAAAATAGTGCTAAAAAGGCCTGAGCTTTTATCTCCAGCTGGAAATTTAACAAAACTTAAAATCGCCCTTGAGTATGGAGCCGACGCAGTTTATGGCTCTGTGGCTAGCTTTTCACTAAGGACTAGATCAGCAAGGGAGTTTAACCTTGAAACATTCAAGGAGGCGATAGACTACACACATGCAAAGGGAAAGAAATTTTATGCGACCATAAATGCCTTTCCTTTTAACTCTCAGATAGAGCCACTAAAAAGGCACTTGCAGACTATCTCGGCTATGAAGCCAGATGCCTTTATCATCGCAACTCCAGGCGTTATGAGTTTAGCAAAAGCCATCGCTCCTGATATCGAGATACATCTCTCAACTCAGGCAAACGTTATGAACGTGCTTGATGCAAAAATTTATCACGATATGGGTGCAAAACGTATCGTCGTAGCACGCGAGATGAACTTAAAAGATGTCATAAAGATAAAAGAAGAAATTCCAACTCTTGATATTGAAATTTTTGTCCATGGCTCGATGTGCTTTGCTTACTCTGGTAGGTGTTTGGTGAGCTCAGTGCAAAGCGGACGTATGTCAAATCGCGGTAGCTGCGCAAATGATTGTAGGTTTAAATACGAACTCTACGCTAAAAACGAAGAGAGTGGTGTGCTTTTCCGCCTAGAGGAAGACGAGCACGGCACTCATATTATGAACTCAAAAGATCTTTGCCTAATATCGCACATCAAAGAGATCGTTGATAGTGGTGTAATAGATAGCCTAAAAATAGAAGGTCGCACAAAGAGCGAGTACTACGCAGCTTGCACAGCAAGAGCCTATAAAATGGCGATAGATGATGCTATGGATGATAAATTTGACGCACAAATTTATGAAAACGAAATAAATACACTAAAAAATCGTGGCTTTACGGATGGATACTTAGTGCATAGACCTTATGAACGAACCGATACACAAAATCACGTTAGCAGTCTAGAAGAGGGCACACATCAGGTAAATGCAATAAGCGAAGATGGCGAGTTTTTTAAGTGTAAATATAAAATTTTTCCAGGCAATAGCTACGAGATCGTGGCTCCTACTGGATCGGTTATAGAAGATAGTGAAAATGAAATCTCAAAGGTTTATTCACAAGAGGGCAAGAAATTTATCAAATTTAAGCAGCTCATCACCAAAAAAGGCAAGATTATGAGTGAAATTCATAGCGGCAATGAAAATGAGATAAGCCTTGGTGTTAAGCTACCAAAATTTAGCTTTTTAAGGGAGAAAATATGAAATTTGTTTCTATTATAATGGGAAGTAAAAGTGACTATGAGATCGTTAGCGAGGCGGCAAAGACTCTGGAGAAATTTGGCGTAAAATATGAACTGATAATCAGCTCAGCCCACAGAAGTCCAAAAAGAACTAGTGAGTACGTTGCAAATGCTGAGAAAAAGGGCGCAAAAGTCTTTATCGCAGCTGCTGGTATGGCAGCTCACCTAGCTGGAGCGATCGCTGCAAATACTACAAAACCAGTGATCGGCATACCAATGGCGGGCTCAGCTCTTAGCGGCGTTGATGCACTTTACTCAACTGTGCAAATGCCAAGTGGCATGCCAGTGGCGACCTTGGCTATCGGCAAGGCTGGTGCGATAAATGCAGCCTATCTTGCGGTGCAAATTTTAGCCCTTGAAGATGAGGGGTTAGCAAGTGCTCTAAAAGCTGACAGAGAGGCGAAGATAAAGGCTTTAGAGGAAGATTCTTCAAAGGTTGAAGTGATACTGTAAAAAGGAGAAGCGGTGCAGACCTATCTTGGTGTTGATGAATTTTGCAAACTTGTGCACTTGGAGCGTGAAGTTATCGAAGATATGATAAATCGTGGCGTTTTGAAAACCAAAGAGGAAAATGGAGAAATTTTGATAGAAGCGAGCGAAGGAACAATGAGTGTTGTGCCTAGTGTTTCGCAAAATTTATCTTTGCAGCCGCAAAGCCAAGATGGTATCAGCTTTGTTGAAAAGACGATCGGAACGATATTAAATTTACACGAAAAGGTGCTTGACGCAAAGGATGAGACGCTTGAAACCTTAAGAAATGAGAATAAATTTTTAAAAGAGGCGCTCATTTCGATGCAAGAGCTCTATGATGAAGATAGAAAAACGGTCGAGACGCTTACAAAACAGCTTAAAATTTCACAAGATGAAGTTGAATTTCTAAAACGAAAATACAAGCTAATGTGGAACCAAGCGGTTGAAAATTTTAACGGACAAAAGTAGTTTATGAAGATTATAAATTTAGATGATAGCTTTGAAATTTACGGAGTAAAAACTCGCACTAAAAATGAAGATGAGATAGGTGGCAAGGGTAAAATTCCAGCTCTATGGTCTAAATTTATGAGTGAGCACTATGATGGCAAGAGTGAAATTTATAGCGTTTACTGCAACTATGAAAGCGATCTTAATGGACATTACGATAACTTCATCGGCACAAGATCAAGCCACAAAAGTGATGAAATTCTAGAGATAAAAAGTGGCAAATACGCCGTTTTTAGTTTTGCAAGAGAGCCGCAAAATGTTGCAAAATTTTGGGGTGAAATTTGGAAATATTTTGAAAGTAGTGAGCTAAAAAGAGCCTATGAAACGGACTTTGAGCTTTACGGTAGCGACGAGATAAAAATTTTTATATCTATTTTAGGTTAGGTAAAATGAATAAAAAAAATAATAGTTCAATCTTAAGTTTTATCGAAAATTTTGGTAACAAATTGCCAAATCCAACTATGCTTTTTATATATCTTTCGATTATTACGATAATAATATCGTTTGTGTTAGAAAAGATGGGTGTTGGCGTAAGCTATCAGGCTATCAAAGACGGACAAATATCACAGCTTAATGCAAATGTTATAAATTTGCTTTCTGCTGACAGTCTTAGATCTTTTGTTTCATCTGTGCTTAAAAATTTTACTAATTTTTATCCTTTGGGAGTAGTTTTTGCGATTATTCTAGGCATTGGTATTGCAGACAAGTCCGGGCTTTTGTCAGCACTTATAACAAAGATTGCCTTAAAATCTTCCAAAATATGGGTAACTCCAATCGTTATTTTCCTTGGTGTAATGTCAAATGTTGCTTCCTCGGTTGGCTATGTTGTGCTAATCCCGCTTGGAGCTATTTTATTTGCTGGATTTGGTCGCCATCCAATTGCTGGACTAGCTGCTGCTTTTGCTGGTGTTAGCGGTGGCTGGTCGGCAAATTTATTAATCGGTACAAATGACCCTATGTTTGCGGCATTTTCTATGCAAGCAGCTAGCGTGTTAAATCCAGATTATGTAGTATTAGCAACTGCAAATTGGTACTTTATGATCGCTTCGACATTTTTGATCGTATTTGTTGGCTGGTTTGTGACAGATAAAATCGTAGAGCCTAGGCTTGGTAAATTTGATTTTTTGGGTGATTTTAGCCTGAAAGAGCATAGCGAGATAAGCGCAGAGCAAAAACGTGGCTTAAAATTTTCACTTATAGCGTTGATTGTTTTTGTGATTTTATTGCTTGTGACTATTTTGCCTTCAGGCTCTTTATTCGGAGCAAAAGGTAATGAAAGCTTTATGAAATCTACTTTTATGCATTCTATTGTTGTTTTTATGATGTTGCTTTTTATAGTGGTAGGTGTAGCTTACGGTGTAGGCGCCAGGAGTATAAAAAGTAGTAATGACGCCATAAAATTTATGGAACAATCTATCTCTGAGCTATCAGGATTTTTGGTTTTGATATTTTTTGCAGCCCAATTTACATATCTTTTTAATACCTCAAATATTGGGCTAGTGCTTTCTATCAAAGGTTCCATTTTTCTAAAAGAGATCGGATTAACTGGACTTAGCCTTATTATAGTTTTTATTTTCTTGATCGCTTTTATAAATTTATTTATAGCTGTTGATTCTGCAAAGTGGGCGATGATGGCTCCAATTTTTGTACCAATGTTTATGAATCTTGGACTTTCACCAGAGCTTACACAGGCTGCTTTTAGAATAGGCGACTCTACTACAAATATCATAACGCCTTTGATGCCGTTTTTTGTTTTGATAGTAGCTTTTATGCAAAAATACAATAAAGAGTTAAAAATCGGATCAGTAGTTTCTATTATGCTTCCTTATACGGTTGCATTTTTAATTTCTTGGACAGCACTAATGTCATTTTGGTACATTTTTGATCTACCGCTAGGACCTGGTGCAGTTATACACTATGTAAAGTAAAATTTTAAAAGGAAAGCAATGACATTTTCACAAATAATATTAACCCTTCAAAACTATTGGCAAGAGCAAGGTTGCGTTATACTTCAGCCATACGACATGCCTGCTGGTGCTGGAACATATCACCAAGCGACATTTTTAAGAAGCCTCGGACCAAAGCCGTGGGCGACTGCATACGTAGCTCCAAGCCGCCGTCCGACTGATGGCAGATACGGCGAAAACCCAAACCGCCTGGGTGCTTATTATCAGTTTCAGGTGCTTATAAAACCAAGCCCAGAAAATATCCAAGAGCTTTATCTAAAAAGCCTTGAAAAGCTTGGGTTAAATTTAAAAGATCACGACATCCGCTTCATCGAGGATAACTGGGAGAGCCCGACGCTAGGCGCTTGGGGACTTGGCTGGGAGGTTTGGCTGGACGGTATGGAAGTAACGCAGTTTACCTATTTTCAGCAAGTGGGTGGCATCGCATGCGAGCTGATCTCTGGTGAGATAACATATGGCCTTGAACGTTTGGCCATGTATCTCCAAGATGTAAATAGCGTCTATGACATCGTTTGGGACGACTCTAATGGCAACATCGTAACCTACGCCGACGTGCATAAACAAGGCGAGTATGAGTGGAGCAAATACAACTTCGAAGTAGCAAATGTTGATATGCTTTTTAACCAGTTTGAAAACGCATTTAACGAGTGCAAACGCTGCTTAGAGGCTAAAATTTCACTGCCAGCTTATGACTACTGCATGCTTGCGGCTCACACATTTAACGTCCTTGACGCGCGCGGAGCGATTAGTGTAACGCAAAGGCAAGACTACATCCTAAAAATCCGCGAGCTGGCCAAAGAGTGTGCGCTAACTTATAAAGAGAGCCTAGAGCAAAAGTAAAATTTTATGAAAATAGCTGAAATTTATAAAATTCTAGATGAAATTTGCCCGTTTGCGAGCCAAGAGTCTTGGGATAATAGTGGCCTTCAAGTTGGCTCATTTGATAGCGAATTTGAGCGAATTTATCTAAGCCTTGATTTGGATAGCGAACTTTTGCAAAGTGTATTGCCAAATTCGCTTATTATCACTCATCATCCGCTTATTTTTAAGGGGCTAAAAAACCTAGACTACAGCCTTTATCCAAGCTCACTCATAAGGGAGATGATGATAAAAAATATCTCGCTCATCTCGCTTCATACAAATGCTGACCTTGCATTTTTAAGTGAAAAATTTGTAACGCAGATTTTGGGGCTTGAAATTTCAAGCAAAGAGGGGTTTTTGATCTACGCTGATGTGAAGATGAAATTTAATGAGCTTTGCAAATTTGTAAAAGAGAAGCTTGGGCTAGAAAATTTAAGAGTGGTTCATGCAAAAGATGAAATTTCTAAAATTTGTATCTGCACCGGAAGTGGTGGAGATCTTATCCAAGATGCCAAAGCAGATGCCTTTTTGACTGGTGATCTAAAGTATCATCAAGCTCTTTATGCAAAGGAAAATGGGCTAAATTTAATCGATATAAATCATTATGAAAGTGAACGTTATTTTGGTGATTTTTTAGCAAAATATTTGCAAAATCTGAAAATTGAAGTTATAATACGCAATTCTAAAAATCCATTTACATATTGCTAACAAAAAAAGGAAACATTATGAATAAATACTTACAACAATTAGTTGAATTATCTGATCTTGATAAACAAATAGATGGCTTTATACCACGCATTCAAGACATAGAAAAGGCTTATAAAAATATAGAAGAAGAGTGCGAAACTATAACGGTTAATATAGAAAGACTAGATGAAGAGGTAAATGACTTAAAATCTCAAAAATCAGGTACAAATGCTCATATCGCAGAATTTAGTGCTAAGATAAAAGATGTAGCTAAAAAAAGTTCAAGTGCAAAAAGCGAAAAGGAGATAAAAGCTCTAAGTCTTGAAGAAGATATTGCAAAAGAGCAACTTGAGGCTGCAAATGAAGAGATTGCTAGACTTGAGAAGCTAATAGATAGTAAAAACAGTCAAAAAGATGAGCTTGGTTCAAAAAAAGTTGAACTTGAAGAGAATTTAAAAAATATAAAAAGCAAAACTTCATCTGAGCTTGAAAATATCGAAAAAGAACGTAAAGAAGTTTATGCTAAAAAAGACAAACTTATCGCCACTATGAATCAAAAAATTCTCGCATTTTATGAAAAAATTAGAAAATGGGCTCATAACACAGCCGTTGTTCCTGTAAAAAAACAAGCTTGTTATGGTTGCTTTATGCAGATAAACGACAAAACTTTCTCTGCTGTTATCAAGGGCGAAGATATCGTTACATGTCCGCATTGTGGTAGAATTTTATACAAACAAGAGCAATAACACATTTCGTGATAATAATATATTACTTTCTAGCCTCAATACTCTATCTATTTGGGGCTATCCTACTATTTATTTTAAGTTTTAAAAAAAAGTATCATAAGTCGATTCCAGCACGTTTTTTCCTCTTTAATAATCCTAAATTTCAAGATGCAGATGTGCATTTTCACGCTTGTTCGTTTGGCGAGGTACAAGCTCTTAAGCCTTTGATGCAAAAATTTAACAGCAAAGCCATAAGCGTTGTGACTAATACGGGCTTTGAAGCGGCAAGTAAAATTTGTTCTAACACGAGATTTTTGCCATTTGAAATTTTTTTGCCATTTTGGCTAAAAAAGAGCAAAATTTTAGTTATTTTTGAGGCTGAGCTTTGGCTTATGCTAGTTTTCATGGCAAAGCTAAAAGGCAGCCGTGTGATACTGATAAACGCTAGAATTTCAGATAGAAGCTATAAAAGTTATTTAAAATTTGGCTTTTTTTATAGGTATCTTTTTAAATTTATAGACAAAATTTATGCCCAAAGTGAGCTTGATAAAGAGAGGCTAAAGTCGCTTGGAGCAGGTAAAATAGAGGTCGTTGGCAACATAAAAGCTGCGTTTTTGCCAAGTGTGAGTAGAGTTTATGAAAAACCAAAAGCTAGAGTGATCGTGCTGGCAAGTACGCATGCGGGCGAAGAAGAGATGATTTTAGAAAATTTAAATTTACAAGAAAACGATCTTTTAATTATCGCACCACGCCATCCTGAGAGGTTCGCAGAGGTTGAGAAGATAGCAGGTGACTACGCTAAAAAGCATGATTTTAGCTTTGCAAAATTTAGTCAAACACATAATTTTAAAGCAAAGATAAATTTGCTTGACACTTTAGGTGAGCTTGTAAATGTCTATGTCATTAGCGATATAGTAGTGCTTGGAGGCAGTTTTGTGCCAAATATCGGCGGGCATAATCCAATCGAGTGCGCACAATTTAACCCAGTGATAATAAGTGGCGAGTTTATATTTAACCAAAAGGCGTTATTTAGCTTAGTTGAAAACATTTATATCGCAAAGGCTAGCGAAATAGGCGGCATAATAGATAGTGGCGCTAAAAAGAGCAATATTGCCGTACAGGCCAGCGCTGATGTGATCATAGAAGATATAAGGAGCACTTTATGAGTGAAGAAAAAGCGTATAAAATTTTAGCCAAACAAAAAAACATTTCAAACAACGAGGCAAAGGAGCTAATCGACAGCGGGCTAGTCTATGCCAAGGGGCAAAAGGTGATGATCGCTCGTGCACTGATGAGCGAAAATACTAAATTTAGCGTCGAAGAGATGCCAAAACCAAGTGTCATCTTTGAAGATGAAAATTTAATAGCCATTAATAAGCCTGCTGCCATAACTAGCGAAAAAATCAGTCAAATGTATAAATTTCCACTCCTTCACAGGCTCGATAAAGACACAAGCGGCGTGCTGCTTCTTGTGAAAAATGACGAGTTTGCAACACTTGCCATAAATGAGTTTAAAAAGATGAAGGTTGAGAAAATTTACGTGGCTGCAGTTAGGGGCATCATGAGCGAGGAAGTGGTCGTAAATGAGCCGATCTTAACGATAAAAAATAAAAATGGCGCCTTTTCAAAGATCTCAAAAGAAGGCAAAGAGGCGATCAGTGAAATTTCACCGCTTATGGTCGCAGGTAAAAAAACGCTGGTAAAAGTTGCCATAAAAACAGGCAGAACCCACCAGATAAGAGTGCATTTGGCTAGTTTAAATTTACCTATCGTTGGCGATGAGAAATACGGCAAAAATAGGGCAAATAGAATGTTTTTGCATGCCTATTTTATCGCTCTTTTAAACTATAAATTTAAAGCGCCGATCCCAAAAGAATTTAACTCTCTTGGATTTGAGCTGTCTAATAAATTTGAAATTTAAAGAGCAATAAAGAAATTATTTAGTAATATACGCCCTTTAATAATAACTTAGAAAGGTGATTAGTGTTCGAACAAATTAGCGAGTCTTTTAGATTAGCCGTTAGCAAGATACGTTTTGTAGATGACGAAAAAGCTCTAAAAAACGCACTTGACGTGCTCAAAAAAGCTCTTTTAAAAGCTGATGTTCACCATAAAGTCACCAAAGATCTGCTCACATCTATCGAAAGCGAGCTAAAACAAACTGGCGTTGGTCAAAAGAATTTCTTAGATGCGATCAAATCAAATTTGACAACTATTTTAACAGCTCCTGGCAACCAAGGCTTTGTCTATGCGCCAGTTGCACCGACCATTGTTTTGATGGCTGGTTTGCAAGGTAGCGGTAAAACAACGACAACTATCAAGCTTGCAAACTATCTAAAACTAAGAAAGAAAAAAGTTTTAGTTGCGGCTTGTGACTTGCAAAGATTAGCGGCAGTTGAGCAGCTAAGACAGCTTTGTGTTGCAAATGATATCGATCTTTTTTATATAGAAAATGAAAATAATCCTATAGAAGTAGCAAAAGAAGCACTAGAAAAAGCAAAAAGTGGTCTTTATGATGTGCTTTTAGTGGATACTGCTGGTCGTCTTGCAATTGATGAGAAGTTGATGCAAGAGATAAAAGATGTAAAAAATGCAATAAATCCACATGAAATTTTCTACGTGGCTGACGCTATGAGTGGTCAAGACGCAGTAAAAACAGCTACAAGTTTTAATGAAATTTTGGGAATTTCTGGAGTTATCCTTTCTAAATTTGACTCTGACTCAAAAGGTGGCGTAGCTATCAGCATCGCAAAACAGCTAAATATTCCACTTAGATTTGTCGGTACTGGCGAGAAAATAGCTGATATCGAGAGTTTTATACCAGATCGCATTGTAAGCCGTATAATGGGCGAGGGTGACTTGGCCACTTTGGTAGAGAAAACATCGACTATTATCGATGAAAAAGAGGCAAAACGCCTAAATCAAAAGATAAAAAAAGGTCAGTTTAACTTTAATGACTTTTTGGATCAAATGGAAAGCGTTAAAAAGCTTGGTAGTATGAAGTCTTTGATGGGGATGATACCTGGACTTTCAAGTATTGCAAATCAAATAAAAGATATAGACCTTGATAATTCAAAAGAAATTTTACATATTAAAGCCATGATAAACTCTATGACGCAAAAGGAGCGTGAAAATCCTGAACTTTTAAACAATAGTAGAAAAAGACGTTTAGCGGCTGGTTCTGGACTTTCTCAGATAGAGGTAAATCGATTTTTAAAGCAGTTTGAAAATGCCTCAAAACTTGCTAAGAAATTTTCAGGAAAAGGTGGAGCAAAAGGACTTGCAAATATGCTTTCTCAAGTAAATTTAAAAAGACCTGTTTGATAAAAGGGTTTAAATTTGGATATTTGTTATCTAAATTTAAGCTTTATTTAAAAACAAGAGGAGAAATATAATATGGCAACAGTAGTAAGACTAACAAGAATGGGACGCAAAAAAAGACCTTTTTATCGTATAGTTGTTACAGATAGTAGAAAAAGGCGTGATAGTGGCTGGATAGAAAGTATTGGCTATTACAATCCTATGGTTGAGCCAAATGTTATAAATTTCAACAAAGAGAGATTAGATTACTGGAAAAGTGTTGGTGCTAAACTTAGCGATAGAGTTGCACAAATTACAAAATAATGGTTAAAAATTTTTTATACGAATATGCCAAGTTGATTGCTGATTTTCCTGATAAAGTAAGTGTTGATCGTCAGGAACTTGGTGAAAATTTTGCTGAGATAATTATAAGTGCCGACAAGGTTGATACAGGAAAACTTATCGGTAAAGATGGCAAAATGATAAACGCTATAAAGACCGTTATTATTGGTTGTAAAGCTAAAGATAATACAAGCTATAGAGTAACGGTAAAAGCTATTGAATAGTGATATTATTGAAGTCGCTACCATCGGAAGATGTGTTGGTTTAAAGGGCTACTTAAAGCTTCACAATAAGAGCGACTTCCCAGAACAGTTTAAAAAAGGCGCAACCTTTTTTGATAAAAACAATTATCAGCTCACCATAAAAGACTATAACAGACAAAAAGAGCTGGTTTTGTTTGAAAATTTTGATGACTTAGACCTTGCTAAGACACTTGTAAATAAAACTATCTACACCACAAAAGAACTAACTAGAAAAAACTGCGAATTAAAAAAAGATGAATTTTTTCAATTTGATATCATAGGTTTAAGGGTTGTAGAAAATGGAGAAATTTTGGGTATTGTAGAAGATATTCAGGATAATTTTGCTAATTCGCTTTTATATATAAAAACAGATGAAAGACTTATTAATAATGGCAAGCCAAGGAATTTTTACATTCCATATTTAGAGCATTTTATCGTAAGTGTAAATTTGAATAGTGGGGAGATTTTAGTAAAAGGATCGAAAGACATCTTGGAAAATTCATGAAATTTACATTTATTACACTTTTTGAAAATTTAGTTAAACCTTACTTTTGCGATTCTATTTTAAAACGTGCGATTAGTAATAAATTTATTGAAATTGATTTTATAAATCCAAGAAATTTTACTAAAGATAAGCATAATAAAGTTGATGATTATATGATAGGAGGCGGAGCAGGGCTTTTAATGTTTCCGCAACCTTTAGATGACACTATAAAAGAAGTAAAGAGAAAAGATAGAAATACTCATGTGATTTTTTTGACACCAGCTGGTAAAAAATTTAATCAAAATGATGCAAAGAGGCTCTCCAAAAAAAAACATATTTGTTTTGTTTGCAGTAGATATGAGGGCCTTGATGAACGAGTTGTTGAGCTTTGGGCAGATGAAGTTTTTTGTATAGGTGATTTTATTTTAACTGGCGGAGAGCTTCCTGCGCTTTGTATGAGTGATGCAATATCAAGAAATATACCTGGAGTTTTAGGAAACGATATGAGCCTTGAGGTTGAGAGTTTTGAGGATAATTTGCTTGAAGCCCCATCTTTTACAAAGCCTGATAATTTTAGATTAATCTTTGTGGTTTCAGAGTTTTTAAAGGGTAACCATGCTAAAATCCACATTTTAAAAAATAAGATGGCTCACTGCAAAACAAGGTTCTTTCGCCCTGATTTGTATCAAAAGCTTAAGCCACATAAATAAGGAAAAACATGAGAAATAAATACATTGAAGCATTTGAAAATGCTCAAATTGCTAGTAAAAATATTCCTGACTTCCGTGCAGGAGATACATTACGCGTTGCTACTCGTATTCACGAAGGCGATAAAACTAGAATTCAAAATTTTGAAGGTATTTGTATAGCTAGACGTGGTAGTGGTACCGGCGAAACATTTATCATTAGAAAAATTGGCGCTAATAGTGTTGGCGTTGAGAGAATTTTTCCAATCTTTAGTGACTCAATCGAAGAGATAAAAGTTCTTAGAAAAGGTCGTGTTAGAAGAGCTAAATTATTCTATCTACGTGACCTTCGTGGTAAAGCTGCTAAAATCCGCGAACTTAGAAAATAATCTTACTATCTGTCCTGAAGTCTATTCAGGACTTTTAATCTTCTTTTTAAATTTAATTTTTTTAAATATTTTTTTGTTTTTTAATATTAAAAAATCTATTTATTTTTATTGTTTTTACCACTAGTCTATAAAAATTTAAAATATATAAAAAATTTCTATATAAAGTTTCAGATACCTCATATACTAAATTTATTTATTTTCTACTTCTTCTTATTTGTATACCAAAATAAAAAAACAACACAACAAAGAATCACTCCAAACATTATTGACACAACTATCATGGTGGCATTTTTAGTTTCATTAAATGGCAAGCCTTGTGTATTCATGCCAAAAAACCCAGTTATTAGATTTAGTGGTAGCATTACAGCTGAGATCATTGTCAAAATGTAAATATTTTGATTGATTTTGTCGTTTTTTATACTTTGTATAAATGTATAAATATCATCAATTCTGCAGGCATACTCATTGGCCATTGTTCTAAAAACATTTGCCTCATGAGTACTATTTTTAAGCTCCTTTTTTAAATTTTGTTGCTCACTTTGACAAATCGAAAGTGTCTCATAAAAGTGAGATATCTTGTTTTGAAATTTTCTAATCTCGTATTTTAAAAAGTGGTGTCTTTTGATAAATTGATTAAAGTTTTTTCGACTAGCATAAATTTTTTCATACTCATTTAGCTCATCTTGATGCTCTAAAATTTTATTTGCATATTCATTACATAGTTTTTTAAGGGCCGCTTCAAACTCGTTTTTATCGCATTCGTGATCAAGGTCTTCTTTATAAATCTTGCCATTTTTAAATAAAAATTTATAGCTTTGTTTTTGTGTAAAAGAAACAAGTAAAATATAGTCGTATTCATCGCCATAAAAATATCCACAAACTGAACTTTTATAGCTCATTTTTTACCCTTTTAGCATAAAAATTTTTCTTAAATTTGGCAAATTCGCCTCTTTCTATTGCCTCTCTCATCTCTTTCATCAAATTTAGATAGTAGTGCAGGTTGTGAAGGCTTGCTAGCCTAAAAAATGTGAGCTCTCTCGCCTTAAAAAGGTGGTTTAGGTAGCCTCTAGAGTAGCGTTTGCAGGTGTAGCACTGACACTGCGGGTCGATTGGCGCGTGGTCGTTTATAAATTTGGCTGATTTTATATTTATCTTGCCAAAGCTAGTAAAGAGTGTGCCGTTTCTTGCATTTCTTGTTGGCATGACGCAGTCAAACATATCAACGCCTCGCTCCACGTTTTCCACGAGATCTTCAGGTGTGCCAACGCCCATTAGATAACGCGGTCTTAGCTTATCCATAAATGGCATAACCGCCTCAACTGTGTCATACATCGCCTCATTGCTCTCGCCAACGCTTAGCCCACCTATCGCAAGGCCGTCAAATGGCATCTCGTCTAGCGCCTGCGCGCAAAATTTACGTGCCTCATAGTCGGTGCCGCCTTGGACGATGCCAAAGATATTTTGCTGCAAGCCAACGCCCTTGCTTTGCATAAATTTGTGATAATCAATCGCCTCTTTTGCCCATTTTATCGTTCGTTTTATGCTTAGATCGATTCTTTTTGGCTCAGCAGGCAAGGCGACCAGATCATCAAGTATCATCATAATGTCGCTACCTAGATCGTACTGCGTATCAAGAACGGATCTTGGCGTAAAATAGTGCGTGCTGCCGTCGATATGGCTTTTAAATTTTATCCCACCATCGTCGTTTTTGGTATTTGATCTAAGCGAGAATGCTTGAAATCCACCGCTATCAGTTAAAAACGAGCGCTCAAATTTAGAAAATCCATGAAGTCCGCCAAACTCGCGCACGACCTTGCTACCAGGGCGCAGATACATGTGGTAGGTATTTGCTAGGATTATTTTTGCGTCTAAAATTTCACTCATATCAAAGGCGTCTAAGCTTTTAACCGCGCCAACCGTGCCAACTGGCATAAAAACCGGCGTTTGTATAATACTATGGGCAGTTGTTAGGATGCCACGTCTTGCGTTACCATCTTTTTTTATAACTTCAAATTTCATTGTTATCCCTTATTTTCTGATTTTCTATTTTAACAAATTTATAGTATAATCCGCTAATTTTAAGGCAAAGGAACTTTTTGCAAAAGAGAAATGACATCATTTTTACCAAAGCAAATGGCACTCAGACTATAAAATTTATAGGTGAGTTTAGCTATAAAGATGCGAAAAATTTACAAGGTATTTTTAAGAAAATTTCACGATTTAGAGGTAGTGTTAAATTTGATTTTAGCGAGCTCAAAAGTGTTGATTACGCTGTTTTGATACTTTTAAGAAATGCACTAAACGGTAAGAAATTTGAGATTATTATAAATGACGAGAAGATAAGGGCGATGGGCGAACTTTTAAATGATGAAAAGATCGATTTTAATTACATGCCACCGCATAATAGTCTAAATTTTTTCTCACGACTTGGTGAAAAAATTTGTGAAGGTTTTGTAAATTTAGCTGAGTTTGGTACATTTTTGGGCGAATTTTTGATTAAAAGTGTAAAAATTTTATTTAATCCAGCCAGTCTTAGATTTAGAGAATTTAGTAACTACATAAAAGATGGCGGCGTAAATGCCGTTTTTATCGTTTCACTCACCGCTTTTTTGATAGGTGTTGTGCTTGCCTATCTTGGCAGTGCGATGCTTGCAAGCTTTGGGGCAAGTATATTTATAGTAGAGATCATGGGTATGCTAACGCTTAGAGAGGTGGCCCCACTCATCGCTGCTATCGTCATCGCGGGTAGATCAGCCTCTAGTTTTACTGCTCAAATTGGCGCTATGAAGCTAACTGAGGAAATAGATGCGATGAAGACAATGGGCTTTGAGCCATTTAACTTCTTGGTCTTGCCGCGCATCATCGCGATGGTGCTTTGCGTGCCTGTCATTATCTTTATAGCTGACGCGATAAGCATCTTAGGACAGATGATTATTTGCCAAACGATACTTGATATCAGCTTTAGCGACTATCTAAATAGATTTCGCGAGATGGTCGAGCTTAGACACTTT
This sequence comes from Campylobacter concisus, assembly GCF_002912895.1. Lineage (GTDB taxonomy): Bacteria > Campylobacterota > Campylobacteria > Campylobacterales > Campylobacteraceae > Campylobacter_A > Campylobacter_A concisus_G. The sequence goes on from NZ_POZX01000022.1 coordinate 42,705, forward strand.
GCTGTTGGTATGATAAAGGCTCCATTTTTTGGCGCAGTAATAGCAATAATTGGCTGCATGAGGGGATTTGGCGTTAGTCAAAATGCCCAAAGCCTTGGAGCAATGACAACAGTTAGCGTCGTAAATGCGATATTTTGGGTCATCGCGCTTGATGCGTTTTTCGCAATAATTTTTATGTGGCTAAAGATATGAATGAAATAATAGTTGGAAAAAACATAACTACGTGTTATGGCGATAAGATAATGCACGATAACGTGAGCTGGAGCGTAAAAGAGGCTGAAATTTATGGCTTTTTAGGTGGCAGTGGCGCTGGCAAAACGACGCTTATGAAGACGATGATATATCTAAAAAAGCCAAGCGAGGGCGATATATTTTTTGACGGTGTTAATATGTGGAAAAGCGGCTCTGATGAGCAGCAAGAGATTAAGCTAAAAAGTGGGACGATGTTTCAATTTGGCGCACTTTATAGCTCGATGACGATCCTTGACAATGTGGGCGTTTTACTTCATGAGTACTCTAAATTTAACAAGCATCAGATCGACGAGATAGCGATGTTTTGGATACAAAAAGTTGGACTTAAAAAAGAGGTTTCTATGCTCTATCCAAGCGAGCTAAGTGGTGGTATGAAAAAAAGAGCCGCGCTAGCAAGGGCTTTGGTGCTGAGTCCAAGGGTACTGTTTTTAGATGAGCCAAACAGCGGCCTTGATCCTGTTAGCTCGCGCCAGATGGACGCACTTATAAAAGAACTGCGTGATAGTATCGGAGTTACAGTTGTTATGGTGACTCATGATGCAGATAGTATTTTTGATATTTTGGATAGATTTTTGATAATAGATAATAAAAAAATAGCCTTTGAGGGAAATATAAAAGAGCTTGAATATCTCGAAAACAACCCACTTGAAGAGCTATTTAAAATGAGGAAAAAATAGATGGAAAATAGAAATTCTTATACTATTGTCGGTATGTTTTTTATGGCTTGCCTTACAGCATTTGCGATATTTATCTGGTGGATGACTAGCAAAAACAATACAAAGGTTGATTTTAAAGAGTACTACATTCATACAACCGAGCTACCAAGCGGTCTAAAGGTAGATTCAACAGTTAAATTTATCGGTGTACCAGCTGGAACGGTCAGTAATATAAATTTTGTCGATGACAAGAATGCTCTTATAAATATCACGATGAAGATAAGAGAAGATCTGCCTATAAAGGCTGACAGTATTGCAAGTATCGAAGTTCAGGCTATTAGTGGCGTTGCTAGTATAAATATAAGCCGTGGCACAAAAGACTTTGCATCAGGCCAAAAGCCTATCTTACAGCTTGAAGAGAGCCTCTTTTCAAAGCTTGGAAACAACGCTGAAAACATTACTTTAAAGATAAATCAAACACTTGATAAAGTCGATAACTTTTTCTCGCCTGAAAATATCGCTCACGTAGAGTCAGTCCTTAAAAATATTGATAAATTTACACAAGTTTTAACAGACGAAGAGGGACTAAGTGAGGTTGATAGTATCGTTAAAAATGTGAAAAATTTTACAGATACTTTAAACAAAACCGACACAAAAGAACTGGTTAAAAATTTAAACAAGCTAATTGCTAGTGCAAATTCAGTTTTTGTTTCAGCAAATTCAGCCGTCAGTGGCTATAGCTCTCTTCAAGATATCGTCACTCAAAAGGTAAAAAACGGCGAGTATGACCTTAGAAATACGCTCTCACCACTACTTAGAGAGGCTAGCGAGTTTTTAAATGGATTTGACAAGACGCTTCGTGAGTTTAGGGGTGCGCTTCAAAGACTTGAAGATAATCCTTACGAGTTTTTCTTCACAAATCCAGTGCCAAATGACAAAGGAGATAAAAAATGAGAAATTTAATCTTTTTAGCAGCTGCGTTTTTATTTTTTGGCTGCTCGCTAAAGACCGACGTGCCAGTGGCAACTATGTATGAAATTCACTACTCAAACAAAGAGTGCTCGGCTGAAAATAAGCAAAAAGAGCTTAAAAATGTCTTCATAGAAAACGTAAGCGCCCTTGATATGGTTGATACCAGAAAGATCCTAATCGTCGCTGAAAACAACAAGATAAGATACCTAAGTGACGCTAAATTTGTATCAGAGCCAAGCGAGATGATCTATAAATCACTTGTAAAAGGGCTTTACTCAAACTGCGCTGCAAAGCCTATATTTTCACCAAATGCAAAGGATCTTAGGCTAAAAGTTAGTATCATCTCACTTCAAATAAGAGGCGACAAAGCCGAAGTTTCGCTAGCTTACGAGCTATTTAACGCAAACGCCTCGCTAAAATCAGGCATGATCACAAAAGAAATTTTTTGTCCAGATCCAAGCTCAAGTACTATTTTTGATACGATAAATAAGGCTACAAATTTAGCAATAGATACGCTAATCTCTGAAATAATCTCTTAAATTTTCTTGGCTGTAAATTTTTAAATTTATAGCCAGAATAGCTTATTTTAAAGACCTTTTGTTATAATGTGAGCTTTAAAATACGGAGAATTGATGAAGAAAATTTTAATAATCGCAGATGGAACTTTCGCAAGAAATTTTTTAAACAGACTGCTTGAAACAAAATCAAATTTACATCACTATATCGTTGTTTCAAGTGAGGATTACAGCCAAAAATCAAATTATGAAAATTTTACATTTCACCAGTTTGATCCAACTAGCCTCTCAAAGCTAAAAAGCGTGAGCGATGGCTATTTTAGTCAGTTTTGTATAGTTTGCGATGATAAAAATGAGGCGGTTGCTGTTTATGAAAATTTAAGACAGATCAGCACAAAGACCGAGACTGTTTTTATGAGCTCATGGGAGCTTGATGAAAAATGCAAAGAAACATTTGCAAGCGATAAACACTTAAGTGTAGTTGATATCAGAGATATTGCAGCATCAAGGCTTATGGACTATTTACCAGATCTGCCAGTTTTAGCTGATAATATCGGGCTTAGTGAGGGTGAGATCATGGAAGTTAAGGTGCCAATAGGTAGCTCTTATATGTATCGTCACATCAGCTCAGTAGCTCAAAAAAAATGGCGAATAGCCCTCATATATCGAGGCAGCGAGATCATCTTGCCAAAGCCAAATGTAATGATACAGCCAAGTGATATACTGCTAATCGTTGGTGATCCAAATGTACTTCAAAATGTTTACCGCTCGATCAAGCGTGAAAGTGGGCAGTTTCCAAGTCCATTTGGTAGCAACATCTATGTGCTGATAGATATGATCTCAATGGACAAAGAACGTGTTAGCAAGCTCATAAAGGATAGCTTGTATTTGCATTCAAAGCTAAATAATAAACGCCTTTTTTTTAGAGTAATAAATCCAACTTTAGGTGAAAATTTAGATACTTTAAAAGCGATAAAAGAGAAAAATATCATTGTTTTGATGGATTATTTTAATAGTGATAACAAATCTATAAAATATGATGTTTTAAAGCACGACATTGGCCTAATCTTAAGCGATGATAAATACTTTTTTAAATTTAAAAAGCTATTTTATGAGCTAAAACTTCCAGTGCTAAAAACAGGTAAAATTTTGCTCTCAAATATAAAAGAGGGCGTTATACTAGGCGATCAAAGTCAAGAGGTGGAGAATCAATCAGCTGTGATAACAGACTGCTGTGCACAGCTTGATTTGGAGATGAAATTTTACTATTTTGATAATAAGCATAGCGATGAAGAGGCGTTAAAGGAACATTTTGAAAGTATTAGTGCGCTATTTTCAAAACGCATAAAGATAGAAAATCACAGCCTAAAAAATCCGCTTGTTAAGCTAAAAAATACAAAAAATTTACTTCACTTTGTGATGTTTAGCAAGAGTGTGGCAAATGGTGGAGCTTTTGCCTTTTTATCGACAAATTTAAATAGACTTTATAAAAAATTAAGTCAAAATGCACAGCTATTTGTGCCAGTAAGTGAGTAAAAATGCAGATAAATTTAAATCTTAAAGAAAAGGCATCAAGCTACAAAATCTACATAAACGAGCTTGAAAAGCTTGAGCTAAAGGGCAAGGTTGGTATCGTTACAAATGCTAAGATAGCAGGCCTTCATCTCGAAAAACTACTTAGCGTTCTAAAGTGCGATGAGAAATTTATCATAAGTATTCCTGACGGCGAAGAGTATAAAAATTTAAAGACGTTAGAGCAAATTTTAGAGCAGCTTTTTGTTAGTAAATTTGATCGCTCATCTACACTAATCGCCTTTGGCGGTGGTGTCATAAGCGATATGACTGGCTTTGCGGCGAGCATTTATGAAAGAGGGATAAATTTCATAAATATCCCAACTACGCTTTTGGCGCAAGTTGATGCGAGTGTGGGTGGAAAGACCGGCGTGAATAATAAATTTGGCAAAAATTTAATAGGCTCTTTTTATCAGCCAAAGGTGGTCTTTTGTGAGATAGTCTTTTTAAAAACACTACCAAAGAGAGAATTTGCAGCGGGTATTGCTGAGGCTTTAAAGATGGCGATAACATTTGATAAAGAGATGTTTGATTGGTTAAAAAGCATAAATTTAAATGATGAAAATTTAGCCAGACTGGTTGAAAAGTCGATAAATTTAAAGGCGAAAGTGGTTGAGCAAGATGAGAAAGAAAAAGGCTTAAGGGCCATTCTAAACTACGGTCATACTTTTGCTCATGTCATCGAAAACGAAACAAATTATAAAGAGTTTTTGCACGGCGAAGCGGTGGCTATAGGTATGAATATGGCAAATCGTTTAAGCGTAAAACTAGGACTCATGAGCGAGGCAGAGGCCGAAGAGATCAAGCAGGCTTTAGTAAAATTTGATCTTCCAGTAAGTTATAAAATACAAAACGAAAATACATTTTATGAGGCATTTTTTATGGATAAAAAAACAAAAGATGATAAGATAAATTTCATCATCGCAGACAGGATAGGCGGTGCGATCATTAAAAATGACGTCAAAAAAGAGGATATTTTAGAAATTTTAAGAGAATTTAAATGAAAAAGATCTTTATTTTATTGCTTTGCTGCTTTGCTCTTTACGCAGAAGAAAATGCTAGCGTTGAGTCAAATAGTTCACAAATTTTACAAAATAGTGAGCTTAGAAAAGAAATTTCAAGCTTAGACAACTCGTTAAAAAATAATATCTGGATCACAAGATATGCTAACTATAACACCTATCAAAAACTGCTTGACGAGCTTGAAAAAAACGAAAATGATCTAAAAAAACTAGATAAGAACTCAAAAAAAGGTAGTGATCTTATAAAGAGGATCCAAACCTTAAAAGAGCAGATAAATTTGCTAAAAGAGTATGAGAAGACACCATTTTCAAATATGCTAGCAGCTCCTGAAATGGACACTCCACCAAGGATAACAAGCCCTGTTGCGCTGGTATCTGGCTTCTCATACATCAAAAAGATAAAAAGCGACAAGATCGAATATAAAAAGCATATAAAAGAGCTTGATGCGCTTTTAGAAAAGCTCGAAGCAAAGGAAAATTTACTAAATAGGCTAAATTTATTAGATGATAATGAGCAAGATATAGCAAGCCTAAGCCTTGTAAAGCAAGAAATAGGCGACTTTAAAGCGGCAAAACAGATCGCAGATACGACTTTTAACGTCTATGAGAAAAGGGCTGATGAGGCTATAAATTTAACCACGGCTGATATAAAAGCTCAGTTTTTAAGCATGGGCTATACGACTATTGTCATTATTTTGACTATCGGACTAACCTTTATCGCTAAATTTATCGTTAAAAGAACAATTACTGATAATGAGAGATTTTACACGGTCAATAAATTTTTAAACGTTCTAAATATAACCGTAATCATCATAATCTTGCTTTTTTCGTATATAGAAAATGTCACTTATCTCGTAACTGTACTTGGTTTTGCTTCAGCTGGTATCGCCATTGCGATGAAAGATATGTTTATGAGCATGCTTGGTTGGATGGTGATCATGTTTGGTGGCTCTATACATGTAGGCGATAGGATTAGGGTATTTCATGATGGGAGCGAATTTGTAGGCGACGTCATTGATATTTCGCTACTTCGCTTAACTGTTTTTGAGGATGTCAGCTACTCAACATATAAGACAAACCGCCGTGCAGGTAGGATCATCTTTGTACCAAATAACTATATTTTTACAGACCTAATCGCAAACTATGCTCACTATGGCATGAAGACCGTTTGGGACGGTATAGATATCATGATAAGTTTTGATAGTAACCATAAAAAAGCCGTCTATCTAGCAAGAAATGTTGTCAAGAAATACTCAAAAGGCTATACCGATATCGCAAAACGTCAAATGAATAAATTAAGAAGCCAATATAGCATCAAAAATCCAAATGTCGAGCCAAGAATTTATACGTTTTTTGAGCCTTATGGCATAAATATCTCATGCTGGTTTATGTCAAATTCCTATGCCACGTTGGCACTTAGAAGCACGATAAGTGCTGAGATCATCGAGGCTTTTTTGGCTCAAGACGATATAAAGATCGCTTATCCAACGCAAACTATGTTTGTAGGTAAAAAAGAAAATCCAAGCGATCATACAGCCCATGGTGAGCAAGAGAGCGAAAGTATTTGATGCAAAAGATATTTTTTAAAACATTTGGGTGTCGTACAAATATCTATGATACCGAGCTTTTAAAAAGCTACATCAAAGACTACGAGATCACAAATGATGAAGATGCTGCTGATATTGTCGTGATAAACTCTTGCACAGTCACAAATTCTGCCGATAGCGGCGTCAGAAACTACATAAACGGTGTAAAAAGGCGCGGGGCAAAGGTGGTGCTGACTGGATGTGGCGCGGTTAGTAAGGGCAAAGAGCTATTTAATAGCGGTATATTTGGCGTACTTGGAGCTAGTAAAAAGAGCGATCTAAATGAACTTTTAAAGCAAGAAAAGCCATTTTTTGAGCTTGGGAATTTAAACTCAGTCGATAAAAATATAGTTACAAATTACGAAAATCACACAAAGGCTTTTATAAAGATTCAAGAAGGCTGCAACTTTAGTTGCAGTTACTGCATCATCCCTTCGGTCCGCGGTAAGGCTAGAAGCATGGATGAGGCTATGATATTAAAAGAGGCAAGAATTTTAGCTCAAAACGGCTATAATGAGCTCGTACTAACAGGCACAAATATAGGCAGTTATGGCAAAGATACAAATAGCTCTCTTGGTAAGCTTTTGGCAAACTTAGGTAAAATTTCTGGCATAAGGCGCATTAGACTTGGAAGTATTGAGCCAAGCCAGATAGATGAGAGCTTTAGAGAAATTTTAAAAGAAGAGTGGCTGGAGCGTCATTTGCACATCGCACTTCAGCACACGAGTCAGGCGATGCTAAAGATCATGCGAAGACGCAATGACGCATTTAGTGATTTGGAACTTTTTAATGAGCTTAGCTCACTTGGCTTTGCCCTTGGCACGGACTACATCGTGGGTCATCCTGGTGAGAGTGATGAAATTTGGGTAGAGGCTGTGGAAAATTTTAAGAAATTTCCTATCACACATCTGCACGCTTTTGTATATTCACCAAGGCGTGATACGCACTCAGCTACGCTAAAAAGCGATGTTAGCGGCGATGTGGCAAAAAATAGGCTAAAAATTTTACAAGGCATTACTTTGCAAAATAATGAAAATTTTAGAAAAAAACATAACGGAGCTTTGAAAATTTTAGTCGAGCAAAAAAATGGTGAATTTTACGAAGGTTTTGATCAGTTTTACAACAAAGCTAAAATTTTAAGCCAAAAAGATATAACAAAAGAGTGGGTGGAGGTAAGCGAATATGAAGTTAAGCCAGATGCCAATTATGCAAAAATTTAAATTTAATAAAAAAAATATCCTAATAATCGCAGCTATCGCATTAATCAGCGTGCTGTTATTTGCCGTTAGCAAAGAGCCACGAAATATCACATATTCGCAATATATGCAGCTAATGGATGGAAATTTTATAGACCGCGCTGTAATCAATGATGATGAAGTCGTGCTTTATGCACAAAACAATCGTTTTTTAATCATAAAAGAGGGCATCGATCTAAAAGAGCTTATTAAAAAAGTGCCTGTTGAAAAGACTAAGCAATACATCACCCCTGGCATGATCTGGGGTTTTATCATCTTTGTCTGCTTTGTGCTTTGGTATGCTTATATCTTTAGAAGTATCAGGAAAAAAGAGGAGAGCTTGCTTAGCAAAAAAGAGGGTGCATTTGAGATAGAAAGCGTGCTAAATGAAAACACTATGCCAGTCATCTCAAATGTGAGATTTAGCGATGTGGCAGGTATTAGTGAGGTTAAAAGCGAGCTTAGCGAGATAGTTGATTTTCTAAAAAATCCACAAAAATATAGAAATTTTGGTATCAAAATGCCAAAAGGCGTGCTAATGATAGGCCCTCCAGGCGTTGGTAAGACGCTTGTGGCAAAGGCGGTTGCTGGCGAGGCAAATGTACCATTTTTCTATCAAAATGGTGCTAGTTTTGTGCAAATTTATGTTGGCATGGGTGCAAAAAGAGTAAGAGAGCTTTTTAGCAAAGCTAAATCTTATGCTCCGTCTATTATCTTTATCGATGAGATAGATGCTGTTGGAAAGAGCAGGGGTGGTACTAGAAACGACGAGCGAGAAGCCACTCTAAATCAGCTACTAACCGAGATGGATGGCTTTGAGGACAACTCTGGCGTCATCGTAATAGCTGCTACAAATAGGATCGAAATGATCGACGAGGCACTACTTAGATCGGGTCGTTTTGATAGGAGAATTTTTCTTTCGATGCCTGATTTTAACGACAGAGTGGCTATTTTAAATACCTATTTAAAAGATAAAAAATGCGATGTTTCAGCCGAAGATATCGCTAGGATGAGCGTTGGCTTTTCAGGTGCGGCACTTAGCACACTTGTAAATGAAGCTGCGATAAATGCTCTAAGAAATAATGAGAGCGTACTAAAAATAAGAGACTTTGAGGCTGTTTTAAATAAGGTCTTGCTTGGTAAGAAAAAAGTACTAAGCTACAGCGAAAGTGAGAAAAAAATCCAAGCTGTCTATCAAGGTGCAAAGGCACTTAGTGCTTACTGGTTTGATGTGAAATTTGAAAAGATTTCACTTATAGAAGATCGCTTCATGGCAACAGAGCAAGAGATCGAGTCAAAATCACAGATGATCTCTCGTATAAAGGTGTTAATCGCTGGCATGTGTAAGCTTGAAATAGACGAAAATGATATTTTTTCAAACTCGAGCAATGATCTAAATTTAGCCAAAGAGATCGCATCAAAGATGGTTTATGAGTACGGCATGGGTAGCTCTTTTGTGCCAAATCCAAACGATGTAGAAGAAATTTTAAAACAAGCAAAAGAAGAGATTATGTCATTTTTAAAGGGGACAAACGAGCAGATCACAAAGATCAGCTCATATCTGCTAGCGTACGAGAGTGTAGATAAAGAAACGCTAGCAAAAATTTTAAACGAAAACTATTAAAGGAGAAAAAGTGAAAGCAAAAATAGGTATATTAACCCTATCTGACCGTGCAAGTGAGGGCACATATGAGGACAAATCAGGCCCAGCGATCAAAGAGGTGCTTGATAGCTGGATCGTGAGTGAGCGTGAGTACTTTTACGAGGTGATCCCAGATGAGTTTGAGCTGATAAAAGAGAGGCTTGTGTATATGGTAGACGTGCTTGGCTGCGACCTTGTGCTAACTACTGGCGGTACAGGACCAGCGGTGAGAGACGTTACGCCAGAGGCTACTGAGGCGGTTTGCGAGAAGATGATGCCAGGCTTTGGTGAGCTAATGAGAGCCGCAAGCTTGCAATACGTCCCAACAGCGATCCTGTCACGCCAAACAGCAGGTATCAGAGGGCACGCGCTCATCATAAATTTACCAGGTCAGCCAAAGGCGATAAAAGAGTGCTTGGAGCCGGTATTTCCAGCGGTGCCATACTGCATTGACTTGATTGAGGGAGCATTTATTGAAACTGACGAAAATGTTATGAAAGTATTTCGTCCAAAACAAAAGAAAATTTCTTAAATGAGTTTGATAGATAGCCTAAATTTAAAAGCCACTGCCTTTGCAAATAGGTGGCGATTTGTTATTAAAATTTGGCTTGTTTTTTCTTTTTTATCCTATGCGCTAGCATATTATTTTGGGTTAGAGGTTTTTGGCTTTATCTCGGCCATTTCTATCTTTGGCTGTGTTTGCCTGCTAGCCTTTAGCTCACTTCCTTGGTTTATCGCTAGCCTTGTATTTTTACAACCCTTGGTATTTTTACTACTTGAAAAATTTGATGAAAGTATTACTGTTTATGCTTTAGCCTGCGCAATTTGGCTGCTTGGCTGGATCACTTTGTCGCTTGTGGTAGATGATAAATTTGCAAGACTGGGAAATGACATCTTGCTAAAGGTCTCTCGTATAGCTCTTGTTGGCGAGTTTACCTTGCTATATTTTTTAAACTACAACAACAGCTTTGACATAGAGACTTTAATAAAGTCAAATTTGACAAAGTCGCTGCTTTTAGTGCTAAACTCCTATATACTGCCATCGCTTTTGATGTTACTTATATTTGATATAAAAACATATATCGCTAGTAAAAATGAGTAAAATTTTATGTATTATTTTGCGTAATTTAAACTAAATTTAGCAGTTTTTGCTCTCTGCTATCTTTTTTATAAGCTCCAGATCGCCGTTCATTGCTAGGCTCATAAAACAAATGCCACTTGCACCAGCTTCTATGGCCTCTTTGTAGTTCCCGTCATCTAGTCCACCAAGTGCATAAATTTCTTTATCAAAGCTTTTTAGCTCGCTTATAAAATTTACCCCTTTTGGCTCTAAACCTGCCTTACTAGGAGTAGCAAATATATGAGAAGCTACGAGCACGTCAGCGATAGAGGCTGAAATTTTAGCTTGCTCTATGTCGTGAGCTGGAGCGTAAATTTTTGCTGTTTTTCTAAATTCATCTAAAAAAACGCCGTGATTTTTAAAAAAATCAAGCTGCGCCGAAATGAGCCAAAAGTCGCTCTTTAGCTTGCATGCTACGTCAAAAAATTGATTAATGATAAATTTCTTGCGGTAGTTTTCACAAATTTGAGCCACAACTCTAGCAAGGTCGTAAAATTTAGCCTCGTCTAACCCCTTTGCACGAAGCAAAATTTCATCCACGCCAGCCTTACAAAGTAGCTGTATCCTCTTTAAAAAGTCATCGCCATTATAGCTTTCAAAGTCGGCCACGCAGAGAATTTTAAACATAGACATACTCACTCATCAAGGGCTCTAAGCCGTTTGCTTTTATCATAGCTTTGATCTCGTCCACGCTTCTGTCGTCGCTTATCTCAAACTGCTCGTCGCCCTTTTTCTCTTCGCCGTGAGCGCCAATGCTTATTTTTACGCCAGCGCTTATCTTATTTGTGGCGATCTTTACGGCGTTGTTGCGAAATTTCGCCTTTTCTCTAGTTGAGATCGTTATGCTGGCCGTTGGCATAAAAATTCTATAAGCGCAGATCACTTGCAAAAGCTCGCGCTCGCCCACGTCGCGTGGATTGATGCGGTCGTTGTTTATGATGGGGCGAAGTCTTGGACATGAAAATGCGATCTCGGCATGCGGATATTTTTTTTGAATAAGGCTCGCATGTAGTGCCGTAGCAAAGGCATCAAGCCTAAAGTCATCTATGCCAAGAAGTGCTGCAAAGCCGACCCCTCTCATGCCTCCAAGAAGCGCTCGCTCTTGCGCGTTTAATCGGTATGGGAAAATTCTTTTATTGCCGCCAAGGTGGATTTTTTCATATTTTGTGGGATTATAGGTCTCTTGAAAGACGGTCACGTAGTCCACACCACTTTTGTGAAGCAATGCGTAGCCATCAGAGTTTAGCGGATAAATTTCAACCCCAACGACTTTAAAAAACTTCTTTGCCAAAGCGCAAGCGTTTGCGATATAGGCTACACTTGAGCTAGTTTCGCTCTCGCCTGTTAGGATTAAAATTTCCTCTAAGCCGCTTTTTGAAATTTCTTTTAGCTCCCTTGTGATCTCTTCATCACTTAGTTTTGCCCTTTTTATTTTATTGTTGGCGTTAAATCCGCAGTAAACACAGAGATTATCGCAATAGTTTGCTATGTAAAGTGGGGTAAAAAGTGTGATATTTGAGCCAAAATTTACCCTTGTTTTTGCTTGGGCTAGCTGGGCTATTTGCTCTAAAAATGGTGCTGCAGCAGGCGAGAGTAGGGCTTTTAGGTTTTCAAGCGAGCAGTGCTTTGCATTTAGAGCTGCTTTTACGTCTGCCTCGGTGTAAATTTCAGGCTTGTAGCCAGCACGCTCTTTTAAAATTTCATTCATTATCTCACTGCCGACATCCTCCATATGAGGTAGTAGCTCCATGTGATTGGTTCTTGTAAATTTCATCAGTCTAAAAATCCAGTGAGCGGAGATGAGGCGTTTGCGCTTTTGCTCTTTGCGCCAAGGCCTGCTAGATAGGCGTTGCGACCAGCGATGATAGCCTCTTTGAAGGCTCTTGCCATGAGTGGGATATTTTTAGATGAGGCGATGGCTGTGTTTGCCATGATCGCAGCCGCTCCCATCTCCATCGCTTCGCACGCTTGTGATGGCCTGCCTATGCCTGCATCAACTATGATCTGCGTATCAAGCTCGTTTATCAAAATCTCAATGATATCTTTAAAAACTAACCCTTGGTTTGAGCCAATGGGTGCAGCTAGAGGCATTATGCAGCTTGCTCCTGCGCTTAGCATCGCTCTCGCGGCATTTAGATCAGGAAACATATATGGCATCGGCACAAAGCCGTCATTTGCCAAGGCTTCGCAGGCTTTTATCGTCTCAGCGTTGTCTGGAAAGAGAAATTTAGAGTCAGTGATGATCTCTATCTTAACAAGCTCTCCACACCCAAGCTCACGTGCGAGCTGGGCGATACGAACAGCCTCTTTAGCGTTTCTAGCACCACTTGTGTTTGGCAAAAGCGTCACACCTTTTGGGATAAAGTCGAGTATATTTCGCTCTTTGCTCTCGTTTATGCGCCTAAGAGCAAGGGTTAGGATCTGCGCTCCAGCCTCGTTTATGGCTGAGTCGATGAGCTCGTGCGAGTACTTGCCAGAGCCAAGGATGAAGCGGCTTTGAAACTCCTTGCCGCCAAGGATCAAGCTATTATTTTGCAACTTACGCCTCCAAGTCCATAAGTAGCCTAATGGCTAAATTTGCCTCGTGGTTTGCGCAGACTGCAACACGCGGTGCCATGAGCCCTTGACCGATCTTTGCTTCATTTGTGAGGTCGCCACAAAGATAGACATTTTTGGCAAATTTTATGGTTTTTATGAGATTTGAGCTAAAGTGTCCAGCCATACCAGAGGCACCGATGATCTTTTTATCTTTTAGACTAGCACCAGCTTCGTTTAGTATCATCGCCTTACCAGCGACGTTGTCAAAGGCTTCGCATAAAATTTCGCACTCGCCAAAGACGTTAGCCACGTTTTTTTCGTCCAAAAATGTATCGTGAGTCTCGACCTCGACAAAGGGATTTACGTCATTTATCAGCTCTTTAAGCGCTTGGGTCTTTTTCATACCGATGTGGCGGACAAAATACTGCTGACGGTTTAGATTGCTTGGCTCAACGACGTCAAAGTCAGCAAGCACTAGCTTTTTTACGCCAACTCTTGCAAGGCTTAGCGCGATATTTGAGCCAAGGCCGCCAAGTCCAGCCACGCCGATAACTGCTTTGCTTAGGGCCAAATTTAACTCAGGACTGTTTCGTGAAGCGATCATTGAGCGTAAAACTTCACGCTCAGGCATCACGCCACGCCTTATAAATACGACATTTGAGCTATCTTTTAGCTCGCTATCTTCTTTTATAGCAAAGCCATCAACGATAAAAATGTCAGGCTTTATCGCGTTAAATTTCTCTAAAAATTTATAAATTTCACTCTCTTTATCGCCAAGCGCAAGCTCTTTTAGCTCGCTAAGGCTTTTTACTGGCACCTTAAATTTCGCGCCGTTTAAAACTATCTCTATCATTTTCTCCTCATCCGCCACCGACTAAAGTAACGATCTCATAGGCTTTGGCCTCGCTCATAAAGCTCTCGCGCCAAAGCTTTTTTGGCAAAATTTCTCCGTCTCGCTCAAGGGCTATAAATTTAAGCTTATAGCCATTTTGAGTTAAAAAATCATAAACGCTTATGTCGTTTTCAAGCTCGAAAATTTTGCCATTTACTCTAAATTTGATCATTAAATTTTGTAGCTTTTTACAAAATTTGCGATCCTCTCGATCGCTTTTTTTATGCTCTCGATGTCTGTCGCAAAAGAAATTCTAAAGTATCCCTCCATACCAAAGCCCACGCCTGGCACGGTGGCTACATTTGCCTCTTCAAGCATCTTTTTACAAAATCTAAGCGAGTCACTATCTACATCTTTGCATTTTACAAATAGATAAAACGCGCCATCAGGCTTAACTACACTTAGCCCAGGGATGACATTTATCATCTCAACGGCCACGTCGCGTCTTTTTTCATACTCTTTTCTCATGTTTTCGATATCTTCGTCAGTTTCGCCTAGAAGTGATGGGATAGCGCCTATCTGCACGATCGAGCTAATGTTGCTTGTGCTTTGGCTTTGTAGCTTTTTGATGCCTGCTATTAGCCAGTCCATCGAGCTTGCTATATAGCCAAATCTCCAGCCAGGCATCGCTCCGCACTTGCTTAGGCCATTTATCGTGACCGTTCTTTTGAAAAGATCCTCGCTCACTGAGGCTACGGCGTGAAATTCTTTGCCGTAGATCACTTTTTCATAAATTTCATCGCTTGTGATGATGATGTCAGTGCCCTTTAAAACCTCGCCAAATGCAGCAATCTCCTCTTTTGTATAGACTGCACCTGTTGGATTTGTCGGGTGATTTAGCGAAAATACCTTTGTCTTTGGCGTGATCTCTTTTTTTAGCTGCTCGGCTGTGATCTTAAAATTTGTGCTCTCGTTTGCTTCGATAAAGACAGGCACACCGCCACAAAATTTAACGATCTCAGGGTAGCTCACCCAGTATGGAGAGGGGATGATGACCTCGTCGCCTGGGTTGATAAGCGCTTGGAAAACGTTAAAAAGTGAGTGTTTTGCGCCGATGTTTGTGACGATTTGATTTGCCTTGTAGTCAAGTCCGTTATCTCTTTTTAGCTTTACTCTAATGGCCTCTATCACTTCAGGAAGACCTGGCACTGGCGTGTATTTACCACTTTTGCTATCGTTATCAAGTGCGTTTTTTACAGCTTCTCTTATCTTTTTTGGAGTCATAAAGTCAGGCTCACCAGCTGAAAGCGAGATCACGTCGATGCCAGCAGCCTTCATCTCTTTGGCCTTTGTGCTGATCGCGATTGTGATTGATTCACTTAATGTTTGCATTCTGTTTGCTAGTTGCATTTTTCGTCCTTTTTAGTTAATCGTTTTTAAGTAGCTATTATCATTTAAAAATAGATAAAGTTCGCCTAAAATTTGCTTCTTTTGTGTTTCGTTTATCAGAGTTGATTTCTCTAAGCGCTCATTTAGAGTGTCTTGGATCTCGTAGATATCGTAGTCCATATCTTCCATAATATCAAGGATTGATTGGCTTTCTAGTAAATTTACGATCTTGTAGCCATCGTTTGTAAGCTCTATTGTAGCTTCCGTTGGGTGAGTAAAGAGGTTGTGCTTCATGCCGATCACCTCTTGATATGCACCAACTAGGAAAAATCCCAAGAAATAATCCTCCTTCTCCACGTCCACGTCGTGTAAAAGTAGAGGGTTTTTCTCATCATCGTAGCTGATCTCGCCGTCACTATCGCAGGTGATATCCCAGATCGAAGCTGGCAAAGTAGGTCGCTCATCGAGTCTGTCAAGTGGCATGATAGGGAAATTTTGCTTTAGTCCCCAAAAGTCTGGTAAGCTTTGAAAGATCGAGAAATTTAGTAAGTAGCGCTCTTGCACCTCTTTTTGGATTTTGGCTAGGTCGCCGCTTGAGTTGCTCTTGTTGCCAAGCATCACGACGGCTTTTTTACTGATGAGCTTTAAAAGTACCTCGGCGTTTGACCTATCTTGAAGATCGACATATCCAAGGTCAAAAAGTGTTAGCACGCTCTCTGTGTGGTGGATGGCGTCGTGCAGGTATTCTAGGGCATTTGAAGGCTTTATCGACTTGTAAAGATCGACTAGCTCGGTTATCAAATTTGGATTATTTTTCTTTAAATTTAGCTTCTCTTCGGTGTACTCTTGAGAAAATAGCTCAAGCACAGGGGCGACTAAAAGCGCGTGAGAGGCGGCTATGAAACGGCCAGACTCGATAAATATATCAGGTTGGGGCTCGTTTTTTTGCTCGCTTATGGTTTTAAGCATGTAAACAACGTCATTTGCATACTCGTTTAGTGTATAGTTTCTACTGCTCTCTTCTTTAAACTGCGAGTACTCAATAGCAAGACCGCCACCCAAATTTATCGCTTTTAGATTCATTGCACCCATTTTTCTAAGCTCAGCATAGATGTTGCCAGCCTCGATGAGTGCCTTTTTAAGAGGATGGATCTCGCTTATTTGAGATCCGATGTGAAAGTGTATCATTGTGAAATTTTCAAGTAAATTTGCCTTTTTTAGCATCTTTACAGCTTCTATGAGTTCGGTTGAAGTTAGGCCAAATTTGGAGTGGATGCCACCACTCTTTGCCCAAAGGCCTGAGCCTGTCGAGTGTAGCCTTATACGAAGTCCAATCTTTGGTTTTGGTTTAAATCTTTGTTTTGAAGTAGCGATGATCTCTTCAAGCTCGTTTAAGCCCTCGATCGTTAGCGTGATGTTGTGGCCCATCTCAGCAGCGATAAAGCCTATGTTTATGAGCTCTTTATCCTTAAAGCCATTTACTGTTATCGGCGCTTTTTCATTATTATATGCCATCGTTAGAAGTAGCTCAGCCTTGCTACCAGCCTCGAGGCCGTAGTTGTAGGGCTTGCCAAGGCGGACTAAATTTTTTACAAAGCCTGGGTATTGATTGACCTTAAGTGGGAAAACAGCGTTAAAGCTTCCTTTGTAGGCAAATTCTTTCTTTGCCTTTGCAAAGCTTGCGTGGATCTGCTCGATCTGCTTTTGGATAAGGTGCGGAAAGCGAAGCAGCAGCGGACCTCTATATCCGTCGTCCCTGATCTCTTTTACGATATCTATAATAGCTGGCTTACTTGCTGCGTTTATGCAGACCTTGCCATTTTCTATCACAAAATTTGAATTGCCCCAAATGCTAAGTCCAAAATCATTCATCCTAGCTCCTTTTCAAGCCCATCTAAATTTATCGTTTTTTCATCTTTTGTTTCTAAATTTTTATACCAAATTTTATTCTCTTTTATCTCGTTTTCGCCCACACAAAGGAAAATTTTCGCCTTTTTTGAGTCGGCATTTTGCAGATGTTTTTGAAGTTTTTTGGCTTCATACGAAATTTCAACCTGATATTTTTTGCGAAGTTTTGAGCCAAGCGCATAGACAAAGTCTAAATTTGCCGCGTCAAGCGCACAAAGGTAAATTCCAGCTCGCTCATCTTCAGCCTCGCCTAAAATTTCCATGATCCTCTCAACGCCCATCGCAAATCCAACACCGTAGCTCGCTCTACCGCCAAGGTACTCGACTAGTCTATCGTATCTGCCGCCACCTGCGACCGCGCTTTGAGAGCCGATCTCGTTGCTAATAAACTCAAACGCCGTCTTACAGTAATAATCAAGCCCACGAACTAGCTTAGTATCTATCTCAAATTTAATGCCGTTTGTCGTTAAAATTTCTTGCAGTTTTACAAAATCAGCCTGCGCCTCATCGCTTAGACTATCAGTGATTACTGGAGCATTTTTGTAAATTTCTTGACAGCTCTCGACCTTGCAGTCAAGCACGCGGATAGGGTTTAAAAGTTTGCGTCTTTTGCAGTCTTCGCAAATTTTATCGTCGTTTTCATCTAGAAATTTGACAAGTTTTTCTTTGTAAGACTTCATCGAGTTCTCGTCACCAAGTGAGTTTATCTTTAGGGTTGTTTTTATATTTAGCCTGTTAAAAATTTCGCTCACCATTAAAATAATGCTCGCATCTTCATAGACGCTGCCCTCGCCAAAACACTCGCAGCCAAACTGGTGAAACTCTCTTAAACGGCCTTTTTGCGGGCGTTCGTAGCGAAACATCGAACCGTGATAAAAGCAGCGTTTTGTTACATTTGCCCTGTCAAGTTTTGCCTCGATAAACGCTCTAACCACGCCAGCCGTACCTTCAGGACGCAAGCAAACGTCGTTGCCGCCTTTGTCTTCAAACTGATACATCTCTTTACCCACGATGTCGCTACTCTCGCCGACACTTCTTTTAAAAAGCGCTGTCTCCTCAAGGTGCGGGGTCAAAATTTGCTCATATCCGTAGTTTTTTGCGACTTCCTCGCAGGTTTTGATTATCTGTGCATAAAATTTCGCACGAGCTGGAAGCATATCTTTCATGCCACGAAGTGCCGTTATCATCGCATTATCCTTTTTTATTTTTTTGTGATTTTACTTAAAATTTATAAAATTTTCTATTTCTTTTGAAATTAGCTCTATGCTTTTAGATGCGTCTATAAAAAGCGCTTCAAAGCCATTTTTAATAAGAATTTGCTTCATTAGGCTTTGCACTTTTAAAAGATACTCTAGCCCGCGAGCTTCGATCTTATCGATTGTGCCTCTTGCTTTTAGACGCGAGCTTATAAGCTCATGGTTTGCTTCAAAAAAAATAATCTTATCTGCAAATTTATCATTTAGCGCAAATTTATTAAGCTCTAAAAGCACGTTTTCATCTAAGCTTTCATCATTTGCCAAAGCGTAGGCGATGCCAGAGATAAAGCCTCTATCACTTAAAATGAGCCTACTTAAATTTGGAGCGACTAGCTTTTCAAAATGCTCAGCCCTGTCAGCTAAAAAGAGTAAAATTTCAGCCCTTTTGCCTATTTTTATACTTGAGTTTAGTAAAATTTCTCGTAAATTTTCACCAAGCTGCGTGCCGCCTGGCTCTTTTGTGACGATGGTATCACTAAATTTAGAAGCTAAAATTTCTATCTGCGTGCTTTTGCCAACGCCGTCAATACCTTCAAACAAAACATACATTTTACGCCTTTAAATTTTTAAGAATTTTTGCTGGCACTAGGTTGCTCACATCGCCGTCGTGGCGCAAGACTGAGCGGACAATCGAGCTTGAGATGAAGGCATTATTTAAGCTTGGCATAAGATAAACCGTCTCAAATTCATCCCAAAGTGCAGCGTTTGCATAGCCTATTTGTAGCTCATACTCAAAGTCACTAACCGCGCGAAGACCCCTGATGACGGTGTTTATGCCATGCGATTTAGCAAAATCAACAAGCAAGTTATCAAAGCCAAGAACGCTTACGTTTTTTAGCTCGCAAACTGCCTCTTTTGCCATTTCTATACGCTTTTCATGTGCGAACATTGGCTGTTTGCTGTCACTTTTTGCAACTGCGACAATCACTTTGTCAAAAATTTTTGTAGCCCTTATGATGACGTCTAAATGGCCGTTTGTGATCGGATCAAAAGTCCCTGGATAGATGCAAGATTTTTTCAAAATTGCCACCTTTTATAAAGATTATTTTCAATTTTTAAGGCATCAAGCCACTTGCCAATGATGAAATTTTCCATATCATCAAGGCTCTTTATATCTGCGTAGTAGCCCAAAACTGGCGGTGCGATGATAGCTCCAAGAGATGATAGAAGCTGCATTTGAGAAAGCGTGATCGTAGAAAACGGCATCTCTCTAACTCCCAAAACTAGCCTTTGCCTCTCCTTTAGCGCGACACTTGCGGCCCTTGTGATGAGCGTGTCACTTATGCCGTTTGTGACCTTTGCCAAAGTATTAGTAGAGCAGGGTGCTATGATCATCGCATCCGTGCCAAACGAGCCAGAAGCTGGGCCTGCGCCAAGGTCTTGATCGTCATAAATTTTCACGCCAAGATCATTTAAATTCAACTTCAAATTTTCCTCAGCTTCCAAAACTTTCATGGCATTTTTACTAACTATGACGTGCGCCTCGCAACTATATTTGGCGGCATTTACTAGCTTTAGAAAAAGTCCAGCCCCGCTTGCTCCAGTGGCTGCAAATACTATCTTTTTCATCTTATCACTGCCTCATCTTTGCCTGAAACTGTGGCCTGTAAAATTTTATTATCTTTTGTTCTTATCTTTATCATATCACCTAAATTTCCATCCTCAAGAGCCTTTACTTCAGCTATTATCTTAACTCCATCCTCGCTTAAAACCGCATTTAGCATTTGACCTTTTTTGACTAAACTTATGGCGTTAAACTGACGCTTGGTTAAAATTTCACCGCTTTTTATCTGCACTTTTGTTATAAGAGCTAAGCTATTTGAGTTAGAAAGTGCATCTTTTGGCCATTTGCCAAACTCAATCATCGTTGGCTGATAGTCAAGCAGGCTTAAAATGTGGTTTGTATTCATTGAATTTATTGCTATGAAGGCTGGCATCTTAGCGTTAAAGCTAAATTTAAAATAGATGCTTTTTAGACTCAGATCAACATCCTCAAATGATACTCTAAATGTACCTTTTTGACTATTTTGATCACCTAAAAAGATATTTTTTAGGACGAGCTCTTTGAAATTTGCCGGAAGCTTATTTTGTGGACTGATGCTAAGGTCACTTATGCTGATACCAGGATATTCATCGCTAATTGATCTTAAAAATTGCATTTGAATCTCATCCATAATAGAGCAGTTTTTCACAAAAGCAACGCTTCCACCGCTTTTGTCATTATATGTTTTAAAATTTGCTGTTAGAATTTCATAGAGTTTTTTACTATCTATCTTGGCAGCTCTTTTACCCTCTAAGTTTAAAATTTCATTGTCTTCGCCTTCAAAGCCAAAAGTGCTAAGTGAAATTTGATCATTTATGACGCAATACATCGGATAGATGCTGACTTCATTTGCAAAAAGTTTTGTGGAAAATAAAAAAATGAGTATAAAAAAAATGGAGCGGGAAACGAGATTCGAACTCGCGACCCCAACCTTGGCAAGGTTGTGCTCTACCCCTGAGCTATTCCCGCAGTCAAAATGAAGTCCGCATTCTATCAGATTGTTTTTCATTTGTCAAGATTTTATGGAAGTTTTATAAGAGAAATTTCACTATTTTGCAAAATTTCGCTTTGATCTGGACTAGTTAAAAAGATAAAAGCGCTTTTTAAAATATGATCTATCATGCCAGAGCCGTATTTTCCACCATTTGTTGCTATAAATTTATCATTTTCAATATTTCCAAAAATGGCATTGATCCTGCCTGATTTTACCTTTAAATTTTGTGCATTTGTAGCATTTTGCATCACAAAGCAATCCTCTCTTAAAAGAGGCAAAACAAGCATCATCATGCAAACATAAGCTGCCATTGGATTTCCAGGGAGCACAAAGACTAGTTTGCCATCTTTTTCATAAGCCTTGCAGGGTTTGCCAGGTCTTATATCAATATGCGAAAAAATTTCATTGTATCCAAGCTCGCTTAGAGCTATTTTCATAAAATCAGCCTCACCAGCACTTGCCCCACCAGAGCAGATAATAATGTCGTAATTTGTAGCATTTAAAAATGCCTGTTTGACAGCACTTAGCCCATCTTTTATGATGCCAAGATATGAGCTATCTTGCCCTATGGAGCTTAAAAGTGCAGCGATGCCAAAGGCATTTGCATTGTAAATTTCATCCTCACTCGCTCTTTGCCAAGGCTCTATGATCTCATTTCCACTTGAATAAATTCCAACACTAGGCTGTTTTTTTACATTTATAAAACTTATGCCCTGTGCTGCTAGCATCATTATGCCTCTAGTGTTTATAGCCTCGCCACTTTTTAGCAAAATTTCACCAATCTTTACCTCTTCGCCTTTAAAGCGATACCCATCACCTTTTTTAAGATTATTTGGTGCTTTTATAAAATTTCCTTCAACAACACAATCCTCAATCTTTATGATTGTATCAGCACTCTTTGGCATTTTCGCACCAGTCATTATCTTAACGCACTCATTTTTGCCGATGCTTAGCTGCTCTTTATCGCCTGCAAAGGCACTTGCAACTATTTTATATGGCTTGTCTTTATCTTCAAATTTCACAGCAAAGCCATCAAGCGCAGAGTTATCAAAACATGGCAAGTCTTTTACCGCCACTACATCATTTGCCAATGTTTTACCAAGAGCCATACTGATAGGCAAAATTTCACTATCTGTTTTTAGTTTAAATTTAGATTTAAGCGCATCTAATGCATTATTTAGCAGCATTTTTACTCCTCAAGCCTAATAATATTTGCACCAAGGCCTTGAAATTTTTCTTCTAAATTTTCATATCCTCTATCAAGGTGATAAATTCTATGTACCAAGCTTTCACCATTTGCTATAAGAGCAGCTAGTATCAGCGCTGAGCTAGCTCTAAGATCTGTCGCCATCACATCGGCTGCATTTAGCTTAGCTGGTGCATAAACACTTGCAATATGCCCGTTTAATTTAATATCCGCTCCCATTCTAGCAAGCTCGCTAACGTGCATAAAGCGGTTTTCAAAAAGTCTCTCATCTATCGTGCTAACGCCATTTGCTGCAAGGCAAAGCGCCATAAATTGAGCTTGCATATCTGTTGGAAAGCCTGGATACTCAGTAGTTCTTATCTCTACTGGTTTTATCTCTTTTGCTGGCAATATCGTGATCTTGTCGCCATCTATCTCAATACCAAAGCCCATCTCTTCAAATTTATTTAAAATGGCTGTCATATGGGCTGCATTTGCCTTTGTGACCGAAATTTTGCTATTTGTTATAGCTCCAGCACAAAGGTATGTGCCAGCCTCGATCCTATCAGGGATGACTTCAATATCGCAAATTTCAAGCAATTTTTGGCCACTTCCAGTTATCTTTAGCTCGCTTGTGCCGATGCCTTCTATTTTAACGCCACTCTTAGCCAAAATTTCACAAATTTGCACCACTTCAGGCTCAAGTGCTACGTTAAAAAGCTCTGTCGTACCGTGAGCTAGAGCTGCAGCCATGATGATATTTTCGCTACCAGTTACGGTGATCTTATCAAAAACGATCTTTGTGCCTTTTAGGCCATTTGGTGCTGTTGCGACGACATAGCCTTGCTTTATTTCGATATTTGCTCCCATTTTTTCGAGCGCATTTAGATGCAGGTCAATAGGTCTTTGTCCGATTGCACATCCTCCAGGTAGACTCACTTCGCAGTGGCCAAAGCGTGCAAGAAGCGGTCCAAGCGTTAAGATAGAAGCGCGCATCTTTCTAACGATGTCATAATTTGCAGTTGTCGAGCTTACACCACTTGTATCTATGCTTAGTGAATTTTTATTTTTAAATTCGCACTTTGCTCCTAGGTTAGTTAGCAGTTGGCAAAGCGTTTTTATATCAGCGACATTTGGGATATTTGTTAAATTTACACTTTTTTTTGCAAGTAAGGTTAGAGCGATAATCGGTAGAGCAGCATTTTTAGCGCCGCTTATTTTTACTTCGCCACTTAATTTGGCATTTCCTTTTATCTTTAAATAGTGCATCATTGTTTTTTGCCTTAAGAAAATATGTTTTTTGCCGATATTATATTGCTTTTTAACTTAGAATAAAGAAAGCAAAGCACTATTTCCGGTTCATTTACGTTTAAAAGTTAAAATTGCAAACACTAAAATTTTGGATATAAATATGTCAAATTCAATAAATAAAAAAATCTTTTTTATATTTAGCATTATATTTTTTACAGGTTGTTCTTTTACTGAGCCCAAGCCGTATGACTACTCAGACTTTTTACAAAAAAGACCTCACTCTCTCTTAGTG
>NZ_POZX01000023.1:0-44176 GCF_002912895.1 Campylobacter concisus
GTATTAAAATTATTTTTAAGACTTTTTACAATTCTATTCAACTCTATTTTTTTTATTCTTTTATTCAATTCTATACTCCATTTATTGCAATAATCATTTATTAAAGAAGCTACACTAAAATATAGCTTAAAAACATAACTATATAAAAAAATATTTTAATTATTCATATAACCAAAAAAATCGACTTGAAATTTTATACTTTTATCCAGAGAGAAATGAACTTAGCAGAAATCTAATACTCTAAATTTATATTTTCAAATTTAAAGCTTCGCTTTTAGAGCCATTATCCTCTTATATGAAGCGTCTATCCGCTCTTTGCTGATCTTTTTCTCATTTACAGCATCGATTATGATCTGAGTGATCAGATCGGCCGTTCTTTGATTATTTATCTTAAACTCGCTAAAGAGCAAGATGTCGCCACCAGCGTTTATAAATTTCACCACTTTTTGAGCCAAAGCTTCATCGCCAATGCCTTTCATCAGCATATCATCGCTGATAACCACGCCATTAAATTTAAGCTCATTGCGAAGCAGATCGGTTATTATTTTTTTAGAAAGTGTGGCCGGATTGTCCTCGTCGATGCCTTTTACAAAAAGGTGTCCGACCATGATGATCTGCGCTCTACCAGTGCTTATAGCGTCTTTGTATGGCAGCAGCGCGTCTTTACTTAGCGTGACTTCGCTCTTATTTTTATGCGAGTCCTCTTTTGAGCTGCCATGTCCTGGAAAATGCTTAAGTGTCGTTAGAATGCCCTGCTCTTTAAATGCATCCATAAAGGCATCAGCATAGATCACAACCTTGCTTGCATACTCGCTAAACGCCCTTTGTTTAGCGGCGATGATCGGCGAGTTTTCATCGTGCAGATCAACCACTGGGGCGAAATTTAAATTTATGCCACGCTCTTTTAAATTTATAGCCATTTTTGAGTAGAGATCGTATGCGCTTTTGATATCAAGCGTGTTTGCGACCTCGTATGCGCTAGGATACGGGCCCTCAAAGCTCTTATCCTTCATACGGCTTACGTTTCCACCCTCTTCGTCGATAGCGATGAAAATTTTAGGACTTTTCTCTTTGATAGCTTTTATGCTAGCTTTTAACTGGGCTTTATTGGTGACGTTTCTGCCAAGCAGCATCACACCGCCAAACCTCTCATATCCAGCGTCGCTTAGCATCGCACGAAACGCAGCATCCTTTGTACTAGCTCCGTTAAAACCAACCATTATCATCTGCGAGACCTTAGCTCTTAGGCTCACTTCTGCGCCGTTTAGCCCAAGAGCAAAAATAGCCATAAAAAGTATAAATTTAAAAGCTCTCATCTTCTTCCCAAAAGCGATTTAACGCTTTCAAAAACATCTTTGCCATTTAGCATATTTTCAACCTCGCTTGCGATTGGCACATATATGCCCTTTTCTTTGGCGATATTACTAATAGCCCTTGCGGTATCCACACCCTCGGCCACTTCGCCAAGCTCATTTAAAATTTTCTCTAATCTCTCGTGCCTTGCGATGCCTAGACCTACGCGGTAGTTGCGTGAAAGTATCGATGAAGCGGTCAAAAAAAGATCACCTGCGCCGCTTAACCCCATAAATGTCTCATCTTTTGCACCAAAAAATTTGCCAAATCTAGCCATCTCGACAAGCCCACGTGAAATGAGACTTGCTCTTGCGTTGTTACCAAGGCCAAGGCCGTCACAGATGCCGCCAGCTATGGCGATCACGTTTTTATACGCCCCACACACTTCAGCTCCGATCACATCATCTGAGGTGTATGCTTTCATGTAGCTTGGAAAAAATGAAGCAAATTTTAAAGCTAAATTTTCATTTTTAGAATTTACCACCAAAGCGCAAGGCAGCTTTTGCATGATCTCTTTTGCAAAGGTCGGCCCAGAGAGAAAAGCCAAATTTTCACTATCCACAAAATCCTCGTAAATTTCATTTAAAAATTTAAGATTTGCCGTATCTATACCCTTGCTAGCAACTAAGATCTTTTGACCTTTGTTTTTGTAGTTTTGCTTTAGCCATAAATTTGTAGCTTGCGTTGGGATCGTGCAAACTAGGTATTCGCACTCCAAAGCTTCATCCAAGCTTACAAAATTTAGCATCTCTCTTGGCGTTCTTGAGCTGATGACGCACTCGTTATTTTCACTAAATGCGTGAAATAGCGCACTGCCCCACTTGCCAGCTCCGATGACTGCTATGCTCATTTTAGCCCTTTTTTTAGCCTATTTTGGCCTTTAAAAGCTCATTGACCTTACCTGGGTTAAAGGCACCCTTGCCCTCTTTCATCACCTGACCAACAAAGAAGCCAAACATCTTATCTTTGCCGTTTTTGTACTCTTCGACCTTGTCGGCGTTTGCAGCTAAAATTTGATCTATGATCGCGATAATCGCTGAGTCGTCGCTCACTTGCTTTAAGCCAAGTTTTTCGATGACACTATCAACGTCCGCATCATTTTCCATTAGGTAGTCTAGAACCTCTTTTGCAGCCTTGCCACTTATCGTGCCATCTTCTATGCGTTTTAGTAAATTTATCATTTTAGCACTATTAACTGGGCTTGTCTCGATCGTTACGCCGTTATTTAAGCGACCAAGAAGCTCGACTATGAGCCATGTAGTAGCAAGCTTTGGCTGAATTCCAGCAGCGATCAGCTCTTCAAAATATCTAGCCATCTCAACACTTTGGGTTAAATTTAGCGCATCACTCTCTTTTACGCCTAGCTCGCTAACATATCTTGCGACCTTTTGCTCGGCAAGCTCTGGAATTTTTATCGCTTCGTTATACATCTGCTCTGACACTTCAACAGGTAGCAAGTCAGGATCAGGAAAGTATCTATACTCCGCACTATCCTCTTTGCCACGCATCGATCTTGTCACCAAATTTGTCGTGTCAAACAGCCTCGTCTCTTGATAGACTTCTTGGTCGTATTTGCCATCTTCCCAAGCTGCACTTTGGCGCTCCACCTCGTAATCGATCGCTTTTTGAATAAATTTAAATGAGTTTAGGTTTTTTATCTCAACTCTTGTGTAAAGCTTAGTGTCGCCTTTTGGACGGATAGAGACATTTGCGTCGCAGCGAAAGCTACCCTCTTGCATATTCGCATCACTTATATTTAAAAAGCGAAGGATCGAGTGTAGTTTTTTAAGATAAGCCACCGCCTCATCACTGCTTCTAAGATCTGGCTCACTAACTATCTCAAGAAGTGGCGTGCCGGCTCTGTTTAGATCAACCAGACTCTCGGTTTCTTCATGGATGTTCTTTCCAGCGTCCTCTTCAAGGTGTGCTCTTGTTACACCGATGCGTTTTTTAGTACCATTTACGTCGATTATTAGCTCGCCACCTTCTACGATAGGGATCTCAAACTGGGAAATTTGATATGCCTTTGGAAGATCCGGATAGAAGTAGTTTTTTCTATTAAAGACTGATTTTTTATTGATCTTAGCGTTTATCGCTGTGCCAAAGCTAATTGCTTTTTTGACTGCCTCTTTGTTTAGCACAGGTAGCGCTCCAGGCAAAGCTAAGCAGGTCGGACAAACGTGAGTATTTGCCTCGTCGCCAAAGCTAGTCGAGCAAGAGCAGAAAATTTTAGTTTTTGTATTAAGCTGAGTGTGAACTTCTAAACCAATAACGACTTCAAACATATTTTTACCTTTAAATTTATACAAATTTTTAAGGCGTATTTTAGCGATACTTTCTTTTAAAATATCTAAAAATGAGCGTTTTGAATGGAAAAATAAAGAATGTGATTTAAAAATTTAAATAGTTTTAAAAAGGAAAAAGCCATATAAAAATATGGCTTTAAATTTTAATGCTCGTGCTCACTAATAGCGACTGCACCAGCTAGATAAACGTAAGTTAGCATCATGAAGATAAATGTTTGCAAAACAGCCATAAGTGTTAGAAGTGCAAAGGCTGGAAGTGGAGCAAACCAAGGTGCAAGTGTAAGCATTGCTAGCAAGAACAAATCATCTCCCTTGATATTGCCAAAAAGACGAAATGATAGCGAAACTACACGTGAAAGATGTGAGATGACTTCAACTGGAAACATAATCGGAGCTAGAAATTTGTTTGGCCCCATAAAGTGTCCAAAGTACTTGAAAAATCCATTTTCTCTAATACCCTCAAAGTTGTAATAAACAAATACAACTAAAGCCAAAACTAGAGTTAAATTTAGACTTGATGTTGGTGACTCAAATCCAGGAATAATACCTACAACATTTGAAAAAAATACGATAAAACCGATAGTTGCAACAAGTGGAAGATATTTCCTAGCTAGTTTTTCACTGCCTAAAGTATCTCTTCCCATCGATATAACGCCCTCCAAATAAGCTTCAACTATATTTTGAAGACCTCTTGGTACAAGCTGCATCTTACTCCTTGCTATATAAGCAACTATGATAACAATCAAAGCTACAAGCAGAAAGTGAAACGCATATATAAAGGCGTGGGAGCTATTTAGGAAATTTGAAAATAGAAACAAATCTTTCATTAATTTACCTTGGATTTAGAATTTTGCGTGATTGTAACAAAATTATTGTTAAAACATTTTTAATTTTAAACTCTGAAATAATCGAAAATCAATTTACAAATAGTCACTGCAACTACCACTAGAAACATTGTTCTAATAAATTTTACCTCTTTTTTAATGACAAGATTTGATCCAAAATATGCGCCTAAAATTTGACCAACTGCCATCAAAAGTCCAACAGCCCAAAGCATCTGTCCGCCAGCTATAAAAATGCCAAGAGCAACGATATTGCTAGTAAAATTTAAGAGTTTCGTATGAGCGACAGCTTTTTTTAAATTTAGCCCAATTAGTGCCACTATCGCAAATGTCCAAAAAGAGCCTGTTCCTGGACCAAAAAAACCATCATAAAAGCCAAGTATCAGCCCAAAAACTACATAAAATAGCTTCTCATTCATCTTTGCAGCTCTATCATTTTCGCCGACTTTTGGCATAAAAAGCGTGTAGATAAAAATAGCAATCAGTAAAAATGGGATAATTATCTTTAAAAAATTTGTATTTAAAAATAGGATAACCACCGCTCCGATGATAGCTCCAATGAAAGTAAAAACGATACCTACAAAGCACTCTTTATAATTAATTAATCCCCGTTTTGTGAAATTTAGAGTCGCTGTAAAGCTACCAAAAACTCCTTGGAGCTTATTTGTACCAAGTGCAAGGTGTGGCGGCACGCCCATCGCCATAATAGCTGGAAGCGTTATAAGCCCACCTCCACCAGCGATAGAATCGATAAAACCACCTAAAAACGCAGCTACAAAAAAAACGACATAGCTAAGTAGATCAAATTCCATTTTTTGCTCTTTTGATAATTGAAATAAAAGCAGATTGTAATTTATTTGTACTTATCTTTTTGTAAAATTTTTATATTTGAAATGAGAGATTTTTAAAATTTATAAATTTTAACGAGCCTTTAGATCTAGCTCAAAGACTCGTTTATTAAAGTGATTACTTAATAACGCCACAAAGCATTCTAGCACCGCCACCGCCAAGTGCTTTTGGGTTGTCGCTGTGATTATCACCACCAACATGAACCATTAATGAGTGACCTTTTAGCTCGTCAAGACTTTTTATCTTTGGGGCTAGCACTGGATAGTTAGCATTACCCTCAGCATCTACGTAAAGTGCTGGCAAATCACCTTTGTGACCTTTATCATCCCAAGCAAAAGAGTGCATTTTTGTGCCAGCTGGATCCCAGTGACCGCCTGCTTTCATACCAAGGCCTTTTTCAGTCGCACCACAGTTAGCATTTTCATGGATGTGAAAGCCGTGTAGTCCTGCAGTAAGTCCTTTTAAATTTGGAAAAAATGCAACGCCGTAATTTGTCTTAACAACTACTACTTCGCCGACACTCTTATCGCCCTTCTCGCTTAGCTCATTAACAGGTATAACTAGATGCTCTCCAGCTTTTGCATCAAAGTGATGACCTTCGTGAGCAAAAAGCAAAGTTCCCAAAACTGCACTTAGTAAAACGATTTTTTTCATACAAGCTCCTTATGGATAAAATTGTATGGCAAGTCTACCCTAAATTTAAAAATTTAGCAATAATTTTTATTGATTAAGATTTTTTATGATAGTTTCTAGCTCTTTGCTCTGCCCTATTCTATAAAGTGCAAAGTCGTATTTTATCGGGTCTAGCTCGTCAAATTCTCTAAGTTTTTTTGTAAGATCCATGACTGCTTTGAAATCGTAGCTCTTTCTGTTTATAAGTCCTAAATTTAAAGAAACTCTATGTGTATGAACATCAAGCGGCATCAAAAGCTTATCTTTTGGCAAATTTTTAAATAGTCCAAGGTCAATATCGCTATCTCTAACCATCCAGCGAAGATACATATTATAGCGTTTATATGGGCTTTGTGGCTCTTTATCAAAACTCTTACCAAAGAAAAACTCATATCCGTCCGAGCGGTAAGAATTTAGCTTGTATATAAATTTGATAAGTTCATTTATGCCATCTATCATCTCGCCATTTTTTGCTAGACCTTGGCGTAAAATTTTCTCTATGTCACCCTCTTTTTTAAGGCGTGAGAGAGTAATAAAAATTTCTCTTACATCATTTTCATTTTGAAAGCGGTATTTGAAACTTGAAAGATTTTTCTTGATATTTTGCTCACTCTCATCAAGCAAACCAAATTCAAGCGAATTTAGAAATTTCACTATCATTTTTGCGTTGCCATAAGCAAATAACGCACAAATGAGCGCTATGTTTGGCTCTTTAAATTTAGTGGCTACTTGAAGTGGATCTGGGGCTTCAAACAGCCCCAAATTTGTATTTTTGCTAAGTACGTGTGAGTCTAAAAGGCTTTTTAGATCGCTCATTGTTTTAATGAAAGAAGGGTATCTAGCATTTGATCAACGGTTGTGATGATCTTTGCTGCTGCGCCGTAGCTAGCTTGAAAACGGATCAAGTTTGTAAGCTCTTCGTTGGTATCTACGCCACTTGTTGATTGAAATTCCTCTTCAGCTGTCTTTTGTAAAGATGTATTTGTATCGTGGATCGTATTATTTGCCTCTGTATCACTCGCCATGTCAGTCGTAAGATAGCGGTAATATCCCTCGATCGTCTCATCTCTATCAAGCGCTATGCCACTTGAGTAAAAGGTCTGCTTTTGATACTGAAGCTGGATCATCTTATTAGCAACTTCATTATTTCCGATAACTGGCTTTGAGTAGGCTCTAAGCTTTGTGTGGTCTTGGGTAAAATTTTGATTTATGCCGATACTATTTGAGTCAGTACCTGAAAAAAATCTATTTATGCCAACAGCGCCTGGAAAATTTGTACCGTGATCGACTATCGATATGCTATAAAGCCCTTGAGCTTGTTTTGGAATGAGAGAAAATGTGCCTTTTTTAGTATTTTTATCATAAAAATATGACGCCTCAAAAAAGTCATCAACGTCATTTAACATATTATTATCTTTATTGTCATCTGAGTTTGAGTTAAAGTCTTTGACGATAGAGTTGCCATATCTTGTATCATTCATTGTCGTCGTACCATTTACATTTATAGTTTTTCTGGCCACGACATTGCCTTTGTTATCATAAACAATAGCTTCAAAACTTCCGTTTCTTATACTATTATCATGATTCATCAACGTTTTATCGCCTTCTAAATAACTTATCGGATCTGAGTTAGAAATTTCAACTGCAGACTCAGCATAGATATTATTTGTGCTTGTTATCAAGGTTTTACTAAATGTATTTAGATTATCAATGTATTTTTGGATCGTTCCGTCACTAAATTTATCATTATCTGGCTCGTAGTTTCGACCCCTAAGATCAAGTGCAGCACCGATTTTACCACCTGTGATCTTTTCTTCCATTGGGATTCTTCTACCATCTTCTCTTTCATAATAAATTTTTGTATATCGTCCACTTTCAGTTGAACTCATAGAAATTTCATGAAAATTTACACCATCAACGATACTTACGCCACCAATGTTTAGATTGTAGTATTTTCCTTGATCTGTTATTCCTGTATCTACCCTAGAATTGCTCTTTAGATCGCTTTTATAAACTGCTGTATTTACCAGCTTTGACATAGCAAGCTCAAGCTCATCACGTTTATCACGAAGATCATTTGCATTTATTTTTATACCAGCGTCCGCGCCTGATTCTATTCTTTGGATTTGCTTATTAATATTTGCTATTTGCCTGCCTAGCGAATTTATCTCATTTATATTTATTTTTATTGTTTCATCAATCTTTTCATGCATATCATAAAGCATCTTTGATGAGCGGTTGATACTTGCAGTCAATACACTTGCTTTATTTATCAAATTTACTTTCTGAGCACCTGCA
Organism: Campylobacter concisus; assembly: GCF_002912895.1. Taxonomy (GTDB): domain Bacteria; phylum Campylobacterota; class Campylobacteria; order Campylobacterales; family Campylobacteraceae; genus Campylobacter_A; species Campylobacter_A concisus_G. The sequence goes on from NZ_POZX01000023.1 coordinate 8,321, forward strand.
TTAGGGTTTGAAGCAAAGTTATTCCATGCGGAAAAATACTCCTGAATATCTTTCACCATTCCATTATCTTTTAGATCAGGAAAATATTTTGTAGCTTCTTGCAAAATTCTTTGTTTATAGGCTGTATTTTCTAAATTTGACGATGAGTATTTTAGTCTTGAGTAGGCAAACTCATCATGAAGCCTTGTTATAGTATCTACTTGCGTGCCTGTACCAACTCCGCCAGGTACTGTATTCATCGCTGGAGATGCGGATTGGACAACACGCTGCCTTGTATAGTAGTTGCTATCAGCGTTTGCGATATTATTTCCGGTTGTACTTATTTGAAGCTGGGCTGCATTTAGTCCTGAAACACCCGTGCCTAATGACATAAAGATATTAGCCATTTTTTAAACCCTTGATTTATAAAAATTATTATCTATGCTGTTTCCATCTTGGCCGTATTCACTTGCTTTAGTACCAAAAATTTTTTCATTAAGTGAGTCAAAAAATTCTTTAACAGCAACAACATGTCTTGCATATTCTTTATTAATTTTATGTAAATTTTCAAGCTTTGAACGCATAAGCACAAGCTTTGACTTCACTTCATCGTCTAAAACACTAGCAAGTGTAGTCGTACCGCTCTCTTTTGATACCTTTAAAAGCTCTTTATCTAGTGCTCTTTTGGTATCTTCAAATGCACGAACTAAGGCATTTTTTTTCTTTACACTCTCATCAACGCTTGAGTGCTTAGCCTCTTTTATATTTGCGATATCTTGTATAGTTAAATTTATAAGCTCATCAAGCTCGCCTATAGCCTCGTCCAAAAGCTTTTTTATCATTTAAATTCCTTAATTACAGCAACGCATCAGCCACAGCCCTAGCCGTTTTTGAGATATCAACTTGATAAGTTCCATTTGCTATGGCATCAGCTATCTCTTTTAGCTTTGCGTTTTCGTTTGTTCTTACTTCTTTACTCTGAGTTTCGACCTTGGTATCGCCATTTTTATTTAGCGTGTTTGCCTGAAAATTTAGTCTTTGATTCAAAGGTGTTATCATATTCATACCTCTTAAAATAAAATGTTTATATCACTACATCGGCAGAATATAAATTTACTTAAGAGTCTCTCTTTAAAAAATCGTACAAAAGTTCTGAAAAACCAAGATTTCCGCTCAGTGCCTTACTCATTGCATCGTTATACATTGATCTATAGATATCGCTACCAGTAGCCTTTGGATATAGCGAGTTGTGCTCATCTTCTTTTAAAGCAATATCAAGCACAGCCTTTACCATATATGCCTCAAATGCATCAGTTTGCTCTTTTAAAAGTGCATCTTGTTTAGCATTTGCATTTTTTATCTTATTTGCCGAAATTTCATTGTATGAATTTAGTGCTAATGTGTTGTCTATTTGCATTATATGATCTCCAAATCAACTTGTATCGCACCAACTCGCTTTAAATTTTCAAGTATTGATATGATATCGCTTGGTGTTGCCCCAAGCTTATTTAAAGCTCTTGTGACATTTGCAACGGTAGTTTTTTCGCCTGAAATTTTAAGTAAATTTTGACTAGGTGCGACAGATGTATCGCTTCCTATATTTACATCGTTTTGCGCTGCTTCATCGTAGCTATTTGGCTCTATTTTTATTGTGATTGCACCATGCGTTAAGACAACTGGACTAACCACAGCATTTATACCACTTACTATTGTGCCAGTTCTTTCGTCAACCACTATCTTTTCATCTGGCTTGTACTCTACATCAAGATCAAGCACAGCACTTGCAAGCTCGATAATACTAACATCATCTGGCTTCTTAATAATAACCGTTCTTGGATCGATCGCCTTTGCAACATCATCAGAAATATTTGCATTTATGGCATTTTGGATATCAAGAGCGATTTTAAAATTTGTATCTTTTAGACTTAGTCTTATAGTGTCTTGATTATAAATGTCATAAGTTACTTCTCTCTCAACCAAAGCTCCATTTAGGATAGAACCGACGGTTGGGTGATTTCCACCTGATCTACCCATGCTTTTACCACCGATGCTTAAAGCGCCCTGAGCCAAAGCATAAATATCACCATCAACGCCTTTTAATGGCGTCATGAGAAGCGTACCACCTTGCAAGCTCTTAGCGTCACCAATAGATGAGATCACGACATCAAGCTTGTCGCCATGCCTTGCAAATGCAGGAAGCTTGGCTGTTACCATAACAGCAGCTGCATTTTTGGACTTGATATCATCTGGATTTATTTTTACGTTTACACCTTGGAGCATGTTTGATAGAGACTGTATCGTAAATTTCGACGTTGAGCCATCACCTGTGCCGTTTAGTCCGACAACTAGACCATAGCCTATTAGCTGGTTATCTCTTACGCCAACGATGTTTGCAAGATCTTTTATCTGCGTAGCAAAAGCTGAAGTAGCTATCACTGAAGCTGCTACAAAAGATAAAAATTTTTTCATATTTTTTCCTAAAATTTAGCTATTTTAGGTTTTTAAAGCAAAAGATGTTCCAAATTTTTATAAATTATTGGAAATAAGAGAGCGAAGTAGCTCCAAATTTTTTAAATTTTACGAGCTTGTATGTAGAAATTTCATCACTAAATTTAAAGTCGCTGTTGTGCTCAAAAACTATCATGTAAATTTTTTCTTTTTTTAACTGTGAGATTAAATTTACAAGCTTGATGTAGATATCATCAAAGCCAGCTCTTATGTCAAATGGCGGATCCAGATAGAGCAACACCTTGCCACTTTGAGAATTTACAAGATCAGGCAAAAGAACAAAAGTATCACCATTTATCGCTTTTAAATTTGAGCACTCTAGGCTTGCAATGTTGCTTTGCGTGATCTTAAAAGCGGCTCTATCTTTTTCGATAGCGATAGCCTTACGTACTCCATTGCTAACGGCCTCACATGCCATCACGCCGCTTCCACCAAAGCCCTCTATAAATACAAGTGAGTAAATTTCATCTCTAATGACGTTAAAAAAGGACTCCTTTACGATACTTTTTGTGCTTCTAGTCGTGCTTAGACTTGGTAGCTCAAGCCTTTTGCCTTTAAATTTACCACTTGAGATTTTGGTATAGAGCTTCACTGATTTACCCTTAAAATTTCTAGCAGATCGGCTTTAAATTTATCTATCAAAAGTGAAATTTTCTCTTCTAAGCCTTTTTCATTTTTAGTTTCATTTAGCTCATTTGCTTTTGAAATTTGCATAGCTGAGTAAAATTCTTCAAGCGTATCAAGAAGTGCCATTTTGGTAAAAGGATGAGAAAGATGAGCATTTTTTCCTATTATAAATAGTGGTTTTTTTGTCGCAATCTCGCGGTCGCTCACTACAAAATCACAATCCTTATGATGAGCAGCCAAATTTCCACAAAAAAGCAGCAGTGTCTTTTGAAGTAAAATACACTCGCACTCAAATGAAATTTTCATATCTCTTCCTATAAATTTTTGCTCGATTTTAGCCTAAATAATCAAAAATTTATATAAACACTAAAGGATTTTAAAATTTTACCGATGTAGAAGCTAACGTAAGTTTTAAGGAGTAAAACTATGGAAATCTTTAAGGTAGCAGCAAATCAGGTGCTAGATACGAGCATGAGCACATCTGCTCAGCGTCAAATAGACAGCAGACCTATTGAGCATTCTGATGTTAAATTAAGTGCTGATAAAAACAATGAAACAAAAGACATTAACGAGCTAGACGGACTTAGCAACGAAGAGCTTGCCAAAAGAACAAGAGAGGTCACTGACAGACTAAACTATCAAATGCAGCAGCTCGATACTAATGTAAGATTTGCTTACAATGAGAAGCTAAATTTAATGGTTGTGCAAGTAAAAGATGCTAAAACTGGCGAAGAGATAACACAACTTCCAAGCAAAGAAGCTATAAGAATAAGCGAGTATTTTAAAGAAAGTATCGGAATACTTTTTGACAAGGAGAGTTAAAAATGGCAGTAGGTAACGTAACAAATTTAGGCATCGGTACAAAAAATAGCGGACTAAATGATGATCTTATCAAGAAATTAAAAGAAGCAGATGAAGCAGGACAGATCAAGCCTTTAACAAAAAGGCTAGAAAGAAATGATCTAAAGCAAAAAGACCTTGCAGCGCTAAAAACTCTAGTTAGCAACGTAAACGTAAGTGGCAAAACACTTGGCGGAGAGGCACTTTATCTAAAAAGAACTACAAATAACGCTGGTAAAAGTGTAACAGCCTCAGCGGCAAATGGCGTTAGCGTGCAAAATTTTAGTATCGATGTGCAAAAACTTGCTCAAAAAGATACATTTCAAAGCTCAAATTTCAAAAACGCTTCAAGCTTAGTAGGTGCGACAAATAACGGCTCTTTTGACGTTGAAATCGATGGACAAAAATTTTCTATTAGCGTAACTAGATCAACCACATATCAAGATATTGTAGACAAGATAAATGATATCAGTGGCGGTAAATTACAAGCTAGAATTTTAAATGTTGGCGGAGATAAGCCAAATCAAATCATGCTTCAATCAGGCAACACTGGTGCAACGCAGACTATTAAATTTTCAAATGATACGGCTGGTGTTTTAGATAAGCTGGGCTGGGATAGTACGCAGTTTCAAGATAAAGATGCAAATGGCACTCTACTAACAAATCCTGATGGCACACCAAAGATGACATCAAATTTTGAAAAGAATAGAATTTTGAAAGCACAAGATGCGGAATTTACATATAACGGAGTAAATGTAAAAAGAAGCAAAAATACCTTCAACGACTTAAGGCCAGGAATTTCTATTACATTAAATGAAACCGGCAAAACAAACGTAAGTGTCTCTCAAGATACAAAAGAGGTAATAAAAGCGGTTGAAGAATTTATCAAAGACTACAACCTAATGACTATGAACCTTGGCATAGCTACAAAATATGACGAGGAAAAAGGAGCTGGCACTTTCCAAGGCGTTAGCGAAATTTCAAGTTTAAGATCAAACATTGGCCGTCTTGTAAATGGACAAGATAGCGAAGGCAAAGCATTAAGTAAATATGGCATAGTGCCTGATAAAGACGGTCAGCTTCAGCTTGATCTAAATAAATTTAACGCAGCACTTAGCAAAGATCCTGAAGAGATTCAGAAATTTTTCATGGGATCAAGCAAGATCGAGCCAATAAGCTATATGGGAGCATCGACTGTTAGCACTGGAGCACTAGACATAAAAGCTGGTGATCTTACGATAAACGGCAAGTCAGTTACATTTTCAACTACTGCTACTGCCACAGCTGAAGAGAATGCACTAAAACTTCAACAAGCCATAAATGACGCTGGCATAACTGGAGTTACAGCCAGTCTTGATAACAGTGGCAAAAGAATCGTCTTAAAAAGAAGCGATGGCGAAAATATCGAGGTAAAAGGTAAAAATTCAGCCTTAACAGCTCTAGGTATGAATGAAGCTACCATAAATCCAGTAACCAAAAAGACAGATGGGCTATTTACAAAGCTAGCTAAAATGCTTGATGGTGTCGTTGGTAAAAAAGGCACAATGATCGCTATGCAAAATCAGCTAAAAGACGAAAACGAGTCGATCACAAAAAATAAAGAGAGCACACAAAAGCTTTTAGATGAGAAATATACAACAATGCAAGAGCGCTTTATCAAGTATAACGCTATCATCGCGAGTTTAGAAAATCAGTTCTCAACACTAAAATCAATGATCGATGCAGAGATAAATAGCAGAAAATAAGAGAGAAAGATGAATCAAAGTGCATATAGTGCATACGCACAGTCTAGTTTTGGGGGCATTGAGTCCCCAACTAAATTAATAGAGATGCTTTATGACGGAATTTTAAAATTTATATTTCGTACCAAAAAGGCGATAGAAGCTGGGGATATAGAGAAAAAAGTTTATTATATTAATAGGACAAACGCTATTTTTGTTGAGCTTTTAAATTCGCTTGATTATTCTCAAGGTGATGTAGCTCACTATCTTAGCGGCCTTTATACAAGACAGATGCAGCTTCTTGCTATGGCAAATATTCAAAACGATGTCGCAGCTTTAAATGAAGTAACCAATGTCGTAAAGCAACTATCAGAAGCATGGAGAGAGGTAACTTCAGGTGAATAGTTGGATCAACGAATTTAAATTAGCATTGATAAATGAAGACACAGGTAAGATAGCTGCATTGTCACAAAATTTTAGTGAGGATATGTTTACAAGCCTAGCTCTAGCACAAGAAGCACAAGCACTAATTGGCGGCGCAATAGAGCTTTTAAAAAGCAAGTCTTCACATATTCAAAATGAGCTTATAAAACTACAAAAAGCTCAAAAATACGTAACAAACTAATCTGTTTTTATAATTTTAAAGGCACGGCGTTAAGCCGAGTTCTGTCTTGAGCGATCATTTATCTACACTTGCTTTTACAAACAAACTCTAGCGAAGGGTTTTAATATAAGACCAAAACCATCCCTTCTTGCTGCAGGTTGGGTTTATATGGCCACGCAAGTTACCAAGCGTGCCGGTGGGCTCTTACTCCACCGTTTCACCTTTACCGCCAAAGCGGAAGTTTACTTTCTGTTACACTATCCCTTAGGTTTCCCTAGCCATCCGTTAGATGGAACCTTGTCTTATCGCAGCTCGGACTTTCCTCTTTTGCATGGTGCAAAAGCGACCGCTTACCGTGCCAGGATAAAATTATAGCGGTTTTGGCTTAAATTTCTGGCTTTAAACTTCAAACTTTACGTTTTAATTATTTTGTTTATTTATAAGGCAGATTTACAGACAAAAAGTGATTTTTTATGGAAAATGCTTTTAGTAAATATTTGGCGTATGTTTTATCGAAGATCACATAAATTTTTATCTCAAAGTGCGATAAATTCTGCATTATTTATAGGACGCAAATCACAAGAATTGCCAAATTTTTCCATTACTTCGCGTGTAGCTTCCACAAAAGGCTCACAACCAAAGTGTGGCACTACGAAAAAATCCACTAAATTTAAGCCTATAAAATCACTCACGTTTACGCTATTTTCATCCATAAACGTAGCATATCTCGTATCTGGTGCCGCTACGACCGCACCTGCTGACTCACCAATATAAATTTTGCCTGCTTGAACTGCATCTTTGATGGCTTGTGCAGCATGCGACTTTCGTAACTCATTAAGCAAATAAAATGTATTTCCACCGCTTATATAAATGATATCGCACTCATTGATGGTAGTCAAAATATCATTTGCAACAAAAAGCTCGTCGCATTCAGAAATTTGTGCAGCCAAATCTTGAGTGCAAGAAAGATCAATACGAGTCAGTTTTGCACCAAAATTTTCTAAAATTTCTACCGCTTCACCTACATAAAAATTTACTTCTTCAAATTTTGCTGCCGTGTCGATAAAAGCAACTTTCTTGCCACTAAATTTTACCAGTTCATTGATCTTGCTTGCAATCTCCGCAAAATAAGAACAAAGAAAAATATTTTTCATTTTTAAAGCCTTTTAAAATTTAAATGCCTCTAGATGCATTATGTTACCAAAATAGGCACATAAAACAACAAAGAGCCATCTTAATCAAAGATATTTTTGTGCAAAATTTCCTCTAGCACCACGGTTGCGTAGCTTCCTTTTTGTAGTGTAAAATTCATCGTAAAGTGTGCCTTTTCTTCATTATACCTATAAGCAGTGTCTTCCAGATAAGACCACGCAAAACGCCTTGAGCCAGTCATTTTAGCCTTAAATTCATTTGCCTGAGCAAAAATTTCATTTTCTACTGTTTTTGCCGCGCCCTGCGCCTCGTACGCCTTAGCGCCTGCTATCAGCCCGCAGCTGGTGATATCTCTCGCGTCAAAGCGCACGCCCTCCGCATCCAAATCCTCGCACAAAAAACATTTACCGTGCGGGTAGTGTACCAAAACTTCGCCATCTATCAGCTTAAAAAATCTCTTTTGCGATTTTAAATTTTTCAAAATCGCGCCGTCAAGATACGGGTAAATTTGAGCTAGCTCGCCTAGGCTAAAATCCTGTGCAAATCTCGAAATTTCCACGCGTTTGCTAAGCCAGCGGTTAAAAAGATCACTTTGATATGCCGAGATCAAAAAGTCGTTTAGCTTTGGATTTTTGCTCTTTTTGCCATTTATTGTGCCATTTTTAAGTAGCTCAAGCCCAGTCTCAGCATTATCTCCAAATTTACCAAAACGCTGATAGCCAAAGTAGTTTGCATAGCCCATTTTATCGATACTAGCAAATGCCTGCTCCAGCTTTTTAGCGCTACTTGGCAGCACCTTTTTTAGGCGGATGAAAAAGCTATTACCCTTTAGATGTCCGATGCGAAGCTTGTTTTTATGGACGTTTAAATTTAAAATTTTCATCTTTTCATGGCTAAAGTTTGCAAGTGCGCTCTCAAATTTACGAGGCATCGAGATAAACTGCGTCGTCATGCCCTGTTTGTCCTTTAGCCCAGCATAGCCAAAGTCGCGCATCTTTGCCCCTGTAACCTCGCTTAAAGCATGCAAAGCGTCGCTTGTCGTCATATCTTTTTTAGAAATTTCAATGATCAAGTGCTCGCCGTCGCCACTAAATTCGTAAAGCGGTATCTCGCGCACGACAAAATCATCTGAATTTTTAGAAAAATATGCCTCGATGGGCGCATGAGTGAGCGCATAGAGTGGCTTAAAAGTGGTGGCTTCTTGCATTTTGTCTTAACCTTTTGTGTGAAATTTTGGCAAAAATCGTGATCTTTGTCCTAGTTTTATCGGCGATCCTTTTAATAGCACTTAAATTTTTAGGGCTAAAGGTAAATAAAACCTCATACTCTTCGCCGCTACTAAGCTCAAATTTGCTTAGCTTTTTTGTAAATTTAGCTCCCTTTTTACTAGCCTTTAAAAGCTTGCCAAGGTCGGTATTTAGCCCGTCTGAGATATCCATGGCAGAATTTATAAGATGAGTTGCTTTGTAAAAAAATTTATCTCTTAAAACAGGCTTTTTAAAGCGTGAGTTTTTTGAAATTTGAGCCAGTCTTAGAAGTGAGTTTAGCCCCTTTTGACTGCCTCCAAGCTTGCCAGTAAATGCAACAAAATCGCCAAATTTAGCATTTCTTCTAAGCACAGCCCTGCCCCTTAGCTCGCCGATCACGCTAACGCTTATGTTTAAAATGGGGCTACTTATCGTGTCGCCGCCTATTATCTTTACGCCAAACTCCTCACACGCCCTATTTATGCCGCTGCTTAGCTCACTGATCTGCCGAGGTGTGAAGCTCTTTGGCAGGCTAAGGCCAAGAAGGGTAAATTTTGGCTTTGCATTCATCACGACCGTGTCTGAGAAATTTACGATCATCGCCTTGTAGCCGATCTCTTCAAGGCTTAACCAGCCAAGCTTAAAGTGCGAATTTTGCGCAAGTATATCCTTGCTAAAGACCATTTTGCCAGCCACTGCCGCATCATCGCCGATATATGCGTTACTAAAGCATGCAATCGTGAAATTTTCTTTATCCATTGCGCTATTATAATGAAACTCCTTTTAAATTTAGGATAAAATAAGCCCAAAAAAAGGATGAAAATGCAAAGAGTTGAGATTTTTAGATTTGACGCAAAAAGAGATGTTTTGGCATATTTTAAGCCCTATTTTTTAGAGATTTCAGACTTTGCAAACTTAAACGAGCTTTTTGCCCACGTAAAGAGCATAGACCCCTACTTTAGCCCTTTTGAAGGCTTTGTCAAGGTAAATGACGTCGTAGTTAGCACCGCCCAACCACTTGCAAATTTAGCTCAAAAATTTGGCAGCGAGCTTTGTATCGCCCCGCTTGATGAAAAAAGAGCGGTTTTAGATCTTGAGATAAACGATGATGACTTTTGGGAGAAATTTAAGCCATTTGATAAATTTTGCGATCAAGCAGACAAAGAATTTTATGCAAGTTTAAAGCCATATTTTTATGCTGATTTTGTGAGAAAATACGAGCCAAATTTTATAGGTGCAGCTGCTATCACACTGGCTCATCATCTTTATAAAAAAGAAAAAAATGATGAGATCATGAGGCTTATCAACAATGCAAATGGTATTTTGATAGCTTGCAAGATTGATGATTTTATCTTTAGCGGAAGCGAAATTTATACCGAAGCGATTAGGTTTTTTAAAGAAATTTTAGGAATAAAAGAGGATGAAACCTCAAAAAATGAGCTTGAAAAGATAAAAAACTTGGATAAATTTAAAGAGTTTAAAATAGCCGTAAGCGATAAAATCCCTGTAAATTTAGATAAATTTAGAGCAAATTTTATAAATCTAAATATCAAAATTCCTTGTGGATTTGAACTTTTAAAAGTAAACGAAAAGCTTGCATTTGCATTTGCAAGTAAGACCATTTTTAATGCGTTTGATAGTGGGGCTGATTTTTTACTAGCTAGCAATGAGGCTGAGTTTTATATGTTTGACACGCTTTCAAAAAAGCTTGAAAAATTTGCAAACAGAAGTTTGCAGGATTTTTATGTTTTAAGAGTTAGCGAACTGATCGAGCTTGAAAATGGCAAAATTCCAGCAAGCCTAAAAGAGCATACGCTAAAAGTAAATCTAGTCTAAAACTAGAGAATTTATTTTTGCAAAGTTGCATTTTGCTCGCTTAAGGCTTCTTCTTTTTCGTCTTCTTGTCTTATCTCATCGTACCTTGCTTTGGCGTTTTCATAAACACCAGCTGGAAGGCTTATGTTTAAATCATCCCTTAAGCTCATCACATCATCACAAGCATTTTGGTAGCCAAGGTCACAGCTTTTCATATAATAACTCACGCCAAGCTCGATATTTGAGTGCTTTTTTAGATCACTATCCATTTGCTCACTTATCTCTTCATTTACAAACATATCGCCCAAAGCTTCGCACGAAAGCACATCTTTTTGCTCACAGCCATCATAGAAAATTTCATACGCAGCTACGTAATCTCCGGCATTTAGCGCCTCAATACCTCTGTCATAGTCATCAATATCAAAGCCAAATGCCAAATTTAAAGTTAGGATTAAAAAAACTATTTTTTTCATATAAAGCTCGGTGCGTCGTTTGAAAATAGTATAAGATCGCCAACACGCGTATTTTGAGCTAGAATTTCTTGCATTTTGTTCTTATCCTTTAAGATGATGATCTTTGGCTTTATGATGTGTTTTAGCAAAACTTCGGCATTTAGCGAGCTTGTGATGACGACAAGGTCGAAAATTTCATTTATCACCTTGGCTAAATTTGCATTTTGCTCCGCATCACTTTCTACGATACCAGGTGTTAGCAGCACTTTTCTGCCAGCGTAGGTGCTTACAAGCTCGTAGCTTGCGCTCATACCTGAAAAATTTCCATTAAAACTATCGTCAATTATCAGCTTGCCGCCAGCCTCGATCTTGCTTAGTCGGTGCTCGACGTTTTTCATCTTAGATAGCGCACTATTTATCGCTTCATCGCTCATTTTTAGGTATTTTGCCACCTTGATGCAAACAGCTAAATTTGTAGCGTTAAATTTGCCAAGCAGCGGCGAAGCGTAACTCTTGTCATCAAGCATAAATGATATTCCATCTAAATTTGCATTTATATCTTTTAGACTTTCATCGTAAATTTCTAAATTTTGGCTTGACTCTTTCTTTGTCGAGCTATGTAAAAATGCCATTTGCAAGCGAGCGCTTTGAAGTGCTTCAAGCTTGGTAGAGCGGATATTATCAAGCGTTTTAAAATACTCAATGTGCTGTGCGCCGATCTCGCCAACGATGACGATTTGCGGGTTTAGAAATTTTGTGATCTCTAGGATGTCGCCCTTTAGCCTAGCGCCTGCTTCTGCGATGTAAATTTGCGTTTGCTCGTTTAAATTTTCATTGATATCTTTGATGATGCCAGCCATTGTATTTACGCTGCGAGGCGTCTTGTAGCAGACGAAGCTATCTTTTAAAATTTCAAATAAGAAATTTTTGATACTCGTTTTGCCGTAGCTTGCTGTGATCAAGATGATTTTTAGATCTTTATTTGCACCCAGTTTTTTAAGCGCCTTGTTTTTAAAGCCTTGAAATTTAATCTTTTCTAAAATTTCACTAAAAAATAGGCTCACAACCAAGACAAAAAGCGGCATCGGAGCCAAAAACGCCTTGTGAATGATAAAATTTAAAGCGTAGTTTAAGATGATAGCGCAAGCAAGGATCGCAAAAAAGTGCTTGATCCTGGCAGTAAAGACTAGCTTTTTATCAAGTTTTTTGTGCCAAAGATAAAGAGCTGGCAAAAGCGCAAAGTAAAAATAGATGAAAAACCACTTACCAGTCGTGTAAAAAAGCACCAACGGCACAATAAAGAAAAAGACGTGCCAAGCAGGCTTTGTGAAGTGAAAGAGCACGCGCTCAGGCCTATATGAAAACCACTGAAAGCAAGTGATCGTATAAAAAGCGAGCGCAAAGATAAATAAAACTGTGCTTATGCTTAAAAATATATTCATCTTATCTCCTCGATCCCGCTCTCATCGTCATCTATCACAACATTTTTAGCCTCATTTGGCTCAAAATTTATCCCTTTTTCTATCTCTTCGCTTATAAATTTAGCGTGAAGCAAAAAGAAAAAGTGATCGCCACTAAGCGGAAAAAATGAACTATTTTTTATGAGCTTATGTATGCTCTCCCCGCTTGTTATAGGCGTTGCCTTATCATTTTCTCCCCAAAATATAAAAGCCCTGCCCCCAAAATCGGCAAAATGCTTCGTAAAATCCTCATCAACTACGTTTTTTAGGGTCTCATACATCACTCTGCTCATACCGCTCACATCTTTTGTGGCAAAGAATTTATAAAATTTTCCAAACCCAAAAAGCTTAAAAATTTTAAAAATAGCGATCTTTGCGCGCACGATAAATGGCTTTTTGACAACTATGCCAGCTGAGCTTAAAAGCACAAGATGTGGCGGTTTTAGAAGCGTTGCGACCTTGCCACCAAAGCTATGACCTACGATGATATCTGGATTTATGCCAAGCTCATCACAGAAATTTTCAACGATTTTTGCATAATCGCTTGTTTTTAAAGGATCATTAATTGAGCTTTTACCAAAGCCTGGCATATCGATATAAACGTGACACAGCTCGCTCAAATATGAGCCAAAAGCCTTTTTCATTATCTCTTTATTAGCGCCCCAGCCGTGCAAGAAAAGTACTATTTTTTTACATTTTGGATTTACTACTTCGTAGCTGATCTCATACTCGTCTGAGCCGTACTTTACCACCCTACTCGCCATCGTTCTCTCTTTTTTTTGCAGTATAAATGCTCTCAAGCACACTCACTGCTTCGCAAAGGCGCTCATACTCTTCCATATTTAAAAGCACTGCTTCAAATTTATTATTTTTAACAATGACCGCTCTTTTTAATTCATTAGCTCCCACACGAGAGAGTACTGAACTAAAATTTCTAACCACTTCAGTTGCTGTATAAATTTCGTCTTTTGTAAAAGTTACCATTGTCGCTCTTTATGTAAAATTTTATGTAAAATATCACAAACTACTTTATAATCTACTAAATGGTCTAAATTTTCCCGCGACCTTTTACTGAAGTGATCGAGTTTATAAAGCTATAATCGATCTTTATATTACGCTCTCTTGGAAGTGAGTTTGCAAGAGCATTTAGAGTGCTCTCAAAATCCTCAAATAGATAGTTTGCAAGACTTCCTGGATTTGGATTTATCTCATTTAGATAGACCTCATCATCTATCACGAAAAAGTCGCATCTAATAATCGCTCCGTCAAATCCACAATCATAAATTTTTGAAAAGTTAAATTTAAGCTTTTGTTTTAGCTCCTCAGAAATTTCAGCCTCTTTTACCTTGTTTTCATTTGAAAAGCTAAGATATTTTTGCTCGTAGTCAAGAAATTCTTTCTTTTTTGGCTCTTCGATGATAGAAAATTTTATCTTTCCATCTATCTTACAGCCTGCAAGGTTGTACTCTTTTACTCCCTTTATAAAAGGCTCGACAAGCACATCTTTATCAAACTCAAATGCCACATCTTTTGCATAAGCTAGCTCGCTGGCGTCATGCACTATGTTTACACCTATACTGCTTCCAAGTCTTGCTGGCTTTAAGATAATAGGATAGTGAAATTTTGGCTGGCTCTCACGAGTTAGCATCTCATAGTCAAGCGCCTTTACGCCAGCTTTTTGCGCTAGAAATTTAGTAAGCTCTTTGTTGTAGCTAAGCGCACTTACTTCAAGCCTTGGACCTATATATTTTATGCCGTAAAAGTCAAAAAGCGCTGCTATCTTGCCATCTTCGCCGTCCATGCCATGGATCAAATTTATAATGACATCGCACTCTACTTTTTTATCGCCAAAAAGAGAGTGTATGAAAAATCCGCCTTTAGACAAAATGAGCTTTTTTGAATTTTTGTATTTACCAGAGCTAAAGAAATTTGCTCTCATATCTTTGTCTTCGATAAGATAAAAATATCTATTTGCGTCGCAAAATATAAATTTTAGCTCTTGCTTTAGGACATTTTTTAAAACTATCGCACTAACTATGCTTATCTCATGCTCATAGCTCTTTGCTCCAAATATCACACCTAAATTCATCTTTTTAATCCTTATCCTAATTTCTTTAATGCTTCTTTTATAAGATCACTCGTATTTTCACTCTTGCACTCAGGCAAAATTTTCACTATCTTCTCACGTTTAAAGCCAAGCGCCTCAAGTGCCAAAAGTGCCTCATTTTGGTAGCTTGGCACACTCTCGTCACTTATTAGCTTTGCGTCACTTAGCTCAGCTATGATGCGTCTAGCAGTCTTTGGTCCGATACCTGGCACACTTTTAAAGGTATCTGCATCGCCGCTTATTATGGCACTTGTAAATGCCTGTGAGCTAAGACTTGAGCAAACTGCCATAGCCGTGCTAGCTCCGATGCCATTTAATTTAATAAGCATCTCAAACATCTTTTGCTCATTTGCATCCAAAAAGCCGTAAAGTAAATTTGCGTCCTCTCTTATGATCTGTGTTATGGCAAGCTCGACTTTTTCGCCCTTGCTAAGCTTGGCTGAGCAAAAAAGCGAAATGAAAATCCCATAACTTACGCCGCTATTTGTCTTAAGTATCACAAATGCGGGATCTTTTCTGCTGACGACACCTTCGATCGCTTTTATCATCATTTAACCTTTTATTCTTAGAAATTTGTATCTGTGTAGTCTTCTAATTTATTTGACTTTTTGATCTTATACTCAGCTTCATCGCCATCGCCGATCTTCTCCAAAGTAATAGCATGCGCGGTTTCATTTTGCTTTGAGATATAAGTGACATTTTGTGGAGGATCAACGATAACAAATCTAATCTCATTTAGTTCAACCCAGTTGCCTCTATTTATCACTTTTGCAGAAAATATTCCATTTTGCATTATCTCAAGCTCATCTTTTAGAGTAGCTAACAACTCTTTTTTATCCTTAAAAATTTTTAGCAAAGTGTTGTATTCATTGACTAAACCTTGATACTCTTTTAGCTTTTTCATGAAGGTAACTGGCGGTATCACTTTAGCTTTTGAGAGCTCTTCTACCTTTGCTTTTATGGTATAAATCGAGTCTTTATTTTCATTTATGACATTTTTCTTTGTTTCAATATTTTTTAGAAGTGAGGCAAGCTCTGCTTTTGTATATTCGATCTTATTTAATTGCTCTTGCGTAGCCTCAGCACTTTCAGGCATTTTGCTAGTATCGATTATAAATTTATTATCAGTACCTCTTAGATATCTTACGTCTATTAAGTGTGAAGCTGTGATAGTGCAGTTTGAGCCAAGCGTATTTATTTGGATATTTTGAGCAGTTATAGAGCCACCAACGACGCTATTTATCTTAACCCTTTTTGCTACGATATTTCCGCCTTCTAGCCTATTTATCTCGACATTTTCAGCTTCAACCTTACCGATGTGGATAGAAATTTTTGCATTCTTTGCATAAATTTTAGCCTTTTGGTGTGTTTGACCGCCGATTATTACTTCATTTGCTTTAACCATCGCATTTGCACCGACGTTTCCTTTTACCTCGATCTCGTCAGCCTCCACGATGATGCCAGTGCCGATGGCGTCTTTTATAGTATCAGTTTCCCTAACCACCAAAGTCACATTTGTATCAGTGCCTGCTTGAATAGAGCCAGTTGTTTTAAAATTTGCTTCATTTATCTCTATGCGCTCTTCAATATCAAATGAGCCATTTTTCTCAACTACATATCCTGATTTTTTAGCGATATATATTATGCTATCGTCATTTTCTACTCTCTCTATATTTTCGCTTATACTTATCTCTTTACCAGTATCTTCTTTTGGCTTTTCTACTGCTAATAATTTACCTCTCGCATCACGGCCATTTTGCCCTTCGTGAGATTTTTTCTCTTCCATTATCACTTCATCTTGTGCTACACCAAAAACAAAGCCTCTATCAGCGTAATCAACCTTATCTTCCTCTTTTATCGCATCAAGTTTATCTTTGTAGTAGTAAAGTATCTTTGCATCGGTAGCTTTTTTTGGATTTATACCTTGTGTTATGTTTAGTATGTAGTCTTTATCAAGTTCGCCCTTTACATGCACAACTGAGGCGATTTGTTTTAGCTCGTCTTTTAGTTTGCCGATCCTTATGCCTATTAAAATTTGAGCTTTCATAAGCTGTTTGGCGATATATTCAAAAAGCTTATCTTCGTAATGATGTTCGTATTCACAATCTTTTGTAGCTTTTACCTTTGCGACTACTTTTGTAACTGTTGAATTTACACCGATTTCTATCTTTGGAAGCTTTGGCACAGCATTTAGCCTAACATCAAAAAATTCCACGTCATAGATCTGCTCGATCTCTAGTGTCTCGTCAAGATAAAATGCATTATCATCAAAAAAGTTTAAATTTTCTTCAGGGACAAAAACTGGCTCTTCATTATCTTTATTTCTATAATAAGTCAAAATATCTAAAATTTTAAAATCTATAAATTCTACCGGTACGCTGTGTTGCTTGCTTAGCTCTTTAAGCGATATATAAGGCGTTGAAGTTTGAATTTGCGTTGGCGGTAAAAATCTCTCGTTTTTTTGCACGTTCTCGCTCAAAATTGATCCATTTCACATAAAATTTGGCTCTTATTATCGCTAAAATTTTATTAAATTTGGGTTATGTAAGCTTTAAAGCATCTTTTGTTACTATTGCGTTTTCAAATTTAATTTAGGCGAGCGATGTTTATAAAAGGTTTTTTCTCAAACTCAGTTGGCATCATGACTTCAAGGATTTTAGGGCTTATAAGAGATCTTTTAACGGCTTCTATCCTTGGGGCTGGCATATTTAGTGACCTCTTTTTTATAGCATTTAAGATACCAAATTTATTTCGCCGCATCTTTGGTGAGGGTGCCTTTACACAGGCGTTTTTGCCAAATTTTGCAAATAGCAAGAAAAAAGCGATCTTTCAAGCTGAAATTTTCATCAAATTTCTACTTTTTATAGGCGTTTTGACGCTTCTTGTAAATTTATTTACGCCCTACTTTATAAAGATCATCGCAAGCGGCTTGAGTGAACAAAATATCACAGACGCAGTGCCACTTGTACGCATAAATTTCTACTATCTAGCTCTTGTTTATATCGTCACTTTCATGGGTGCGCTGCTTCAGTATAAAGGGCATTTTGCCACGACTGCGTTTTCGACTGCGCTACTAAATTTAGCCATGATCGCTTCACTACTTTTGGCTCGTGGCAAGAGCGAGAGCGTAGTTGCGCTTTATCTTAGCTTTGGCGTCGTTGCTGGTGGCGTTTTGCAAGTCTTTGTTCATCTACTGGCAATGAAATTTAACGCCTTAAATAAAATTTTCTGGGGCGGTCTAAGCGGATATTTTAAAGGCAAAAAAGCTAGTAGCAAAGGTTTTTTTATAAATTTTTATCACGGCTTACTTGGCTCAAGTGCGATGCAGATAAGCGCATTTATGGACACTTGGCTAGCGAGCTTTTTAGTAAGTGGCTCGATAAGCTATCTCTTTTATGCAAATAGAATTTTTCAGCTTCCGCTAGCCATCTTTGCGATCGCGCTCTCTCAGGCGCTCTTTCCAAAGATCACTAGGCTTTTAAAACAAAAAGACGAGGTAAACGCCCTAGTTTGGACGAAAAAGAGCTTTTACCTACTTCTTTGTGCCCTGCTAGCAGCCACGATCATAGGCGTAGTGATGAGTGAGTTTATCATCTGGCTCTTGTTTGAAAGGGGAAATTTCACAAGGACAAACACGCTTGAGTGCGCCAAGGTACTAAGTGCCTATTTAGTGGGACTTACGCCATTTGGACTGGCTAAAATTTTCTCACTTTGGCTTTACGCAAACATGAAGCAAAAAGAGGCGGCCAAAATTTCCATCATCTGTCTTGTGATAAATTTGATCCTTGCAGTCATTTTAATGCAAAAATTTGGAGCTGCCGGCCTTGCATTTGCAAGCTCGCTTGGAGGGTTTTTACAGCTTGTTTTATATATAAGAGCCTTTGGGGCTAAGCGATTTTTAGCTATAATTGAGCCTAAATTTATAGCCGCCATCGCTGTTTTAGCGGTTTTGCTCTATTTTGGTTTAACATTTTTAAAGGATATATTTAATGCGAATTTTTGATACTTCTAAAAGAGAAAAGGTTGAGTTTAGCCCGATCAAAGATGGCGAGGTTAGCATCTATTTGTGTGGCCCAACGGTATATGACGATGCACATTTAGGGCATGCAAAGTCGGCCGTTAGCTTTGATCTTTTAAGAAGGGTCTTAAAAGCGCTTGGCTACAAGGTCAAATTTGCAAGAAACTATACTGATATTGACGATAAAATTTTAAACAAAATGGCCCAAACTAGCCAAAGCCTAGAGGATATCACAAACAAATATATAGCACATTACGAAAGCGACATGAACGCTTTAAACGTGCTTGATCCAGACTTTAAACCAAAGGCAACGCAGTGTCTGGAGGTGATCATTAGCTACATCGAGCTGCTTATGCAAAAAGGAGCTGCTTATAAGACAAGTGATGGAATTTACTTTGACACAAGCAAGGATAGTGGCTATTTTAGCATCAGCGGCAAGGACAATAACACCGATCTTGTCGCACGCGTGGCAAGTTTTGGTGAAAAAAGAGATGAAAAAGACTTTGTTCTTTGGAAATTTGACGAGAAATGGTATGAAAGCCCATTTGGTAAGGGTCGTCCTGGCTGGCACACCGAATGTGTGGCTATGATAAGAGAATTTCTAAGCGATAAAGAAAATGAGGAATTTGAGATCGACATCCACGCTGGTGGCATCGACCTACTCTTTCCGCACCACGAAAACGAAGCAAGCCAGTGCAGATGTGCTTATCACAAGAATTTGAGCAAATACTGGATGCACAACGGCTTTATAAAAGTAAATAACGAAAAGATGAGCAAGAGCCTAAATAACAGCTTTTTCGTAAAGGACGCCCTAAAAAACGTTCATGGTGAAGTACTTAGATATTACTTGCTTACGAGCCATTACAGGGCGCATTTTAATTATTCAGATGAAGACTTAGTGGCTTCAAAAAAGAGGCTAGATAAAATTTACCGCCTTAAAAAAAGGGTTGATGGCGTGCAAGCTGGCGCTATAAACGAGAGCTTTAAAAATGAGCTACTTGAGGCACTAAGTGATGATCTAAACGCTTCAAAAGCACTTGCAAGTATTGATGAGTTTGTAAAAACAGCAAACGAAAGGCTTGATAATAGCCCAAAAGATAAAGCCTACAAGGCCGAAGTAGTGGCAAATTTGGAGCTTATAAGTGAAATTTTGGGCATTGCTAGCACAAACTATGTGGAGTATTTTCAATTTGGTGTAAGTAACGAGCAAAAAGAGCAGATAAAAAGACTTCTTGATGAGCGCGCGGTAGCTAAAAAAGAGAGAAATTTTACAAGAGCTGATGAGATAAGAGACGAGCTAGAAAAGATGAATATCTCTATCATGGATACACCAAATGGCGTAGTTTGGGAGAAAAACAATGAATAACTTTGGCTTAAAAGATGTGCTAAAGCGCTTTGGTCCATATTTTAAAGACTACATTCCACACTTCATCCTAGCCTTCATCGGCATGGGGCTTGCAAGTGGCGGAACAGCGGTCAGCGCGTATTTGGTGGAGCCAGTACTTAATAAAATTTTCGTTGAAAAAAACGAAACACTGCTTTATTTGTTACCATGTGCGATCATCGCTATTTATCTGTTAAAAAATGTTGGAACTTTTATGCAGGCTTATTTTACGGCATATATCGGCCAAGATACGATTAGAAGATTTCGTGAAAAGATGGTCGAAAATTTACTAAATTTGGACATGAAATTTTTTAATGATTTTAGAACAGGCGAGTTAATAAGTAGAACCACGAACGACATAGAGCGCATAAGATCTATTGTTTCAAGTTTCATACCTGAGCTTATTAGAGAGCTTGTAACTATCATGGGTCTGCTTTGTGTAGTTATATATCAAAGCCCTAAATTAGCATTTTTTGCAATTATTGTTATGCCATTAGCGATTTATCCAATCTCGCGCCTTGCTAAAAAGATGAAAAAAATTTCAAAAAAATCACAAGAAAAGACATCTGATATCACTTCAGCCTTGAGTGAAATTTTTACAAATATCGAGATAATTAAAGCAAATAACGCCCAAAAATACGAGCACTCACGTTTTGTTGAAGAAAATAACAAATTTTTCAAGTTAAATCTTAAAACCGTAAAAATTGAACAACTAGTAAGTCCGCTTATGGAGACGATAGGCTCTATTGGTGTTGCAGCCGTTATTATCGTAGGAGGCAAGGACGTTATCGACGGAAATATAAATATGGGTGCTTTCTTTTCATTTTTAACCGCACTTTTTATGCTCTACACCCCGCTAAAACGTATCGTAAATATATACAATAAAATGCAAGATGCGATCGCTGCGAGCGAGAGAACCTTTTTCTTGATGGATAAAGTAAGCCAGATAAAAGATGGCGAAAAAGAGTTAAGTGAAGAGATAAATTTGATTAAATTTAATGATGTCTGTCTAAACTACGGTGACAAAGAGGTTTTAAAAGGTATAAATTTAGAGGCTCACAAGTCAGAATTTATAGCCCTTGTTGGCTCAAGTGGTGGCGGGAAAACCTCGCTCATGAATCTGCTCATGAGATTTTACGACGTAAATAGCGGAGAAATTTTAATAAATAATACAAATTTAAAAGATATCAAAATCCACTCACTTCGCCAAAACATCGGACTTGTAACGCAGCGTGTCTATATCTTTAACGATACAATCGCTAAAAACGTGGCTTACGGCAGAGAATTTAACGAAGAAGCCGTGATAAATGCACTAAAAATGGCAAATGCTTATGAGTTTGTAAACAAACTAGATAACGGCATAAACACTATCTTAAACGAATTTGGCACAAACCTTTCAGGCGGTCAAAGACAGCGCATCGCCATAGCTAGAGCGCTTTATCAAAACCCACAAATTCTTATCTTTGACGAGGCCACTTCAGCACTTGATAACGAGAGTGAAAAAGAGATCACGAAGGCTATAAACAACCTAAGAACCAAAAAGATCATCTTTGTCATAGCTCACCGCCTAAGCACGGTTGAAAGTGCCGATAAGATCGCGGTTTTAAGTGGTGGAAAGGTCGTTGATATTGGAAGCGATGAAGAGCTTAGCAAGAGAAATGAAATTTATGCAAAACTTAAAGACAAAGCCTTAGTTTAAGGCGATTTTTGCTAAGATTTGCACAAAATTTTAGGCATTTTAAAGAGGTTAAAATGAGCTTAAACTACGAAACTTTAAAATCTATATTTTTTAAATTTGATCCTGAAACAGCCCATAAAATCGCGGAACTTGCAATGATCGGAGCAAATAAAATTTTTCCAGGATCATTAAGCTTTGTAGCAAATAAGTGCGTGGTCAATGACAATGCGCTAAAACAAAATTTATTCTCAAGCACTTATCACAATCCAGTTGGCATAGCTGGGGGCTTTGATAAAAATGCCACAATGTTTGAAGCGCTCACAGCTCTTGGCTTTGGGTATTTAGAATTTGGCACATTTACTCCAAAACCTCAACCTGGCAACGACAAACCAAGACTTTTTAGGCTCGTAGACGAAGAGAGCATCCAAAACGCGATGGGCTTTAACAACGAAGGCTGTGAAGCTATTAAAAATAGAGTCAAAAAACTTTATCCTTATACTTTACCTATCTGGGCAAACATCGGTAAAAACAAGGTCACACCAAACGAAGATGCGATAAAAGACTATGAAATTTTAGTAAGAGAATTTAGTGAAATTTGCGACACCTTTGTCATAAACGTCTCATCGCCAAACACGCCAAATTTAAGAGCATTGCAAGATGAGAGCTTTATAAAAGAGCTTTTTAGTATCATTTTGCCACTTACTAAAAGGCCGATCATCTTTAAAATCGCTCCTGATATGAGCCACGAAGATGCGATCAAGCTTTGTAGCTGCGCAGTAGAAAACGGCGCTAGTGGCGTGCTTATCTCAAACACAAGCGTTGATTACTTGCTCTCTCACTCGTCAAATTTAAAGGATTTTGGTGGACTAAGTGGCAAGGTGATCGCTCAAAAGTCAAAAGAGATATTTAAAGCCGTTGCAGACGAGCTTTACGGCAAGACGACACTTATAGCATGCGGTGGCATAGATAGCGGTGCAGAGGCATATGAGCGCATAAAAATGGGTGCAAATTTAGTGCAAATTTTTACAAGCTTTATCTTTAAAGGGCCAATGATCGCAAGAGATATAAATTTAGAAATTTTAGAGCTTTTAAAAAGGGATGGCTTTGCCTCTATTAGCGAAGCGGTCGGCATAGATGTTAAAAAATAAAAGGCAAAAGATTGATAAAATTTAATAAAGCAAAACTAGAAAACGGACTAGAAATTTATCACGTACCAGTAAATCCGGGCTCAAAAGTGATAAGCGTCGATGTCTTTTATAAAGTTGGATCAAGAAACGAAGTGATGGGCAAAAGCGGTATCGCTCACATGCTAGAGCATCTAAATTTCAAGTCAACCAAAAATTTACGTGCTGGTGAATTTGACGAGATCGTAAAGGGGTTTGGCGGCGTAAATAACGCAAGTACAGGCTTTGACTATACTCACTACTTCATAAAAGCCTCAAATGAAAATTTAGACAAAACGCTTGGGCTTTTTGCCGAGCTTATGAAAAATTTAAGCCTAAAAGACAAAGAATTTCAGCCAGAGCGCGAGGTGGTGCACGAGGAGCGCAGGTGGCGAACAGACAACAACCCTATGGGATACCTCTACTTTAGGCTCTACAACCACGCATTTATCTATCATCCATATCACTGGACACCGATAGGCTTTATAAAAGATATCGAAAACTGGAATATCTCCGACATAAAAGAATTTCACGCTACGTATTATCAGCCCAAAAATGCGATTTTGATGATAAGTGGCGACATCGGCAAGGATGAGGCATTTAAACTAGCTAAGAAAAATTTTAGCGGTATAAAAAACAAAAGAGCCATCCCAAAATCTCACTGTAAAGAACCTGAACAAGACGGCGCAAGAAGAGCTATCATCTACAAAGATAGCCAAACACAAATGCTAGCGATTGCTTACAAAATCCCAAATTTTAAACACGCCGATCAAGTAGGTCTAAATGCGATCAGTGAATATCTAGCCACTGGCAAAAGCTCTATTTTACAGCAACGTCTAATCGATGAGCTAATGCTCGTAAATCAAATTTATGCTTATAATATGAGCTGCGTTGATGAAAATTTATTTATATTTTTAGCAGTTTGCAACCCAGATGTCGAAGCAAACGTGGTTGAGGCTGAAATTTTAAAGATCATAGATGATTTAAAAAATAAACCAATCGACAAAGATGATGTTTTAAGAGTTAAAAATTTGATAAAAACTGATTTTATTTACTCATTTGAGAGTGCAAGCAAGGTTGCAAATTTATATGGCTCGTACCTTGCTAGAGGTGACATAAAGCCACTTTACGAGCTTGAAAAAAATATCGATAAGATAGATGCCAAGCTTTTAAAAGAGATAGCAAATAGATATTTTAATGAAAAAACCAGCACAACAATAATATTAAAAAAGGAATAAACGTGGAAAATTCGCTTCAAGGTGCGATGACCGCACTCATTACGCCATTTAAAAATCAAAAAGTAGATGAAGTTAGTTTTGAAAAACTAATAAAAAGACAGATAAAACACGGCATAGATGTTGTTGTGCCAGTTGGAACCACTGGCGAGAGTGCAACACTGACGCATGATGAGCATAGAATTTGTATCGAAATAGCCGTAGATGCATGTAAAGGCACAAATGTAAAAGTACTAGCTGGTGCTGGTAGCAACGCCACTCACGAAGCTATTGATATCGCTAAATTTGCCCAGGCTCATGGTGCTGATGGCATCCTTTCAGTTGCGCCTTATTACAACAAACCAACGCAAGAAGGACTTTATGAGCATTATAAAGCCATTGCAAATAGCATTGAAATTCCTGTCCTTCTTTATAATGTTCCAGGTAGAGTTGGCGTGGATATCTTGCCAGCGACCGTTTTTAGACTTTTTAAAGAGTGCAAAAATATCTATGGTATCAAAGAAGCTACTGGAAGCATTGATAGATGTGTCGATCTACTGGCTCACGAACCAAATTTAGTAGTCATCAGCGGCGAAGATGCGATCAACTACCCTATTCTCTCAAACGGCGGCAAGGGCGTCATCTCAGTCACTGCAAACCTCTTACCAGATCAAATTTCTCAGCTAACGCACCTTGCAATGAACGAAGAGTACAAAAAAGCAAAACTAATAAACGACAATCTATACACGATAAATAAAACACTCTTTTGCGAAAGCAATCCGATACCGATCAAAGCAGCGATGTATCTAGCCGGGCTCATCGACTCTTTAGAGTATCGCTTGCCACTTTGCAAACCAAGTAAAGAGAATTTTAAGAAAATCGAAGAAGTAATAAAAAATTATGAAATAAAGGGATTTTAATGAAGGACACACTAAACGAATTTAAAGGTAAAACGCTAGTTATCAGTGGCGGCACTAGAGGTATCGGTAGAGCCATAGTTGAAGAATTTGCAAAAGCTGGCGTAAACATAGCATTTACCTATAACTCAAACGAAGAACTTGCAAATGAGCAAGCAAGAGAGCTTGAGGCTACTTACAAGATAAAAGCCAGAGCCTATGCGCTAAATATCCTTGAGCCAGAGACTTATAAGGAGCTATTTTTAAAGATAGAAGAGGACTTTGACAGGGTTGATTTTTTCATCTCAAATGCTATCATCTCAGGTCGCGCAGTAGCTGGTGGATACACTAAATTTATGAAGCTAAAACCAAGAGGCATAAATAATATCTTTACAGCAACAGTAAATGCCTTTGTCGTAGGCACACAAGAAGCTGCAAAACGCATGGAAAAAGTGGGTGGTGGTAGCATCATCAGCCTATCATCGACTGGAAATTTAGTATATATCGAAAACTACGCAGGTCACGGCACAGCAAAAGCAGCCGTTGAGGCGATGGCAAGATACGCTGCAACCGAGCTTGGCGAGAAAAATATCCGTGTAAACGTCGTAAGTGGCGGCCCTATCGAAACAGATGCACTAAGAGCCTTTACAAACTACGAAGAGGTGCGCGATATGACGGCAAAGCTTAGCCCACTAAACCGCATGGGACAGCCGACAGACCTAGCCGGAGCGTGTCTATTTTTATGCTCGTCTAAGGCTAGCTGGGTGACTGGGCATACATTTGTGATCGACGGCGGCACGACTTTCAAATGAGAGTGAAATTTCTAAACATAAAGGCATATTTGTGAGTTTAAATTTACCAAATTCTTTAGCGTTTTTTAGGATACTTCTGGCTCCACTTATGTTTTTTATGCTCGTAAATGCGCCAGGAATTTTTACGCAAATTCACATGAGCTGGATAAACTACTTCGCAGCTCTTATTTTTGTGATCGCCTCGGTAACTGACTTTTTTGACGGCTACATCGCAAGAAGCTGGGATCAAAAAACTAAGCTTGGGGCGATCCTTGATCCACTGGCAGACAAGATGCTAATTCTTGCTGCATTTTTAGGCCTTATGATGCTTGGTAGAGCTAGTGCTTGGGCTGTCTATCTTATCTTGATAAGAGAATTTTTCATAACCGGCTTTCGTGTCGTTATGGCAAGTGACGGTGTAGAGGTCGCAGCTTCGATGGCTGGCAAAGTAAAAACCGTCTCACAGATGTTTGCGGTTGGATTTTTACTGATGAGCTGGCCTGGTGGCGAGCTTTTGCTCTGGATTGCTGTTGCTCTTACGCTTTATTCTGGATTTGAGTATATCTTTGCCTATGTAAAGGCGATGAAAAAGAGCTAAAATTTCTTTCGTTCGTAAGACCCAAAGTTTTTACTTGAAAAAATTTATATAAATAATAAAAACTTCATTTTCAAAATAAGTAAAATTAAGTTAAAAATTTCTCCTAGCTAAAAGAAATTTTTAGCCAAACGTCGTTTGAGAGTAAATTTATAAATTTTGGCTAAAATCTCATCAATTTTTCAAAAAAAGGTAAGTTTTGAAAGGTATTCTCTTCACGTTAGCCCTACTTTGTCTTGGGCTTTATGCATATTCGTTTTATTTTTTAGTGACTGTTTTAGCCGTTAGTTTTCTCATATTTTTTCACGAGCTTGGCCACTTTTTGGTAGCAAGAACGCTTGGAGTAAAGGTAAATACCTTTAGTATCGGCTTTGGTGAGAAAATTTATACCAAAAACATTGGTGGCACCGACTACTGCCTAAGCGCGATCCCACTTGGTGGATATGTACAGCTAAAAGGACAAGACGACACCGACCCAAAGGCCAAAAATTACGATACGGACAGCTATAACGTGTTAAGTCCTATAAAGCGAATTTACATCCTCTTTGCAGGGCCATTTTTTAACTTTATCTTAGCGTTTTTTATATACATTTTGCTTGGATCTATCGGAGTTGAAAGACTTGCGCCAAGTGTAGGCCACATAGCTGAAGACTCAGCAGCTGCAAGCGCTGGACTAGCTAAAAATGATAAAATTTTAGCAATAAATGGCGTAAAGATAAACGAGTGGGATGAGATCAGTAAAAATGTAAAATTAGAGCCAATTGCCATTTTGGTAGATCGTAACAGCTCGCAAATGACTATAAATTTAACACCAAAGATAGGCGAGACGATAAATCTATTTAATGAAAAGGTGCAACGCCCACTGATCGGAATTTCTCCAAATGGAGAAGTGATAAAAATTTACCACACTGGTCTTGCAGGCATAAATTTTGCCCTTAGTGAGACGATCGAGGCATCAAAACTAATCTTTAAAAGCTTTACCAAACTAGTAAGTGGAGCTGTGCCGCTAAAAGAGGTCGGTGGCATCGTACAGATCGCTGATGTCACTTCAAAAGCCGCAAAAATAAGTCTTGGCATGCTTTTGACGATCGTCGCTTTAATCTCAGTAAATTTAGGTGTCCTAAATTTATTCCCCATCCCTGCACTTGATGGTGGCCACATACTTTTTAACTTATATGAGCTAATTTTTAGACGCGAGGTAAATGAGCGAGTGCTCACGACGCTCACCTACTGCGGTTGGGCGCTACTACTTGGCATAATGGTACTTGCGACCTTTAACGACATTATGAGATTAAGCGGAGGTTTATAATGATAGTTTTAAAAGAGCTATTAGAAAAGATCGAAAATTTAAGCAAAGACGTGACACTAATCGCTGTTAGCAAAAATGTCACAAGTGCTGAAGTAAAAGAGCTTTACGCGCAAGGGCAAAGAAATTTTGGCGAAAACAGAGTCCAAGAGCTAGCCAAAAAAGAGCTAGAACTGCAAAATTTTACTGATATAAAATGGCATATGATCGGCCGCTTGCAAAATAACAAAATAAATCAAATGATAAGTCTAAAGCCCGCACTATGGCAAAGCTGCGATAGCTTTGAAAGAGCTATAGAAGTCGATAAAAGACTTAGTTACAAGCTAGATACCCTACTTCAGATAAACTCAGCCGATGAGGATACAAAACAAGGTGTAAGCGTAGCAAATGCGGCAGAAATTTATGAGCGTATCCAAAGCGAGTGCAAAAATATAAATCTAAAAGGTGTGATGAGTATTGGAGCGCATGTGGATGAGCCAAAAGAGATTCAAGAGAGCTTTGAGCTAACTTATAAAATTTTTAATAGCCTAAAGCCAAAAGGTGCAGCTATCTGCTCGATGGGTATGAGTAGTGACTTCGAGCTAGCGATAAAATGCGGCTCAAATATGATCCGCCTTGGCACTATGCTTTATCTATAAATTTATCGCTTTTGCGAGCTCCTACTGCTAACGAAATAGATTACTGCTGGAGCTATGTAAATTTCTACCCAAAGAGACTTGAGAAAAAATTAAAATTTAATATTTAGCATCGGCCAAAACCAAAGCAAAAAGTACTTTTACGTCAGCTTTTTCGAGAGTATTTCTAGCCTCAAGTATCGTAGTGCCAGTGGTTATGATATCATCTACCAAGATAACTGGTGCTGTGATCTTTTTTGGAATTTTAAAATTTCTAGGGTTATTTTGTCTAAATTGTAAATCCCTACCACTATAACTGGTCTTGCTGGTTGCATGCAGTGCGTGAAATATGGGCTTTAGATTTTTAGCCCTTAGTGCATTTGCCAAAATAGCCGTGTGCGAGTAGCCATGATGCACTCTATCATCTATCGGCAAAGCATAGACTTGCTCCGGAAAGCTAAAACTTTTGACAAATTTCTTAAATGCAAATTTGGCTAAGTTTTTATATATAAAATATCCGTGCATTTGGTGCTTAGAGTGGATGAGTTCTTTTATTTCAGAGTAGCCGTAAAAGCTATAAATTTTAAAGCCCTCTAGTTCTCTTACTATCGGGCTTGGCTCGCTTAAAATTTGTGAGCAAATTTTACAAAACGTATTTAGTGTAAAGCTCTTGCAAAACGCACAAAACATTAGCTATTTAAAATAGCAATTGCTGTGCGTTTGATGGCGTCATTTATGATCTCAGTTAAAAATGATTTAAATGCTCCACCTGTGGGAATTAACTCAAATTTGGTTTGATTATTTGAAATATTTTTAACGATACTTTGATCGCCTTTTTGGATCTTAAGCGTGATCTTAATATTACCTTTTGTATTATCGGTGCCGTATCCGCTCATATTTGCTTCAAACTCGTTGATAAAAATTTCAACCACGACTCCACCCATGCCATTTACATTTGCACCGCGCGCCATAAGCTCTTTTTTGAGCGAATCACTAAAATAAGTAGCAAGATCGTTTTGAAGCACGACATATTCTTTTACTGTGCCTTTGCTATCAGTGATCGTAGCAATAGTACTTTTGTTTTTGCGGTTGTCATGCACTGCACTTATATAGGCCTCAAAGCCGCTATTTTGCTGGCTTGAAGCAGCCTTATATGGATCAAATGCGACAACACTTTGACTTGGTGCACAACCAGTTAAAAATAAAACAAAAAGTCCAAAAATAGCTAAAAATTTAAATTTATTCATCGTTTTTCCTTTTAAAGTTTAGTGATCTCATCGGCTACTTTTATCGCAGCTTGTTTAACTAAAAGTGCGATAAAAAAGTCAAACTGACCAGACTCTGAAGCCTCTAGCTTCTCCACATGGTGCCTAGTCGAGATAGGTAACGTTTTTTTGAAATTTATATTTGAAAGAATAAGAAGCCCATTTAGATGTCCATTTAAAATTTCTGAACTTCCCGAATAGCTTCCTCTAAGTTCGTCAAATCTAAAATCAAGTCTATATGTGTAAGGTGATGTTTGAGTATCGACAACAACGATTCCACGAGAATTTAACTCACGCTGTAAAAACATGTAAAAAAGCACTTCAAGGCGTGGATTTGAGTTAAAAACTGCAGTATTTCCTTCAACACCTGTGTAATATATCGATCTAGCGCTACTTCTAGCATCGACGATCCTGTGGAAATAAACCTTTTTTAATCCAACATTAGTATCGATCATATTTTTTTCCAAGCAGCAGTTTATTGCTACATCACTTTTGTATTTAACACCATTTATAAAAAGACCATCGCCCCTGCCTTTACAAGCACTGCAATCAGCCGGTATCCTCATAACCTCTTCAAAATACATCTTATCTTCGCTGTTTATGCTCGCACTTTGCACGCCATCTATTCCCTCACATGAGAGGCAAAGGCTGGCTTTTGCCACACAGCCAGTTAGAAAGATAGCTGCAAAAACTGCTAATAATGTCGCTCTTAACATTTTACTTCCTTTTGCTCTTTTTGTTTTTTGCGGAGATTTTTCACACTCTCGCCTGCGATGCCGTAGTTATTCGTATCGATCTCATCGATAATGACAACGGTATTTTGAGCGCTTCTACCTAAAATTTCGCTTATTAGCTTTGTAACTCCGCTTATCATCTTCTCTTTTTGCTCCACACTTGGGCTATCACCCTCTTTTGTTACACAAATTTTCACAAATGGCATATGCTTCCTTTTTTGTAAATTTAGCACTTAAATTTTAATCAAAAACCTATTTGCCAAAATAAGATCCTTACTGCAGCAGTATCGCAAAGTCAGACGAGGCGTGGGTAAAATTTACGACGGGAGTTACCATGATAGGTAATGACAGAGTAAATTTTAAACACAACGAAGTATGGCAAAGCGAGACAACGCATTAGTCTATTTTTAAGACGGATAAAAACGCCTCCTGCGGCAAATTCACCTTTCCAATAGCTTTCATACGCTTCTTTCCCTCTTTTTGCTTTTCAAGCAACTTTCTCTTACGAGTGATATCGCCGCCATAGCACTTGGCTGTGACGTTTTTACCCATTGATTTCACGGTTTCGCGAGCGATTATTTTATTGCCGATGCTCGCTTGTATCGCTACTTCAAAGAGCTGACGAGGCACGATCTCTTTCATTGCCTTTACAAAGTCCCTGCCCTTTGTCTGCGCCTTGCTCTCAGGCACGATGATAGAGAGTGCATCGACCGTTTCACCAGCCACTTTAACATCAAGTTTCACTAGATCGCCCACGCGGTAGTCGCTAGGCTCATAATCAAAGCTTGCGTAGCCTTTTGTGCTTGATTTTAGCTTGTCGTAAAAGTCCATCACGATCTCGTTCATCGGTATGTCATACTCTAGCAGCACGCGGTCAGTCGTGATGTAGTCCATCTTTGTTTGTATGCCACGGCGATTGTTTAAAAGCGTGATGATGTTGCCCAAAAACTCGCTTGGCGTGATGATAGTAGCCTTCACGTATGGCTCAAGGATCGAGTCTATTTTATTGACTGGTGGTAGTTGGCTTGGGTTTTGGATTTTTAAATTTAGCCCATCAGTTTGGATGACTTCATAAGTCACAGTCGGCGCTGTGGCGATGAGATCAAGGTCAAATTCACGCTCCAGCCTCTCTTTGACGACCTCCATATGAAGAAGACCTAAAAAGCCAACCCTAAAGCCAAATCCAAGTGCGACCGAGGTCTCTGGCTCGTAGCTTATAGAGCTATCATTTAGCTTTAGCTTATCCAGCGCATCACGCAGATCTTCAAATTTATCAGTTTCAATAGGATAAAGTCCCGCAAATAC
Organism: Campylobacter concisus; assembly: GCF_002912895.1. Taxonomy (GTDB): domain Bacteria; phylum Campylobacterota; class Campylobacteria; order Campylobacterales; family Campylobacteraceae; genus Campylobacter_A; species Campylobacter_A concisus_G. The sequence goes on from NZ_POZX01000023.1 coordinate 39,796, forward strand.
AAATGGCTTAGCCCTCTCAAAGCCACCAACTGGCTCTTTTAAGGGATTTCTAGCCTGCGTAATCGTATCGCCCACCTGGACGTCACTAACATTTTTAAGTCCGAGTACAACGATGCCTACTTCGCCAGCAGAAAGACTCTTTGTCTTTATAGGAGCGATAGGATTTGGATACATGAGATCGAGCACGATGTGCTTTTTGCCTGTTCCCATGACTAAAATTTCATCATTTTTTGAGATAGTGCCGTCGTATACACGTACAAGAGCAAGCGCACCAAGGTAGTTGTCAAACCAACTATCATAAATTAGCGCCTTTGTTGGCTTATTTGCATCACCATTTGGTGCTGGAATTCTTGTGATGATCGCTTCAAGCAGCTCTTTTATGCCAACACCTGTTTTTGCGCTAACCTCGATCGCTCCAGAGCAGTCAAGTCCGATGATGTGCTCGATCTCGTCTTTTACTCTAGCAGGATCAGCCGCAGGTAGGTCGATCTTGTTGATGACTGGAATGATCTCTAAGTTGTTTTCTAGCGCGATATAGACGTTTGCGATGGTTTGTGCCTCCACTCCCTGGCTAGCGTCCACTACTAGCAGAGCACCCTCACAACTAGCCAAAGAGCGGCTCACCTCGTAGCTAAAATCGACGTGGCCCGGAGTGTCTATCAAATTTAGAACAAAATTTTGCCCATTTAGTGCGTAGTTTAGGCGAACAGATTGGGCTTTTATCGTGATACCGCGCTCTTTTTCGATATCCATTGTATCCATGATCTGACTGCTCATCTCACGGTCGCTTACGGCACCACACTCCTGAATGAGACGATCTGCAAGCGTGCTTTTGCCGTGGTCTATGTGAGCGATGATGCTAAAATTTCTAATATTTTTCATTTACTCTTTTACTTTTTTGTTAAATTTTTGGCTTTTATTTTGCCTAAAATTGATTTAAAATTTGCATAAGAAAAGCGATGTTAATGCTTGTGACCAAAGTGTTCGTGCTCTTCTTTGCCCTTTAGCTCACAGATAAGATCATCTTTATGCCCGTGGCCGCTACCCTCAAACTGAAGCGTAACATGGCCGATGCCAACGTGAGAAAGCTCGTGCTCGATGCGCTTTATCATCTTTGAAATTTCAGCTACGCTTAGCGTATCATCCACCACTACGTGGGCTATGAGCGCATTTGTGCCGGCATTTATCGCCCATATATGTAGATCATGCACCTGTCTAACGCCATCCACGCCTTTTATGATAGCTAAAATTTCATCCGTATTAAGATCGACTGGCACGGCTTCGATAAGGATATTAAAGCTATCTTTTAGTAAGCCAAAGCCACTTTTTATGATAAGTATCGAAACAAATATACTTGCTATACTATCAGCTTGCGTAAGGCCAAATTTCATTATGACTAGTGCCGCAATGATTGCTCCAACGGAACCAAGCGTATCACCAAGGACATGAAGATAAGCTCCTTTTATATTTAAATTCTCTTTTATATCGCTACTTTTATGCATATAAATAGCTACGATCAAATTTATAATAAGTCCCAAAATGCTAATAGCAAGCATTGTTTTGGCTTCAATCTGCGGCTCGCTAAAAAATCTCACAACCGCTTCAATTATCACAAAAATACCTAGAGCAATAAGAGCCGAGGCATTCACAAAAGCAGCGATGATCTCAACTCTTTTATAGCCAAAAGTCTTTTTTAAATTTGCCCTTTTTTCTGAAATTTTAAACGCCATGAGCGACAAAAATAGTGCGGCTGCGTCTGAGAGCATGTGAAATGCATCGCCGATGAGCGCAAGCGAGTTTGAGAAGAAGCCAAAGATAGCCTCGACCACCATAAACGCAAAAATAAGTAAAAACGAATTTCTAAGAACGCTCTTGTTGTGCATTATTGTCCTTTTTTTGGGCGTCGATCCTCTTGCCGATATCTTTTAAATTTGAAAATTCCTCGATGAGTTTTGGTGAGTCGTCAAGGCTGATGACAAAATTCCAAATGTAAGTCATCACGGAGTATATGTGGCCGGCATTTGTTTGCTGCGAGCTTAACACTATTATCGCTACCAAAAAGAGCAGCGAAGCGCTAATGCCGATGATAAAATAGCTCATCGCCTCCCTGTTTGAGATCGCTATGCGAAATTTAGAAACAACGTCGTAGTGCCTATTTAGCGTGCTTTTGTTAAAAGCACCTATAACTTTCGCCTCTTTTTCTAAGCGGTCATTTAAGCGAAGATAAAGATCGTCATTTTTCTTAACATATCTTGGCAAAAATATAAGAAAAAAGATCATCACGGCAAAGCACGCCACAGCGACCTTCGGCTCGACAAAGATGAGCATAAACGCTGAGCCGATGATCGAAATAACCGATGTAAAAAACATCGGAAAGTGCGTCTCAAAGAAATTTACAAACTCACGTGAAAGTGCCACTCTAGCGATGATAGCGGAGTCGTCTTTGGTGTTTTGTTTTTCATTCATGATGACGTTTACAGCAAGCTTTGCGTAGATGCCTGCAAAGACTTGCGTATCCACGCGGCGTCTAACGGCTCCTACAAGCCACACTATGAGCACAAAAAGTGCATAAACGATGGCGTTTGACGTGTTGCCTTGCATGATTGCATTGATCGCAAAGCCCGCAAATATCGGGTATGCTAGAAAAAGTCCGTTCTCGGCTAGCACCAAAGCGAAGGTCAATATAAGCTTTTTATTGTGCTCGGTCGCTATGCTCTTTAGCGTTTTAAAGGCGTTATTTTGCAAACTTACTCCTAAAAATTTTGCGAATTTTAGCTCAAATTTATAAATTTTGAAAAATTTTTGTTGTAACTCTTGACATTACAACAAAAAATTATTATACTTCGCTCATCGGTTGTAAATAAAAAGATTACAACACAAAAAACAAGGAGAATAAAATGAAAAATTATCAGGTTGCAAAGATCACAAACGAGCCAAGAGTTGAGCTAAAAGAGGCTTTAAATTTAACTGGCTGTGAGGTATCTATAAACAAGCTTCCAGCAAACGTGAGCGTGCCATTTGTCCATGCACACAAGCAAAACGAGGAGCTTTACATCATCCTAGAAGGTGACGGCGAGCTTTTCATCGACGGCAAAGTGATAAAAGTAGGCAAAGGCGACGCGGTGCGCATAGATCCAGAGGGCAAGAGGTGCTTTAGAGCTGGCAAAAACGGCATCAAAATGATCTGTATCCAAACAAAACGAGGTAGCCTAGAGCAATACACAATGAGCGACGGCGTGATAGTTGATGACGTAAAGCCAAGCTGGCTGTAAATTTAAAGATAAATTTAAAGGAAAAAAACAAAAATAGCAATCATCGGTGCAAACGGCAAAAGCGGTGCAAATTTATTAAATGAGGCGCTAAAACAAGGACATGACGTCACAGCGATCGTTAGAAACAAGTATAAAAACGAAAGCGTAAAGGTTGTTTATAAAGATATTTTTGAGCTAGCAAAGGCCGATCTAGCAGGCTTTGACGCGGTTATCAGCGCATTTGCAGCATGGAGCGAAGAGACTTTCCCGCTTCATAAAAAAGTGGCCGCTCACCTAGTAAATTTACTAGAAGGCACTAGCACAAGGCTCATCGTAGTTGGCGGCGCTGGTACGTTATTTGTTGATAGCAAAGGCACTATGCTCATGGACACCCCAGAATTCCCAGCAGCATATATGGGCGTGGCAAAGGCTACGGCAGAGTCTTATTTTGAGCTAAAAGGTAGCGCAAATGTACTTTGGACATACGTAAGTCCAGCAGGCGATTACGACGAAAACGGCGCTCGCACCGGCAAATACGTGCTTGGCGGGGACGATCTCATACTAAACTCAAAAAATGAGAGTTACATAAGCTACGCAGACCTTGCACTTGCGATCATCGACGAGCTAAAAAATAAGAAATTTATCCAAAAGCGCTTCACTGCAGTTGGCGAGAGAGCGTAAATTTATAAATTTGAAAGCTAGCAAAGGCTGGCTTGTCAAATTTAGCTGACTATTTTTGGCAGAAAATTTTAAGTATAATCACAAAAAATTAAGGACGATCATGCAAGTTGGCATTAAATTTTCAACCACGATCCATGTAGTTTTAGCGGCTTGTTTTTTCAAAGACGAGAAAATCACGAGCGAATTTATAGCAGGTAGTATAAACACGAATCCTGTCATAGTTAGGCGCCTGCTTGGCACTCTAAAGGCTGCAGGGCTTGTAAATGTCGCAGCCGGAGTTGGTGGAGTGAGCCTTGTAAAAGAGCCAAAAGATATAAATTTACTTCAAATCTTTAACGCAGTAAATAATAAAGAAAAACTTTTTAAGATCCACTCTGACTCACCTAAAGCCTGCCCACTTGGCAGTAAGATCGAGGGACTTTTAACCCCCCACTTCCTAAAAGCACAAG
>NZ_POZX01000024.1:0-19138 GCF_002912895.1 Campylobacter concisus
CGAGGTCTGCTCGCCGGCGGGAACCACGATCTAGGGACTTGTCGCGCTTGAAAATGGCGGATTTCGCGGCGCTTTGATGCAGGCTATCGCCGCTTGCATCGCCAAAGCGCGGGGTTAGGCAAATTTTTAAGGATAAAAATGAAAAAATTATTATTTGCGCTACTTGCGGCGATAAATTTATTCGCTAGCGAGCCGGGCCTTTTGCCATTGCTGGCCGCAGATACGCTAGAAAAGCTCAAAAAATGCAAAAATCCCGACCTAAACGTCACCAAAGAGTGCGTGCAAGCGGGTATGGTAGCGGCTAACTCAAAGCAAGACTACGGCGCGGCGGAGGGACTGTTTAGTCTAGCCTGCGCCAAAGGAGACGGCGAGGGCTGCTTTTATCTGGGTGAACTTTATAAAAATAATCTAGTAAAAGCCGCGGACAAGAGCGAGCGCGAGACCAAGATTAGCGCGTATTACAAGGCTAGCTGCGTCCTTTACGAGTATTTGCCCGGTTGCTTGGCGCTAGCCAATTTTATCCAAGAAGAGCTGGGCGACGAGGTGCAGTCGTTTGCGATAAACAATACCCTATGCAACAAAAAATACGCTCCCGGATGCTACAACGTGGGCTGGATGATAGAGCGAACGGGAGGCGATATAGGCGAGATGATGGAGTATTACGAGCGCTCGTGTAAGCTAGGCTACGTAGGCGGCTGCGCAAGAGCGGCGTGGCTGTATGAGGGAAATTTCAACGAAAACAGATACGAGCAAGTAAAAAAAGACGCGAAAAAGGCAAAGCAAATGCGAAAAAAGGCGTGCGAGCTAGGCGATAAGCAAAGCTGCTAGATTGATAATAAGACGTTTTGACAAAAATTTTAAAATGATAAAACTCTATAAAGTCTTAACATAGCTAGCAATTTAGAGTAGTAACTTTTAGCATATTTTTGAATTCTGTAAGAAGTTTACTAATTTATATTTTTAAGTTTATAAAAGCTCTGCCATACTTTTTTATAGTAGTTAGTGAAGTAAGGTTAAATTTTTACTTCACTATATCCAAAAGTAAAATTTTTACAGAGCTTGTGTTTGCTTATATTTTTAGCTATCAAAACAATCAACAAAACCCATTGATAAATTTTCTGCTAAATCTTATTTTTAATAAAAATGAATATTAACTTTCTTAAATAAAGCTAAATATAACAATGTAATTTTAAGTCATTAGGTTATAAATTTTTTTTAAATTTTATTTTTAAGGATTGCAACATGAAAATGCTATTTTTAGCCCCTGTCTTAGCATGTAGTCTTGCTTTTAGTGCAGATGTCATCGCAAAAGATGCCAATATAACGCTAGATGGCAAGATGATCGGAAAGATCGAGGTTTTAACACCAGTTGAAGTCGTCGAAAAAGGCGATAAAACGAGCAAGATCAAGGTTAGTGGCGTAGTTTCGGCAAATTACTTAGCCCAACTTCAAAGAAGTATAGAAGATCCAGAAATCTTTGTAGCTTTTAATGACGAGAGTGAGGCAAATTTCAAAAAAGTAAAAGATCTTGAAGATGACTACGGCGAGGTTTGGTACCAAGCAGAGGGCGTTTACGAAGTACCAAATGACGCACTTGGTGGCGATACAAAAAAGCTTTACGTAAAAGCACAACAAATTTACGAAGAGACTTGTTCAGCATGTCATAGACTTCACGAGCCAAATAGCTTTACAGCGGCTCAGTGGCCAGCAAATTTAGCTGGAATGGTCGATGCAAAATTTGTAGCACTAGACGAAACTGACCTAAATTTAGTGCTCAAATACTTACAACACAATGCCAAAAAAGTAAAATAAATTTTTCATAAGGGAGAAAATATGAAAAGACGAGATTTTATAAAATTTTCTGCACTTGCAGCCACTGCGGCACAAGCAAACAGGATTGAAGGTGTGACAAAAACTATTTTTGACCAAAAGAAAACTTTTGGAGCAAATAGATTTGGTCTATTTTGGGCAAATACCAACTCAAATCAAATCGTCTCTGTTGATCCATTTGATGGTGATAAATTCCCAAATACAATGAATAATAGTTTGCCAGATCTCATCCAAAATGAAAGTCGCGTACTTTATCCGTACGTAAGAAAAAGCTACTTAAAGGCAAAAGGCGCGGCAAAAAGCGAGCTTCGTGGCAAAGAAGAATTTGTACGTGTTAGCTGGGATACGGCACTTGACCTTGCTGCAAAAGCCTTAAAAGAAAATTTTGACAAATATGGCCCTGAAAGCATTTACGGCGAATGCTACTGGTGGGGCGGCAGCGGTAAGATCAGCTGGGGTAGGACTGTTGGTCACAGGATGCTAAAAGTGCTTGGCGGATACGTCGAAGAGAGCGGTGACTATTCAACTGGAGCTGGCCTTGTCATCATGCCTCACGTCCTTGGAAATAGTGCAGTTTATGACGCTCCTACAAAATGGGAAGCTATGGTTAAAAATGCTAAGAACATCGTATTTTGGGGTACTGACCCGCTTGTAACTGGTCAAATTTCATGGCAGCCACCAACACATGATGGTTATCTTGGTATTAAAAAGATAAAAGATGCTGGTATTAAAACTTATAGCGTTTGCGTCTTTAAAAATGACACTACAAGATACCTTGATTCTGAAACTATCATCGTTCGTCCAAATACTGACGTAGCAATGATGCTTGGTATGTGTCACTATCTTTATGAAAACAAGCTTTATGATGAGGAATTTATAAAAAAATACACAGTTGGTTTTAATAAATTTAAAGACTACCTACTTGGCACAACCGACAAAGTGGTAAAAGATATAAACTGGGCTAGTAAAATTTGTGGTGTAAAAGCTGAAGAGATTGCAAAATTTGCTACCGTACTCGCAAAAGAGCCAAGCACTATTATCGCTGGTAGATCACTTCAAAGACAAGACCATGGCGAAATGAGCTTTTGGGGTATCGTAACTCTTAGTGCGATGCTTGGCCACATCGGTGAAGAGGGTCTTGGATTTGAGTTTAACCTCTACTACGGAAACGGCAGCACTGATAAGATAGCACCTGCTCTAAAAGGTATCAGCACTAGGATAAGCGAGAAATATGAAAACGTAGATGGTGCTCCGTGGAAGAAATTTAAAAACGTAACCATCCCATCTTCAAGATCAATCGAAGCTTTGCAAAATCCTGGCAAAGAGATAGACTATGACGGCTCTAAGATCAAACTTCCACATATGAGAGTAGCTTATATGGCTTCTGGTTCAATGTTTACAAGACACCAAGATGTAAACAATGCAGTTAAAGCATGGCGTAAATTTGATACTGTTATCACAGCTGAGCCATTTTGGACAAGCACAGCTAAACTAAGCGACATCGTCTTACCAGTGGCGCTTGAGGTAGAAAGAAATGACATCAACCAAAGTGTCCCATCAAGCGAATACATCGTGGCATACAAACCAGTAGTTGAGCCAATGGGCGAAAGCAGAAGCGACTACTGGATCTGCTCACAAATTTGCAAACGCTGGGGCAGAGAAGAGGTCTTTACTGAGGGTAAAGATGAGCTTGGCTGGGCAAAAGAATTTTACGCAGATGCGGTGGAACAAGCCAAGGCACTAGATCTTAAAATGCCAAACTTTGATGAGTTTTGGAAAGAGGGCTATGTTAAATTTGACAAAGACAATGAAGAGACAAAATACTACACAAGACTTAGTGCATTTAGAGAAAATCCACACAAAAATCGTCTTGGCACGCCATCAGGCAAGATAGAGATCTACTCTCCAACTATTGCTAAATTTGGCTACAAAGACTTTGCTCCACACTTTGCTTGGATCGAGCCGTTTGAGTGGCTTGGTAGTGAAAAAGCTAAGAAATATCCATTTAGCATCACAACCCCTCACTCAAGATACCGCTTGCACTCTCAGCTAAATAACTCAATAATCAGAAACTACGCTGAAGTGAGCGCAAGAGAGCCGATGCTAATAAACACAAATGACGCTAAGAAAAAAGGCATCGCAACTGGTGATGTGGTGAGAGTTTTTAACGATAGAGGTGAAATTTTAGTAGGAGCGCTTGTTACTGACATAATCCCAGAGCATGTCATCGCTATTTGCGAAGGTGCATGGTATGACCCTGAAGTGCTTGGCGAAAGAAGCCTTTGTAAACACGGTTGCATCAATGTTCTAACACGCGACAAAGGCACATCTAGTATCGCTCAAAGCAACTGCGGACATACGATACTAGCGGATCTTGAAAAATATAAAGGCGAGATCAAGCCAATAACTGCGTTTTCTAAACCAAAAATTTTACAATCTTTGTAGAATTTATATAAATTTAGCCCTCGCTTGGGGGCTAAATTATTTTTAGGTCATTTATATCTTCAAATTTGATCCTAGTTTTTACAATCATAAGAGTTTTATTTTTGAAATTTACATCGGAGATTAGCCCTCTAGCACTTGTATAGGTGTAGCCGTCATGATAGCTCACATATACTTCATCAGCCGGCCTTAGCTCGCTTATCTTTTTTAAAATTTCATCCATCATGCTCTCATCAAGATCTAGTTTTTCGCATTTTTCTCGCTCTTTTTGTCGCAGGGCTCGCTCTAAGGTTGAGAGAGGATTAAACGAGCTAAAAATTTTTGCTCTATCTTTACTCGCCACTTTTGTGCCCTCCGATCTTTTTATTTCTATCTTGCCCAGTGGCTTCTGGTAGTAGATCGATCGCTCTTAAAACCGAGTTTTTACCAAATTTTTCTTTTATGAGATTTAGGGATTTTAAAATCGCCTTTTCTTTAGCGCCATCATCAAAAAGACTTTGATGAGCTAGGCTTTCTTTTACTACGTCGTTTGCACTGATGCTAATTTGCCTAATCAGCCCAACATTTTTTATCTTGTTTAAAAGTAGCTCTTCGGCCAAACTCATCAGCACGCTTGAGACATTTGTTGGTGTCTTAAACCGAACGCTTGCACGCTGGTGTGGCTCAAGCTTGTCGGCAAATTTTATATTTATCGTTATTCCGCTTGCCATTACTTCTTTGTTGATCATCCTAAGCGCTAGCCTATCAGCCATTTCTTTTAGTACGACTACCGCCTCGCAACGCTCGTAGTCTCTTGGTAAAATTTCAGAGCTAAAGTAGGATTTTGTGCTTGGTTTATATGCTTTTATGTCAGCTATTGTCGTTGGCTCTATGCCATTTGCGTGATCTATCGTTATATAGGCATCGACTCCAAAAAATTTCTCAAGCAGACTTCGCGGAGCATTTGCTATATCTTTCATACAAAAAATTCCATGTTTTTCCAGCTTTAGCCTAGTTTGCTTACCGATACGCCAAAAATCATCTAAGGGTTGATGCGTCCAAAGACGTTCTTTGTAAAGCTGCTCGTCTAAAAATGCAATCCCATCATCACTGTGCTTAGCCAGGATATCAAGGGCGATTTTTGCGAGGTATAAATTTGTACCCATGCCACAGGTGGCCGTCACGCCAGTAGTTTTTAAAATTTCATCCATTATCTTTTTGGCCATGGATTTTGCATCGGTATTATAAAATTTAACATAAGAAGTAAGATCGATAAAGGCTTCATCGATAGAATAGACATAAATATCATCTTTTGAGACATATTTTAGGTATATCTCATAAATTTTAGCCGCATAGTCGATGTAAAACTGCATTCTAGGCGGCGCAATGATAAAATTTATAGCCTTTGGTATTTCAAAAAGCCTGCATCTATTTTTCACACCTTTGGCTCTAAGAGCTGGGCTAACGGCTAGGCAAACACTTCCGTTGCCGCGACTATCGTCAGCTACGACTAAATCGGCTTTAAACGGATCAAGCCCTCGCTCCACACACTCAACTGAGGCGTAAAAGGACTTTAGATCAATGACGGCATAAAATTTTTGTGCTTCGTTTTTCATTGGGTGATTATAGATGAAAATTAGTAAAAGTTCGTTTTTGAAAAATTGATCTTAAGGCTAAAATTTCTAATAAAAATTTTTTAGAAACAAAATAAGTAAAATGGATAAATTTTACTAGTGGAGTTAGGGTAAATACAATGCATAAAAGAGTTAATACAATTATCCCTTCTATTGAAAAAAGTAGACAATCAGGTGTTTATATTGGTTTAATAGATAGAAGTGATGTAAATTCTAGCAAAGTAAAAATAAAAATGGCGAGTCTATACTTGGGGCCTTTGCTATGCCAACATTTGATAACAGCGATGAAGATGCCAAAATAGATGGTAGAGTTAGAAATTATGGATTTGGTATTTTTTCAAGGCTAAATTTACCACGTGATTTTTATATCGATCTCATGGCAAAAGCTGGTAGGAGCCAAACTAAGGTTGATGCAAAAGATGTAGATTATAAAATCTCGATGCCATATTACAATGCCAGCTTTGGCGTCGGCAAAAAGATAAAATTTGATAGTTTTATATTTGATAGTGGGCTAAATTACGCACTCTCTTATGTCGGTAGCGATGAGGCAGATATCGGACAAAGCACATTAAAATTTAGCAGCGTTACATCAAGTAGAGCTAAAATTTACTCAAAAATAGCAGTGATCCAAGAAGACGAGGAGATCAGCCTAACTCAAAAAGGCGCGAGCTCAGAGGTTGAGGTCGGTCTAAGATATACGCCAACTTATGCGACACTCATAAATTTTGGCATAGCACAATCTTTTGGCAAAAAAGATCAAAGTAGCGTAAAAACTTCAGTTTGCTTATAGATTCTAAAAATTTAGTGGCTTTTTGGGCCACTAAATTTACTTATTTTTATAGATTTAGCCGTAAATTTTCTTTAAATTTTCAAGCTTTGTACTAGCATTTAGTAGCAACATATCGGCGATAACTAGCCTTATCATCGCGGTTGAAACGACGCTTCCTCGTATGCCTATACAAGGATCATGCCTGCCTCTTAGCTCAAAATCTACCACTTCGCCAGCTAAATTTAGTGTCTTTTGCTCTTTAAATATCGAAGGCGTAGGCTTAAAATGGCTCTTTAACACGATCTCAGCGCCGCTACTTATACCGCCAAGTATGCCACCAGCGTTATTGCTCAAAAAGCCAAGTTCGTCCATCTCGTCGTTGTTCGCTGAGCCAAGCATAGAGCTTACATTCACGCCAGCACCGATCTCTACGGCTTTTACGCCGTTTATTCCCATCAAAGCCGCTGCTAAAGCGCTATCTAGCTTATCATAAAGTGGCTCACCAAGACCAGCTGGCACTCCTCTAGCCACGCTTAAAACCACAGCTCCTACGCTATCGTGCTCGCTTCTAGCTTTATTTATCACTTCTTTCATCGCTTCTTCATTGCCAAGAGCATAAATTTGAGAATTTTTAGCAAAGTTAAAGTCTATTTTGTCGCTAAAAATTTTGCCTATACCAAGCACTCCACTTAAAATTTCTATATTAAACTCATTTAAAAGCAGCTGTGCAAAAGCTCCACCAGCTACTCTAACAGCCGTTTCTCTTGCACTTGAGCGTCCGCCACCTCTGTAATCTCTAAAGCCATATTTTTTAAAATATGTAAAATCAGCATGCCCGGGGCGGAAAATTTCACGTAAATTTTCATAGTCGTTTGACTTTTGATTGTTATTAAAAATAGCAAAACCTATCGGCGCTCCAGTGCTTATGCCATCAAAGACACCGCTAAAAATTTCTATTTTATCGGCTTCATCTCTTGCAGTTGTAAAGTTGCTTTGTCCAGGACGGCGTCTATCTAGCTCACTTTGGATGAAATCTGTATCGATCTTTAGCCCAGCTGGAAGTCCGTCTATCACGCCACCTATGGCTACTCCGTGACTCTCGCCAAATGTTGTTAGGGTTAGTTTTTTGCCAAATGTATTCAAGCTCGTTCCTATTTTTTGATTTTTTCTAGTGCAATTTTTGCAGCTAGCTGTTGGGCTTGCTTTTTAGAGCTGCCAATAGCTCTTGAAATTTCCTCGCCATTTAGCAGTAGAGCGATCTCAAATTCTTTCTTGTGATCAGGACCAGATGTGCTGATTAGTTCGTAAGATGGTATGATGCCAAGATGTGCTTGAGTGACCTCTTGCAATGCTGTTTTGTAGTCTTTTTCAAGGTGAGCAAAATCGATTTGTGGATAGCAAAGCTCAAGTAAGTTGATAGAAATTTCTCTTACCTTAAGAAGACCAGCTTCGAGATAAATAGCCCCCATCACAGCCTCAAAAGCATCACTTAAAATGCTATCTTTTTCACGTCCGCCATTATTTTCTTCAGCCAAGCTTAGCCTTAAAAACTCACCCATCTTTAGATGCTTTGCCATATTTGCAAAGCTTTTTTCATTGACAAGTGCAGCTCTTAGCTTGCTCATGTCGCCCTCTGCGATTTTGCTAAATTTTTTAAAAAGATACTCAGCCACAATTAGATCCATCACCGCATCGCCTAAAAACTCAAGCCTTTCGTTGTTTAGCGCCTGCTTGGTGCTCTTGTGAGTCAGCGCCTCTTCTAAAAGCTCTGTTTTTTTAAATTTATATCCAAGACTCTCTTCAAATTCTTCTAAATTTTTCATTTTTCGTTCTCGTCTTTTATCTTTTGTGCCTCGTCTCTTGCCATCTGGTCGCACTCTTCATTTTCAGGATGTCCAGCATGCCCTTTGACCCAGCTTGCTATGACCTTATGGGGCTTTGAAATTTTCAAATACTCCTGCCAAAGCTCGACATTTTTTACATTTTTAAAATTTCTCTTTTGCCAGTTTGCAAGCCACTCATTTATGCTATTTACTACGTATGAACTATCGGTAAATAGTCTCACTTCACAAGGCTCTTTTAGCGCTTTTAGCCCCATTATCGCAGCTTTTAGCTCCATTTGATTATTTGTAGTAAATGCCTCGCCGCCACTCTCTTTTTTCTGAGCTTCATTAAATCTCAAAATATAAGCCCACCCGCCAGCTCCAGGGTTTCCAAGGCACGAACCGTCGCTAAAAAGTGTTACTGTCTTCACTTGGTTTTTCTGTGATGTGGGATAAAATTTTGACACTTCCTAGCTCGTGACAGACCGGACATCGGTAAAAATGCATAGGAAATGAGTTTTTGCAGCTTTTGCAAACGTAGTTAAAGCTTAGCCCTGCTGCGTCAAATTTAGCATCTTTTAGTTTTTTGATGACATTTAGCTCAAAACCATAAATTTCGCAAGGCTCATCTATATCGTCCTTTGCATAAAAGAGTGATTTATATTTTGGATCGCTTAAATTTATAGGTGTTTTTAAGTTGTAAAGCAGATCGATCACATCTTCAAAACGAGCAAAATCTTTTAAATTTTCTAAATTTTCATTATGTCTTATAAAAAGCACCAAGATCATGCGCTTTAAAAGCTCAAAATTTTGGCTAAGACGAGAGAGAACTTCTATCTTTTCATTAAAGCTTAAATTTCTATCATCAAGCGTGCTGATGGCCTTAATATAAGCTTTTTGATCTTTTATATTTACTCCTAGCTCTTCAAGCGAATTTAGTGCATAAAGTGCTTCTTTGTAGTTTTTGAGCTTCTCATCTATCATTGTTAGAAAACGAAGTGCGATGACATTTCTAGGACTTAGCTCGAGTGCCTTTTCAAAAACCTCACTAGCCTTTTTTAAAAAGCCTGCTTTAAAATAGACCTCTCCAAGCTCGTTTAGGATAAATTCTTTTTCATTTTTATCCCTAACTTTGCCAAGTGCTATGAGATAAACACTAATTGATTTTTCAAAATCACCATTTTTGGCAAAAGTTTGCCCTAGCATACAAAGGCTTTGAGCGTCTATATCTGGGCTTTGTAGCATCTGTTTATGCTCGCTACTTATGCCGTCTTTGCTATCAAATTTTCTTATAAATTTTTCAATGCGTTTTTTCTCATCTTTGCTTGAAAAGATGCCCCAAGCGTAGCTTAGTGCGGCTATCATCAAAATAATGCTAAATAAAATAATAAGGCTAAATATCGGATCTCTATGCCCAATGAAAAAAATATCCACGCTCATACTTTGTAATAAAATTTTACTTTAATTATAACAAAGCGGTTGTATAATTTTGCTTATGATAGATCCAAAATCCATAGAAAAACTCAAAAATCAAATCGATATCGTTGACATTATAGAACACTATTTACCAGTTAAAAAAATGGGTGCAAACTATAAATGCGTCTGCCCATTTCACGATGATAGAAATCCTAGTATGAGCATAAGTCAAAGCAAGCAAATTTTTCACTGTTTTGCTTGCAAGGCCGGCGGAGATGCGATCAAATTTGTAATGGATTATGAGAAATTAACCTATCCAGAAGCTATCGAAAGAATAGCTAGCCTTGTAAATTTTAGCCTTGAATACACAAGCGATAAAGCTCCAACACAAAAAGAAAATAAGCATATTTTAGAAAAGGTAAATGCCTTTTATAGGAGTGAATTTTTCAAGCATGAAGCCGCTGTGAGATATATCTATTCTCGCGGTATAAATGATGCGATGATCGAGAAATTTGAGCTTGGCTGGGCAGGGGAGAGCTCTAGTACCATTAGGCTTTTACAAAATGAAAATATCGAACCAAAAGAGGCGCTTGAAGTTGGAATCGTAAAGCAAAACGAGAAGGGAATTTATGCTAGTTTTATCGAGCGTATCACATTTCCCATATATGCGCACACGGCAAAGCTAGTTGGCTTTGGCGGTAGAACGATCTCGGATCATCCTGCAAAATATGTAAATTCTCCACAAAGCATAGTTTTTGACAAGTCAAAGCTGCTTTACGGCTATCATTTAGCTAGACAAAGCATTTTTGAAAAAAAGCAGATTATCATCACAGAGGGATATTTGGATGTTATCATGCTGCACTTTGCTGGCTTTACAAACGCTGTTGCCGTGCTCGGGACCGCGCTTACGACTAATCACTTACCGCTTTTAAAAAGAGGCGAGATAAGCGTAGTACTTTGTTTTGATGGTGACTC
Source organism: Campylobacter concisus (assembly GCF_002912895.1). GTDB lineage: Bacteria > Campylobacterota > Campylobacteria > Campylobacterales > Campylobacteraceae > Campylobacter_A > Campylobacter_A concisus_G. The sequence continues at coordinate 10,869 of NZ_POZX01000024.1, forward strand.
GGCTGGTATAAATGCCGCTATAAAATCATCTCGTCTTTTAGTGCAAAACGAAATAGATGGAAGCGTTGTAATCATAAAAGATGGTGCAGACCCAGCGGATATGGTCTTTGCAGGTAGAAGTGACGAGCTAAAAGAGATGTTTGGCTCAGGGACTGAGCTTGGCGAGTTTTATATCGAGCAAGTTGTAAAAAAATATGATATTACGCGCCCAGTGCAAAAGCAAAAATGCTTAGAAGAGATAGTGGAATTTACAAATTCTCTAAAGCCAATAATCGCAAAAAGCTACGAATTGCTGGTCTCAAATTTACTCAAAATAGAGCTAAATACTTTTAGTCTTCATGGGCAAAGATATATAAATAGACAAGATCAAAATTTTACAAATGCTGCAATAACAAATAAGCAAACGGCTCAAAAAAAAGATAAAACTGATATTTTGGAATTTAGTGTTTTAAAGAGCATGCTAGCAAATAAAAATTACGAAGCTATCGTTTTAAACGAGCTTGAGGAGAAATTCTTCTTGCACCATAAAGATTATTTTCAAGCTGTTTTATTGCCAAATATTGAAGATAATGCGGTGCTTGTTAGAGAAATTTATGTTGATGAGAGCTCAAATGTAGCTTCGAGCGAAGATAGCCTTAAAGAGGCCATTTTAAAGCTAAAGCTAAAATACTATGAGAAGTTTCGTGAAGATACCAGAAAATCACAAAAACCAAATAAAATCGAATTAATGCAAAAAATTTCAGAAATTATAAAAAGCATATACGACAAACTACAAAAAAATTAGATTTCAAAATTTAACACTTATTCAGCTTTAAATCATAAAACTAAATGTAAAATGTTCAAAGTAATAAATATTTTTAAGATTAGTTTTATTTTTAAGGATTTATTATGATAAATTTTAAAAGATTTGAGGCGAATTTTAATGCTATAAGCAGATTTGGAGCATTAAAAGGTGGAGGGCTAACAAGGCTTGCATTTAGCAAAGAAGACTTGGAAGCTAGAAATTTTCTTATAAATTTAATAGAAGAAAATGGCTTTAAACTTAAAATTGACAATGTTGGCAATATCTTTGCCATATATGATGATGGCTGTGAGCCAGGTGAGAAGCCAGTTTGTGTGGGCTCTCATATCGATAGCGTGCCAAATGGCGGCTTTTATGATGGTACGCTTGGCGTTATGGCCGGACTTGAGGCGCTAACCTCGATAAAAGAGGCTGGCATTAAGCTAAAGCGTCCACTTTGGCTGATAAATTTTTGCTGTGAAGAGTCAAGTAGGTTTAAGACAGCGACCATTGGCAGCAAGATAATGAGCGGCAAACTTGGTCTACAAAGGCTTCATGAGCTAAAAGACGAAGACGGCATTTCGCTTTTTGAAGCGATAAGCAAATTTGGACTCGACCCACAAAATTTAAATGATTCTATTTTAAAAGAACACTCGCTTCATTCATATTTAGAACTTCACATTGAACAAGGTCCAGTGCTTGAGCGAAGCGGCATAAGCGTTGGTGTAGTAAGCGGTATCGCCGCTCCTATAAGATTTGAAATTATTATTCATGGCAAGGCAGATCACAGCGGTGCAACGCCGATGAATATGCGTAGTGATGCTTTGCTAGCTGCTTCACACATCATAATCGCAGCCAATAAATTTGCTAAAAACAAAAAAACAGCTGTGGCTACTGTTGGTTACGCACATGCAAAGCCAGGCGTTTTAAACGTTGTACCAGGCGAGGCAAGGCTTGGAGTTGATCTAAGAGATATTGATAAAACAAGCCTAGAAGAGCTAAATTTAGAGCTTAGAAATTTTATAAAAGAGCTAAGTGGTGAGCTAAAATTTAGTTATGAGATAAGAGAACTAAGTAGTGACGAGCCAGTAAAACTTAGCGAGCATGCTATAAATTTACTAAGCGAAGAGGCTGCTAAACTTGGCATAAAAACGCTTACTTTGCCAAGCGGAGCTGGACACGATGCGATGAATCTAACAAAACTTGCAAGTAGCGTTGGCATGCTTTTTATACCTTGCGTTGGTGGCATAAGTCACAATATAGCAGAGGCTATAAATTTTGATGATGCTTTCAAAGCTACACAAATTTTAACAAATGCACTAATTAAACTATCAAATGAATAAGGAGAAATCTATGGATAAGATAGCAAATTTGGCTCTTTCTTTAAAAGATGAGCTGATCAAGGATCGCAGGTATTTTCACTCACATCCAGAGACTGGCTGGTTTACATTTTTTACAACCGCCGTACTAGCAAAGAGGCTTAGTGATCTTGGTTATGAAATAAGCCTTGGTGACAAGGTCGTTAAAGCCGATGTAAGGCTTGGACTTGGCTCAAAAGAGCAATGCGAAAAAGCAATAGAAAGAGCCAAAAAACTTTTAAGCCCTGAAGAGGCGAAATACCTTCCTTATATGAAAGATGGACTAACTGGCCTAACTGCCTTTATAGATACAAAAAGACCTGGTAAATTTACAGCATTTAGATTTGACATAGATAGCGTCGATGTGACAGAGAGCGAAGATGCGGATCACAGACCTTGTAAAGAGGGCTTTGGTGCAGATATCGCTGGTATCATGCACGCTTGCGGACACGATGGACACGCGTCTATTGGCTTAGGTCTAGCAAAACTTATAGCTCAGAATTTAGATGAATTTAATGGCAAATTTAAATTTATATTCCAAACAGCAGAAGAGGGCACAAGAGGTGCTGTGGCTATGGAAGCTGCTGGTGTGCTTGAGGGGATTGAGTATCTGCTTGGCGGACATATCGGCTTTCAGGCAAAAACTAACGGCGGCATCATCTGTGGAACAAATAAGCTACTTGCTACTTCTAAATTTGACGTGCATATCACTGGTCGTTCAGCTCACGCAGCAGGAGCACCACAAGACGGCGCAAATGCCCTTTTGGCTGCATCTCAAATGGCTTTAAATATGCATGGTATCACAAGACATGCAAAGGGTGTAACTAGGATAAATGTGGGCGTTTTAAAAGCGGGTGAAGGCAGAAACGTCATCGCTCCAAACGGCTATCTAGCTTGCGAAACAAGGGGTGAAGATACAAATTTAAATGATTTTATGTATGAAAGATGCATGGATATCGTTAAAGGCGTTAGCCAAATTTACGGCGTAGAGAGTAAAGTCGTAATGACTGGCGGCACAAGCGGAGCTGACAGCGATAAAGAGGTAACAGAAATTTTTTATGAAGCAGCTAAAGAGAGTCCATTTATAGATGATGACAAGATCGTAAAAGAGCTTGACTTTGGTGCTTGCGAAGACTTTGCTCACTTTATGAGAGCTTTGCAAGATAGGGGCGCAAAGAGCGGATATATGATGATAGGAACAAATTTAAAAGCAGGCCATCACAACTGCAAATTTGACTTTGATGAGGAGTGTTTGGTGGCTGGGGTTGATGTCTATCTAAGATCTGCTTACAAACTAAACGGAGTAAAAAAATGAAAAATGCTTTACTAATCAGTGCTTCAAGCTATCAAGATACTGGCTATTTAAGGCACTGCAAAAACTGGGTTAAGGACTTTTTGGGTGAGAGCGGCAAGGAGGAAATTTTATTTATCCCTTACGCTGGAGTTAGGCGAACAAATGACGAGTATGGGCAAAAAGTAATTGATAGATTAAAAAATAGCAATATAAAATCAATCCATCACTACGAGGATAAAATTTCAGCTATCAAAAATGCTAGCAGTATCGCGGTTGGCGGCGGAAATACCTTTATGTTGCTTCATATGCTTTATAAGTTAAATTTGATTGAGCCTATAAAAGAAGCTGTGGCAAATGGCGCAAAATACTTTGGCTGGTCAGCTGGTGCAAATATCGCCGGTAAGACGATGATGACAACAAATGATATGCCTATCATCATGCCAAAGTCATTTGATAGTCTAAATATCTTCCCTTATCAAATAAACCCACACTTTATAAGTGGCAAGCTAGCAGGCCATAACGGCGAGAGCAGGGAGGAGAGATTGGAGGAATTTTTAATAGCTAATCCAAAAGAGACTATCTACGCTTTGCCTGAAGGCACGGCTTTACTCATAGAGGGTAGTGAGGCCCAGGTCATAGGACACAGCGAAATTTTAAAATTTGAGTATCAAAAAGAGATAGAAAAAATAGAAGTTGGAACTAAATTTAAAATCTAAGCAAGGAGAGAGGTATGGAAACATTTAAGCTAATTGCTGCCATTCTTGGTATCGCAGCTGTTGTAGCGCTTCTAGTCTTAAAAAAAGAGACAAGAACGGTGCTAATAGGCGTTGGTTTGGTGCTTTGTTTAATCGCACTAAAACCTATGGGGGCACTAAGTGCTTTTACTGACTATATGACTAAAGCAGGGCTTATAAAGGCGATTTGTGCGAGTATGGGTTTTGCATTTGTTATGAAATACACGATGTGCGATAAACACCTTGTTGCGCTTCTTACAAAGCCACTTAAAAATGTGGGCTTTATACTAATCCCCGCAACAACCGTGTTAACTTATTTTATAAATATCGCTATCCCTTCAGCTGCAGGATGCTCCGCTGCTGTTGGTGCGACACTTATACCACTTCTAATGGCCTCAGGTATCCGCCCAGCTATGGCTGGTGCTGCTGTTTTTGCAGGGACATTTGGTGGAGTTTTAAGCCCAGGATCGGCTCACAACGTCTATGTGGCTGATCTTGTTAAAAAGACGGTTGAGGGCTACACAGTTCAAGATGTCATAAAAGTACAAATTCCAAGTGCATTTACTGCTCTTGTTATCGTAGTGATCGCGTTAGTTGTTGTTGCGATACTGCTTAAAGACTATCAAAAAAATACAAATTTCACTCTTGAAAATAGTAACACTAGCGAAGAGAAACCGCTATTTAAAGTAAATTTCATCTACGCCATTATGCCTCTAGTTCCACTTGTTATCTTAGTTATTGGTGGAACAAGCCTTGCGAAAGATTATAGCTTTCTTGCGTGGACAAAGATGGGCGTTGCTGAGGCGATGATACTAGGTGCTATCATAGCTATTTTTGCTACGCTTACAAATCCGCAAAAGATCACAAAAGAATTTTTTAACGGAATGGGCCACGCTTATGCTGATGTTATGGGTATCATCATCGCAGCTGGTGTCTTTGTCGCTGGTTTAAAGGCATGTGGAGCCGTTGATGTGGTCATCGCATGGCTTAAAACAGATCAAAGTTACGTTAAATTTGGCGGAACATTTGTGCCATTTATCATGGGTATAGTTACAGGTTCAGGCGACGCTGCTACATTTGCATTTAACGAAGCTGTCACAACAAATGCCGCTGCACTTGGCTTTGAACAAGACAAGCTTGGTATGGCCGCAGCTATTGCTGGTGCTTTAGGTAGATCGGCTTCCCCGATTGCCGGTGCTGCTATCGTTTGTGCAGGCATTGCGATGGTTAGTCCAGTTGAAATCGCTAAAAGAACATTTTTAGGTATGTTTATCTCTGTTATAGCGATTGCATTTTTTGTCATCTAAAAGGATGAAAAATGGATATCGTAGAGAGATTTTTAAACTACACAAAATTTAACACTACAACAAATAAAGAGAATGGATTAAAAGGCGTTATGCCTTCTAACCCAACTGAGTACGAGCTGGCTAAGTTTTTAAAAGAAGAGCTTAGCTCACTAGGCATAAAAGATATCATCTTGCAAGACAATGCCATCTTGATAGCAAAAATTCCTGCAAACTGCGAAAATGCTCCAAGTATCGCATTCTTTGGGCACTTAGATACAAGTAGTGAGCAAAAAAATGATACCAAAGCTAAAATCGTAAAATACACAGGCGGCGACATCTGCCTAAACGAAGAGCAGGGAATTTATCTAAAATTTAGCGACAATCCAGAGCTTAAAAAATACGTTGGCGACGACATAGTCGTGACTGACGGCACTAGCTTGCTTGGGGCTGATGATAAGGCTGCGATCGCTAGCATCGTAAATATGGCTAGCTATTTTATGCAAAATCCTGATGTAAAGCACGGCAAGATCGTGATCTGCTTCGTGCCAGATGAAGAGCAAGGCTTGCTTGGGGCAAAAGCACTTGATGTAAATTTGCTGGGAGCTGATTTTGGCTACTGCTTAGATTGTTGCGAGATAGGCGAGCTAATATATGAAAACTGGAATGCGGCTGACTGCACGATGGTCTTTAAAGGCGTTTCTGCTCATCCGATGAACGCAAAGGGCAAGCTTGTAAATTCGCTACTTCTTGCGCATAAATTTATCTCGCTTTTGCCAGGCGGCGAAGTACCAGAGTGCACCGAGGGCAAAGAGGGGTATTTCTGGGTAAAAGAGCTTAGCGGAAACAGCGCAAAAACAACTCTTAAGATCGATATAAGAGAATTTGATGAGGTGAAATTTCAAAAAAGGCTTGAGTTTTTAAGCGACATGGCAAATTCTTTTAACAAAATTTATGGAGAACGTTGTGAGATCACATTAAAAACACGCTATGAAAACGTCTTTAAATTTTTAAAAGATGAAAACTCACTTCCGATAAAACTAGCAAAAGATGCCTTTATCGAGCTAAATATCACGCCAAATATAAAGCCGATGCGCGGCGGATATGATGGCGCTGTGATATCCGCAAAAGGTGTACCAACGCTAAATTTATTCACAGGGGCAAACAACTTTCACTCCGTCTTCGAGTATTTGCCAGTTAGCAGTCTAAAAGCCGCGAGCGAAGTCATCAAAAAAATCGTAATTAACGCTGCTAAATAAACTTCATAAAAGCCTAGATTTAGTAAATTTAGGCTTTAAATTTTACTTTCAGGATAAAAATGAAGGCTTTAGCTTTGTTTAGCGGAGGGCTTGATAGCATGCTCTCAATGAAATTAATAAGTAATCAAAACATCGAAGTGGTCGCACTTTATATGGATACTGGATTTGGCGTAGATGAAGAAAAACATGAAATTTTAAGACGCCGCGCAGCTTTGGCTGGGGCTAGCTTAAAAGTGGTTGATATGAGAAATGAGTATCTTCGTGACGTGCTTTTTAACCCAAAATATGGCTATGGTAAGCAGTTTAACCCATGTATTGATTGTCACGGATATATGTTTAAAACAGCTCTAAATATGCTAAAAAGTGAAAATGCAAATTTCATTATCACGGGCGAAGTTTTGGGTCAAAGACCGATGAGTCAGCGAAGAGATGCACTCTTTCAGGTTAAGCGCATAGCTGATGACGAGGATGATTTGGTGCTTCGTCCGATGTGCGCTAAACTCTTGCCGCCAACTAAGCCAGAGCGCGAGGGTTGGGTTGATAGAGAGAAGCTGCTTGATATAAGTGGGCGTGATAGAAAGCCGCAGCTTGCTTTGGCAAAGGAATTTGGCTTTGAGGACTTTGCAACGCCTGGAGGTGGGTGTTTGCTAACGATCGAGAGCTTTGCTGTTAAGATAAAGGATTATCTAAATTTTGATAAAGAGATGCGAGATATCGATGTAACGTGGCTAAAGCTTGGTAGGCATCTGCGCTTACCAGATGGTGCAAAAATGATAATAGGCCGTGATGAGAGTGATAATAACGCACTTTTAGCACATCCAAACGATAAATTTGAACAAGTAAAATTTAAAGAGAGTGATGACATCGTAGGAGCCGTTAGCTTCATAAGCAAAAACGCTAGTAAAGCTGATAAAGAGCTAGCTGCAAGGCTTGCATTAGCTTATACAAAAGCAAGCAGAGAAAATAAATTTGAAGTTAGCATCGATAGCGAGAAATTTAGTATCACACCCGAGGATAAATCTCTAGCTCAAAATTATTTCGTAAAATAGACGTTTTATTGATTCTTGGTGCTTTTACTTTGTGTTTGTAGATAAAGATGGTTTTTATCTACAAATAAGTTTAAAAATTATATAATCCGAAACTTATTTTAAAGTGTCACGGTAGCTCAGCTGGTTAGAGCGCTGGTCTCATAAGCCGGAGGTCGGGAGTTCAAGTCTCCCCCGTGACACCATAAATACCTAAACTACGATGTTTCTACAATACTATATTGCAGTCACCTTTCATAAAATATAGCTTAATGCTTGTAGCAAATTTAAAATTTATGTAGCAAAAATTTAAGCTGACTGTAATTTTAGCATGTTTTTTCATAAAATTTTTAAAATTTATAAAGACACCAAGAATCATGCGAGTTTGTACAGAAATTATAAAAAATCAACTTGTTATATCTATTATTTAAATAAATATTAAAAATAAATTTTAATATTAAAAAACAATATTTATTTTATTTTTATGTTGCCAAGAAACCATTTTTTCTTCTTGACGTACTCATAAAATAATATTA
>NZ_POZX01000025.1:0-11090 GCF_002912895.1 Campylobacter concisus
AATATTTGTAATACACATCCAAAATAAAAATTTAAATTAAAGCAATCCATGGAAATAGCTTAAAGACAAAGTGGTGGCTATGTTTTATGCAGTCTAGGTTCTATTTATATTTAATAGGTAAAAGCACAACAGACAAAAAATTAAACTACTTGCTGATAAATATTTTTCTGAAATATTATTTTGAGAGAATATCTAGCTACATAAAAGTAGCTAGATAAGGAAAAATTTCTAAAAATTTTAGATTTTTAAAAGCTCAGCCTCTTTCTCTTTTACAAGAGTATCGATTTTTGCAGTGTAGGTGTCAGTTATCTTTTGAACCTCATCCTGTCCCTTTTTGCTCTCGTCCTCAGTTATAGCTTTTTCTTTTTCAAGTTTTTTTACTTCATCATTTGCATCTTTTCTTACGTTTCTTATACTAACTTTGGCTTTTTCTCCCATTGATTTTGCATGTTTTGCATTTTCTTGGCGTTGCTCGACGGTCATAGGTGGAAAAAATAGCTTGACACTCTCACCATCACTATTTGGATTGACGCCGATATTTGCTGCTTGGATAGCTGATGATATGGCTTTTATCATGCTCTTTTCCCAAGGCGTGATAGTGATAGTTGAAGCGTCGCTTGTAAGCACAGTGGCTACTTGGTTGAGCGGGGTTGGCGAGCCGTAATAATCAACCATTACGTGATCTACGATATTAATGTTTACCTTGCCCGTTCTAAGCGTTGTAAAGTCACGTTTTAATGAAGCTATTGCCTTCTCGCAGCCTTCTTTTTGTGTTTCGTAAATTTTATTTAGCATTGATATCCTTTATTAGAAGTTTTGTACTTCGTTGATGATCTACTTTTAGAGATATTAAAACTTTGCGTTTATCGAGTGGTGGGTTAAATTTACACTCAAAAACACCATTTGTCATAGGTACCTTTTTAAAGCCATTAAAGCCAGTCATGAAAAAACTACCTTCGCTAGCATTTGTATCAGTTTTTATAATGAGTTTGTCTATTGCATTATTTTGTGGATAGCTATCCGGAAATATCCACCGGGCATTTAAAAATTTGCTATTAAAAGTTAGTGCTATTTTGGTACCATTCATTACTGGTGTTCTATAAAGATCGTAAACATCACTCTTGTCTGAAACCGCACCTGAGTTTTGATTTAAAAGCGCTAAAAAACCAAATTCTTTTGCAAGTTTTACGACTCGACTATCGATCTCACCATAAGGTACTGCAAAGAATTTTGGCTTATAGCCCATATGTTTTTCAAAGGTCTCAACGCCCTTTTGAAAGTCCTCCCTTAATGCCTCATCGCTAAGTTTTGTCATCCTTGGATGAGCGTACGAGTGGTACCCAATCTCGCCATAAGCCTCAAGTTCTTTAATCTGATCAAAATCTAAATAATCACCATATTTGTTCGCGCTTGCCCCTACATAGACCATCAAAGCAAATGGGTAGTTATACTCTTTAAATACGCTAAGAGCGTTATTGTAAAAGCTTTTGTATCCATCATCAACGGTGATAACGATCCAGTTATCAGGGATCGGCTCGCCAGCGTTTACAGCATCGACTAACTTTGAAAGTTTAACGACTTCATAGCCATTATTTTTGAAATATTCAAACTGCTCTCTTAAATTTTTAATAGAAATATCAGTGCTTGTATGTCTTGGATCATCAAAGCGATGATAGACTAAAATATGAGCATCTGCTAAAGCAAATGTTAGCGCCAAGAATGACGCTAAAAGTGTTTTTATCATTGTTATTTTGCTGGAGTTTGTGGTGCACTAGGAGCTGATGGTACGTCGTTTGACTTTGGTATGACTAGAGATTTACTATCGACGCTATCAACGATAGAGCGTTTTAGATCTTTATTGTAGAAGTATCCAAGTGCAAGTGTATTTAAGATAAATAAAATACCTACAATAAAAGTAAATTTAGCTAAAAATCCAGCTGGTCCTTTTGCTCCAAAAAGACTCTCGTTACTTCCGCTATATGCCCCAAGTCCGATAGATGAGCTTTTTTGAAGTAAAACAGCGATAGTTATGATGACAGCTAGAGCAAACTGTAAGATCAAAAATATTAAACTCACGAAATTTCCTTTAAATTTTTAAAAATAATTGGTTGCGATTATACAAGAAAAGATTTAAATTTTTAGTTAAAGTTCTTTTTCAAGCTCATAAAGCTCATATCTTATGCCTTTAAAAAGCTCGGCTTGTTCTAAATTTACGAGCTTAAAGCACTCTTCAAGTACGCGAGCGCTTTCCTGTGCGCGTTTGAAATTTGCAGTGACGATCTCGTCCAAATTTGATCTTATTTGCTCGCTTTTTGTGCTAGTTTTCAAAACGTCGTTTTGTGAATTTCTAAATTTTAAAAATTTTTTTTGTGGTATCTTTGCTTTGTGGCGGAGGGATTTTATTTTGTAGGAGAGCTTAGCGTCATCAAAGACATATCTTTTTATATCTTCAACGACACGAAGCCCTTCTTTTAGCCTATTTAGATTCGCATCTATTACTCGGTAGATGCGCTCATCTTTAGTCATTTCTATTAAAAATTCCTAAAATTTGTAGTAATGATGTAAATAGATTTACAAAATCAAGATACAAAGCAACTGCGCCTTCAACTGGAGTTTCGTAGTTTCCACGGATAATGTTTTGCGTATCAAAAAGTATATATGCGCTAAATAGGATCGATGAAATACTTGCGATTACAAGTTGAAACATTGTACTTTTAACGAAAATATTGATAATAGCTGCTGCAACAATAACAATTAAGGTTATGAACAACATTTTACCCATTGTTGTAAAGTCGCGTTTTGTATTCATTGCAAAGACACTTAACGCACCAAAAGCAACTGTTGTTAGCCCAAATGCTTGAGCTACAATACCAGCTCCACTTGGCATGGCAAGGATCGCTGAAAGTAGCGGAGTTAACGTAAGGCCGCTTATAAAAGTAAATGCAAACAGAAGTATTAAATTTAATCCCTCTTTACGTTTAGCTGCCATTAAGCCAAAAAGTAGTGCAAACTCGACTATAACAAGTCCCCAGAACAAAAATCTATTTGCCGCAAAAACACTAGCAATGCTAATACCTACATAAGCACCAGCTGTTGCTGAAAGTAGTGATGCTGCAAAAAGTTGATAAGTTTGTTTTATAAAAGTGCTTAGTGAGCTTTGAGAATACGCAAGTTCTTCTTGATTTTGTTTTGCGTAGTTCCTATCATACAGACTCATTTTATCTCCTTATGAATTTTTGAATGAGTTTAGCCTAAAATAATTAAACAATGAATAAAAAGAATTTTAACAAATTATATTAGTTAAAAATTTATATGTTAAAGTATTTTTTAGATTAAATAAAAGTTGCTATAATCGCGTAAAAATATAAAAAATGGAGATAAATTTCTATGGATGACTCGCTACTTGAAGGTGCGGTAAAATTTATGGAAGATGGCTTTTTAGAGCATGAAGAGCTCTTTAAAAGTCTACAAAATAGACAAGACCCACATACCCTTTTTATATCCTGTGTTGATTCAAGAGTAGTACCGAATTTGATAACAAACTGCCTTCCGGGAGAGCTTTTTATGGTGCGAAATATCGCAAACATTGTGCCACCTTATAGAGTGAGCGAAGAGTTTTTGGCAACGACTTCTGCTATCGAATATGCATTAGAGCTTTTAAATATCAAAAATATCATTATTTGCGGGCACTCTGACTGTGGCGGATGTGCAGCGCTTTATATGGATGAAAAAAAGCTCAAAACTACGCCAAATGTTAGAAATTGGATAAAGCTAATAGAGCCGATCAAGCGAGAAGTGCTTAAATTTACAAGCGACGATCCAGCAAAGATGGCGTGGCTAACTGAGAGATTAAATGTGATAAATTCAATCGAAAATATAATGACCTATCCAAATGTAAAAGAGGAGTATGAAAGAGGAAATCTTCAAATTTATGGCTGGCACTACATTATAGAAACCGGTGAAATTTTCAGCTACGATTTAAAAGAGGGCACATTCAAACTTTTAGCGGATAAAAGGAGTGAAAATGCGTAAATTTCTAGCCATTATCCTGCTTTGCTTTACCTTTGTTTTTGCGGCTGAGAGTAACAAAACTCAAGAAGAAGACATAATAAGCATAACAAATCAAATCCAAACCCTAAACAGCCAGATAAAAATTTTAAAAGCACAGCAAAAAGATACGAATAACTCAAAGGCTGACAACTCAAATTTAGCCAGCCTTCACAAAAAAAAGAGCGATCTTTTAGAAAAGATACCAAACTATATCATGCAGATCGAATTAACCCAAAGCGATATCAATAAATTTAATCTGCAAAAAGAAGTGCTAGAAAAAAAGGTAGCTAGACTAGAGAAGCAGTCAAACAAAGATGCCTACATCCAAAGTGCCATCGAGCTTGAGAAGATGAAGGTTGATTCTGCTTATTACTCAGCGCTTGTCAGCCTTGAAGAGATCTTTAAAAAGGGCGCGAAGTCAAATTCTATAAAAGATGTGATAGATAATGGGCTTTTAAATTTACAGACAAATTCTTATGTAAGCATAAAAGATCTAAAAGACTCACTAAATGACACTTCAGGCTCTTACGATAACGCGTTTTTAGACCTTGAGCTAAAAAAAGAGAGCGAAGAAGAAATTTTAACCTACCTTAAAAATAACGCCGATCTTCTAAGCTCAAGCATGCTCTTATCTGAGCTAAATTTAGTCGATGCAGTCGAGTACATAAACAAAACAATAGCCATAAATTCAAGCAAATTTAACATCGGCAAGATCGTTGTTATCGTTGCGATATTTTTATTTTTCGTCTCGCTAACTAGAATTTTAGCCAAACTAACCTACTGGCTAATGTCACTCGTCGCTTCAGGCGAAGTGGTAAAAGAGGCTAAAAATCAAATCGTTGATATCGTGAAAAAGCCGATCTCAGCACTTCTTATCATCTATGCGCTAAATATCTGTATCGGCATTGGATTTTACCCAGTGCCAGTGCCTCTAACGGTAGCAAATATCTTTTCGATCGTCTATATAGTTGCATTTTCATGGCTTGTTTTAACCATCCTAAATGGTTATGGCATAGTAATAATCGACAAGATCGCGCAAAAAAGCAAGCGTAAAGAGGTGATAAACCTAGCACTGAAAGTCATCTACGTGATCGTGCTAATCATCACACTTTTACTGATCCTTCAAAAGCTTGGCTTTGATATCTCAGCGCTCATTGCCTCACTTGGTATCGGTGGTCTTGCTGTTGCATTTGCTGCAAAAGACATCATCGCAAACTTCTTTGCCTCTGTTATGATGCTCTTTGACAACTCATTTTCGCAAGGAGACTGGATAGTTTGTGGCGACATCGAGGGCACTGTCGTTGAGATAGGATTTAGAAAAACGACTGTTAGAAGCTTTGATAACGCCCTTATCTTCGTGCCAAACTCAAAGCTAGCTAGCGATCCTGTTAGAAACTGGAGCAGAAGAAAAGTCGGTAGACGCATAAGAATGGTTATCGGCATCGAGTATGGACCAACTACAGAAGAGATCAAAAAATGTGTAGATGACATAAAAACTATGTTGATAAATCATCCAGATATTGCTAAAAGCGAGGATATAACAGCCAAGAAAAAAGGGCTAAAATATAGACAAAGTATAGTTTCGGTTGATGATTATGCTGGATATAAATCAAATTTATTTGTCGTGGTTGATGATTTTGCAGATAGCTCAATAAATATCTTAGTTTATTGTTTTGCAAAGACTATCGTTTGGGGAGAGTTTTTAGATGTCAAGCAAGATGTAATGCTAAAGATTATGGATATTTTAAAGCAAAATGGTCTAAATTTCGCATTCCCAAGCCAAAGCTTGTATATCGAAAGTGTCAAAGATAAAATTTAAGGAGAAAACAATGAGTGATGATTTTGACTATGAAGAGGTAGAAGAAGACTACTCTGAATTTAATGACGATGATGACGATAGTAGTGATAGTTATGACTATAATTACGATGAAAATGACTACAACTACGAAGATAGTGACGAGGATGAGGATAGTTACGACTCTTATTAGAATGACTTAATGAAATTTAATGGAATAAATTTACAGGGAGTTTTGTTTGACACACGATTTTGTAGATCAAAGTAGTTATAAAGCGATCGATGATATCTATAAAACGATATTAGACGTTATGATAGCTGCAAATGCACTATCTTTGTTGCTTTTTATTATCATAGCTACACCACTACTTTTTATGTGCTTATTTTTTATAGCAGCTGGAATATTGCTTAGAATAAAATTTGACATAAAATATAGAGTATTAATATCCCTAGCATTTCACCTAAATATCATATTGCTTGTTACTATTATTGTTACTACTATGGGTTGGAATACTGGAATTTGGATAATACTTGTTGGTGTAATTTTTATAAACTACTTCCTAGCGTTTGATTCAAAGAGTCTTACTTATATAATGGCATTTTTAGAATTAATCTTGCTTATACTTCTTTATTTTATTCACAAAGATGAGGCACCGCTGATCCCATCTGCTATACGAGGGGCGATAGTCGTGTGCAGTATTGTTTTTGCTTTTTTTATTGTTTTAAGACTTTCAATGTTTGCAGATGTTATCACGTCTAGTGGATATCAGCAAATAAGAAAAGAGACAGAAGAGCTTGAAAAGGACTCAAAGCATGATTTTTTAACGCAGCTTTTAAATAGAAGAACAATAGAAAAAACTTTAAGATTTGAACTAGTTGCTAATAAGGAAAGAAGTGGTAATACAAATTTAGTCATAATGCTAGGCGATATTGATAATTTTAAAAAAATAAACGATACATACGGGCATGACTGTGGCGACGAGGTCTTAAAAGATGTAGCTAGCGCTTTAAAGAAATCATTTAGAAGTAAAGACTATGTTTGCCGCTGGGGCGGAGAAGAATTTTTGATAATCTTGCCCGATACAAAGATAGAATTTATCCACGAAGTGAGCAAAAGGCTTAAAAAACAGATAAACAACGCAAAACTTCCAGATAAAACTCCAGTTACTATGACCTTTGGCATGCTAATATGTGCAAATGGTATTGAGGTGAATTTTGAGCAAGCCATAACTTTAGTAGATAAGCTGCTTTATGAAGGAAAGCTAAATGGCAAAGACCGCATCGAATTAGAAATTTTAAAAAAGGGCTTGGATGCGTAGAATTTCACTCTATACGGCTCAAAAAATTATCATATTTTCAATATTATTAACTCACGTCTGTTATTTTTTTATTTTTTTATTTATGAAAGAAGAAATTCTAGCAGTTACGAATGTATTTTCAGTAGCAACCTATCTTTTTCTTTTAAGGCTTATTTACGATAGCCCTGAAAATAACAAGATAACAATGCTGATAGTCCAGCTTGAAATTTTATTTCATGCATTAGTTTGTATGCTGACACTTGGATGGGGATATGGATTTGGGTTATTGTTTTTAGCGTCGTCACTAATACTATTTTTTACTTCATTTACCTATAAATTTTTTAACTACATAATAGTTGCAGTGCAAATAATTTTATCTATAGTCTGCTATGTATATTTAGACGGACAGCCTGTAAAAGATTTTGGCGGTTTTAAAGATCTACTTTTTGTTTTTAACTTAAGTATGGTTTGCGTATTCTCGGTTATTGTTTCGTACCTTTTGGAAAGCTCAAATTTATTTATATTTTTAAGCATCTTAGAGGAAAAAGAGATGGCTGAAAATATATTAAATCACGATCCATTAACAGGGCTTTTAAATCGTACTTCGATGCAGAAAATTTTAAGTCAAAACGATCTATATAAAAATAGGGACTTTGCTATCGTTATGTGTGATATTGATAATTTTAAAAAAATAAACGATACTTATGGACACGGTGCAGGAGATGCTGTTTTAAAAAGCTTATCAGGCATATTTAAAAACACATTTAGAGATAAAGATAGAGTAGCTAGATTTGGCGGAGAAGAATTTTTAGCAGTCGTCTTGGGCGTAAAAAAAGATGCAGCTGTAAGTATCGTAGAGCGTGTTAGAGAGAGCTTGAGTAAAAATATAGTTGAGTTTGAAAACATAAAGATCAACGCAACTATGACTTTTGGAGTAGTTGCTCATGATGGTACGGGAGAATTTAGCTTAGAAAAGATGATAAAACAAGCTGATAATCTACTTTATGCTGGTAAGCGAAATGGTAAAAATATCGTTATGAGTGCGGATTACGATCCAAAAGGATAAATTTAGAGGCAAGAGCCTCTAAATTTTAATGTCCATACATTAGGTTTGGCAACCAAAGTGAAATTTGCGGTATATATGTAACCAAGATAAGACCAAAGAAGAGAGTCAGCGTCCACGGCAAGCACGCCATGATGACCTCTTTTAAGTTCATATTTGTAAGACCGCTTGCGACAAATAAATTTAGTCCAACAGGCGGAGTCACCATACCTATCTCCATATTTACAACTAAGATAATGCCAAAATGTATCGGGTCTATGCCAAGTTGCGTTGAAATCGGAAGCAATAGTGGCACCATGATCATGATGACGCTTGAAGGCTCCATAAACTGACCCATGATAAAGAGCAAGATATTTACAAATATCAAAAATCCTATCATACCGATATTTGCGTCAAGTATCATTGATGCGATCGCTTGAGGGATCTGTTCGCTAGTTAGCAAATATGCAAAAACAACGGCGTTTGCGATGATGAAAAATATCATAGCTGTTGTAAGGGCTGAGTCTAGGCAGATATCCCAAAGGTCTTTTATCTTTATATCTCTATAGATAAAAAGCGAGATAAATAACGCATAGACCGCGCTTGCCGCAGCAGCTTCAGTTGGAGTAAAAATTCCTCCATAAATTCCGCCGATGACCACAACAACGATCAAAAGAGCCCAAAATGCTTTTGCAAATTTCTGCACTCTTACTTTAAGCGGCTCAGCCTTAGTCGCTTTAAATCCAAGCTTTTTTGCACCTACATAGGTCTGCACGAGCATAAAAGCGCCAAGCATAAGACCAGGCACAACGCCTGCCATAAAAAGCTTGCCAATACTTACCTCAGCTGTTACACCATAAACTATCATAACAACTGAAGGTGGGATCAAAATTCCAAGTGAGCCAGCCGTAGTTATACCGCCTACTGCGTACTCTTTTGGATAGCCAGCCTCTTTTATAGCTGCAAACATAATTGAGCCAATGGCTACAACCGTCGCAGGCGAGCTTCCAGAGACCGCTGCAAAGATGATGCAGGCAAATATCGCACTCATAGGCAAGCCACCTGGCAAGTGTCCGACCATAGACTTTGCAAAGTCGATGATACGCCTTGCTGAGCCGCCTTTACTTAGTAAATTTCCAGCCAAGATAAACATCGGTATCGCCATTAGCGAAAATTTATTGATACCATCAAATATGAGCTGCGGGATCGTAGCGATGTCTATGTCTGTAAAAAATATCATCGTCAAAACGGTGCTTGTGCCTAGCGAAACCGCGACTGGCACGCCTATTAGCATCAGTGCAAAAAGCAGGATAAATAAAAATGCTATTGTCATCTTTTTCTCCTTAGTCTTTGACTACGCTACCATGAGCTAGCTCGTGCGCTTCGTTGCTTACGACCTTTGCTGCTGGAGTTAGAGCTACTTTGATAGCTTTTTCAGCAGAGCGGTAGCTAGCTGTGACGAAGGCTATTGGAAGCACTAGCATAGGGACCCATTGAGGTATGCCAAGGTCTATTATCATCTGCTCGATCTCGTGCAAAATTTTGAGATAATCAATCGAATAAACTGCGATAAATATCAAAAAGACAGTTGTTAAGATGTGTGAAAAGAGCAGGCATGCTTTCGCGAGCGCTGGTGGAAATTTTTCCACCAAAATAGTTACACTGACGTGAATGCCCTTATTAAAGCCGTATGCCGCGGCAAAAAACGCCGACCAGATAAAAAGATAGTTTGATAGCTCGCTTGCCCAAGACCAGCTTTTATCGAAAAAATATCTAGCCATAACATTTGCAAAGGCTAGCAATGTTCCACTTGCGAGCCCAACTACTGCGATAGTTTTATTTAGTGAGGCTATCGCTATATCAAGGACATTAAAAAAACTCTTCATTATTTTGTCCCAAGAGTCTTTTCTATGAGGTCTTTACCGATAACATCATAAAATTTAGGATAGATTGATTGCATAACCTTCTGCCACTCAGCCTTTTGTGTATCATCTATCTTATAAATTTCTAGTTTTTTACTAGCAGCGATGTATTTTTCAAGCTCAGCTATGACGTGAGCGTCCTCTTTTGCTGTCTCTTCTCTCTCGAAAGCTGTTGCTTCGCTTAGAGCTTGTTTTACATTTGCTTTTAGATCATCTGGTAGCTTGCTCCAAAATTTATCACTCATAACGACTAAATAGCCCAAATATCCATGACTTGAAAGTGTAAGCGAGCTTTGAACTTCGTGAAATTTTGAGTTATAGAAATTTGAAAGTGGGTTTTCTGTCGCATCAACTACGCCTTGTTGAAGTGCAGAGTAAACCTCTGAAAATGGCAGAACTTGTGGGTTGCCACCAACTACTTTGATCTGTTCTTCAAGTACCTTTGAGCTTTGGATTCTAAATTTTTGTCCTTTTGCATCTTCTGGCACAAGAACTGGTTTTTTGCTTGAGCTAAAATGCTTAAATCCAGCATCCCAGTAATCAAGCGCCACAAAGCCCTTCTTAGTCACAAGGCCTTTTAGCTCCTCGCCGACCTCTCCATCTTGGACCTTATGAAGGTGCTCTGCATCTTTAAAGATGAAAGGCAGGTCAAATAGCTGAAACTGCGGCACGATAGGTGTAAATTTAGAAAAACTAGGAGCTGCCATTTGGACGTTGCCAAGCTTTAGCGCACCAAAAACTCTATCATCATCAAGTAGCTGAGCTGATGGGAAGACTTGAACTTTTAGTTTACCGCCACTTAGCTCCTCGGCACGTTTAGCAAAAAAGTCAGCCGCCTTGCCCTTTGGCGTAGAAGCTGCAACAACGTGAGCAAATTTGATCGTATAGACCTTGTCTGCACCAAATGCTAAGCCACTGATGGCACAAGTGAAAAGTAAAGCTTGTAAGAATTTCATCTTTTATCCTTTGTAATGGTTTTGTTA
>NZ_POZX01000026.1:0-465 GCF_002912895.1 Campylobacter concisus
AAATTTGCCCCTTATCTTGCCATCATCGCCGCTAAGTCTAAGCCCTATACCCGCGAGCGCGCAGGAGCTCATACAAAAGACGCGCTGGGGGCTTGGCGGTGAGCTAAGCAGCGCGGAGGAGGCGCGACTAGAGGAATATTTTAATAGCGGCAAATACAAACCGAAGCAAGAGTTTATGCACTGGGCGTTCGTAACTGTCGATAAGGCAAATAGAATCTAAATTTAAGCGTTCTATGCAAATTTGTCCCTGAAATGGAGCAAAATTTAATGTTAGTTATATGGCAAAGTAAAAGATAATTGGCAAGTTTTATAAAGTGGTTTTTTGCTTAGTGCCAATGTTTTAAGCAATAAAAATAAAGGTCAGTAGACTTTAAGTTATAGATAGTTTTATGGCGGGTAGAGAGAAATTCAAACTCGCCGTGTTCTCACTAAGTTACTTAAATCCCACAATCGCTTATGATATAA